>NZ_JBDIZK010000005.1:0-331625 GCF_039652585.1 Sphingomonas rustica | reverse complement strand
CGCAAGGGTCTGGCGACGGCGCTCAAGCAAATCTACCGCGCCACTGATGCCGACGCTGCCGAGAAGGCGCTGACGGCGTTCGAGGCCGGTTCCTGGGGCCAGCGCTATCCCGCCATCGGCCAGAGCTGGCGGCGCGCGTGGAGCGAGGTCATCCCGTTCTTCGCCTTTCCCGACGAGGTCCGCAGGATCGTCTACACCACCAATGCCATCGAGGCGCTCAACTCCAAGCTCAGGCGGGCGGTCAGAGCCAGGGGCCACTTCCCCAGCGACGACGCTGCCACCAAGCTGCTCTATCTGATCTTGAACCGGTCCGAGAAAGAGTGGAAAATGCCGCCACGTGAGTGGTCCATGGCAAAGGCCCAGTTCGCCGTCATCTTCGGCGAGCGCTTCATCAAGGCCATGGCGGCGTAATGTTCAACCGCCCGCCCGCACACGAAAATCCTGACAGGCCCCGTCCCCCCTGATCCCGGGCCCCCGACCCTTACGCCATCGCCACCTGCTGCGTCGGCGGCAGGCTCTCGCGAAGCCCGCCCAGCAGGCCCACCACCCGGGCGCGCATCGGCTGCCAGAAGGCCGACAGCATCAGCAGCGCCGATCCGATCACCAGCCCGGTCAGCGCCGCGCTCAGCTCGACCGCGCCGGTCAGTTCGAACAGCGCGTACATCGCCCACAGCACATAGACGAGGCTGGACACCAGCAGCGCGCGGCGGTCCACCGCCAGCGCCACGAAGGCGAAGACGATGTACAGCGCCAGCACCACGCCCGCCATCGCCGGGCTGATATTGCCGTTGAACACGCCCAGCATGTGGAAGACCGGGTGCGCGATCAGCGGCGCCGCGGCCAGGTGCAGCCAGAAGGCGACGTCGGACCGGCGCGTGCGGCGCTCGCGGTCGGACATGTCCCATCGCATCGCCACCGCGAACACCGCCAGCCCGGCGACCAGCAGGATCGCGTTCAGCCATGCGTCCGATCCCGGCACGAACGCCATGATCGCCCCGACCGCCACCGTCACCAGCGCGACCGCGCCGACCGCGACGGTGATCGGCACCATGAACCGGCGCCAGTGGACCCAGGTCCCCGCTGCGGTCAGCACCCCGACGACGACCGCGATCGTCCCGGCCAGCCGGTTCACCGCCAGCTCGTCGGCAAGGCCGATGCCCAGCTTCTCGGCATACCAGGGCAGGTTGCCGCCCAGCAGCCCGCCGAACCCGGCGAACAGCCCGCCGGCAAAGCCCAGCAGCATCAGGATGCTCGGCAGCGCCATGCGCCGCTGGCGGGTGAAATATTCGCCCAGCAGCCAACTGGTGATCGCGACCGTAAAGCCGCCCGCGCTCAGCATCGCGCCGATATCGGCCGGGTCGTTCGGCGTGCCGCCGATCGCCTTGCCGGCAATGTACGACCCGATGAAGCCGACCGCGACCAGGATCAGTCCGGCGGCGATCGCGACGAAGATGTCGTTGAATCCGGTCAGCAGCCGGAAATGCTCCTCGTCGACCGTTGGCGTCGATCGCACCGCGGCGACATGGTTGCGCAGGGCCTCGGCAGCCTGGGGGGTGAGTGCCCCCGCCGCCACCGCGCCTGCAAGATCGCTTTCGCTATACATGGGTCCTCCTCCTGTGTTGTACTGGAGTATGACACCACCGTGTTGCTATGGCAATACACCTGCCGGCGAGGAGCGGATCGGTGTCAGGGAGATCGTTCAGGAACGTGCCTGTCTGTGCGTTGCAGCTCCGGCCCGCTCCCCCGCCCGATCACCCGACGGCAATATTCTATGGGTGGTCGGGTGGGGGCGCGGGCAGGTGCCGCCTCGAAAATCGCTATTTCGCGATTTTCTCGAACGGTCTCATCCCTGCAGCCTGGCCATGATCGACATCGCCTGTTCGGCGCCCGACTTGGGGACGATCTCGCCGGCCCGGTCGGTGATCTCGGCCCAGTGCGCCGCGATGCCCTCGGGGCTCAGCGCGTCGCCGGTCAGGTGGACGCCCTGGGTCAGCGTGACATAGGCCGCCTGGAACACGCCGGCGCCGGCGCCGACGATCGCGTTGGTCGGTGCGTCCTCGGACACCAGATAGAGTGCGGCAGGCGCCACCGTCTCGGGCGAGAAGGCCTTGAACGCCTCGCTCGGGAAGATGTCCTCGGTCATGCGCGTGCCGGCGGTCGGGGCCAGCGTGTTGACCTTGATATTGTGCTTCGCACCTTCGAGGTAGAGCGTCTTGGTCAGTCCGGCGAGGCCCAGCTTCGCCGCGCCGTAATTGGCCTGGCCGAAATTGCCGTACAGCCCGGTCGACGACGCGGTCATCAGGATGCGGCCGTAATTCTGCTCGCGCATCGTGTCCCACACCGCCTTGGTGCAGTTGGCCGATCCGATCAGATGGACCTTCACCACGAACTCGAAATCCTCGGGCGTCATCTTGGCGAAGCTCTTGTCGCGCAGGACGCCGGCATTGTTGATCAGGATGTCGACCCGGCCCCAGCGTTCCCTGGCCTGTTCGACCATCGCGACCATCTGGTCATATTCGGTCACGCTGCCGCCATTGGACAGCGCCTCGCCGCCCGCGGCCTCGATCTCCTCGACGACCTTCAGCGCGGCATCCGAATGTCCGGTACCGTCGCGCGACCCGCCCAGGTCGTTGACGACCACCCGGGCGCCGCGACGGGCGAGTTCGAGGGCATAGGCCCGGCCCAGCCCACCGCCGGCGCCGGTAATGATCGCGACGCGACCCTCGAAGGAAATGGTCATGGCAAGCGCTCTCCCGTCATCTGAGTCGGAGCGCTTCGTAGAACGGGTATGGAAAAAGGGGAACCGGGTGCATCATGGCCACCCCGGTCCCCTTCCGGTCTGCGGGTGTTCAGCGGCCGCCGCGCTGGCGGCACTGGTCGTACTGGCCCTTCTTGCAGATCGGGTAATTGGCGAGCGGCGCCGGCGGCGGGAAGGCCTGGGTCGGCGTCAGCGTGCTGGGCACGAACTCGATCTTGGCGCCCGCGGGCGGCGGCGAGCTGAACAACGGGGTGGCGGGCGCATAGCCGCCACGCGGCGTCTCGCTCTGCGCGCCGGTCTCCGGCGAGCTGGGGGTGGGCGGCGGCGCCGGATCGGCGGTCTGCGCCATCGCGCCGCCCGCGCAGAACGTCATCGCCGCGGCCGTCGCCAGGAAGAACAGCTTCATGGAAATCTCCTGTCGTAATGGAGCTTGGGAGCTCGGATGCGGCAACGCAGGAGGTGGCAGAAGGGTCCGGATGGGATGATTACGAGTTGGTAATGCAGACGTGACCGGCGACATGCGGGCGCTAAATTCCCTCTCCCCTGTGGATAGGGAGGGAGCCGGCGCAGCCGGCGCAAGGGTGAGGGGGAACTGGTCAGGCGAAGCGGGAGGCTCGATTCCTCCCTCGTGACGCGGAGGAAATACGTCGTTCGATACCGTCCGCCCACACACCCGTCATGCCGGCCGAGGCCGGCATCCACCGGCTGGCACATCCCGGATCCAAGGGTGCGCGCAACCCGGTCTCAAGCGGACAAACGCAGCACAAGGCCGTTTGACAGCCCCCGGCCCAAAATGCTTACTAAGCCCATGGGGACCGCGGTCTCCCCACGAGGCGTCAGCCGAAGAATCGCGTCCTGTCATTCAACCATGGACGCCGCATGCCCTCTCCAAATCACATCGCCCCCGACAAGCTGGCGCGCCTGATCGGCACGCCTTCCTCGCCCGCCATCATCGACGTCCGACCGGCCGATGATGCGATTCTGATCCCCGGCAGCCTCAGACTGGCCGCCAATGAAGTAGAGCGCTGGTCCGGAACCATCGCCGGACCCGCAGTGCTGGTCGATGCCGACGGATCCTCGTCGGCACAAGCGGCCGCGGCCTGGCTGCGGACCGAGGGCGTCGCCGCAGACGTTCTGGAAGGCGGGATCGCCGCCTGGCGGGCCGCTGGCCTGCCGTTGCTGGACGCATCGCGGCTGCCGCGTCGTGACGGGGCAGGGCGCTCCGTCTGGGTGACGCGCTCGCGCCCCAAGGTCGACCGTATCGCTTGCCCCTGGCTGATCCGCCGTTTCGTCGATCCGCGTGCGCGTTTCCTCTTCGCGCCGCCTGCCGATGTCCTGACGGTGGCGCGCGACGCGGGCGCGACGCCTTTCGACGTTGCCCATGAAGACGTATTCTGGAGCCACCGCGGCGATCGCTGCACCTTCGACCTGATGGTCGATGCGTTCGGTCTTGGCGCGTTCCCCGGTCTGGTTCATCTTGCCGCGATCGTGCGCGGCGCCGACACCGGCAAGCCCGATCTCGTTCCGGAAGCCGCCGGCCTGCTCGCCCTGTCGCTCGGGCTGTCGCGGATGCATGGCGACGATCATGAACAGCTCGACGCCGGAATGCCGTTCTACGACGCGCTCTACCGCTGGTGCCGCGACGCGCGCGCCGAGACCCATGACTGGGCCTCCCACACACCGCGCGAGGCGCGGTCATGAGCGGCGCGGCGATGACCGGCCCGGCCACCTCCGTTCGCCCGGCACCGGTGACCCTCCGCGAGGCATTCTGGGTGTGGCTCAGGGTTGCGATGCTGTCGTTCGGCGGCCCCGCCGGCCAGATTGCGGTGATGCACCGCATCCTGGTCGAGGAGCGAAGGTGGATCGGCGAACAGCGTTTCCTGCATGCCCTCAACTATTGCATGCTGCTGCCCGGGCCGGAGGCACAGCAACTCGCCACCTATATCGGCTGGCTGATGCACCGCACCCGGGGCGGCATCGTCGCCGGCACCTTGTTCGTCCTGCCCGGCCTGGTCTCGATCATGGCGCTCAGCTGGATCTACGTCCTCTACGGGAAGCTCGGGATCGTCACGGCGCTGTTCTTCGGACTGAAGGCGGCGGTGCTGGCTGTAGTGCTCCAGGCGGTCGTGCGGATCGGAAGCCGGGCGCTGCGGTCCAACGCGGCGTTCGCGCTGGCGGGGGCGGCCTTCGTGCTGATCTTCTTCATGGGCGTTCCGTTTCCCGCGGTCGTGCTTGCCGCCGGCCTGATCGGATGGTTCGCCAGCCGCGCCGGATCGACTGCCTTCGCCGGCGGCGGCGGACACGGCGCGTCGAAGGGCGTTCATGTCGACGATGCCGACACCTTGCTGGGTCAGGAGCTGCCGGCACATGCGCGCCCGACGTGGCGCGAAACGCTGCACACCGCGGTCGTCTGGCTGGCGCTGTGGCTGGTGCCGGTCGTTCTCCTCGTCGTCGTGCTCGGCCCCGACAATGTCTTCAGCCGCATCGCGACCTTCTTCTCGGCAATGGCGACGGTTACCTTCGGCGGCGCATATGCCGTGCTCGCCTATGTCGCGCAGGAGGCGGTCGAAGGCTATGGCTGGCTCCGCCCGACCGAAATGCTCGACGGCCTCGGCATGGCCGAGACCACGCCCGGTCCGCTGATCATGGTCCTGCAGTTCGTCGGTTTCCTCGGTGCCTATCGCAACGCTGGCGGCATCGATCCGCTGCTCGCCGCGACGCTTGGTGGCCTGCTCGCGACCTGGGTGACGTTCACGCCGTGCTTCCTCTGGATCTTCCTGGGCGCGCCGTTCATCGAACGGCTACGCGGCAACGCCGCCGTGTCGGGCGCGCTGGCTGCGATCACCGCGGCGGTGGTCGGGGTCGTGCTCAACCTCGCAATCTGGTTCGCACTCCACACCATCTTCCGCGACACGGTTCCGGTGTCCGCGGGTCCCGTACGGTTCGACGCGCCGGTGCTGGCCAGCGTCGATCCCTGGGCGCTGGTCCTTTGCGCCGCGGCGGTCGTCGCCGTTCTTCGGTTCAAGCTCGGCGTCATCCCGACCCTCCTCGCCGCTTCGGCGGCAGGGGTGGGGCTCCACCTTCTCGGCCTGGTCGGCTGATGCGAGACCTGAGCCCATCTCACCGGTTCATCGCGCAGCGTCGTGGAGGAAGGGGGCATGCGGTGCACCATCGGTCTGACGGAACGCCCGGCGTCACCACCCCCTCCACCCGGCTAAGATCGCGGGGACTAGCGCGCAAACCAGAACGGCTCGTCGATCCCCTGTGCCCATAGGTTTTCGAACTTGGCCCGCTCGATCGGGATCAGATCCGCGCCTTCAAATCCCTCGTCGAGCGACACATCGATAAGGGATGGACAGTCGTCCCCATGGCGTTGTTCGATCTCGATGCTGTTCCGCGTGATCCGTAAGCGTGGTCTGAGGACCGCGGAACGGCGCTACCAAGCGTAGAACGATAGCTCGCCAAAATTTCGGTGATCTAAACCAACGGAAAACGCCGTTAGGATCATTCCCTCGACCTCACCGATAGTTATTAGTCGGCCGTAAGAGCCTCGCTGTTCTGGATACGGAAAGTCCATAAAGACAATCCGCAGGTGCCTTGCATCCTCGACATCATCTGGGATGCCGGCATCAAAGTAAAATTGGACCGTCCTTTCTTGATCATCGATCAGCCCGAAAAAATTTCCCTGCATGCCGCCGGCCTCGTCGGACCATATCAAGCGAGCTTCCTGGAGACTAACTTCCTTTGCCTTGTCCGACGTCACTCCGCGGCCACCGTCGTTCCAATATGCTCGCATCGGTCATCCTCGAATATGTCTGCTCCGGAGAATGGTTAAACACGAGTGGGATGGCTGCAAGCGGCTCGATGCTGTTCCGCGTGATCCGGCCCTCTGCGTAGTGCTCGACGGATCTCAGCACGGCATCCTGGTCGCGGCTGATCTCGTAGAGAAGCCATTCCGGATCACGCTCGGGAACGATCGAGTCTGGCCAGCGCATCCGAAGATATTCGAGAGATCCTGCCTCACCCATTCGCTGCCCCTCGAACTACCCTCAGCCGCCCCTCAATTCCCCGCGTCCAGCGCGTACCCCGCGGAGCGCACCGTGCGGATGATGTCCGGCTTGTCGCCCAGGTTGATCGCCTTGCGCAGGCGGCGGATATGGACGTCGACGGTGCGGCTCTCGATATCGCTGTCATGGCCCCACACCGCGTCGAGCAGCCGCTCGCGCGAGAAGACCCAGCCGGGATGCTCGAGGAAATGCTTCAGCAGGCGGAACTCGGTCGGGCCCAGCGGCACGACCTCTCCGCCGCGGCGGACCTTGTGGCCGACCGTGTCCATCTCGATATCGGCATAGATCAGCGCCTCGCCGGCCAGGGCCGGGCGCACGCGGCGCAGCACCGCGCCGACGCGCGCGACCAGCTCGCGCGGGGAGAAGGGCTTGGTGACATAGTCGTCGGCGCCGGTCTCCAGCCCGCGGACCCGGTCCTCCTCTTCGCCGCGCGCGGTCAGCATGATGATCGGCACGTTCGCGGTCTCGGGCATGCGGCGCAGGCGGCGGCACACCTCGATCCCCGAAATGCCCTCGACCATCCAGTCGAGCAGGACGATGTCCGGCGTCGCTTCCTTCGCCAGCAACAGCGCTTCCTCGCCATCGGGGGTGTGCTTCACGTCGAAGTCCTCCCGCTTGAAGTGGAAGGTGACGAGCTCGGCCAGCGCGGCGTCGTCCTCGACCAGCAGCATCCGTGCACGTGCCATGATGTTTTCGACCTCTCAGTTGACGCCGGGTTCGCCGGCCTCGCGGTCGGCGAGGTAGCTTCCGGTCGCAGCGAAATAGACCATCTCCGCGACGTTGGTCGCATGGTCGCCGATGCGTTCGATATTCTTGGCGACGAACAGCAGGTGCGCGACCTGGCTGATCGTGCGCGGATTCTCGACCATGAACGTCACCAGCGTGCGGAAGATCGAGTCGTAGAAATCGTCGAGCGCGGTGTCGCGGGCGCACACCTGCTCGGCCATCGCCGCGTCGCGCGCGGAAAAGGCGTCGAGCACGTCATGCACCATGTCGCTGGCGATCTGCGCCATCGACGGCAGGATCGAGATCGCCTCGATCCGTTCCTCGCCCTCGGCATGGATCATCGGCACGCGCTTGGCGATGTTCTTGGCATAATCGCCGATCCGCTCGACCACGCCGCCGATCTTCAGCGCCGCCACCACGTCGCGCAGGTCGTCGGCCATCGGCGCGCGCAGCGCGATCACCCGCACCGCCAGCTTCTCGACCTCGGCCTCGATCGCGTCGATCTGCTTGTCGCGCTCGCGCACCTGTCGCGCCAGCGCCAGGTCGCCGCGCTGGAGCGCGATCATCGCCTCGGTGATCGCCTGCTCGGCCAGGCCGCCCATCTGCGAGATCAGCGCGCGGATCTGGCCGATGTCCTGGTCGAACGCCTTGACGGTATGCTCGGGGCCGCTCGCCATTAGCCGTACCTTCCGGTGATATAGTCCTTGGTCCGATCCATCTTCGGCGCGGTGAAGATGTCGTCGGTGACGCCATATTCGACCAGCTGGCCCAGATGGAAGAAGGCCGTGCGCTGCGACACCCGTGCCGCCTGCTGCATGTTGTGGGTGACGATCACGATCGCATATTTGCCGCGGAACTCGTGGATCAGCTCCTCGATCTTGGCGGTGGCGATCGGGTCGAGTGCCGAACAGGGCTCGTCCATCAGGATCACTTCCGGATCGACCGCGATCGCCCGGGCGATGCACAGCCGCTGCTGCTGCCCGCCCGACAGCGCGGTGCCGCTGTCGCTCAGCCGGTCCTTGACCTCGTCCCACAGGCCGGCGCGCTTCAGCGACCGCTCGACGATGACGTCCATCTCGGCCTTCGATCCGGCCAGCCCGTGGATCCGCGGGCCATAGGCGACATTCTCGTAGATCGACTTGGGGAAGGGGTTGGGCTTCTGGAACACCATGCCCACCCGCGCGCGCAGCTGGACCACGTCCATCGCGGGGGAATAGATGTCCTCGCCGTCCAGCCGGATATCGCCCTCGACCCGGGCCGAGGCGACGGTGTCGTTCATCCGGTTCAGCGTGCGCAGGAAGGTCGACTTGCCGCAGCCCGACGGGCCGATGAACGCGGTCACCTTGTCCATGTCGATGTCGATCGACACGTCGCGGATCGCCTGGTTGCTGCCATAGAAGACGTTGACGCCGTGCGCCGACATCTTGGGCCCGGCGACGGGCGCCGGCTTCGCGAAGGGGGTATCGGCCGTATCGGTCATCACCAGCGGGTCTCGAACTTGTTGCGAAGATAGATGGCGATGCCGTTCATGGCGAGCAGGAACACCAGCAGCACGATGATCGCGGCGCTGGTCTTCTCGACGAACGCGCGGCTGACCTCGTCGGACCACAGGAAGATCTGCACCGGCAGCACCGTTGCGGGATCGGTCAGGCCGTTCGGCGGCTGGACGATGAACGCGCGCATGCCGATCAGCAGCAGCGGCGCGGTCTCGCCCAGTGCGCGCGCCATGCCGATGATCGTGCCCGTCAGGATGCCCGGCATCGCGAGTGGCAGGACATGGTGGAACACCACCTGCACCCGGCTGGCGCCGATGCCCAGCGCCGCATCGCGGATCGACGGCGGCACCGCCTTGATCGCGTTGCGGCTGGCAATGACGATGACCGGCATGATCATCAGCGCCAGCGTCAGCCCGCCGACCAGCGCCGCCGATCGCGGCAGTAACGGGCCGAACTGGTGGCCGAACAGGTTCCAGCTGCCTAGGAACACCGCCAGCCCCAGCAGGCCGAAGATGATCGAGGGCACCGCCGCCAGGTTGTTGATCGACACCTCGATCAGGTCGGTCCAGCGGTTCCGCGGCGCATATTCCTCAAGATAGATCGCCGACAGCACGCCGACCGGGAAGGCGATCAGGAAGGTGACGAGCATCGTCAGCAGCGATCCCTTCAGCGCGCCCCAGATGCCGACCGCGGTCGGATCGATCGAGTTGCTGCTGGTCAGGAAGTCCGAATTGAAGCTGGTGCGGACCCGGTCGGCCGACTTCAGCCGCTCGGCCGCGGCATTGTCCGCCGCATTGCCTTCGCCGCGCAGCCCCATCTCGATCTTCGGCGACGCGGGCAGCCAGAAGACCTGCTTGCGGCCCAGCAGGTCGGGATCTGCCTTGATCGCCTCGCGCACCTTCAGCCACGCACTGTCCGAGATCGGCGCGTCGCCGCCATATTGGCTCGACGCCGCGCCCGATACGGCATTCTCCAGCTCGGCGCCCGACAGCGCGAGGTCGGCGCCCGGCGTGCGCAGCTGCGCGCGGTCGACCGGCAGCGCCAGCGCGGCGAAGTCCATCGTCACCGGCACTTCGCTGCGCCAGAAGCCGCGCGCGCCATTGGCGGCCATCGTGACCAGCAGGAAGGCGAGGAACGCGGCCGACAGCACCACCGCGGCGAGGCCCATCGCCTTGAACCGCCGCTCGCGCCCGTACCGCCTGCGGATGCGCCGGCGCATCGCTTCGCTGTTCCAGTCCGTCGGGGTCGGATCGAGCGCGCTATTCATAGGCTTCGCGGTACTTCTTCACGACGCGCAGCGCGACGATGTTGAGCAACAGGGTGATGACGAACAGCGTCAGGCCCAGCGCGAAGGCGGCCAGCGTCTTGGGGCTGTCGAACTCGGACTCGCCGGTCAGCAGGTCGACGATCTGCTTGGTGACGGTCGTCGCGCTCTCGAACGGGTTCAGCGTGATGTTGGCGGCGCCGCTGGCGGCCATCACCACGATCATCGTCTCGCCGATCGCGCGGCTGACGGCTAGCAGCACGCCGGCGACGACGCCGGGCAGCGCGGCGGGGATCAGCACGCGGGTGATCGTCTCGCTGGTGGTCGCGCCCATCGCCAGGCTGCCGTCGCGCATCGAACTGGGCACCGCCGCGATCGAATCGTCGGCCATCGACGACACGAACGGGATGATCATCACGCCCATCACCAGGCCCGCGGCCAGCGCGCTTTCCGCCGACGCGAACGGCATGCCCAGCATCACCGCCAGGTCGCGCACCGCCGGCGCCACGGTCAGCGCGGCGAAATAGCCATAGACCACCGTCGGCACGCCTGCGAGGATCTCCAGGATCGGCTTCATCCAGCGGCGCACGCGCGGCGCGGCATATTGCGTCAGGTAGATCGCGCTCATCAGCCCGAACGGGATCGCGACGATCATCGCGATCACCGCGCCGATGAAGAAGGTGCCCCAGAACAGCGGCACCGCGCCCAGCGACGCGCCGGGATCGTTGGCGTCGATGACCTGCGGGCTCCAGTGGGTGCCGAACAGGAATTCCCAGGGCGGGACCTTCTGGAAGAAGATCAGCGATTCCCACAACAGCGACAGGAAGATGCCCAATGTCGTCAGGATCGCGATCAGCGACGCGACCAGCAACAGGATCATCACGATCCGCTCGACCCGGGACCGCGCGCGGAAATCGGGGCGGATGCGGGTGAAGGCATAGGCGCCGCCGGCAAAGGCCAGCAGGATCGCCGCCAGCGACCCCATCCAGGCATAGCGGCTGCGCGCCGCGCGCATCGCGGGGGCAAGCTGCTGCGCGACCGGATCGAACGCCTTGCTCTCGGGATGCTCGGCGACGCGGCGTGCCTCGGACAGCAGCGCGTCGCGCTCGAAATCGAACTGCGGCAGCTGCGCCGCCGCCGGATCCTGCAGCACCGCCTGCTTGACCAGTCCGGGGCTGACCGAACTCCACACGGTGATGAACAGCAAGGCGGGCAGCACCGTCCACATCGCGACATACCAGCCATGCTGGCCGGGCAGCGAGTGGAGCCGCTTCATGCCGCCCCGGTCGAACCGTCCCGCGCGGGCGCGCGCGGTCAGCCAGGCGATCAGGCCCAGGCCGGCGATCAGGAGGATCAGGGCGAATGCGCTCATCTCGATCGCCTCAATGCAGGCCGTCGGCGGTCAGGGCGGTGCCCTGTGCGATGATCTGGAGCGACCGGGCGCGCGTCGCCTCGGGCGCGGCGATCAGCCCGCGCCGCACCAGCTTGCCGCCGGGATTCCACATCGACGAATACAGGCGGACGAAATCGGCCAGTCCGGGGACCGCGCGCAGGTGCCGCTTCTTCACATAGATGTAGAGCGGCCGCGCGCCGGGATACTGGCCGCCGGCGATCGTCTCGTAGCTGGGGGAGACGCCCTCGATCGGCACGCCGTGCAGCCGCTCGATATTCTCTTCCAGATAGGAATATCCGAACACGCCGACCGCATTGGGATTCTGAGCCAGCCCCTGGACGATCAGATTGTCGTTCTCGCCCTTGTCGATATAGGCGCCGTCGTCGCGGATCCGCTTGCACAATTTGTCGTAGGGCGCCGTGTCCTTGGCGGCCTTCAGCGCCTTGGCCCGGGGCTGCGCCTCGATACAGCCCGGCTCCATGATCAGCTCGACCAGTGCGTCGCGCGTGCCGCTGGTCGAGGGCGGGCCCATCACCTGGATCGGGATGGCGGGCAGGGCCGGGTTCACGTCGCGCCAGAAGCGCGTGCGATTGGGCTGGCCGTTCGGCGCCGCCGCCAGCGCGAGATAGACGTCGCGCTTCGACAATTGCAGCTTGGGGCCGTTGTTCGCCTCGGCCAGCGCGACGCCGTCGACGCCGATCTGGACCTCCAGCACGTCGCCCACGCCGTTCTTCGCGCACAGCTCGAACTCGGATTTCTTCATCCGGCGCGATGCGTTGACCACGTCGGGATATTCCCAGCCGGCGCCGTCGCAGAAGCGCTTCATCCCCGCGCCGGTGCCGATCGATTCGACCACCGGCGGCTTGCGGCTGCTGTCCTGGTTGACGAATGCTTCCGCCACCGCGGTCGTGAACGGGAATACGGTCGACGATCCCACCACGCGGATCTCGCGCGCGGAGGTGCTGTCGCAACCCTGAAGGGCAAGCGCGGCAACCGCCAGAAGCGTCATCCTGCGAAGAATGAGAGGTCTCCCCGGGGCAGGTGGGTGAGAATCGGCCCCGTTCGCGTCCGCCTTTCTTGCAGTACGGTTACGCCTTTATGACACGGCTTCCGGGGGCTGCGCTCCGGTCAGCCCGGGCAGCAGGATCGTGACCGTCGTTCCCTTGCCGACGATGCTCGCGATATCCAGCCGCCCGCGATGCCGCTCGACGACATGCTTGACGATCGCCAGCCCCAGCCCGGTGCCGCCCATCGCCCGGCTGCGTCCGGAATCGACGCGGTAGAAGCGCTCGGTCAGCCTCGGGATATGTTCGGGCGGAATGCCTTCGCCCTCGTCGGCGACGCTCAGCTGGACCATCCCGTCATCGCGCTGCGCCAGCTGGAAGCGGACCGGGGTGGCATCCCGGCCATATTTCATCGCATTGCCGATGATGTTGTGAAGCAGCTGCGACAGCTGGACCCGGTCGCCCAGCACCGGGGGCACTGCGCTCAGGTCGAACTCCAGGTCGGCCGCGCGGGGGCGTCCGCCGCCGATCAGCTCCAGCCGGACTTCCTCGACCAGCGTGTTCAGGTCGACCGTCTGTTCGGGCTTGCGATATTTGTCCGCCTCGATCCGCGACAGCGAGATCAGGTCCTCGATCAGGCGCTGCATCCGCCGCGCCTCGTCGTTCATGATCTTGAGGAACCGGCCGCGGATCGCCGGGTCCTCGCCCGCCTCGTCCTGCAGCGTCTCGATATAGCCGAGCAGCGAGGCGAGGGGGGTGCGCAGCTCGTGGCTGGCATTGGCGACGAAGTCGACGCGCATCCGTTCGGCGGTATAGCTGCCGGTCCGGTCGATCAGGTGGACGATCCGCCTTGTGCCCAGGTCGTGGACCCGCATTTCCCAGCGCTGCTCGCGCGTGCCGAGCCCGACCAGGTGGATCGGCGCGCCCGGCATCGCCTGTGCCGGGTTCAGCAGCCGCTCGGCCGCGGCGGGGTGGCGGATCGCCAGGCGGATGTCCTCGCCCAGGATATGCTGGCCCAGCAGCGCGCGGGCGGCATGGTTGGCGGACAGGACGCGGTTCGCGGCGACGACCAGCACCGGTTCGGCGATTCCCTCCATCGCCTCGGCCAGCGGCGGCTCGCGGCTCTCGGGCGCGGCCGGCTGCGCGGCGATGACGTGCGGTTCGCTCTGCCCGCTGGCGATCAGCACCGCCGCCACGCCGCACACCAGCATCAGCAGCGCCGACTGCGCGTCATGGTTCAGCACGAAGCTCGCCAGTGCGGCGAGGCCGGCGACGATCAGGGCCATTGCCGTGCGAAGAGCGGAAGGAGAGCGCATCGGTTTCCGCCCTTAGCGCGGCCGGCTGCGCTTGACGATTGCCAATGCACCGTCCTGGCCGGCTCCCGCCATTTCGGACGGGTTTGCCTGCGATATATCTTGGCGTAGGAAGCTTCCTACGCGCCGTGTCGCGATCCGACCGCCTCGAGCACCGTTTCGAGCTCGCCGAATCGATCGATCACCGCGTCCGCCTGAAGCGCCTCGACCGGCTGCATCAGGAACCCGAAACTGACCGCGATGCCTGGAATGCCGGCATTCTTCGCCGCCAGCATGTCATAGATCGAATCGCCGACGAACGCCGCCCGCCCGCCGCCGCAGCGGCGGATCATTTCCCGGATCGGCAGCGCCGACGGCTTGGCGTTGCCCCGGCCCATCGTATCGCCGCCGATGATTGCCGCGAACCGGCTGGAAAGTCCCATGATATCAAGCAGCTTGACCGCCAGCCGCTCGAACTTGTTGGTCACCACCGCCAGCTGGACGCCGCGCCCCGCCAGCGTGTCGAGCGCCTCGATCATCTCCGGAAACGGCACCGTGCCCACCGCGATATTGGCTTCGTAATAGGCCAGCAGCTCGGGATAGACCCGCTCCATCACCGCCTGGTCGAACCCGCCCGACGCCTCCAGTCCCTGCTCCAGCATCGCCTTCGCCCCGCGCCCGATCATCGCCTTCACCGCCTCCGGCGCCAGCAGCGGCCGCCCCGCCAGTGCCAGCGCATGGTTGGTCGCCGCGGCCAGGTCCGCGCCGGTATCCAGCAGGGTGCCGTCCAGATCGAATCCGACGATGTCGAAGGGGAAATTTGCCATGACCCGCCGGGCCTGCCGCCGCCCTATGGAAATGGCAACTGCTTCGTGGCAGGGGCATCCCGATAGGAGTGTTCATGACTGCACCGATCGCCGCGATCATCCTGGCTGCCGGCAAGGGCACGCGGATGAAATCCGACCTGCACAAGGTGCTCCACCCGATCGCCGGGCGGCCCATGCTGCTGCACCTCATCGACAGCCTCGACGCCGCCGGCGTGACCGAGCGGGTGGTCGTGGTCGGCAGCCTGCGCGAGCAGGTCGAGGCGGCCGTGGTGCCGCTGGGCGCGCGGATCGCGGTGCAGGACGACCAGCTCGGTACCGCCCACGCCACGCTGCAGGCCAGGGCTGCGCTGGAGGGGTTCGACGGGATCGCGGTGATCTGCTTCGGCGACGTGCCGTTCCTGGGCACCGGCACGGTCATCCGGCTGGTCGAGCGCCTGCAGGCGAAGGACCATCCCCGGGTCGCGGTGCTGGGCTTCCGCCCCGAGAATCCGGGCGCCTATGGCCGGATCATGGCCGAGGGCGATGGCCGCATCCTCGCGATGGTCGAATACAAGGACGCGAACGAGCGCCAGCGCGCCGAGCGCCTGTGCAACTCGGGCGTCATGGCCGTCCGCACCGCCGATCTGTGGCCGCTGCTGGAGCGGGTGGGCAACGACAATGCGGCGGGCGAATATTATCTTCCCGACATCGTCATGCTGACCATCCAGGACGGCGAGCGTCCGGTGGTGATCGAGGCGAGCGAGGCCGAGGTCATGGGCGTCAACAGCCGCGCCGAACTGGCCGGCGCCGAACTGGTGTGGCAGCGCGCACGGCGCGAGCGCGCCATGGCCGACGGCGCCACGCTGATCGCGCCCGAGACGGTGTGGTTCGCCCATGACACCCAGGTCGGCCGCGACGTGCTGATCGAGCCGCACGTTATCTTCGGACCGGGGGTTCGTGTCGCAGATCGGGTGACGATCCACGCCTTCAGTCATATCGAGGGCGCCGAGATCCTCTCCGGCGCACAGATCGGCCCCTATGCCCGGCTGCGCCCCGGCACCCGGCTGGAACAGGGCGCGAAGATCGGCAATTTCGTCGAGACCAAGAACACCGTGATGGGCCCCGGTGCCAAGGCCAACCACCTGACCTATCTGGGCGACGCGACCGTCGGAGCGGGCGCGAACATCGGCGCGGGCACCATCACCTGCAATTATGACGGTTTCTTCAAGTCGCGGACAGCAATCGGCAACGGCGCCTTTGTAGGAAGCAACAGCGCGCTCGTTGCGCCGGTCACGATCGGCGACGGCGCGATCGTCGCCGCCGGGTCGGTGGTGACGCGCGACATCGAGAACAACGCGCTGGGCATCACCCGCGCGGCGCAGGAGGTGAAGCCCGGCTGGGCGCGGAAATTCCGCGAACTGCGCGCGGCGAAGAAGGCGGAGCAGAAGGCCGCCAAGTAACGGGTCGTCTCCGATCGCGGAGGGGACAGGCAATCATCACCCCTCCGCTTCGGAGGGCGGAAGGCAGAAGACCATGTGCGGAATCGTCGGAATCGTCGGCAGGGAAGACGTTGCGGAGCGGCTGTATGACGGGCTGAAGCGGCTCGAATATCGCGGCTATGATTCGGCCGGCATCGCCACCGACCATGACGGCCGGATCGAGCGTCGCCGCGCATCGGGCAAGCTGGTCAATCTCGGCAAGGAACTGGCCGCGAACCCGCTGCCCGGCACCACCGGCATCGCCCATACCCGCTGGGCGACGCATGGCGGACCGACGACCAACAACGCCCATCCGCATGCCACCGGCGAACTCGCGCTGGTCCACAACGGCATCATCGAGAATTTCAAGGCGCTGCGCGACGAACTGATCGCGCGCGGCCGCGTGTTCGAGAGCGAGACCGATACCGAGGTCGTCGCGCATCTGGTCAGCGAGAAGGTTGAGGCCGGCATGGCCCCCGCCGACGCGGTGCGCGAGGTGCTGCCGCGGCTACACGGCGCGTTCGCGCTGGCGATCCTGTTCCGCCAGCATCCCGACCTGCTGGTCGGCGCGCGCCTCGGCTCGCCGCTAGTGGTGGGCTATGGCGACGGCGAGACCTATCTGGGATCGGACGCGCTGGCGCTGGCCCCGCTGACCCAGCGCATCGCCTATCTCGAGGAGGGCGACTGGGTCGTCATCACCCGCGGGGGCGCGGAGATCTTCGACAAGGACAACAACCCCGTCGAACGTCCCGTCACCATCTCCGGCGTGACCGGCGAGCTGACGTCCAAGGGCAATCATCGCCACTATATGCTCAAGGAGATCTACGAGCAGCCGATCGTCGTCGCCCAGACGCTTCGCGCCTATCTCCAGCGGATGGAAGACCGCGTCACGCTGCCGATTCCCGAATTCGACCTGGCGGGGATCAAGCGGGTGACGATCGTCGCGTGCGGTACCAGCTTCTATGCCGGCATGGTCGCCAAATACTGGTTCGAGCAGTTCGCCCGCGTCGCGGTCGACCTCGATGTCGCGTCGGAGTTCCGATATCGCGCGCCGGTGATGGAGGAAGGCGGGCTGATGATCGTCATCAGCCAGTCGGGCGAGACCGCCGACACGCTCGCCGCGCTGCGCCACGCCCGCGCCGAGGGGCAGACCATCGCCGCGGTGGTCAACGTGCCGACCAGTTCGATGGCACGCGAGGCCGACCTGCTGCTGCCGACGCATGCCGGGCCGGAGATCGGCGTCGCCTCGACTAAGGCGTTCACCTGCCAGCTGGCGGTGCTCGCCGCGCTGGCTGCCAACCTGGCGCGCGCCAAGGGCAAGCTTAGCCCCGCCGAGGAGAAGGCGATCGTCAAGCACCTGGCCGAGGCGCCCGCGGCGCTGAACGCCGCGCTTGCCTATGACGAGTCGATCCAGGCGATGGCGGGCACGATCGCGGCGGCGCGCGACGTGCTGTACCTCGGCCGCGGTACCGATTATCCGCTGGCGCTGGAAGGCGCGCTGAAGCTGAAGGAAATCAGCTACATCCATGCCGAGGGCTATGCCGCCGGCGAGATGAAGCACGGCCCGATCGCGCTGATCGACGATGCGGTGCCGGTGATCGTGATCGCGCCGTCGGGCCCGTTGTTCGAGAAGACCGTGTCGAACATGCAGGAAGTCCAGGCGCGTGGCGGCAAGGTCGTGCTGATCAGCGACTATGACGGCGTCCAGGCGGCGGGCGAGGGCTGCATCGCCACGATCACCATGCCCAAGGTCCACCCGCTGATCGCGCCGCTCGTCTACGCGGTGCCGGTCCAGCTGCTGGCCTATCATGTGGCGGTCGCCAAGGGCACCGACGTCGACCAGCCGCGCAACCTGGCGAAGTCCGTCACGGTGGAGTGATCACCGGGTTGCTGCAAAGGCGCTCGACCGGATTCACAGAGAAGGATAGGGTTTGGCGCACATGTGGCGGGCGGAAGGCGGATGCGAACGATCATTTCCATGGCGGCCGGGTTGGCAATCGCATTTTTGGTATTCTTGGCTGACCCGCTGCGTGACTCCGGCCTGTCAGCGACATTCGGAATATTTATCGGGATTTTCACTGCCGATTTTGCCAGGTTCATCCTGAAATATTTCGCGGAAAAGAAGACAAGCTAGCTCTGACCGCCGTCGAAATGCGCCGGTTGAGCCAACCCCATTTCGTCGTGAGTGCCGAGTCAGTCTAGCCCACACAATGGCTTGAGCCATAGGTGAACGCGGCATGAACCTCGGCACCGTATCAAAGGTGGCGTAGTGAGTGGTTGGAGGGCATGCCTCACTCAGGCCGCCTCTACGACGAGCCGGCGCGTCATTTCCGGCACCAGCGTCACCTCGTGCACCAGCACGAACTCGCGTAGCTTCGCCGCGACGATTTCCAGCGCGTCGCCGGTCAGGTCGGGCACCGCGCAGGCGATGTCGAGCAGGTCACCGTTTCGCCGGACGACGACGTCGCTGGGCACCATCCAGCGTTGCGAGAACAGGCCGATCACGCGCGGCAGCGTCTGGGGATCGGCTGCCGCGCGGATGTGGAGGGTGGCGGTCATCTAGGCCGCCAGCCTCTTGGCCGATGCAATGATCTCGCGTGCCATGCGGTCGGCGACCAGCGCGGGGGAGACGCCCTCGCGGTCGGCTTGGTCCAGGATCGTCGCGACGCGCGGGCCGATCGCCATGACGCGCGCCTCGACATCGAGCGAGCTCTCGCCGAGATATTCGGCCGAGACGTTGATGATGCCGCCGGCATTGGCGACGTAATCGGGCACATAGGTGATGCCGCGATCGACGAGCAGCGCCGCCACATCGGGCGTCGCCAGCTGGTTGTTCGCCGCGCCGCAGACCAGCTTCGCCGGCATCGCCGCGACCGTCGCAGCATCCAGCGCGCCGCCCAGCGCGCAAGGCGCGAAGATTTCGGCCTCGGCCGTCGCGATCTCGGCCACGTCGACCACCCGCGCGCCGTGGATTGCCGCCAGCCGCTCGCGCCGTTCCGGATCGACATCGGCCAGCACCAGCCGCGCGCCGGCATCGGCCAGCATCCGGCACAGGATTCCGCCGACATTGCCGGTGCCCTGTACCGCGACGGTGAGTTCGGACAGGTCCGCGCCTAGGCTGCGCCGTGCGGCGACCGCCATCGCCTCGAACACGCCCAGCGCGGTCCAGGGCGAAGGATCGCCGCCCGCCAGCCCAGGCCGGGCGGTGCGCCCCGCGACATGGCGCGTCTCGTCGGCGATCACCTCCATATCGCGGACTCGGGTGCCGACATCCTCTGCAGTGACGTAGCGGCCCTCGAGCGCACGCACCGCACGACCGAAGGCGCGGAACAGTGCGTCGCGATCGAACGGCCCCTCGGGCAGGCGAAGCACCGCCTTGCCGCCGCCGAACGGCAGCCCGGCCATCGCATTCTTGTAGCTCATCCCCTCGGCCAGCCGCACCGCATCGGCTGCGACCGCATCGGCATCGGGATAGCGCCAGAAGCGGCAGCCCCCGGCCGCCGGCCCGAGCGCGGTCGAGTGGATCGCGATGACGCCGGACAGGCCGGACTCACGGTCCTCCAGTTGAACCAGTTGCTCCACCGGCATTGCAAATCGCGCATCGACCATCAGACGTCTCCTTGATGGGCGGCAATCTGATCGAAGCGGGCGAGAAAGTCTGACCTAAGGTTGGAGCGGTTTCGCTGTATTGGGTGACATTGACCTGAATATGGTTAGAGTTGGGTGATTATGACCGATCTCGATCCCTATGAGCGAAAGATCCTCCGCGAACTTCAGGCGGATGCCAGCCTGACGACCGCCCAGCTTGCGGAGCGGGTGGGCCTGTCCGCCTCGCCGTGCTGGCGCCGCATCGACCGACTGGAGCGGGAGGGCATCATCCGCCGCCGCGTCGCGCTGGTCGATCGGCGGAAGGTAGGGCTGAACGCCCAGATCTTCGCGCAGGTGAAGCTGAACGCGCATGGCCGCGCGAACCTCGACGAGTTCAGCGAGGCGATCCGCGGCTTTCCCGAAGTGCTCGACGCCTATGTGCTGATGGGGTCGATGGATTTCATGCTTCGCATCGTCGCCAAGGATATCGAGGCTTATGAGCGCTTCTTCTTCGACCAGCTGAGCCGGTTGCCGGGGGTGCAGGAAATCAACTCGACGGTGGCGCTGTCCGAGATCAAGTCGACGAGCGAGCTGCCGATCTGATCGGGGGCCGCCTGGGCCATAGCGCCGCGATCACCGCGCCGGCCATGGCGATCGCCATGTCCTTCTGCGCATCCCAGACGTCGCCCTGCTGGCCGTTATAATCGTCCGCCATCTCGGGCGCGACGAGCAATGTCAGCAGCCATTCGAACACTTCGTAAAAGGCGCTCGCGGCACCGACGAACAGGATCGCGGTCCAGGCGCTGTTGCGCCGGCCCATGCCCGCGTGCCGCTGCATCGCCTCGGCATAGGGCGGCACCCAGCACAGGCCGAAGGCGAAATGGACCAGCCGGTCATAGCCGTTGCGCGACATGCCCAGGGCGTCGCTGATCGTGTGGCCGGTGAGCGCGTGCGCCCAGCTGTCATAGGGGACGTTCGAATAGGTGTAGCGGCCGCCGAGCGTATGCAGCAGCCAGAAGGCCAGCAACCCGCCGACCGCGGCGTTCGACAGGGGCCAGCGCGCCAGCAGCGGCGGCGCGGCGAGGATCAGCAGCGCGGTCGGGATATGCTGAAGCGGCGCGATCTGCGGATAAGGCTGGTTCACGTTCGCGAGCGCGACGGCCAGCGCCAGGACGATGAGCATGGCGAGCTGCAGGGGCGGAAGCGTGCGCCACGCGGTGAGATAACCGGTCATGGCAGCAGGGATGGCAGCGCAGCGGCGCCGTGGGAAGCGCCCGGGTCCGATCGATCAAGCGTTACGATGCGGACCGCTCCACAGGGAGGGCTGCCGGATCGGTCGGGTCGAGTGTCCCCGAATACCACCAATCTCGCTGCGATACTCGTTTCAATCTGAAAGGGTTCGCGTAGGTTTCACGGAAATCGAAGCGTTGGTAGTCTCGCATCCGGAAAATTGCATGAAGCTCACGATCAACAGTATTTATTGCAAGAAGACCTGTTCAGCGACTCAGCCGGACAATGTGTTCCTGATCATCCAGGCGGATGGCGGACCACCTATTCACTATCCGGCTGTTGGTTGGATAAACATGAAGGCGCAAGAATATATGACGCTACCCGAAGGCGGGTATAGCTTCGATTTCGACTATGGGTTCGTCGTTACTGCCTGGGACGCGGACTCCGTATTCCTGAAGGGATTGGACTCTCCCGACTTCCTGTTCAACTTCGATGGCTGCACGACATCGCCCGGTTATTATTCGCAGACGCTCTACAATAACAACGGCGCAGAATATTGCTATGACAGGACGATCTCGTCATGAGCGCTTTTCCGATCCAGCGGGATCTCGCCGCCATGGCTGCGCGGGCAAGCCTGGCACTGCCCGGCGCCGCCAGTCGCGCCGCGACTGCGGAAAAGTCGAAGCAGCGGCTGCATCCCGCGATCCGCAAGGCGGCCGACGAGGCGCTTCTCGCCTTCCGCGCCTCTCCGGAACACGCCGCTCTGATGGCGGACCTGGAGGGCATGAGCCTCCTTCAACTCCAGTCGCGATTGCGCACAGCGCTGGAGGGGCCGTATTTCGAGCCCGTGATGGCGACCCTTCGCCAGACCGCGACGCGCGATGCCGATGAGGATCCGCTGCTCGATTTCATTCCCAAGGCGGTGTCGCTCGGCCTGATGGGCCAGGCTGTGCTGCTGCTCGGGGTGAGTGGCAGCGTCGGCTACGCCGTGGACGTCAGCCTCACCAATCCCGACACGGGGATCTATGTCGGCGGCGCGGTCGATGCAGGCATCGACGCGGGGATCGAGGGCGATATCTGCCTGGGGTTCTGGCGCGAATCCGTCGCCGACCTGGGCGGCACCTATGTCGGCGCGGAAGTCGATATCGACGACCTCACCGGCATCGTGGTGGCGGCATTCGAGAATGACGACGAAATCGGGCTCGTCTTCGCCGGGGTCGACCTGGGCATCGACGACGGGATGGAGAATACCGACTTTTATTTCTTCGAGTTCGATACCGGCCAGGCGCCGATCTACCAGCCCGGGGAGTCGAACTGCCTGGTCCAGCTTCAGGGGATGGTCTGTACCAACTCGAAGAACGATTATGACGAGATCTATATCGAGTTTCTCGCCGACAGCGACAGCACCGTCTATCGTTTTCCGGCCTGGGACAGCTATCAGATGTGCGAGGCGGATCGGAACAGCGATCTCTCGAACTGGAGTGTCGGGCTGATCATCAAGTTCGATTCGTCCTTCACGCTGCGCCTGCACGTCGGCGACCAGACGCTGGACGACCTCACGATTACCCGAAGCTATTATGGCGGGGTGAACGAAGGCTACACCGCCATATGGGATACCAGCCACGCGACCAACGGCATCTATTATAGCTGCGCGACGGTGTTGCTGAAGGGATGATGGGCGTTCCCTCCTGGATGGCCAGCCGCGTCCGAGCGTCCTGAAGGTCGGGGAGGTCAGGGTCAGACGCCGTGCATCGTCGCGTCGAGACGCGCGATTGGGCAGAGTGCGACGGCGTCGACCGGTTCCTGCGGATAAATCGAAGGGGGGATGTCCACAGCCGTGGCACCGGATGCTAAGGCGCGGCATGACCCGCGTTCCGGCATCCGTCCTCGATTATTGGTGCAAGGCCTTTGCCGGTCGCCCGCTCGGCGATCACGACAGGTTGGTCCTCACGGTCAGCGAGACGCTGAATCCCAAGCGCCCGGCGATGATGCTGGAACAGGAGGATGGGTCGGTGCGTGCGGCGGTGAGCCCCGACGTGGCGGAGCGGATTGCGGCCCAGGGGCCAGACCGGCTGTCGGCCCACGATCTTAGGGTGCGCCTGGATCTTGCGGGCGTCGCGCTGCACGATCCGGACTATCTGTTCTATCTTCCCGACACCGTGCGACAGGTGCCCGATTTCGAGACGTCACCGCGCCTGCTGACCGAGGCCGACCGTGCCGAATTCGATCAATTCCATCAGGCGGCGTCCGAACAGGATCGGGAGGACGCCTTTGTCGAACTGGATCACTGGGCGGTGGTCGGCGTCTTCGAGAAGGGCCGGCTGGTCAGCGCCGCCAGCATGTGCCTGTGGGCGGACAGCCCGGTCGCGGACCTTGGCGTGCTGACGCTTCCCGCCGCGCGCGGCCGGGGATTTGCCCGCGCCGTCGTCCAGTCGATCAATGCCGTGTCGAGGCAGCGCGGCCATGAGCCGCAATATCGATGCCAGCTCGACAATCACGCATCGGTCGCATTGGCCCGGTCGTGCGGGTTCGTCCCGTTCGGCGAATGGACCGTGGCGGCCGACCTTGTTTCCTGACCCGGCGGCCGGCGCGCGTCGCGCTTCAGGCAGAGGCGCACGATGCCTCACCTTGCTCTATCGAACAGATTTCGCCTCGTGAACCTTCGTCTAAGCGTCTGCGCACCACAAGACACGCTCTAGTGCCGGATCATAGCGCGCTATTATGGCATCCGGGAGGTTTTCAGCTGTCAGGCGAACCTCTCTCGATGTTGCCCGTCCCAACATGGCTAGGAAGTGCTCCAATCGAGCCGCTTCGGCAGGGCCGTCAATATCACGCGGATCAAAGTCGAACTCCACTTCCTCTTCACTGAGGAAATGACAATTCAGTCGGATCTTTCCGATGCGGTATAGCGCGTACGCGCCACAGGCCTGGCGGCGGCGAAAAACCGCCTTGATGTCGGCGGGTGGCGTCGTGGCTTCTCCATTGTAGCTGATCGACAGTCTGTCCGGATCAGCTGAAAGAACTTGCCATACTAACGCCCACTCACGACGGGAGGCATCGAGAATACAGATATCCCGCCAAGAGCCGTCATATTCGAAGTCGGGAGCGATCTGGGGCCAATTCATACCGCCAGGTAATGCGCAATATGCTAAGTGTGCAATGTCCGTTCGCGAAGCTAAGTCGGAATTTCGACCTTTTGCAGTATGCTCCCGTTTGTGGCTCTTGAACGCTAGCATAGATGTAGCGCGCGGGGAGGGCCCCCTTTTACGAGCCTAGCTTACGGCTGCACTTTCACCATCACCACCCCGTGCGCCGGCACCGTCGCCGAGAACCGCCCCGCCACCGGCTTCAGGTCGCGGTGCTGCCACAGGTCGCGGATGCGGGCCTTGAGGCCTGGGGGATAGCCGAGCGCGTCCCAGTCGACCGCGATCGTTTCCGGCGCGTCGCCCCGGTTGAACAGGATGACGGCGCGGCCCCCGCCGCTAAGCGGCTTGACCCAGACCTCGCGATTGCCATCCCGCCAGACGCGGCGCCCCTGGATGCCGAGCAGGTCCTGATTGATCGCGATCACCTCGCGGTTGAGCAGGATCGCGCGCGTTGCCTCGTCCATGTTGGCGATGTCGTTGCCCGCGATCAGCGGGGCGGCCATCAGCGCCCAGAGCGAGAAGTGCGAACGATATTGCGCATCGGTCATCCCGCCATTGCCGACCTCGAGCATGTCGGGGTCGTTCCAATGGCCGGGGCCGGCATAGGGCCAGAGCGGCTCGGCCATGTCGAGGATGTTGAGCATCCCCCAGCTATGGCCGTATTTGCCTTCCCACTTGTCGGTGATGTCTCCCGAGATGCGCCAGAGATTGCCGATCTTCGCACCCCACAGCCAGGGCTGGTTGTTGCCCCATTCGCACAGCGAGAAGACGATGTCGCGGCCGGTCGAGCGCAGCGCGTCGGACATCAGCGCATAGGCTTCCTCGGCATTGCGGGTGCCGGTGTTGCACCAGTCATATTTGAGATAGTCGACGCCCCAGCGCGCATAAGTGAGCGCATCCTGAAACTCATGACCCTGGCTGCCCGGACGCCCGCCGCAGGTCTTTCGCCCCGCGTCCGAATAGATGCCGAACTTCAGCCCGCGCGAATGGACATAGTCGGCCAGCGCCTTGATGCCCGACGGAAACTTGACGGGGTCGGCGGTGATGAAGCCGTCGGCATCGCGCACGCCGTGCCAGCAATCGTCGATCACGACATAGCGATAGCCGGCATCGCGCATGCCCGACCGGACCATCGCGTCGGCCACGTCGCGGACGATCTTCTCGTTGATGTTGCAGCCGAACTTGTTCCAGCTGTTCCATCCCATTGGCGGCGTTTTGGCCAGCCCGTTGGCGGTCCGGCCGGGGTCCTGCGACGGGCGGATCGTATTGGGATCCGGCGCGGGGATCGCGTCCTGGGCGGAGGCGACGGAGGTCGCGATCAGCGAGCCCGCAAGTCCCGCAACCCACGCCGCCCGCCGCCACGCCACACGCATCGCCATCGTCCACTCCCCGGAATTTGATTTCCGGGCGACCCTATAGATCGGTCCGCTACCCGCAAGAGCGTATTTATCGGACCACAAGCTATTCAGCCGCCGAGGTGATGCGATCCCAGTAGGGCGGGTCACCAAAAGCAGTCCGTAACCACGCCACCAAGGCGGCGACCTTTGCCGGTGCGCTGCGGGCCAGGGGATAGCAGACGAACAGTTCGGCGCCCTCGGCCTCGGCACCCACATCGACCTGCACCAGCGACCCTTGGGCAAGCTGTTCATGCACGAAGAAGGTCGGCAACAGCGTGATGCCCAGCCCGGCCAGTGCCGCGTCGCGCATGATCAGGCCGTTATTGACCCGCAGGCAGGCGCGGGGCCGAACGACCGTCCAGCCTGTCGCAGCGGCGAAGCGCCAGTCGGCATCGCGGTTGATGTAGAGGATCGCCCGGTGCTGCTCGAGGTCGGCGACCGAGACGGGGCGGGGTTGGCGATCGAGATAGGCTGGGGAGGCGACCAGCACCCGGCGGGTCGTCGCCAGGCGCTTCGCGACCAGCCGCGCGTCGGCGATCGGCCCGTGCCGGATGACCGCATCATAACCGTCGGCGGCGACATCGATGAACCGGTCGTCGAGATCGAGCGTAAGTTCGATGCGGGGATGTTCGGCCAGAAACGAATAGAGTGCCGGCCCCAGATGGAGATAGCCGAAGCTGACCGGTGCCGAGATGCGCAGGGGGCCCGAGAGGGTGCCGCTGCGCTCGGCGATCTCGCTTTCCGCCTCACGCGCCTCGAGCAGGATGCGCCGCGCGCGCGGGAGGAAGCGGTCGCCATCCTCGGTCAGGCTCAGCTTGCGCGTGGTGCGCTGGACCAGGCATCCACCCAGAACCCGTTCGAGTTCGGCCAGCCGCTCGCTGACGACGGACTTGGCGAAGCCCAGCCTTCGCGAGGCGGCGCTGATCGACCCGGTTTCCGCGATGGCGACGAATGCGGCGATGCCCTCCAACTTCATGTCGTTCGGCCTTTCCGGAAACTGATGTCGGCACGCGCCCGCTAGTCCGGCAACACACCCGGCGGCATGTTGGTGTCGCGTGTCGGGGACAGGCACGCAACAGGGGAAATCGTCATGCGCAGAACCGCTCTGTTGAGCCTCGCCTTGTTGATCGCAACACCCGCCACGACGATCGCGACGTCCGCAATGGCACAGATCGTGCCGTTTCCGTCCAGCTTCGTCGTCCGTGACGTTCCGACCAACGGCACCACCCTGCACGTCCGGATGGGCGGCAAGGGGCCGGCGGTCGTGCTGCTGCACGGCTATGGCGAGACGGGGGACATGTGGGCGCCGCTGGCCATCGACCTGATGCGCGATCATACCGTGATCGTGCCAGACCTGCGCGGGCTCGGCCTGTCGGCCCGCCCGGCCGGCGGCTATGACAAGAAGACCCAGGGGCAGGACATTGCCGGACTGCTCGACGCGCTGCGCGTCGACAAGGTCGATCTGGTCACCCACGACATCGGCAACATGGTCGGCTTTGCCTTCGCCGCCGCCCATCGGGACCGGGTGAAGCGGTTCGTGCTGATGGACGCGCCGATCCCCGGGGTCGGTGCCTGGGACGAGATCCTGAAGAACCCGCTGCTATGGCATTTCCGGTTCGGCGGTCCCGATATGGAGCGGCTGGTTGCGGGCCGCGAGCGCATCTATCTCGACCGGTTCTGGAACGAATTCTCCGCCACGCCCGCCCGGTTCAGCGAGGCCTCGCGTGCCCATTATGCCCGGCTCTATGCGCTTCCGGGGGCGATGCACGCCGGCTTTGCGCAGTTTGCCGCCTTCGATCAGGACGTGATCGACGATCGCGCGGCCCTGGCGGCGGGCAAGCTGGACATGCCGGTGCTGGCGGTCGGCGGCGCGAAGTCTTTCGGGCCGACCATGGCCGTCGTTATGCGATCGGCGGCAAACAACGTGACCGAGGCGGTGGTGCCCGATTCGGGCCACTGGCTGATGGAGGAGCAGCCGGCGGCAACGGTGAGGCTGGTCCGCGACTTTCTGGACGCGGGCAAGTGAGCGGCATGCGCGCCGGTGCCGTCGCGCTTCTGCTGGTCGCCATCGGCCCGGGTGCCGCAGCGGTCCAGGACGGCGAGCGCCGGTTGACCCCGGATGAGGCAATGGCGCTGCCCGTCGTGCCTGCGGGGCCCGGCACGTCCCGGCTGGGGGCGATCGAGACCCGGCTGTTGTCGGGCGATCCGGCGGCGGGCGGCCTGTACACGATCGCGATCCGGGTGCCGCCCGATACGCGGATCGCGGCGCATACCCATCGCGACGACCGCACCGCAGTGGTGGTCCAGGGCGTCTGGCATTTCGGCTACGGCACAACCGCCTCGACCGCGGCGTCGCGCGCGCTGCCGGCGGGAAGCTTCTATACCGAGCCGGCAGATGCGGCGCATTTCGCCTGGACCGGGCCGGAAGGCGCGACGGTCTACATCACCGGCCACGGGCCGACCGACACCCGCTATGTCGAGGCCGGCAATGATCCGGCAGCGCATCGGACGGGCAAGCCATAGCGGCCAAGCGCTCAGCCAGCGTCGGCGTTGCGCATGTCGTATCGCGTGCGGTTGCCGTTGATCGCCGCCAGGTTCGCATTGGCCCAGGCGCCGAGCTGATTGACCGGATCGGCGAGCGAGCGGCCGAGCTCGGTCAGCCGATATTCGACCTGGGGCGGGGTGGTGTCGCGCACGTCGCGCGCGACCATGCCGTCACGTTCCAGCATCTTGAGCGTGCGGGTCAGCATCTGTTGCGAGATGCCGCCGACGCGGCGCTTGATGTCGTTGAAGCGGCGCGGCTGTTCGTTCAGCGACATGACGACGAGCACGGTCCATTTGTCGCCGATCCTGCCAAGGATCTCGCTGACGCCGCGGCAGTCGACATGTGCCGTCATCGGGTGGCTGGGCACATCCATATGACCTGGTCCTGAAAATATGCGTTCTTGGCGTGCCCCAGGTGGTCTCATAGATGGTCCTGGTCAACAATATAGACCGGGTGAACCATGAAACTTCTCCATATCGATTCCGGCATTCAGGGCGAGCGGTCCGCGAGCCGCGCGCTTTCGGCGGCGGTCGTCGATCGCCTGCGATCGGACCGTCTGGATCTCGCCGTCGTGCGTCGCGACCTGGTCGCCGATCCGATCGACCATCTGCTGCCCGGCGATCTCGCCGGCGGTGAGGCCGACGGCATCGCCAGTGAATTCCTGGACGCGGACATCGTCGTGATCGGCACCGGCCTGTATAACTTCACCATCCCGACCCAGCTGAAAGCGTGGGTCGATCGCATCCTGATCCCCGGCCGCACCTTTCTCTATGGCGAGGCGGGCCCCGAAGGACTGGCAGGCGGCAAGCGGGTGATCGTGACGCTTGCCCGCGGCGGCATCTATTCGCCCGGAAGTCCGGCTGCGCCACTGGAACATGCCGAGACCTATCTGCGCGGCGTGCTCGCCTTTATCGGCATCACCGATCCCGAGTTCGTCATCGCGGAAGGACTGGCGCTGGGCGAGGATGCTCGCGCGGCAGCGGTGTCGGCAGCGATGCAGCGGGCCAATGACGTGGCGGGCGCGGTCGCGGCCTGAACCGCGCGGGCGCGACCGTCAGCCGACCAGCTGTGCGAGCGCCGCCTCGATATCGTGGCTCCGATAGGGCTTCTCGATCAGCGCCTGGCTTTCGAACCCTTCGGGAACCGCGCCATAGCCGCTGGCAAAGGCGAAGGGGACGGCGAGGTCGCGCAGCAGTGCGGCGATGGCGGTGCTGCGCTCGCTGCCCAGGTTGATGTCGAGGATCGCGGCGTCGAGGCCGCCCGCCTGGGCCAGCGCCAGCCCCTCGGCCAGGCGCGCGGCCGGGCCGATCGTGACGCAGCCCAGTGTCTCCAGGATATCCTCCAGGCACATGGCGACGATCGGCTCGTCCTCGACCACCAGGATCCGCAGCCCTTCGAGCGCGGTCATGGCTCGCGCCCGGGCAGGGGGGCATCGATGGTGCAGACCAGGCCGGTCGGCGCGAAGTCGATCGTCACCGTGCCGCCCAGTTCGGCGGCAAGGCCGCGCTCGATCATGCGCGTTCCGAAACCGCGCCCCTTGGGTGCCGCCACGCGCGGCCCGTCGCGTTCGGCCCAGGTCAGGCGAAAGCGCGGATCCGGACCGTCGGTGGCGGCCCAGCTGATGGCGATTCGACCCTCCGGCACCGACAGAGCGCCATGCTTCACCGCATTGGTCGCCAGTTCGTGGATGGCGAGCGCCAGGCTGATCGCGGTCTTGGGCGCGATCGTGAGGTCGGGGCCTTCGAGCTCGAACCGGCCGCTTTCCCCGCCATGCGGCGCGGCGGCATCGTGGATGATCCGGGCGATCGACACCGGACCCCAATGCTCGCGGGTCAGGAGATTGTGCGCTTCGGACAGGGCGGCGAGCCGGCCCTCGAAAGCGGCACGCGCGAGCAGCGGATCGGCGTCTGCCTTGAACGTCTGCTGGACGATCCCCTGGACGATGGCGAGGGTGTTCTTCACCCGGTGGTTGAGTTCGTCGATCAGCAACCGCTGATGCGCCTCGGCCCGCTTCGCCTCGGTCATGTCGCGGCCGATCGCGTGCAGCGCGACGGGGCGGCCCTGGTCGTCCATCGTCAGGCGCGAGTTGATCTCCCAGATCCGCTCCTCGCCATTCTTCGCGCGGACCTTTAGCGTCAGACGCGTCGAGCCGCCCTGGCGCAGCTTGCGATCGAACGCCTCCAGGCTGAGTTCGAACTGGTCGGGCGTCATGAAATCGCCGATCGACCGGCCGATCACCTCGTCGAGCGAATAGCCGAGCGCGCTCAGCACTGCGGGATTCACGCTGGTGATGCGATTGTCGAGCGTGGTGGTGATGAGGAAGTCGTTCGCCTCCTCGAAGATCGTGCGGAAACGCTGTTCGCTCTCGCGCAGCTCCTCCTCGGCCTGCTTGCGCTCGGTCACGTCGAACGAGATGCCGACGAAACGGCTGGCGCGGTCGTCGCCATAATCGACGCGGCTGCCATGGCTGCGCAGCCAGCGTTCCTCCCCGGTGTCCGCCCGGCGGATGCGATACTCCATCGTGTAGCGCTCGCCCGTCTCGATGCAGCGCTGGAGCGCGTCGCGCGCGAGCGCGCGGTCCTCGACCACGATCCGGTCGATCCAGTCCTCGACGGTGCCGCTGAGTCCGCGATTGCGCGGCAGGCCGAGCAGGTCGAAGCGGTTGACCGACCATTGCCCCTGCATGGTGTCCAGATCGATTTCCCAGGTCGCCATGCCGGCGCCTTCGACCGCCAGGCGCAGCGTCTCCTCACCCTTGCGCAGCGCATCTTCGTCGGCGCGGCGGCGGGTAACGTCCAGCGTGACCGCCAGCACTCCGAACGGCTCGCCATCGGGACGGCGGATTACCGAGACGGTATTGTTGACCCAGACCAGGCTGCCATCCTTGCGGATATAGCGTTTTTCATGCGTGTAGGGCGTGCCGTCGGCCACCGCGCGCTCGAACAGGCCGGTATTGCGTGCCACGTCGTCGGGATGGGTGATCGACAGCATCGTCCGCCCCATCAGTTCCTCGCGGCTCCACCCCGCAATCTCGCAGAAGCGATCGTTGACCAGCGTGAAGCGGCCGTCGAGGTCCACCTGGGCGAAGCCGGCGGTGGACTGGCTGATATAGGCCGAAAGCTCCGCCTCGCGATCGCGCAGCGCGAGTTCGGCTTCCTTTGCCTCGGTCACGTCGTGCGCGGTGCCGATGAAGCCGACATGGCGGCCCTCCGCATCCCAGCGCGGGGAGGACGTCGAGTGGAGCCAGCGCCAGCTGCCGTCGGCACGGCGATAGCGGCCGATCAGCGAGAAGGGTGCGAGGCTGGCCTCGCCGGCGATCGACTCCTGCAGCAGCCGGGCGGCATCGTCGGGATGGATGATGTTGCGCCAGTCGAAGGCAAGCGCCTCTTCATAGGGAACGCCGAGAAACTCGACATAGGCGCGGTTGACGAAACTGCGCTGGCGGTTGAGCCGGGTGACCCAGACGGCCACCGGCGCGCTGTCCGCGATCAGGCGAAACTCGTCCTCGCCCGCCGGCAATGGCTCAATAGGGGATGCAGGGGGCGACATTCGCGCTGAGCCTAGCCGGAAGTAGCGGCGAATCAACAACCTATACTGGGGTTGGGTACAAGCCGAAGTCGCGGGGATCGAGTGCGACTCCGGCTTGCCCCTGCTGCCGGTCCCCGGGCGAAGGGAAACGGCGTGCGCACTGTCCGCGCGCTGGACCCGTAAAGGGAGAAAACAGGCCCGGCCTTACGGTATCGCGCATGACGATAGCGGGTTAGTCCGGTGAATTACGCAAGCGCGGGCGGGGGGATCGAGACGGGGATATTCGCGGCCGACGCGGCTATCGCTTGACGGCCATCGCCCCAGGTGATGGAACCGCAGGCGTGAGCACTCCCCCCTCGACTCCCGGTGGCGCAGGATCGCCCGACCCCGATGATCAGGCCCAGGCCCAGGCGGAAGCCGCCGAATCGGCTGCCATCCGGCGGCGATGGATAACGCTGGGCGAGATCCTGGCGGTGGTCGCGGTGATCATCTCGGGTTTGACCCTGTACAATAACTGGGCCGAGCGCGGTGAAAGCAAGGCGGTCAAGGAGGCGGACGCGAAGCAGGCGTCGGCCAAGGCGGCCACTCTGGTGCTGATGGCGGGCGAAAGCGGCAAACGATCACTGGAGCTGAAGCCGGCCTCCGACGATCAGTCGGTCCAGAGCCAGAAGGTCCTGTTTCCCTCCGCGCTCGAGGTGCCGCCGGCCGAGACGACCGGCGAGCCGCGCATCGAGGCGTCGTGGTTCGACGGCGCGCTGCAAAAGGCGCGCAATGCGGCAAAGCTGCCGGATGACAGCCGCGGCGACGAGCGGCTGCCGGTCGTCATCACCACGCGCTTCCTGGTGAATGGCGAGCCGCATGAGGATGTGGCGCTGTACGACATCGGTTACACGATCTCGGGCAAGTTCCTGAGCGGGCACACCGTGACGCTGCGCGGCCTGTCGATGGTGTCGCGGATCAGGAGCGGATCGGGCCAGGCGCAGCTCGACGCGCGCTGGAAGCGCATCCTGCCGGCCGCCCAGCCCTGAGCCGGCGACCGCCGTTCAGAGCTCGGTATAGTCCCCGCAGGCGGGAAAGGGCTGGTCGGGGCGATAGCTGCCCGTGCCCGCATCGAAGGTGAAGCGGCGGGTGAAGCTGCACTTGGGATCGGCCTGACGGACAAGGTCGGTCTTGCGCAGCGGCGGCCGGGTGGTCGAGTCGCTCGACCGCGACGCGCCGCGGGGGAAGGCCCAGGCGCTGGTCGTATAGGACAGGATCGGCAGGCGTCCGGCACCGCCGGGAACCAGCCCGAGTCGCGCGGAAAAGCCATATTCGTCGTGGCAGGCGTCCAGCCGCTTCGCGCTGTCCTTTTCGTCGAAGCAGGCGCGGATGGTCAGCGAGGCGCGGATCGGCTGGTCGAGGATGGCGCGACCGCCGGGTCTGTCGACGGTCACTTCGTACAGCTTGACCCGGGTCGCATTGCCGCCTCCGCCCGAATAGCCGGTACTGAGCTCGGACTGGACGCCGGCAAGGAAGCGGCCGTCGCCCAGGACGACGAGCCGCGGCCAGACCGACGGCGCGTCCTCGTCATCCTTGCGAGCCTGGTCGGCGGGTGCTCGGGTGGTGGCGCCTGCGCGGACGACCGGACGCGCGCCGTCCCGGGCGGGGACCAGCGAAACGCACCAGCGGCCGTCCTTCGTGCAGGCCTCGCCATTCTCGCGGGCCGACAGGCTGACGATCGCCGCGGGGTCGGCAGGGATCGGCGCAGCATGCGCAGCGGCGATCGTGAAGAGGAGCGGGGCGATCATTTGCGGTCCCGGCGCACGGTTCAGCGCAGCCGCGCGACGAAGGGGTGCTCGACCGACGCGTTCGGGACGACTGCCGCGCTGCGGATGTGCGACACCGCCTCGACTGCGGTGCGATTGGTTTCCAGGCCGAAGCTGCGACCGGCGAGGATTTCCTCATAGGAGCGGGTGTGCAGATCGGTGAAGCCGCCCGAGAACTCGATCTCGTCGCCATCGACGGTGATCGAGCGCCAGGTCCGCTGGCCGCGGTCGCGCGCCTCGGCCGGCACGTCGTCGATGTCGATCGACATGAACCAGCGGACGCGGGCATGCTCATATTCGAGATAGCCGGCAGCATGGGCGGCGTCGTGCCAATGGACCTCGTTCGACTGAAGCTCGCCGAAGATGAAGTGCAGCATGTCGAAGAAATGGACGCCGATGTTGGTGGCGATGCCGCCCGACTTGGCGACGTCCGCCTTCCACGACTGCATGTACCAGTGGCCGCGCGAGGTGATGTAGGTCAGGTCGACCTCATGCTTGGTGTCGCGCGGGCCGGCCAGCACCTTTTCGCGCAGCGCGACGATCGCCGGATGCAGGCGCAGCTGGAGAATGGTGTGGACGCGCTGGCCGGTGGCCTGCTCCATTTCGAGCAGCCCGTCGAGGTTCCACGGGTTGAGGACGATCGGCTTCTCGCAGATCGCATCCGCGCCGCTGCGCATCGCGAAGCGGCAATGCGCATCATGGAGGTAGTTGGGGGAGCAGATCGCCATATAGTCGATCGCCTGGCCGCCTGTGCCGCGGGTGAGGTTGTAGATGTGGCGGTCGAAGCGCTCGAACTCGGTGAAGAAGTCCGCTTCGGGGAAATAGCTGTCGATGATACCGACGCTGTCATTGACGTCATAGGCCACCGCGATGCGGTTGCCCGTGTCGCGCACTGCCGTCATGTGGCGCGGCGCGATATAGCCTGCTGCACCGATCAACGCGAAATTCTTCATGATTTTCCCTCGCTCGCGGGCAGGCTTTAGGCGGCGTCGCGCAAGGCCGCAACCGGCTCGCGCGGGGATCGCGATTTCGTTGGAGTCCGCCGCGCGACGCCGCGCCATCGCGATCGAGACTGGGGGGAGCCGATCCAACCCCGCACGCGATCCGTGCCACGGCTCGATACGCGTAGAACAGCGCCGGTGGCGGGACAGCGCGGTGCGCTGGTCCCGCCACCGGCGCTCTTGCGGTTATTCGGTGCCGCGTCCCACGCCGACCAGCGTCAGCCCGGCCCGCTTGGCTTCATCGCTGGGATAGATGTTGCGCAGGTCGACCAGCAGCGGCGTCTTCAGGATCTTTGCCATGCGGCCAAGGTCGAGCGCGCGGAATTCGTCCCACTCGGTGACGATGACGAGCCCATCGGCGCCGTCTGCGGCAACATAGGGGCTTTCGCTGAACTCGACATTGGTCAGCATCTTGCTGGCCTGTTCCACGCCCTCGGGGTCATAGGCCTTCACCGTCGCGCCTGCGTCCTGCAGCGCCTGGATCACGGCCAGGCTGGGCGCATCGCGCATGTCGTCGGTGTTGGGCTTGAAGGTGAGGCCGAGGATCGCGACGGTCTTGCCGCGGACGTCGCCGCCCATCGCCTTGATGACCTTGCGGCCCATGGCGCGCTTGCGGGCGTCGTTCACCTGCACGGTTGCCTCGACGATGCGCAGCGGCGTGTCATTGTCGTCGGCGGTCTTCATCAGCGCCAGCGTGTCCTTCGGGAAGCACGAGCCGCCATAGCCAGGGCCGGCATGAAGGAACTTGGAGCCGATGCGGTTGTCCATGCCGATGCCGCGCGACACTTCCTGGACGTTCGCGCCGACCTGTTCGCACAGGTCCGCGATCTCGTTGATGAAGGTGATCTTCACCGCGAGGAAGGCGTTGGCGGCGTATTTGATCAGCTCCGACGTGCGGCGGCCGACGAACAGCACCGGCGCATTCTGGTTCAGCGACAGCGGGCGATAGATGGCGCGCATCACTTCGCGCGCATCTTCGTCATCGGTGCCGACGACCACGCGGTCGGGACGCTTGAAGTCCTCGATTGCGGCGCCTTCGCGCAGGAATTCGGGATTCGACACGACCTTTGCGCCGCTTTGCGGAGCGATTTTCGCAAGGATGCGCTCGACCTCATCGCCGGTGCCGACCGGGACGGTCGACTTGGTGACGATCACGCTGGGCTTGGTCAGCGCGTGCGCGATTTCCTCGGCGGCGGCAAAGACGTATGACAGGTCGGCATGTCCGTCGCCGCGACGGCTGGGGGTGCCGACCGCGATGAACACGGCGTCCGCGTCCTTCACGCCCTCGGCAAGATCGGTAGTGAACGACAGGCGGCCCGCCTTCACGTTCGACGCGACGAGTTCGGCAAGGCCCGGTTCGTAGATCGGCATCACATTCTGATGCAGCAGTTCGATCTTGCGAGCGTCCTTGTCGACGCAGACGACTTCATGTCCGAAATCGGAAAAGCAGGCTCCGGAAACGAGCCCGACATAGCCGGTGCCGATCATCGCGATGCGCAATGCAAAATCCCCCTACATTGTGATGAGTTTTGTCGAACAGATGCCGCCGCACCTACTCTATCGGTTCGCTAACACAAGATCGTGGCACTTGCGTGGCGAATCTCTTCGCATTCCTCCTTCCGAGGACGCGTGCGAGCCTTGGGGTGCCGATGAATCAATAAAGCCGCAGGCGCACCCGCGGCTCCGAACGCTTCCGGACCAGCGCCCGGCAGGACTTCGAAGGAAGTCAGCCGCTGCCGGTCCGGAGGACTGAACTGGTCTTACAGCGGGCGAATCTGATCGCCGCCGGCACCGTCACGGAAAAACAGGTTGAAGAAGTTCACGGTGATTCTCCCATCGTGCGCAGAGCGCGCACCGGGATCGTTAATCAGGATTTAACCATCAATCAATCGGCGTGATGGGGTAGGGAGGCCCTGTGTGCCAACGTGAGGCATTTAACCCTTCCTTCAAGACTCCCGCCCTATGCCGGAGCCGATGTCCGCATCGTACGCCCCCCCCGCGTCCGCGAACGACGCCGTTCCGCTCTCCGGCGGCCCGAAGGGGCTGCGCGAGGCAATGCCTGTCGCCGCGTCGGAGCCCGGCAGCGACCCGGTTCGGCACGGCGCAGAGTGCGTCTGCCGAGCACTTGCCCTGTGCCAGATCGCGAACTTCGCCGCGTTGCGGCGTCATCTGGGCAGGCCAAGGACAGACGCACTGGTTCGCGATGTCGGCGACCGGATTGTCGAACTGATCCGCGACGCCAGGATCACCGTCGCTGCACGGGCAACCGTGGAGATCAGCTTCGAGCGCGGATCCTGCGACGCTGCCGCTGCGGATATCGAAGCAATCCGACAGCTGTTCCAGCACCCGTTGCTGCTGGACGGCGAACCCTACAAGCTGGACATGAACATCGGACTGGCGGTGTGCCCTGCGATCGATTGCGATGAGGTCCGGCTGACCGAGGCTGCCGAATCGGCGCTGGACCAGGCCGTTGCCGATCGGCAACCTGTCGTTTTGGACCTGGCCCGGGTCGATCTCGCCTTCGATCGGCTCACGCTGATGCGCGAGCTTCCCGGGGCCATGACGGGCGGACAGATTTTCCTGCAATATCAGCCCAAGGTTCATGTTCGCCGCCGTGAGATTGCCAGCGCCGAGGCGCTGGTGCGGTGGCAGCACCCGACCCGCGGCCTGATCCTCCCCGGCGACTTCATCTCGGTAGCCGAGCAGGCCGGCGAAATCGCCGCGCTGACGCTGTGGACCTTGCGGCAGGTGATCTGGGACCAGAAGCGGCTCGCCGTTGAGGGGCACGACCTGACGCTGTTCATCAACATTTCGGGCCTGTTGCTTGCTGATATCGCCTTTGTCGACGCGGCATGCGAGATCGTCGGCGACGGCGCTGCGCGCATCGGCTTCGAGATTACCGAAACCGCGGTGATTCGTGATCCCGACAGCGCGATCCGCCATCTGCAGCGCTTTGCCGATATCGGCGTGACGCTCGCGATCGACGACTATGGCGCCGGCCTGTCGTCGCTTGCCTATCTCAAGAAGCTCCCCGCGCGCGAACTGAAGATCGACAAGATGTTCGTGATGCAGCTCACCAGCAGCAATCGCGACCCCCTGATCGTCCGGTCGACGATCGATCTTGCCCATGCGCTGGAAATGGAGGTCGTTGCCGAAGGCGTGGAAACCCCGTCCGCTCTGGCGCTGCTGACCGTCATGGGATGCGATATGGTCCAGGGCTTCCTGATTTCCCGGCCCCTGGGGTTCGACGGATTTCGCAGATTTCTGGACGAGAACAGCCTGTTCGATGGCGCTCTTGGCAATCCCACCTTCGCCCGCCCCGAAAGTTTCTGGAAGCGTGCCTGAGACCGCGGCTGGAGCAGTTCCGCTCTTAGGCCGGTCTTAATCTGGTCATGCGAGGATCGCGCGATGCGTGTCCTTGCCTGCTTCCTCGCCGCGCTGCTCGCGCTGCCCGTCTCCGCCGTCGCGACGCCGTCGTCCGCCCAAGTCATTGCTCCGCGCGCACCGGTCCAGATCGCACTGGACCGTGCCCGGTCGACCATGGTCGCGGATCCCGTTCATGGACTGAAGCTCGCTGCCACTGCCGAGACGCTTGCCCGGGACCTTCCCCAGGGGCGCGAGCGAATCGTCGCGGTCGCAACCGCGCGCTGGCTGAGCAGCGAGGCCTATCTGAGGCTGAACCAGATCGCGCTTGCCCGTCCCATCATCGCGCAGACGCTGACCGACATCGCGTCGATCCGGGAACCGATCAAATTGCGGGGCGACCTGCTGCTGTCGCTCGGGTCGCTGCAGATGGACGATGGCAAGGCGGCGCAGGCACTGGCGAGCTATCAGCGCGCGTTTCGCATCTTCGAGGAACTGAAGGAAGCCCGCGGCCAGGCGCTCGCCTATCACTATATCGCCGGGCTCTATCTGGCGGCCAACGACCATGCCAGTGCCGAGCGCTATTATCGCTGGGCGGCCGAACTCTATTCGGGCGATCCGTCCTTGTCGCTCACCCTGCACAACAGCCGCGGGAACGTGCTGATCGAGTTGGAGCGCTACGACGAGGCGCAGCACGAATATGAGCTTGCCCTCAAGACCGCGCGCGATCAGCGCAACGCACCGCTCGAAGCGAGAATTCTGGGCAATATTGCGCGCAATCAGGTCGAGGCCGGCCGACTGGACGATGCCGCCGCAACCCTGGCGCGTGGCTTCGCGCTGGTTCGCGATGCAAACGGACTCGGCGTCCGCGCCACACTGCTCGCGACCGCGGCGCGGCTGGCCTATATGCGCGGCAATTATGGGGATGCGGCGCGGCTGATCCGCGAGCGCTTTGCCGGAATCGACCCGGCGGCGACGAGTGGCGATTCCTGGACGGCGCATCTCTATGCCTATCAGATCTTTCGCGCGACCGGGGAGATCCAGCAATCGCTGCGCCATCTGGAAGCGCTGCGCCGGTTGAGCGACGAGGCGAACAAGGTCGCGACCAATGCGAGCACCGCGCTTGCCGCCGCGCAGTTCAACTACGCCAACAAGGAAACCCAGATCGCCACGATGCGCGCCGATCAGGCGACGCGCGCCGCGGCGTTTCAACGGACACTGTTCATGGCGATCGGGGGCGGTGCGCTGGCGCTGTTGCTGATCCTGGCGACCGCGCTGCTTTGGATCCGTCGCAGCCGCAATCAGGTTCGCGACGCCAACATCGTCCTGAACCGGACCAACGACGCGCTTGAAAAGGCGTTGAAGGCGAAGACCGAGTTCCTGGCGACGACCAGTCACGAGATCCGCACGCCATTGAACGGTATCCTGGGCATGACGCAGGTCATGCTGTGCGACGAGCGGCTGGACGACCGGGTCCGCGACCGGATCGGCGTCGTGCACGGTGCGGGAATGACGATGCGCAGCCTGGTCGACGATATTCTGGACGTCGCCAAGATGGAGACGGGCAATCTGTCGGTCGAGGCTGCTCCGATGGATCTGGTGGCGATGAGCCGCGACGTCACGCGCATCTGGGCGGAACAGGCCCGAGCCAAGGGACTGACCTTCCAGCTCGATGTCGCCGCCGCGCCGCAATGGATCATCAGCGATGCCGCACGGCTGCGGCAGGTCATCTTCAACCTGCTGTCCAACGCGATCAAGTTCACCGAGCACGGCGGCGTTTCACTGCGCGTGTCGAGCGAGCATGAGGCGGGCGATGCCCGCCTGCATCTGGTGGTTACCGACACCGGCATCGGCATTCCCGCCGAGAAGCGGGAAGAGATCTTCGAATCCTTCCGTCAGGCGGACTCGGGCACGACGCGTCGGTTTGGCGGCACCGGATTGGGTCTGACCATCTGTCGCAATCTCGCGCGTGCCCTGGGCGGCGACATCGGCGTCGAATGCGGCGAAGGCGGCGGATCGGTGTTTACCGTCACGCTCCCGCTGGCACTGGCCGAGCCTGCGTCGATCGCGACGCCGGACCATCGGCACGGAATGCTGGTTCTCGATCGCAATCCGATCGCCCGCGCGCTGCTGCGTGCCGTGCTGGAGCCGCGATTCGGCCGGGTGCGCTTTCTCGCGACGCCCGACGAGACGATCGTGGCACTGGGCGAGGGCGGCACGACCCATCTGTTGATCGACGAAGGCGCGCTGAAATCGACGTCCGGCGATGTGTTGGGTGTCTTGATGCCGCTGACCGCGGCTGCGACGGCGGTCGGGGCCCGGACGTCGATCCTGTGGACCGCGCCGACGGGAGAGTTTCAGGATTTGTTTCGCAATAGCAACATTGACCAAGTCATTGAGAAACCAGTCTCTGGACCCGATCTGATCGCCGCGATCCTGGCGTTCAAGGGTGAAAATTCACATCATGGAACGCCGGGGGCGCTTGTGTCGTGCGCGGCTTGAGACGATAGCGGACCGCAAATGAAGGTCGCATCAATCTGTCAGACCCCAAAGGGGCATAATGAATGAACATCCTCTTCATCGAGGACGATCCGATGAACCGCCGGGTCGTGAAGGACATGCTCGACGTGGCCGGCGCGACGATGGCGGAAGCGTCGATCGCCGAGGAAGGGCTGGCGCGGATCGAATATGAGCGGTTCGACGTCGTCCTGATGGACCTGCGCATGCCCGGCATGGACGGGATCGAGGCGATCCGCCGCATCCGCGCGCGCGATGACGAAAAGGGCCAGTTGCCGGTGATCGTTGTCACCGCTGACACCGGTGCCGATCTGCGCGAACGCTGCCTGTCGGCCGGCGCCGACGATGTGTTGTTCAAGCCGGTGGCGATGGATGCGCTGTTCGACTCGATCGGCCGGGTGCTTGCCGCGAAGGGCGGCGGACTGATCGTCTGACGTCGGAGCGGAAGGATCAGTCCTCCAGGATCTGCGAGTGCTTCCGGGTGTCGCGCATCCTGAGATAGGTCAGCAGCGACACGCCGATCATCGCGGTGACATACCAGTAGAATCCGCGTTCCCAGCCCCAGCCCTTGAACTGCAGCGCGACATATTCGGCGGTGCCGCCGAAGATCGCATTGGCCACGGCATAGGGCAGGGCGACGCCGAGCGTCCGGATATGCGCCGGGAACATCTCGGCCTTCACCACCGCGTTGATCGAGGTGTAGCCGGTGACGATCACCAGCGCGCCCAGCATCAGCGCGAATGCGACCATCGGATCGCGCGTCCTCTCCAGCGTGACGAAGATCGGGTAGGTCAGCGCGACGCCGAGGACGCCGAACCCGACCATCAGCGGCTTGCGCCCGATCCGGTCGGACAGCGCGCCGCCCAGCGGCTGGATCAGCATGAAGGCGAACAAGGCTGCGGCGTTGATCTGCGAGGCGGTCGCGCGGTCGAAGCCGGAGGTGTTGACCAGGAATTTCTGGAGATAGATCGAATAGGCGTAGAAGGCGAGCGTGCCGCCCGCGGTGAGCAGCATCACCAGCGCCGCCTCGCGCGGGTGCTGGGTGATCAGTGCGCCGAAGCTGGACTTCGCCTTCTCCTTGCGCGCGAAGCTCTCGGTCTCGGCCAGTCCGCGCCGCAGCCAGAACACCACCACCGCAAGCACCCCGCCGATCGCGAAGGGAATCCGCCAGCCCCAGGAATCGAGCGCGGCCTCGCTCATCACATTCTGCAGCACCAGCAGCACAATCAGCGCGACGAGCTGGCCGGAGATCAACGTCACATATTGGAAGCTGGAGAAGAAGCCGCGGTGGTTCTTGCCTGCCATTTCCGACAGATAGGTGGCGCTCGCCCCATATTCCCCGCCGACCGACAGGCCCTGCATCAGCCGCGCGATCACCAGCAAGGTGGGGGCGGCGACCCCGATCGTTTCATATCCGGGCGTCAGCGCGATGATCATCGATCCGGCGCACATCAGGGTCACCGACAGCGTCAGTCCCGCCTTGCGCCCGTGCCGATCGCCATAAATGCCCATCAGCCAGCCGCCGATCGGCCGCATCAGGAAGCCGACGGCGAACACGGCGGCGGTGTTCAGCAACTGGGTGGTCTGGTCGCCCTTGGGAAAGAAATGCGGTGCGAAATAGAGGGTGAAGGCGGCATAGGCATACCAGTCATACCATTCGACCAGATTGCCGGCCGAGCCGCCCAATATCGACTTTACGCGGCGCGCCTCGATCATCCCCTGAGTCCCAGCATTCGTCCGCTCCATCGCACCCCGCCCAGCACGGGGTAGAGAAACCCCAACCCCTTGGGCAACCGGCTCGTCGCCCGGTCGGCCGGATTGGCCGCCAGCGATCCCAGTTCGCTCAGCTTGTAGCCGATCTCCGGACGCAGCATCAGCCCCGACATCAATACCGGCAGCATCGTGCGTGCGGTCGGGCTGGCATGTTCGGTCGCCTCGAACTCGCCCGCCAGGCAGTTCTTGGCCACGCGCACCAGCCTGCGATGTGCCCGGTCGCGGTTCAGCTCGGCGACAAAGTCCGGTGACAGGTCCAGCCCCAGCCATTCGTGCATCAGCAGCAGCCCCTGCGCGGCGCAGCGTCCGACGCCGTGGCGCCGTGCTTCGCGGTAGCGCACTTCCGGCCCGGCTTCGTCATTGCCCAGCAAGGCCGCCATGTCGGCCAGCCATTTCAGGCGGAACCAGCCATGATGCGCGCCATGCGCGAACAGATAGGGGAAGAGCAGGTCGTCGCCCAGCGTCGGGACGGCGATCCCGGGAGCGATCGTCATCTGTTTGCGCGGCGAGTCCAGCACCGCTTCGGGCAGTAGCGCCGGATTCTGCAGCAACCGCCCGTGAAGCTCGACGATCAGCCCTGCGCCGGGATGCCGCCATCCGGTTTCCTTCGAGAACTCCATCCACGCCGCGACCTGATCGTCGGCCACTTCGGGGCCGGGACTGAAACGGATATAGCCCGCCTGGCGCAGCAGTTCGGCGGCGCGGGCGATGTCCTTGCGACCGACAAGGATGTCGATGTCGTTGGCGGATTTCACGCTCAGCGTTCCATAGGCCTGGATCGCCATCGGCAGGCCCTTGAACGTGATCCAGTCGATGCCGGCCGCGTCGAACAGGCGGCCGAGCCGGCGCGTTTCCGCCGTGGCGCCGAGATTGCGCCGGGCGATCTGGCCGCCGCGTTCCGCCAGCAGTCGGTCGATTTCGACCGGCGGTGCGAGCCGCGCGCTGCGCACCGCGTCGGCGACGAGACCCCAGACACGGTGGCGATTGGCGATCCGGGCGACGCGGGTCCAGTCGAGCGGCGCCGAGGCCGCAGCCTGGACCACCGGATCGCGCGTCACGCGCGGCCAGCGGCAGGCGGCACAAACGAAGCGGAATTCCGGGCTGGGATGATCGGGAGAGGGCGCCATTGCCGGCCCTTATATCAGGGGGCGGCGTGCCGGATAGCCGGCCGGTACATCTTCGAGCCGCGGGTCTCCACCGGGACGGTCGGAAAATGGGGGAGAGCCTGCTTCGGTCCAAGGGGGCACATATGGACGAAGCGGACCCTCCCCAGCGACCGGTCGCGACTCCAACGAGGGGGAGAAAGCCGCGGGCCGGTGCGCCCCGCTCCCCGGCACGGCGGGAAGCGGCAACTCGTTCAGCGCGTCATCGCGCTAGTTACCATGATGGCGCTGCCACGATGGACAGCGCCCGAGGTCGTCGGTGCGGCGAGTGCCTTTGGGTCGTGTGCCAGTCCCGGGTTCTGTGAGTGCATCTGTCGCCATCCGCGGTGTTGATGGCATCCTTCTGGCGTTCGAAATGCATCGCGGGATTTCGCCATGTCGCGAAACTGTTTCACGATGTTTCGGAAGGGGCGGCGGTCGCTCAATGTTCGACCGGGAGCCGGACGCTCACCCGTGCGCCACCTCCTTCACGATTGCCCAGCGAAACGCTGCCGCCATGCGCTTCTGCGAGCGATCGGGCGATCGCCAGGCCCAGCCCGGTGCCGCCCGTTGCCCGATTGCGCGACGTCTCGCCCCGGACGAACGGGGCGAACAGCGCCTCGGCACCACGGGGGAAACCGGGACCCTCGTCGTCGATCCGGACCTCGACTCCATCGCCGGCGATTTCCCACCCGACCAGGGTCGAGCCGCCATAGCGCACGCCGTTGTCGACAAGATTGGCGAACAGGCGGCGCAGCGATTGCGAATCGCCGCGGACGATCGCGCGCGGGCCAGATTCCACGGCGACCGGCGCGCCCGCCATCGCCATGTCGTCGATCAGGCTCTCGATCAGGCTGCCCAGCTCGACGCGCTCGCACGCATCGACCCGCTCGTCCCGGGCGAACCGCAGCACGGTCGCCAGCATCGCGCGGATTTCGTCGATATCGGCGACGGCACGTTCGCGCGCGTCATCGGGCAGTTGCTCGACCCAGAAGGCCAGTCGGGTAATCGGCGTACCCATGTCGTGCGCGATCGCCGCCAGCATGGTGGTGCGGCTCTCGGCCTGTTCGAGGATGCGCTTCTGCATCGTGTCCAGCGCGGCGGCGAGCTCGCGGACTTCGCGAGGCCCCTCCTCGGGGATCGGGGTGCGCGTGCCGAGACGCATCGACCCGGCGACTGCCGCGAGCCTTCGGATCGGACGCGAGATGGCGCGTGCGACCAGCCAGGCGCCGAGCGTGAGCAGTCCCAGCACTGCCAGCGTCGATCCCAGCGTCAGCCGGTGCCACGCGGTCAGCATGGGGCGGGGGGCGGACAGCCCGCTGCGCGTACCTTGCGGCCCGTTCCAGATGACGACGAAATCGCCCCACAGGGCGTCGCGCCCCGGCGCCTGAATACGCTGGTAGCGGCCCGATATCTGATTCGCCGGCACCCCGATCGCAAGGGCGATCGCCGCATCGCGCTCTTCGCTGGGATATCCCGCCCGGTTTTGCGTGGCGGGCGCTCCCGAGACGATGGTGAAGCGGCCTGCGCGCATCCGGGCGGGCGTCTTTCCCTGCTTCAGTCCGGCCGCCAGATCCTCGATCAGGACGGGGGGCGGGAAGGGCGGGGGACCGCTGAACATGATCGCGAACTGGACCAGGGACGCGACGGCCACCGCGGCGACCACCAGCAGGACGATTGGCCCGACGATCGATCGCGGGCGGCGCCGGGGCAGGCTGGTCATCGCCGGGTCACGTCGGCGACGAACATATAGCCTTCGTTGCGGATGGTGCGAATCAGATCCTCGGCGCCCGGCCGGGCCAGCTTCTTGCGCAGCCGGCTCATCTGGACGTCGATCGCCCGGTCGAAATGCTCGGCGTTCAGGCCGCGCGACAGGTCGAGCAAGGTGTCGCGGGTCAGCACCCGCCGCGGATTCTCGACAAGGGCGAGCAAAAGCCGGAACTCGCCGTCGGAGAGGTTGATCACGATCGTGTCCGGATCCAGCAGCTGGCGGCCGACCGGATCGAGCCGCCACCCGGCAAAACGCATCAGGCTGCGTGTCGCCTCGGCTGGAGGCGACCCCGGATCGCGGCCGGCGCGACGCAGCACCGAGCGGATGCGGGCCAGCAATTCGCGCGGATTGGCGGGCTTGGCCAGATAATCGTCGGCGCCCATTTCGAGCCCGACGATGCGATCGACCTCTTCGCCGATCACCGACAGGATGATGACCGCGGGCCTGTGTACGGGGTCGAGGCTGCGCAGGATCGCCAGCCCGTCTTCGCCCGGCATCATCACGTCCAGCACGACCAGTGCATAGTCATGCTGTTCCATCGCGGCCCGCATCTGCGCCCCGCCGTCCGCGGTATCGACGACATAGCCATGGCCGGCCAGGAATGCGGCCGTCAGTTCCCGGATGCCGGGGTCGTCGTCGACGATCAGGAGGCGGGTTTCGTAATGCAAGGCGGTTGCGACGAGGGTCATCCTGCCATGTTGGGGGTTCAGCCTATCCGCCACGTTGCAGCGCTGCAACGTGATGAAATGCAAGGCGCATGTGGCTTTCGGGTCACGCCCTCGCGCGCTCGTTCCATCGGGCCGGGCACGTGAAACGCTTGTATATCGCGACTCTCCCTGCTACCGGCCCCTCAACGTCGCGAGTCACGCACTCCGGCGATCCCTTCGCTATTGAAGATTAACTGGAGCACTGACGGCGTTATGCAAATCATCGTCCGCGATAACAATGTTGACCAGGCGCTGCGCGCGCTCAAGAAGAAGCTGCAGCGCGAGGGCGTCTATCGCGAGATGAAGCTGCGCCGTCACTATGAGAAGCCCAGCGAGAAGCGTGCGCGCGAGCGTGCAGCGGCGGTCCGTCGCGCCCGCAAGCTCGAGCGTAAGCGCATGGAGCGCGACGGCGCCCGTTAAGTCCATGTCGGTCATCCCGCGCGGACAGTGCCCGCGCGGGAGGCCGTTTCTTTGCCGTCGCAAGGTTACCGGCGGTTCCGTCGTTCGAGGATTCCGTCGATGTCCGTGACTGCCGTCCCGCTGCAGCCCGTCAAGAAGAGCGTGAAGCTCTGGCTCCTGCTCGGAGTGCTGGTGGCTTTCGCCCTTGCCGGAGCGCTCGCTTGGGTCGGCACCCGCGACGTGGTCGTGAAGCACATGACCAACGAGGAATTTCTCGCCGCGAACCGGACCAATCCGGGCGTGAAGCAGACCGCGTCGGGCCTTCAGTACGAAGTGATCAAGGAAGGCACCGGTCCTGCCGGGCAGGACGGCGGTGCCGTGGTCCTCAACTATGAAGGCACCTTCCGCGACGGCAAGGAATTCGACAAGAGCCAGCAGCCGGTTCCGTTTCCGGTTCAGCAGGGTGCGTCGATCCCCGGCTTCTACGAAGGCCTGAAGCTGATGAAGGCGGGCGGCGAGTATCGCCTGTGGATCCCCGCGAACCTCGCCTATGGCGAGAACACGCCCGATCCGACGCGGCTTCCCCCCAACTCGCTGCTGATCTTCAAGGTCAAGGTCGACCGCATCATGTCGCCTGAAGACGTGCAGCAGATGATGCTGATGCGCCAGCAGATGCAGGGTGGCGCTCCGGGTGGTCCCGAAGGCGCGCCGCAGGGCGACGGCCAGCCCCGCTGAGTCGCATGCCGCCGTCACGCATCACGTGACAGCAAGGCGGCATCGTTGATCGAGGTTAATGCGCTCGCGGCGCATGCTGAAACCGGTTCGACACGCAATTGTCAGAAAGCCGTGTTGCTGCGCGTAAGTGCAGCTAAAAAGGTCGATTTTGGCACGGTTGGCCTGCCGATGGCATTGCCCTGCGCGATTTGAGCGCGTATCGGTTCCGCAACTGCACAAACGCAGGTTGCGGGTCCACATGAAACGGGCGCCAGTGGCGCTGTCGAAACCAGAGGGCCGTCAGGATGCTGATGATGCGCGGTCAGCCGCAACCTGTAGCACGCAGATACCTTGAGTCGCTGTCGTTCCAGCTTCTCGGTATCCTGGTCGCCTCCCTCGGTGCTCCCTTCATCTACGTCGCGCTTCAGCCGCTGGATAATCTCGCCGAGGCGACGATCATCAACAGCGCGATCATGTCGCTGCTCGCCGCCACAATCGCGCTGTTCTTCTATCGGCGTGTCACGTCGTTTCCCGGGACGCGCGGGTTCGCCTACATCATCCCCGCCTACTCGGTCACGTTCGGCCTCGCTGTGGCGGTGATGCTGTTCGGGCGACTTCCCTATAGCGGCGCGATGATCTTGGCCGGTTTTGCCGCTTCGCTCGCCTTCGGCTTCCTCGCGGCGCATCTGTCGCAGAAATATGCACGGCGGCAATTCTACCTGGTGCCGTTCGGCAAGACCGACATTGCCACCGATACGCCCGGCGTCGACTGGATCGTGCTGAACCGTCCTGAAGTTCCGGATTACGATCCGCATGGCGCGATCGTCGCCGATCTCCGCCACGATCTCGATCCCGAATGGGAACGCATGCTCGCCTCCGCCGCCCTGTCGGGCCGGATCGTCTATCATTCCAAGCAACTCCGCGAGTCGCTGACCGGCCGGGTCGAGATCGAGCATCTGTCCGAAAACAGCTTCGGATCGCTGCTCCCCAACCTGGCCTATCGCAAGATCAAGCGCGCGGTCGACATTCTGGTGGCGCTGATCGCATTGCCCTTCCTGGCGCTCCCGCTCTTGCTGATCGCCGCGTGGATCCGCCTGGATTCGAAGGGGCCGGCGCTCTTTATCCAGGAGCGGATGGGATATCGGCACAAGCCGTTCAAGGTGCTCAAGTTCCGCACGATGGAAGTGCGACCCGCCTGCTCGGGGGCAGAGGCGCAGCGTGACGCGATCACTCAGGCGCAGGACTCGCGCATCACCCGTGCGGGGCGTTTCCTGCGCCGCAGCAGGATCGACGAGCTGCCGCAGCTATGGAATGTGCTGATCGGCGAAATGAGCCTGATCGGACCCCGTCCCGAGGCAATCCAGCTGGCCAGCTGGTATGAGCGCGAGCTGCCCTTCTATGTCTATCGCCACATCGTGCGGCCGGGGATCACCGGCTGGGCGCAGGTGAACCAGGGGCATGTCGCCGAGCTCGACGACGTCCATATCAAGCTTCATTACGACTTCTATTACATCAAGCACTTCTCCGCCTGGCTTGACCTGCTCATCACGATGCGGACGATCGGGACGGTCCTGACCGGGTTCGGCTCGCGCTGAGCCGAGTGCCGCTGTCACTTCGTGACGGCGGGGCCCGTTTCGGACGCGGCAAGCGCCCTGAGCGCGCGGATCCGGGCTTGGGGGTCGGCATGGGTCCGGAACATTCCGAACAGGGTGATGGCGGGGTCGAGCCGCGCAAGGATGACGGCGCCCCGATCGAGATCATAGCCGGCGGCGATCACCAGCCGGCCGCCAAATGCATCCGCCTCCGCCTCCGTGCGCTGGACGATGTCGCCATTCTTCCCGAATCCGCGAAGCGCGCCCTTGCGGGGCACCCGCGCCGTCTGGAGCACCTCGCGGTGGCCCAGCTGGACATGGCCCATCTCATGTCCGATCACGAAGGCAAGCTCGTCGTCGTTGCGGGCCAGGCCGAGCAGGCCGGTGGCGACGATGACATAGGGACCATTGGCCACTGCCTGACGCTGTTTCGATACGGCGAGGCGAATGCGCAGCAGGCAGCCGGGGATGGTGCTCAGCGTGCGTTCGATGGTCGCCGGACCGCGCAGCAGGGTCAGCCGGACCGTCCCGCGCGCCATGAGCTTCAGCAGCTTTTCCTCGCTCGCCTCGATCGCAGACCGCCGCGCCTTGGCATCGCCGATCGCAGCGATGGTTTCGGGAGATTCGAGCGGTTCGCCGTCGACTGCCAGCACGATGTCGCCGGCTTTCAGCCCGGCTCGTGCCGCTGGGCTGTCGGACACGACCGACAGGATGCCGGGTCCCCGGTCCAGGCCGTCGCGGACCATCGCTGGCCGATCCTCGGGCGCATAGTCGCCGAGATGATGCAGCAGGAGTCCGGAAACGGGGGCGGTTTTGGGGCAGAGGTCGGGGCGCGCGGTGGCGAGTCGATAGCCGATCGCCGCGATGCGGTAATCATCGGGCCGGAGGCTGCTTCCTTCAGCCGCGCGCATGTCGAGCGGGTGGGCGGCGGAACCTGAGAGCGCGGCGATGGCGCCTGCACCGCAGAGCAGCATCGTCAGTGGCGAGGCCAGCTGGAAGAGGCGGGGCATCATGGCTGTCAACAGCCACAAGGATGTGCCGCGGGCAATAAAAAAGCCGGGCAACAGCCGCCCGGCTTTTTCGAAATCGACTGATGTCGGCTGTTACGGGCTGGTCGGTTCGGAATCGCCCGACAGGCCGATCGCAATGCCGCCGATGATGGCTGCGAGAGCGAGGATGCCGACGAGAGCGGTCGAGCCGCTGACTTCGCTGTCACCTTCGACGACTTCGCTGGCGGGCTGGGGAGCCGACTGCGCAACGGCCGCCGACGAGACCGCTGCGAGCGACAGTGCCGCTGCGATCGAAACAAGGCCCTTGAATTTCACTTTAGATTCTCCCTCTAAGCCTGCTGCCCGACTTAACGAGCGCCGGAATATCCCATCGCTTCGCCGGTGTCCACCCCATATCCCAACCATCAAAAGGCGTTAGCCGATGATCGTTGCAACATGGACCGCCACGAAACTTCCGAAGCAGCGACAAGTTCCTTCCGCTGGAATTGCCCTAGGTGATTTACCCAGGGCTGGCAAGGAAAAGGGCTGATTTTGCACGCATTCGCAGCAAAACTGTTGCTGCCTTGCAATAGTCCGATCCATTCTAGCATGTAGTTGGATGCCGTCGCCGCGCTACGCGGGGCCGCGCACGCGGCTCAGGCCGCGGCAGTGCCTTCGGTCTGGATAAGCCAGCGATTCGCACCTTCGAATCCCATCGCGGTCAGTACGCCGCTGGCGAAGGCGCCGGTATCGAGGCCGATGCGATTCGGGCGCAGCTCGACGTCATTGGCAATGCTGTGACCGTGAACGACGATCTTCTCGAGCGGTCCGCGATAGGTCAGGAAATCGTCGCGAATCCAGCGCAGGTCGCTGATCTTCTGCCGTGCCAGCGGAAGTTCCGGGCGCACGCCAGCATGGACGAATGCATAATCGCCGATGACGATCATGTCCTCGAAGCTTTCAAGGAAGTCGAGGTGGCGCTGGGGGACCTTGTCGCGCACCAGTTCGAACAGTTGCTCGAACGTGCTGTCGCGGAATTCGGCGTCGCTCACGCCATAGCTCAGCACGGTCGCATCGCCCCCGATCCGGAGAAAATAGCGTAGCGCGCCGACGCTGCCATGGGTGCCGTCGTGAAGCGCCTGCAGGAAGACTTCTTCATGGTTGCCGAGCAGGAAGCGCGTCTCGGGGAAGCGTGCCTTCACCTCGATCAGGCGCTCGACCACCTGGGCCGATTCGGGGCCGCGATCGATCAGGTCGCCGAGGAACAACAGCGTCGTCTGGGATGCCCCGCGCGCCGCGTCATCGGCCTCGATCCGCGCGATCAGCGAATCGAGCAGGTCCAGTCGGCCGTGGATGTCGCCAATGGCATAGAGCCGCTGTCCCGGCGGAACCGAGCCTCTCGGCTCGTCCCGCGCAGGGCTGGGGGCCGCTTTCCTGAAGATCTTACTGAACATGACCACGCTTTCGCCGCGCTATAGCGGCAAGCGAGCGGCGCTGGAAGCGTTACGCTGCGCTGCGGTGAAGTTCCCGAATCGGAGGCGCGGTCTCAGGCTGGTCCGGCCAGATGCCGCGCGTATCATAGACGTGCTTGTCGGCCCGCTCGCCCAGCGGGATCGATTTGAACACCTCGTGATCCACCAGGACGATGAAGGCGGAGCAGGTCTCGATCGCGGTGTCGATATCGACCAGCGTCGCCCCGGCCTCGGTCAGGCCGGCTGGCAGCGTGGCGACATGCGGTTCGACGATGCGGATCTGGCTTCCGAAACGCCGCGCGAGATGCTCTGCCACCTTCAACGCCGGGCTCTCGCGGAAGTCGTCGATATTGGCCTTGAAGGCAAGGCCGAGGCACGCAATCGGCGTGCTGCCGGCCTGCGCCACCATCGCTTCGGCGCGGGCGATGACGTGGTCGGTCTTGGCATCGTTGACCTCGCGCGCGGTGCGGATCAACCGGGCATTGTCGGGATCGCCATGGACCAGGAACCAGGGATCGACGGCGATGCAGTGGCCGCCGACGCCGGGGCCGGGCTGGAGGATGTTCACTCGCGGGTGGCGATTGGCCAGCCCGATCACTTCCCAGACATCGACGCCCATCCCTTCGGCGATGATCGACAACTCGTTGGCAAAGGCGATGTTGACGTCGCGAAAGGCATTCTCGACCAGTTTGGTCATCTCCGCCGCGCGCGCTGTCGTGGTGACGCAGGCGCCGCGAACGAATCGCCGGTAGAAATGCAGCGCCTTGCGTCCGCATCGTGCCGTGACGCCGCCGATGCAGCGGTCGTTGTCGATCAGCTCGACGACGATCCGCCCCGGGAGCACGCGTTCGGGGCAATAGGCGATGGCGATGTCGGGCGTGCCGACGCATTGTCCTGGCACCTTCAGGTCCGGGCGCAACTGCGCCAGGAAGGCGGCAAGCTTTTCGGTCGTGCCGACCGGCGAGGTCGACTCGAGGATCACGGTGTCGCCGGCCTTGAGCACGGTGGCGACCGTGGTCGTCGCCTGCAGCACATAGCCGATATCGGGCGTGCGGTCGTCGTGGAACGGGGTGGGGACGGCAATCACGAAGATGTCGGACGGCTCGATCCGGGTCGAGGCGCGCAGCGTTCCACGCGCGACGACGCCGGACACCAGGCCGTCCAGATCGATCTCCTCGATATGGACCCGGCCCGAATTGATCGTCTCGACCACCTCGTCGCGGACGTCGACACCCAGAACCATCGCTCCCGTGCGCGCGATCACCGCGGCGGTCGGCAGCCCGATATAGCCCAGGCCGATGACGGCGACCTTCAGTTCAGACTCCGGCACCATAAGCGACAATCCCCGCAATTCTGTGGGCCGAATGACCGTCGCCGAACGGATTATGGGCGCGGGCCATGGCCGAATAGGCATCAGGTACGTCGAGCAGGGTTGAGATTTCGGTAACGATACGCGCCGTGTCGGTGCCGACCAGCTTGGCGGTGCCTGCTTCGATTCCTTCCGGACGCTCGGTCGTCTCGCGCATCACCAGCACCGGCTTGCCCAGCGCCGGGGCCTCTTCCTGGACCCCGCCCGAGTCGGACAGCACGATGTGCGACATTTCGAGCGCGCGGATGAAGTGCGGATAATCGAGCGGATCGATTCGGGCGATGTTGCCGCGCTGGCGCAGCACCGAGTCCATCGCGCTCGTGACGTTCGGGTTGGGATGCATCGGGAACAGGATGGCGGTGTCGTCGCGATCGGCGATCGATCCCAGCGCCCGGGCGATCGCTTCCATGCCGCCGCCGAAATTCTCGCGGCGGTGCGTGGTGACCAGGATCAGTCTCTTGCCCGCAAAGCGCTCGGCGATGGGGTCGAGGCCCGATACCAGCCCTGCGTCCGAACGGATACGCTCTCGAGTCCAGTGGAGCGCGTCGATCACCGTGTTGCCGGTGACATGGATCGTCGACGGATCGATCTGCTCGCGGCGCAGCGCTTCGGCCGCGGTCTCGGTCGGCGCGAAATGCTGGTCGGCGATCGGGGCGACCATCCGGCGGTTAATCTCTTCCGGCCAGGGCTGGTAGATGTCGCCCGAGCGCAGCCCGGCCTCGACATGACTGACCGGAATCTTGCGATAATAGGCGCTGAGCGCCGCCGCCATGACCGTCGTCGTGTCGCCCTGGACGATCACCCGGTCGGGCTGCTCGCGGTCCATCACCTCGCCGAGCGCAACCAGCAGGCGCGCGGTCAGCCGATCGAGCGTCTGGCCGGGCTCCATGATGTCGAGGTCGATATCGGGGATCAGGCCGGCGATCGCCAGCACCTGGTCGAGCAGCCCGCGATGCTGGGCCGTCACGCAGGTACGGACGTCCATTCCGCCATGGGCGCGCAGCGCGGCCACGACCGGGAACAGCTTGATCGCCTCGGGACGTGTGCCGAAGATGACGAGGATGCGCGGACGGCTCATGCGCCGCGGATAGCGGCAGGGACGTTAAATCTGCGCTAACCGTGCGCCCGCGCCTTTGCTAAGGGCGCGACGATGCCGATCCATAAACTCTCCGTCGTCACCGTCTGCTACAATCCGGGCCCGATCCTGGTGGAGGCGATCCGCTCGGTCCAGGCCCAGGATTTCGCCGACGTCGAGCATGTGATCATCGATGGCGGATCGACGGACGGCACGCCCGATCGGGTGGCGCCGCTGCTGCGGGCAGGCGACGTCTTCGTATCTGAGCCCGACAAGGGCATCTACGACGCGATGAACAAGGGTATCGCGCGCGCCGGCGGCGACGCGATCGCGCTGCTCAATGCCGATGACCGCTATGCCGATCCCGGCGTCCTGTCACGCGTCGCTGCCCGCTTCGACTCGAGCGGGGCGGATGCGGTGCTTGGCGATGTCAGCTTCTTTCGCCCCGGTGCGCCCGACGTCTCGATCCGCCGTTACAATAGCGGCATGTTCCGCCCGTCGCGGATCCGCTGGGGCTGGATGCCCGCGCATCCGGCGATGGTGCTGACGCGCGAGGCCTATGACCGAGTCGGGCCTTACAGCACCGAGTATCGCATCGCCGCGGATTTCGACTTCATCGTCCGTGCATTCCTCAAGCACGGGCTCAGCTATTCCTATCTGCGCGACGTGTTCGTGAAGATGCAGGTCGGCGGCGTCAGCACCGCGGGCGGATCGGCGCGCCAGACGATCAATCGCGAGATGCTGCGTGCCTGCCGCGAGAACGGCGTCCCGTCGAACGCGGCGATGATCAACTCGCGCTACCTCATGAAGGTGCTGGAACTGATCCGGCGCTGATCACGCCTTGTTGGCGAGAAACCAGTCATAGGTCTGCGCCAGCCCGTCGCGCAGCGACGTGCTGGGCGTCCAGCCGAGGTTGCGCAGCGTATCCGCCGCCATCAACTTGCGCGGGGTGCCATCGGGCTTGGTCGGATCGGCGACGATCTCGCCCTCAAAGCCGACGACCTCGCACACCAGCCGGGTCAGTTCGCGGATCTCCAGATCCTCGCCGCTGCCGACATTGACGTGCCGGGCATCCGAATAATTGCGCATCAGGAACACCAGTGCATCGGCGCAGTCGTCGGCGAACAGGAACTCGCGGCGAGGGGTGCCGGTGCCCCACATGACCAGTTGCCTGGCACCCGACAGCTTCGCCTCATGCGCCTTGCGGATCAGTGCGGGCACGACATGGCTGGTCTCCAGGTCGAAATTGTCGCCGATGCCGTACAGGTTGGTCGGCATGGCGGACACGAAGTCGCAGCCATATTCCTGGCGATAGCTCTCGCCCAGCATGATGCCGGCGATCTTGGCGATGGCGTACCACTGGTTGGTCGGCTCGAGCGGACCGGTCAGCAGCGCATCCTCACGAATCGGCTGCGGCGCCATTTTCGGATAGATGCAGCTCGACCCCAGCAGCATCAGCTTCTCGACACCTGACCGGCGTGCCGCCTCGGCGATGTTCGCCTGCATCACCAGGTTGTTGTAGAGAAACTGTGCGGGATAGGTCGAATTGGCCAGGATGCCGCCGACCCTGGCGGCGGCCATGAACACGGCATCGGGCTTGCGCTGTGCCATCCAGTCGAAGGTCTGGCGCTGGTCGATCAGGTCCAGCTCGTCGCGGCCGGCCGTGATCACCTCGCAGCCTTCGCCGGTCAGTCGTCGCACCAGCGCGCCGCCCACCATGCCGCGGTGGCCCGCGACGAACACGCGCTTGCCGGCAAGATCGTAGCTCATCCGTTCGAACGTCCGATCGGACCGTCGGCCATCACGACCAGATCCGCCTGAACCATCTCGCGAGCCAGCTCCTCGGCGCTGGTTTTGTGCTGCCAGCCCAGCTTCTCGCGCGCCTTGGTCGGATCGCCGATCAGCAGATCGACCTCGGTCGGCCGGAAATAGCGCGGATCGACCTCGACCAGGCAGGTGCCGGTGGCCGCGTCATAACCCTTCTCGTCAATGCCTTCGCCGCGCCACTCGATGCGGATGCCCACCTCGTCGAACGCCCATTCGACGAACTGCCGCACCGGCACCGTCTCGCCGGTTGCGAGCACATAATCATCGGGCTCGTCCTGCTGCAGCATCCGCCACATGCCCTCGACATATTCCTTCGCATGGCCCCAGTCGCGCTTGGCGTCCATGTTGCCAAGGTACAGCCGCTCCTGCTTGCCCAGCTTGATCGCCGCCACCGCTCGGGTGATCTTGCGCGTCACGAAGGTCTCGCCGCGCAGCGGGCTCTCATGGTTGAACAGGATGCCGTTGGAGGCATGGATGCCGTAAGCCTCGCGGTAATTCACCACGATCCAGTAGGCGTACATCTTGGCCACCGCATAGGGCGAGCGCGGATAGAAGGGCGTCGTCTCGCTCTGCGGGACTTCCTGCACCTTGCCGTACAGTTCCGACGTCGATGCCTGGTAGAAGCGCGTGGTCTTCTCCAGCCCCAGGATACGGATCGCCTCGAGGATGCGCAGCGTGCCGATGCCGTCGGCATTGGCAGTATATTCCGGCGTCTCGAAACTCACCTGGACATGGCTCTGTGCGGCGAGATTGTAGATCTCGTCGGGCTGCGTCTCCTGAATGATGCGGATCAGGTTGGTGCTGTCGGTCAGATCGCCATAATGCAGCGTCAGACGCGGATCCGGCACATGCGGATCCTGATAGATGTCCTCGATCCGGCCGGTGTTGAACGACGACGAACGCCGCTTCACCCCGTGAACCTCATATCCCTTTTCCAGCAACAGCCGCGCCAGATAGGCGCCGTCCTGCCCGGTAATGCCGGTGATCAACGCCACCCGGCGCGTGCTGCTCATAATGGATCGCCCTTAGTCTCGACGGTTGCGCACCTGCCAGAAGGCGAGGGATGCGCCAAGCGGGATTATCGGTTCGCCATGGTGTTGGACGGCCCCCCGGGCGGGTGGTTGCGGAAGGCGTTGGCCCCACCTATACCGCCCCCGGCCACGGCGCGGACATCGCGGTAAGCGAGCCGAATCGCCCAGGTTTCAAAAGGGATTATGCGTTGCGAGGATTGGCGGGAGTTGGATCGGCTCGGGGTCGATCCTCACGGGCGGCGCCCTTTCGAATTGGGCGGACTCTCGGTCACACGCCTGTGGCGTTCCTGGTATTCATCGGGTTTCTCGCGCTCGTATTCCTGATGGGCGGCGGATCGCGCGACGATATCGCCTCGCTCCCCATCCTTCGACCGGCCTGCGCCCTGATCGCCGCCTATGCCGTGACGATAGCGATGCCGGGTCAGATCGCCCGCATTCGTGTGCCGCTGATGCTGATCGCGCTGCTGGCGCTGTGGATGCTGATCCAGCTGCTGCCGCTCCCGGTGGCACTCTGGAGCGCGCTTCCGGGCCGTGCGGCCATCGCCGCGACCGACCAGTTGCTGGGGCTGGGCGACGTCTGGCGTCCGATCTCGCTTTCGCCGTCAAAGACGATGAACGCGCTGGGCTCGCTGATCGTCCCCGTCGCGGCGCTGTTGCTGTATGCGGTTCAGGACGATCAGGCTCGCCGTCGCATTCCGCTGATCCTGGTCGCAATCGCCGCGGTCAGCGCCGCGGTCGGCATCGCCCAGATCGGTACCGGGGGTGCCGGTGCGCTCTATCTCTATGCGAAGACGAATCTCGGAACCCCGGTTGGCCTGTTCTCGAACCGGAACCACCACGCCGCATTCGAGGCGACGATCCTGGTGCTCGTCGGCTGGTATTTCGCCGATCGCCGCCTGCGCGCCGAACGCGACAAGGGCGCTGTCGGTCCGCTGCTGATCGGTGCGGCGCTGGTGCTGGCGGTGTTCGTGACGTTGTTCTCGGGCTCACGCGCCGGCCTGTTGATCGGTCTGCTTTCGGCTGGTGCAGCCGCAGCCTTGTGGTTCGCCACCCCGAGCGGCGATCGCCGTGAAAGCCATCACGGCCCGATCACGGGCTGGCGCGTCTGGTTGCCCAGCGCTGCGGCTGTCGTGATCGCGTTGGGCGTCGTCGGCTATCTCGCCACGCAGTCGACCTCCTTCGATCGACTCGTCCAGCTTTCGGCGGGCGACGAACTGCGCGTCCAGATCTTCCCGCAGATCTCGGCCATGGCGAACGATCACTGGTTGTTCGGTACCGGCTTCGGCGCGTTCGAGCATGCCTATCGCCAATATGAGGCAAGCGACTGGCTTCGCTCGACCTATGTGAACAATGCGCATGACGATTGGGCGCAGTGGGTGATCGAAGGCGGGCTTCCGGCGATCCTGATCTTTTTCGGGTTCATGGTGTGGCTGGTGCGCCGCTTGATCGCGGTGTGGCGCGAGCGCGAGGCCCGGCCCGGTACCGTGCTGCTGGTGGCAACGGCGACCCTGGTGCTTGGTCTGCTGCTGGTCGCCAGCGTCTTTGATTATCCGCTGCGTGTTCCATCGCTGATGGTGTACGCCGTGCTGCTCGTGGCGCTCGTCGCCGATCCGCCCCTGCCTTTGGCGGCGCGATCGCGATCCTCGTCGCGGCGTGGCCGGAATTGAGAACGGACCCGTTGGGGGTGAAGGACAAGGTTATGAAGAATCGATCGAGCATGGTCGCGATGACGGCTTGCCTCGTTGCGCTTGCCGTGTCGGGATGCGCCGGCAAGGTGAAGCCCATCGGCGGCGCGCCAGGCTTGCAGGTGGCGCAACTTTCAGATCTGCCGGCTCCCACCTCGGGCGACCGTTTCGTGGCGGGTGAGCCCTATGTGGTCGGCGCGTTCGACACGATCGAGGTCGATGTGTTCGGCGTGCCCGACCTGAAGCGGACGGTTTCGGTCGATGCCAGCGGCACCTTTTCCTATCCGCTTGCGGGCGAGGTCCAGGCTGCCGGGCTGACGCCGCGCCAGATCTCGGCGGAGGTCGCGCGCAAGCTTGGCGCCTATGTCAAGAATCCCCAGGTCACGGTGAACGTGACCCAGATGGTGAGCCAGTCGCTGACCGTCGACGGCCAGGTCAATCGTCCGGGCAGCTTCCCGGTCGTCGGGCGCCAGACACTGATGCGCGCGATCGCAGTCGCGGGGGGCGTAGGCGAATATGCGCGGATGGACGATGTCGTCGTGTTCCGCACCGTCCAGGGACAGCGTTATGTCGGCCTGTACAATCTCGGGGCGATCCGTCGCGGCGCCTATTCCGATCCCGAAGTGTACGGGAACGACATCATCATCGTCGGCGATTCCAAGGAACGCCGGATGTTCCGCGATCTCCTCCAGGTCGTGCCGGTCCTGACCGCACCGATCATCGTCGCCGTCCAATCGCTGTAAGGTCCTCGAACGCCATGACTACGAACCTTACCTATGAAGAGGCCCCGTTCGATCCGGCGGCAACCAGCGTGGCGACCGCGGCGGCGCCCGAAAAGCCTGCGGGCCAGCGGCTCGACGAGCGCGCGGTCTCGGCGATCGAGCGCTATTGGCGGGCCATGCTGAACCGCAGGCTGCTGATCCTGGCGGTCCTGCTGGCCAGCATGACGGTTGGCGTGATCACCTATCTGATGGCGACGCCGCAATACACCACCACGGCGCGGATCGAGATCCAGCGGTCCCAGGCGAAGGTCGTCAATATGGGCGGCCTGGAACTGGAAGATCGCAGCCGTGACCTGCAATTCTATGAAACCCAGTATAATCTGCTGAAGGCACGCTCGCTGGCCGAGCGCGTCGCTCGCGTGCTGGGCCTGCAGAATGACGACAAGTTCTTCGCCATGTATGGTGATGACGGCTCGGCCGGTGCCACGGCACCGCGGACGCGCAGCGCCCAGGACCAGGCCAAGCGGCTGGACCAGGCAGCGTCGATCCTGCTGGAAAATATCTCGGTCGACCCCATCGGCTCCTCGAGCCTGGTCGATATCTCGTTCAAGAGCCCGAACGCCGAGCTGTCGGCGAAGGTCGCGAACAGCTGGGCGGCGGAATATATCCAGTCCAACCTCGATCGCCGCTTCGCCACCACCGCGGACGCGCGCGGCTTCCTCGAGCAGCGCCTGGCGCAGCTGCGCAGCCGGCTCGAGACGTCGGAGCGCGAGCTCGTCGCTTACGCCTCGGGCAAGGGCATCGTCAGCTTCTCCTCGGGCAGTTCCGAAAAGGGCGGCGGCGGTGGCGAGCGTACGCTGGTCACGGACGATCTGAGCACCCTCAACGCCGCACTCAATGCGGCGGTTGCCGAGCGCGTTGCCGCCGAGAGCGCCGTGCGCGCCTCGTCCGTGAATCCCAGCGCAGCAAGTCAGGGCACGATCGCCAGCCTGCGGCAGAAGCGGGCGGAATTGTCGGCGCGCTATTCCGCGTTGCTGACCAAGTTCGAGCCCGGATATCCGGAAGCCGAAGCGCTGCGCACCGAGATCATGGGGCTCGACAAGGCGATCGCGCAGGAAGGCGGTCGGTCGCGTTCGGACGCCGAAGCCGCGCTGCGCGCCGCCCAGTCGAAGGAATCGCAGTTCCGCGAGCAGGTCGCGAACCTGACGAAGAACTTCAACACCCAGCGCACCAACCTGATCGAGTATCAGATCCTTCAGCGCGAGGTGGATACCAACCGCACGCTGTATGACGGCCTGTTGCAGCGCTACAAGGAGATCGGCGTCGCGGGTGTCGGTTCGAACAATATCGCGATCGTCGATCCGGCCGAAGTGCCGGGCGGTCCGAGCGAGCCGAACCTGAACAAGACGCTGCTGGTGTCGCTGCTGATCGGTCTGGTGCTGGCAATGGGCCTCGTGGTGCTGGCCGAAGAGATCGACCAGAGCCTGCGCGATCCGGCGGATGTCCAGCGCGAGCTGGGCCTCCCGCTGCTGGGCACGATCCCCAAGGTCGAGGACAGAGACGTCGCGGAGGAGCTGCAGAACAAGAAGACGCAGCTCTACGAAAGCTATCTGGCGGTCCGCACGAACCTGTCCTTCCTGACCGATCACGGGGCGCCGAGCGTGTTGATGCTGACCAGCTCGCGTCCGAACGAGGGCAAGAGCCTGTCCGCCTATGCATTGTCGCGCCTGTTCGCCGAAACCGGCGCATCCGTGGTCCTGATCGACGCCGACATGCGCAATACGCGGCTGGACGATCTCATCTCGCTCGACGAGCGGCCCGGGCTCAGCAACTATCTCTCGGGTGCGAACGGCATCGAGGAAGTGCTGCAGCAGCCGCGGGGCGAGGGCTTTGCGATGATCCCGGCGGGACCGACGCCTCCCAATGCTGCGGAACTCCTCTCGTCCGATCGCTTCAAGGAGATGCTGGCGACGCTGCGCGAGCGCTATCGCCATGTCATCATCGACGCGCCGCCCGTGCTCGGCCTTGCCGATGCGCCGCTGCTGAGCCGCTCGGTCGACGGCATCCTGTTCGTGGTCGAATCGAACGTCGGCAAGCTGCGCATGGTGCGCGGTGCGCTGCGTCGTCTCGAACTGCCGGGCGCCAAGGTGTTCGGCGCGGTGGTGACCAAGCTCGACAACCGTAACAACAGCTATGGCTATGGATACGGCTATGGCTATGGCTATGGGTACGGCCGCAAGCGCGGCGAGACTGAGGACGTCAACGCCTGATGGTCGGGATGTCTGGCGATTCGCGTTCGCGTAACTGGGTGATCTGGGGTGTGGCGGGCGTCACCGCGGTCTGGCTGGGACTCAGTTCTGCCGCAGCGGTGACGAAGACGCTGCGGCCGTCGGTCGCGCTGAGCCTGCCGGTCAGCAACGGCTTCGCCTATGAGGCGCGTGCGGCGCAGGCGTCGATTGCCGGCGACACGCCGTTGCAGCGGGTGCGGATCACCGCGGCACAGCGCGACGATGCGAAGGCGGCGTTGCGGCGCGAGCCGCTGGCGTCGACCGCACTGACCATCGCGGGGCTCGATCGCGCCCAGCAGGGGGATGGCGACGCTGCGACGAAGCTGATCGCTCGCGCCAACCAGGTCGACAAAAGGCAGCTGATCGCGAACGCGTGGCTGATCAATCATTATGGCACGGCGGGCCGCGACAAGAAGGTGCTCGCGCTGCTCGACGAGGCGCTGAAGGTGCGTCCCGAGTTGAGCGGGCGCTACATGCCCGCCTTCGCCCAGGCGCTCGGCAATACCGAGACGGTGAACATCCTGTACGAGCTGCTCCGTCGCCGCCCGACCTGGCGCGCGGACTTCTGGCAGGCGGTGTCGAGCAACCCGGCGGCGCTGTCCAACGCCCAGGTCCTTCGGTCGCGCCTGCTGAAGGCAGGCGAGCCGCTGGGTCCGGTCGATTCGTTGCTGATGCAAGCATTCATCGGTGCCAAGCGGCTCGATCTGGCATTTCGCTATGCCGGGAACCTGCCCGATCTTCACGACGACAGCGGCAATCTGATTCGCAACGGCAGCTTCGATGAGCTTCCCCGCCTCGCGCCGCTCGACTGGGAACTCAAGAGCGACGGCCGTGTCGGCGCGGCGATCGACGAGGGACGCGGAACGCTGGAGATCAACGCGATCGCAGGTGCGTCGGCAACCGCCGCGCGCCAGCTGGTCGCGCTTCAGCCGGGCAACTATATCCTGTTCGCCAAGCTCGGCCAGGCAAGCCTGACCCGCGGTAGCGAAGTGGTGGTCCACCTGGTTTGCGCCGAGGAGAATGCGGCGAATGCGGCGCGGCTCGACGTCACCGTCACCGGGGATGTCGAACAGTCCTTCACCGTTCCGGCGGGAAGCACCTGCCGCTATTACTGGGTCAATCTCGAATTCTCGGCATTGAACGCGACCGGTCCGTCGCTTGCCAGTATCGCCGAGCTCCGCATCGTGCCGGGCCGGCTGAAGGACCAGACGCCGTCTGCCAATTTCTAGGCCGGCGGCGGCTGTCCCTTCCGGCCCGGGCGCTCCCGGGTCGGTCGAATGTTCGGTGACTAGGCCTAAATCTGCCGGGTCACGCCGGCCTCGGTGAGAACCCGATCGAAATAGGCGATCGTCGACGTCAGGCCCTCCTCAAGCGGAATGCGCGGTTCCCAGTCGAGGACCTGCTTCGCCTTGGCGATGTCCGGCTTGCGCTGGCGCGGATCGTCGGAGGGCAGGGGCTTGTAGACCAGCTCCGAGCGCGATCCGGTCAGGCGGATCACCGCTTCGGCCAGCTCGATCATCGTGAACTCGCCCGGATTGCCCAGATTGATCGGGCCGGTGACGCTGTCGTCGGTGCCCATCAGCCGGATGAACGCCTCGACCAGATCGTCGACATAGCAGAAGCTGCGCGTCTGCTTGCCGTCGCCATAGATGGTGATCGGCTGGCCCATCAGCGCCTGGACGATGAAGTTGGAGACCACGCGCCCGTCATTGGGGTGCATGTTCGGCCCATAGGTGTTGAAGATGCGGCCGACCTTGATCCGCGTCCCGTGCTGGCGGTGATAGTCGAAGAACAGCGTCTCCGCACAGCGCTTGCCCTCGTCATAGCAGGAACGGAACCCGATCGGGTTCACGTTGCCCCAATATTCCTCGGGCTGGGGATGCACGCTCGGGTCGCCATAGACCTCGCTGGTCGATGCCTGGAAGATCTTGGCCCCGACGCGCTTCGCCAGGCCCAGCATGTTGATCGCGCCATGGACCGAGGTCTTGGTCGTCTGAACCGGATCGTGCTGGTAGTGGATCGGCGACGCCGGGCAGGCGAGATTGTAGATCTCGTCGACCTCCACATAGAGCGGGAAGGTCACGTCGTGACGCTGGATCTCGAAGTGCGGATTGGCCAGCAGATGGGCGACATTGGCCTTCTGCCCGGTGAAGAAGTTGTCGATGCACAGCACGTCGTTTCCCGCGGCCAGCAGCCGCTCGCACAAATGGCTGCCGATGAAGCCCGCACCACCGGTGACGAGGATCTTCTTCTTCTGGATATTGGCCAGGCTCACGTCACGATCCTTCGTTCTGAAGCGCATCACGGACGCGCTCGATGATATAGTCCTGCTGCTCGGCAGTCAGATAGGGGTGCATCGGCAGGCTCATGACCGTCGCCGACAGCGCTTCGGAGGTGGGCAGGCCGTTACCCGTTACCGGATAGTCGCGATAGGCGCCCTGGTGATGGAGCGGCCGCGGATAATAGACCGCGCTCGGCACGCCGTGGGCCTTCAGCTCAGCCATGATCGCCGCGCGGCGCTCCGCCGGGACCTTCAGCGTATATTGCGCCCAGACCGAGGTGATCCCGTCGCTGATCGGCGGCACGGGAACCAGATCGGCGAACGCCGCATTGTACCGCGCCGCGACCTGCTGGCGCAGCGCGATCTCCTCGTCGAACACGGTCAGCTTCTGGAGCAGGATAGCCGCCTGGAGCGTGTCGAGCCGGCCGTTCACGCCGATCCGCTCGATATCGTACTTGTCGACGGTCGAGCGGCCATGCAGCCGGATCGACTGGCAGATCGCCGCAAGGTCCGCATCGTCGGTCAGGATCGCACCGCCGTCGCCGTAGCAGCCCAGCGGCTTGGCGGGGAAGAAGCTGGTCGCGGTGATCGTGCCGAAAGTGCCGACCTTGCCGGCCTGCGTCTGCGCGCCCAGCGACTGGGCGGCATCGGCCATGATCCACAGATCGCCGGCGGCGGCGCGGATCGCGTCATAACTTGCCGGCAATCCGAACAGGTCGACCGCGATCAGGCCGACCGGATTCAATCCGCGTGCCCGTGCCAGTTCGATCCCGGCGGCGATCCCTGCCGGGTCGAGGTTGAAGTTGTCGGCGTCAACATCGATGAAGATCGGCGTCGCTCCCAGCAGCGCGATGGCTTCCGGCGTGGCGGTGTAAGTGAAGCCGGGACAGAGTACCGCGTCGCCGGGCTTGAGCCCCAGCGCCATCATCCCGATCAGCAGCGCATCGGTGCCGCTGGCGCATGAGATCACATGCTTCGCACCGGTGAACTGGGCCAGCGCGCCCTCGAACTCGGCGATCTCGGGACCCATGATATACTGGCCATGGTCGAGCACGCGCGTGATCGCCGCGTCGATCTGCGGCCGCAGACGCGCCTGCTGCGCGGGCAGGTCGATAAAGTCGATCGGAGCGTCAGGCGAGAAATTCGAGGCCATGGTCGCCCTCCCGATAGGTGGAACCGTCGATGGGGCAGACCAGGTCGGCTCCCAGCCGGGCGCCGGCGCGGCTCATCCACCCGATGCGGCGGGCGGGGACTCCCGCCATCAGTGCATAGGCAGGCACGTCGCCGGTCACCACCGCCCCGGCAGCGATGAAGCAATAGTCGCCCAGCGTGTGGCCGCACACGATCGTCGCATTGGCGCCGATCGAGGCGCCGCGCTTGACGAGGGTGTCGCGCGCTTCGTCCATCCGCTTGATCTCGGCGCGCGGATTGTTGACGTTGGTGAACACGCAACTCGGACCGCAGAACACGCCGTCCTCCAGCGTCACGCCCTTGTACAGCGAGACATTGTTCTGGATCTTGCAGTCGTTGCCGATGGTGACGTCGGGCCCGGCCACGACATTCTGGCCCAGGCTGCAATTCTCGCCGATCACGGTGTTGGCCAGGATATGGCTGAAATGCCAGATCCGCGTTCCCGCCCCGATCCGTGCCGGTGCATCGACATAGCTGCTCTCGTGGATCAGCGCGCCGGGATGGTCGGCGCGCTCCTGCATCTGGCTATTGCTCATGCCCGGGCGACATTGTCTGCGGCGCGACACACGTTGCGCGTGTCGACAACCAGCTTCGCATGGTCGACGATCAGGTCCCAGTCGACGTCGGCATGATCGGTGGCGACCAGGACGACATCATAGGCCGCGACGGTCGCCGCCGTGATGTCGACCGACTTGCGGCCGGCGAATTCGGGATGGTCGCGGGTCATCGGGACCTCGGGAATGTGCGGATCGTGATAGTCGACCCGGCTTCCGCGATGCTCGAGCAACTCGGTCAGCTTGAGTGCCGGGCTCTCGCGCATGTCGTCGACATTCTTCTTGTAGGCCATGCCGATCAGCAGGATCCGCGCGCCGTTCAAGCCGCGTCCGGTCTGGCGATCAAGCGCTTCGGCCAGCCGATCGATGACGTAGCGCGGCATCGAGGTGTTGATCTGCCCGGCCAGTTCGATGAAACGCGTGGGGCTTTCAAACTCGCGCGCCTTCCACGTCAGGTAGAAGGGGTCGATCGGGATGCAATGGCCGCCAAGGCCGGGTCCCGGATAAAAGGCCATATAGCCGAAAGGCTTGGACTTGGCAGCGTCGATCACTTCCCAGACGTTGATGCCCATCTTGTCGAAGATCATCTTGAGTTCGTTGACGAGCGCGATGTTGACCGATCGGAAGATGTTCTCCGTCAGCTTGACCGCTTCGGCCGTCGCCGCGGAGGTCACCGGAACGGTGCGGCTGACCAGATTGTCATAGACCTTCGTTGCCAGCTGCAACGACGCCGGGTCGTCGGCGCCGACTACCTTGGGAATGATCGAGTTGGTGAAGTCGGGATTGCCCGGATCCTCTCGCTCGGGCGAGAAGGCGAGGAAGAAGTCGCTGCCGGCCTTCAGGCCGCCGGCCTCCAGGATCGGTTGCATCACCTCGCGCGTGGTCCCGGGCCAGGTGGTCGATTCGAGGACGACCAGCTGGCCTGCGCGCAGCGCCGCCGCGATCGAGCGGGTCGAATTCTCGACATAGGTCAAGTCGGGTTCCTGATGCTTGTCGAGCGGGGTGGGGACCGCGATCAGGATCGCATCGGGCTCGCCCAGCCGACCGAGGTCCGCCGTTGCCTCGAAGCTGCCATCGGCGATCGGTGCAGCGAACTTTTCGCCCGGGATATGCTTGATGACGGTGCCGCCCGCCATGATCTGGTCGACGCGGCTCTGCTCGACATCGAAGCCCAGGACGCGAAAGCCCTTGCTGACCGCGGTGAGCGCGAGCGGCAGCCCGACATAGCCAAGACCAATGATTCCGATGGTGAAATCGCGCTGGTCAACCCGGGCGAAAAGCCGTTCGAGCATGGAAATGTGGGATCCTTAGTCTCTGGAGAGAATGCGAGTCCGGACCGCTACTGCGGGGACGCCCGCATAGATGGTCCAGGGGTCGAGATTGCGGCTGGCGCTGCTGCCCAGGCCGAGTACGGCACCCGTGCCGAGGGTCACGCCGGGGCCGACGATCGCGCGGGCGGCAACCCAGGCGCCGGGCTCGAGCGTGATCGGCAGGGTGATCAGGTCGAATCCGGGGGATGTCCAGTCATGGCTGCCGGTGCACAGATAGGCGTCCTGCGAGATGCAGCAGTTCGCGCCGATGGTGACTTCGGCCAGATTGTCGATCCAGGCCCGTTCGCCGATCCAGCTGTTGTCGCCGACCGTCAGCCGCCAGGGGAATTTTACCCGGACGCCGGGCTTCAGCACGACCCCGGCACCGATCCGCGCGCCGAACAGCTTCAACAGCATCACGCGATGTGCGCTTCCGGGAAGCCATGAGGACACGAACAGTGTCTGGATCGCCATCCAAACAGCCTCGACCAGGGCCGAGCGCCCGCGCGTGAACTGCGGCGCGCGGTAGCGGCCGAGATCGGGGACCGGCTGGCCGGGAGGGAGCGGGGACAAGGCCATTCAGCCCAGCACTGCCGAATAATGCTTCTGAAACTGCACCGCGATGCCGCCCCAATCGAACTGCTCCGCTACCATGGCGGATCCCCTGCGCCCCATCTCCCGCCGCGCGTCGTCGGACAGGCCGATCGCGCTGCGCAGGCCGGTGAAGACCGCATCCTCGGTCGGATCGACCCACCAGCCGCAGCGGTGCGTTTCGAGCAGCGCCCAAGGGGCACCGCGCGTCGTCAGGACCGGAATTTCATAGGCCAGCGCCTCCGCGATGGCGATGCCGAAATTCTCGCTATAGGTCGGCAGCACGAACAGGTCGGCGGTCTGGAACAGCGCGTCCTTTTCGGGGCCGTAAATGGGGCCGATCAGCCGGACATGGTCGCGGACCCCGAGCTTGTCGACAAGTGCCTGGACTTCTGCGGCGTGATCGTCCTCGTCCGGGCCGGCGATCACCAGCTGCCAACCCTTTGGCGCCAGCCGGTGCCAGGCGCGCACGAGCATCGGCAGGCCCTTTTTCGGGTGCACCCGGCTGACGAACAGCGCGGTGCGCAGGTCGCGCGGACCGGGCTCCAGATGGTCCGCCGCCGAGTGACTGGGCAGGTCGACGCCGTTGGGGACCACGCAGCACGATCCGCTCAGTCCCAGCGCTCGCGCATTGGTCGCCTCGATATCCGCGGTCGCATGGAGCAGTTTCGCCGATCGCAGGTCGCGCGCCTGGTACATCGCCCAGGCCAGCTTCTTCTTCCACTTGCGGTGGTTGATCGCCCATGGCTCGAGCATGCCCCTCAGGCTGACGACACGGGGAATGGCGCGCGCACGGGCCAGTCGGGCGATTGCGTGGTGGTGCGGCAGCCACATGCCGTTGTCATGGATCAGGTCGGCGCGGCCCAGGCGGCCGATCGCCGCCTGAAGGTCGCCGCCCAGCGGCATTAGCCCGTTGCGTTGCGGAACCGTCGGCGAGGTCAGCGCGGTGCCGTCGGGCGCCCACAGGCCGACGGTGATACCGGTCCGGGCCAGCGCGGCGCCGAGCGCCGGGACCGAATAGGCCGGGCCGCCGAAGCTCGGGTCGAAGCTCGCCCCCGTCAGGAAGAGTTTCATTGCGCGGCCAGCATTCCTGCCGGAGGCGCAGCGCCGGGCGGTGTCGGCGCTTCGACGATCCGGACGGCCCGGACGGGAATCTGGGTCTGATGGTGAACCAACCAGGCCAGGATCCAGAAGAGCGGCGTGTTCACGTTACCGGCGGCCATGATCCAGGATTCGAAGGTCGCGTGGCCCAGCGCACCGAACAGGATGACGATCGGAAGTGCCGCCGTCGGCCAGGATTCGCGCGGAAGCATCTGCGTCCGCCGCGCGTCGCCGAAGCCGCGTATGAGCGTGTTGACCAGAAGCAGGACGAAGGGAATGAAGCCAAGCAGCCCGGTCTCGACCAGCACCATGATGTACGAGGAGTGGAAGTGCAGCCCCTGGTGCCGGACGAACTTGTAGGACTGCAGGTTCAGCAGTTCGGTGGATGAGCCCATGCCAAAGCCGGTGAAAGGCCGCTGCTTGAACAGATCCCAGCCGATCCGCCACACTTCTTCGCGGCCGCTGAGCGGGCCCGGCGCCGTCTGGCGATAGGGGTTGGCGTTGAGCTGGAGGAAATCGGTCACGAATGCCGAAATCTGCTCCCACCAGATCAGCAGGATCAGAGCGAGGACGACGGCGATCATCGCATTCACGCCCGGCCCGCGGCGATAGAAGAAGAACGCACCCAGCGACATCACGAACCACACAAGGCTGGCGCGCGCTCCCGTCACCCACAACAGGGCCGTGCCCAGCACGGCGAAGGGAAGATACCAGATTTTCCATCCCGGCCGCCGCTCGATGCAGCCCGCGACCAGCACCACCAGCCCGGGCGCCAGGAAAGAGGCGAGCGTATTGGGATTGTCGACCCAGCCGGCAAACCCGGCGCCACGGCCGAAATTGATCCCGGCCAGGTAGAGGAGCGTGCCCAAGACCACCACGACGCGACAGACCATCGCCACCAGATCGAAAAAGGCCCGCCTGCTGTCCGTTGCCACGATCGCGGCAGAACTGATGTAACCGCACAGGATCACGATCAGGACGACGACCAGCGACATCGCACTGTCCAGCCGATCGGCCGCGCCCCACAGGCTGACGAACCCGGCCGCGAGGGCAGCGAGGACGACGATCGCCATGAAGCGCGGGATTGCCGGCATCGGTCGGCGATACAGGGTGGCGGAGACCGTCATGATCACCAAGGGAAGCGTCGCCCATTTGAGCGCGCCCGCGGCCCGCGCCAGCGGCGAGTTATAGGTCGTGGCAAGGATGAACACGACCAGCATCGAGCCGATCCCAACCATCAGCGGCCAGGGCATCTTGGCGCCCGATCCGATGACGTGAGCCGATCTGGGCGCAGTGTCAGGCTGCATGTGCGGACTCCGCAGGGACCGCCGGACGGTCGATCGGCGACACACCGACGGCAGCCAGCGCCCCGGAGATCAGGTTGCCCGCGGCGAAATCCTCGCCCTGGCTCATCGCGCTGTCGCGTGCGCCTGCACCCATCGCACGGGCAAGCTCTGGGTCGGCCAGCAGGCGGGCGATCGCCGCGGCATAGCCCGGGACGTCGCCGACCGGCACGAGGAACCCGTTGACCCCGTCCTCGACCAGTTCCGTCGACGCGCCGACCTGGTCCGACGAGATGACCGGCGTTCCTGCCGCCATCGATTCATTTACCACCGCGCCCCAGGGCTCGTGCGACGAGGGCAGGATCATCGCCGTCGCGATCGACATCAGCCGCGCGATGGTCGCCGGGTCCTTCAGCCATCCGGTGAAGCGGATCGAGGGGTCGTCGCCTGCCGCGGCGCGAAGCTCAGCCATCAGGTCGCCATCGCCGACCATCACCAGCATGGCGTCCGCGTTGCCCCGCGCCTTGCGAAAGGCTGCGATCGCATCGGCCGGGCGCTTCGCGCCGATCAGCCGGCCAACGAACAGGAAGATGGCGGCGTCGGGGGGAATATCGAGTTCAGCCCGAAGCGCAGGCTCCCCGCCTGTTTCTGTCAGAACTGCAGCCTCGGCCACGATGCGGCTGGTATCCGGCGTGTTGGGAAAGAAGTGCATCGGCGCGGTGCTGGGACCAAAGCGAGCGAGATATGCGCCGGCTTCCCGGCCGACCGGCAATCCGAATGCCATGCCGCGGACCATCCATCCCGCGACCGCGCGCTTGGCGATCCAGCGCCAGCCGGTGGTAACCGAACTGCGCGCGCTGGTCTCGCAGCTGATCGCGTAGGGAATATTGTTCCGCCGGCACCAGCGGGCCGCTCGCCACATGGTGGGATGCACATAGCCCGACAGGATCACGACGTCTGGCCGGAAGGCCTCGAGCGACGCGATGACGCCCGGATTCCATTTGATCGAGAACGGATTGACCTGGCGCGCCGGCCGCCATTGCTTCCCCGCCAGAAATTGTGGGGCAAGTGCCTCGAAATCGAGTTCCCAGTCACGCCCGGGCTCGGATTCCGCGCAAAAGGCCAGTTGGAAGGCGCCTGGCCACTGCTCGGCAATGCGTTTCTGGACCCCGAGCCGATAAGGCGTGGGAATGTCGTCGAGATAATAGAGGCGCGGCGCTTGCGGCATCAGCCGTCCTTAGCGAGTTTGATCGACTCGTCCAACAGATCGAGCAGCCGGTCACGAGCCGCAGTTGCGGAAAAAGGGCCTCGTACGCTTTCCAGCGCGTTGGCGGAAAAGCGGGCATAGGCTTGCGCAGGGAGGGCCAGCGCATCGTGCATCGCCTGGGCGAAGGCCTCGACGTCCCGCGGCGGGACAATGAAGCCGGTTTCGTCCGGTCGGACCAGATCCGCATTTGCGCCCACATCGGTCACGATGGCGGGCAGGCCCGCAGCGAACGCCTCCAGGATGACGGTCGGCATGCCTTCGACATGACTGGGCAGTACGAGGAAATCCGCCGCTTCGTAGAATTCGCGAAGCCGATCGGCGTCCCGGACCACGCCGTGGGCGGTGACTCCGGCCAACCGATAGGTCGCGCTCGGTTCGATGCCGACGAGATCGAGCGTCGCATCCTTCAGCGTGCCGAAGGCCTGCAACAGGATCGGCAGTGCCTTGCGCGGATCGTCACGGCCGACGAACAGGAATCGTCTCGATCCGCTGGGTGCGGTCCGCGCGGAGCGGAGGTCCTGGAGGTCGGCCGCATTGTGGATCGCCGCGATCCTTGCCCGTGGCACGCCGATCCGGTCCTGGAGGATCTGCATGATCCTGCCGGCCTTGCTGAGCGATATCGTGGCATCGGCCCGCCGTGCGTGATCCGCGATCAGTCCGCGCAGCGGCCAGGCCTTGATATCGGCGATCCGCGATCCCTGGCCCTGGAAGATATCGAGCGCATGGGGATGGAATATGATCGGGGCTGGCCTGGCCGGGCGGCGAAGCAATGCGTCGACCAGCGGGCCTTCGGAATAGATGAGGTCCGGCTTCAGCCGGTCCGCGACTTCCGCGACGCTGCGGCTGAACCGACGAAGGTCCTGAACATAGCGCCAGGGGTTGAGCCGATCGGCCAGCGTCCGGCGCGGCCAGGGGAGGGAGATATTCTCCCAGCTCAGCCCGGATGGCGGCTCGCTGTCCCGCGTCGAAATCGAGGTGAGGCGATAGCCGGCGGCCGAGAGAAGTTCCAGCTGCCGCCTGGAATAGCTCTGCATTCCCCCCACCACGAACGGGGCGAAACCGTCCGTCACGTACAGGATGTGGTGCTTCCCGCGCGCCTCAGCGTCCATGGGCAGCCGCCTTTCGCACCTCCGCCAGGAAGCGAAGCCGCTGGCGTTCCTTCGATGCGCCGGACAGGAAATCGAGATTCTCGGTCACGCGTCGTCCGCGCCAGGCATCCCCGAACCCGGCGATCGCGCCGATATTGGTTTCGACATTGTCCGGGGTGTTGCCGATCTGCAGCGTGTAGGAGGCTTCGTTCAATCGGGTTTCCGCCTCGCGATACCCGAGCACGACCGGCAGGCCGCGCATCAGATAGTCCCGCACCTTGAGCGGGCAGGCCTCGTCCATCCCCTTGCGATACAAGGCCAGCGTGCCGATCCCGACATCGCTTTGCGCCAGGATCGCGGACAGATCGTCCCCGGTGCGATAGCCGTGCAGGATCAGGTTGGGCGGAATGTCGTCGCCGGGGAAATCCTGCTCACTCAGGCCGACGATGTGGAAGCTGCTGTCCGGCAGGGCATGGGCCAGCGCCACGATCTTGTCCGCGCCGTGCCAGCTGCCGCCGCCGTTGAGGGGAGACCCGACGAATACATAGGCGGGCGCGGCATTGCCTGTCGGCGGGAGCGGTGCCGCGGCGCCCCAGAAGCCGTTGGGAATGATCTCCATCGGCTTGCCGCGATCGCGATAGGCCGAGGCGATCTCGTCGGTGACTGCGACAAAACCGGAAACGGCGTTCAGGATGCGGCCCTGGGTCGCGCGGTGAAGCGCGGCGAACGCCGGACCCCATAGATCCCGCTCGGCGCGCTCGTCGCTGTTGATCTCGATGACGGTCGGAGCGACCGAAAGGATGCGTCCCAGGCCGGGATACCAGGGGCCGTGCTGACGATAATAGATCACGTCGGGGCGAAAGCGGCGCAGCGCGGCCACGACCCGGCCGACGCTCAGCGTTTTGTTGAGATAGCCCAGGCGCGCGAAGGGATAGGCTTCCAGCGACCGGCGATGGATGCGACCGATCACCTCTCCATGGCTGGCGAAATCCAGTGCCGGCTGGCTGTCCTGACGCATCGCCAGGCTGAAGATTCTCGCCTCGGCGCCCAGGCTGTTCCACTGGCCCACCTGACCGATCAGCTTGTTCAGCACGCCGGTCTCGTCGTGCGGATCCCACTCCGTGAAATAGGCGATCCTGAGCGGTGCCTCGTCTTCGCTACGCATCTGGCTCGAATCCCTTTGTCGCGCCTATATCGACGATCCAGCGGGACCGCCAGCGTTGCGCAGCGACGGCATTTTTCCTAAGCCGTTCCGCCACCTGGGGGTAAGAGATTGAGTCAGGAATCGCATGGCCGGGTGTCGATGCCGCGGCCGCTGAAGGTCGGCTGGGCCCAGCGCGAATATGCCAATCTCCGCAACATCATCGGGTCGCCCGCGCCGAATGTGGAACGGGTGCGGACCGGCAACCTGTTTCGCTATCCCACGCATGCGCTCTACCGCGCGGCGAACCGGCTGGATCCGTTGCTGTCCAACCTTCACTGGGGGCGCCGCGACTGCGATCTGCGGCACTTCTTCAACATGGTCAGCCTGAACCATACACCATGGGTGACCACATTCGAGACCGCGCTGCCGCGCTGGATCGAAACACGCGACTGGGCGACCGGCTGGGGTATGAAATTGCTGGCCGGCGCACCGTGCCGACGATTGATTGCGCTGTCCGACTGCACCGCGGCGTTCCAGCGTGCTGTCCTGGCCGATCATCCAGACGTAGCCGCAGAGATCGAGGCCAAGATCGTCGTGCTGCACCCGCCGCAGCCGGTGCTGGTCGAGGCGCCAAAGCCGGCCCCGGCGGCTGGCGATCGGATCCGGTTCGTCCTGGTCGGCAGCGACTTTTTCCGCAAGGGCGGCGCGGAGGTTCTGCGCGTCTTCGATCGGCTGCTGGAGCGCGGTGCGCCTGTCGAACTCGAAATCGTCTCGACCCTGGCTCACGGCGACTATGCCACGCACACGACAGCCGACGATCTCGCTGCCGCCCGTCGCCTGATCGCGAAGTGGCCCGATCGCATCCGGCACCATGTCCGCCTGTCGAACGATGCCGTGCTGGACCTGATGCGGTCGGCGCATGTCGGCCTGCTGCCGACCTGGGCCGACACCTATGGCTATTCGGTGCTGGAGGCGCAGGCCGCGGGCTGCCCCGTCATCACCACGAATATTCGTGCGCTGCCCGAGATCAACGACGACCGCCAGGGATGGATGATCCCGGTACCGCGCGACGACCGCGGCAACGGCCTGCTGGCGACCGCGGAGGCGCGGCGCCGCTTTTCCGAGGTGCTCGAGGCTGGTCTGGAGCAGGCAGTCGACACGATCCTGGCAGACCCCGCGTCGATCGCGACCAAGGGGGCCTTGGCGCTGCGGCGGATCGCGACGATGCACAGCCCGCAGCGGCACGGCGAGGTCCTGAGGGAAATCTACGACCAGGCGCTCGCCTGATCCGTCAGGCCGGGGTTCGGCGGACCATCCGGGCCGCACGCTTGGCCAGCGTGAACAGCGGTCCGTCCAGACGCTTCGTCCAGCTGTCGAAATCCTCGAAAAACGCCGGGGGCGCCGCCATGATCGCGTCCAGTTCCGCGCGGGTGAAGCCCAGCTTCTTGGCGACGAAATCGCAATCCTCGTCCTGCAGCGCTTCGTCATAGGTCGGCTGCTGCAACTTCGCGCGCGCCTGGTCGCGGGTAATCTGGTCGGTCGAGATCAGGCTCGACAGGTGCATCTTGCGCTTGTCGAAATCGAATTTGCGCGGGAGGTACACACCCTGGAACCAGCGCGTGAAGATGCTCTCATGGTGCTTGCCGCCATAATCGCGCCACCCCAGGTCGCTCTCGATCCGCGCCAGCGCCTTCTCGCGCGAATAATCTGCATAATTCAGCAGGTCGATCGTCTCGACGAAGCCGCCCCGATAAAGCTGGAGGAACTGGACGAAGTTCAGGTGCGGGTAGGTCTTGACCTTTCCGCTGCCGAACTTGCGGTGGACGTCCGAAATATAGCCATAGTCCATATGCCCCTGCGACCAGCGGGGGGGATGGTGGCTTTCGGTCACCACGTTGCCGCCGCGCAGCACGGTGCTGATCCCGAACTTCTCGGCCACCTTGAACATGATCGAGTTGATCGCGTGATCGGTCGGCACCTCGACATCGGGCAGCGACGCTTTCAGGAACGCGCGCTGGATGTCCTTATATTCGGTCCAGTCGATGACATGGGTGTAGAGATCGATGTCGAGCGCTTCGATCTGGTTCGCGATGTTGCTGACCGCGATGACCGAGTTCCAGCCATTGTCGAGATGCACCGCGAGCGGTCGCAGGCCGAGATCCCTGACCAGCCAGGCGACATAGCTTGAGTCCACGCCGCCCGAGACGCCGATGATGCAGTCATAGGGCTTGCCGTGATGCGCGCGCTTCAGCGTCTCGGCAATGCCCTCCAGCTTGCGTCGGCCGGCGTCGCCCGGCACGACCAGTGCGGCGATGTCGCGCAGATGGTCGTGGCAATGATTGCACACGCCCTGATCGTCGAAGACGATATCCGGATCGGTCGTGTCCATCACGCATCGCGTGCACACCCGGTAGCTCAGGCTCGACATCAGCAGGCCCTATTCGCGCCGAGCAACTCGCGCAATCGCGCCTGCTTCGGATAATTCACCAGGACGGCGCGGTGTGGCCCCTTGTAGATGAACAGGCTGCCTGCGGCCACGGCAGAGGCGCCGGCATCGACTGCCTCGCGCAGATGGGCAAGGTCGCCTGCGCCGCCATGGGCAATGACGGGCACCGGAACGGCCGAACTGACCGCGCGAACCAGCTCCAGGTCATAGCCCTGATAGCCGCCTTCGCGATCGATCGAGGTCAGCATGATCTCGCCGGCGCCAAGCTCGGCAGCGCGCCGCGCGAGCGTGACGGGATCGTAGGACGACTTCCTGCCGCCGGCGCGGACCATCGCGCGCTGCCGGCCGAGCCAGTCCTTGCGCACGTCGATCCCGGCGACCACCGACTGTTCGCCGAACGTGTCGGCGATCTGACGGACCAGCTCGGGCCTTTCGACCAGCGCGGTCGTCAGCGCGATCTTCTCGACCCCCGACTTGAACAGCCGGGCCGCCTGGTCGAAATGCGTGATGCCGCCGCCATAGCAGATCGGCATGAACGCCTCGCTCGCGATCTCGGCGATATGGTCATAGGCGGGCTCGCGCCCCTTCACCGTCGCGTCGATGTCGAGGAAGATCAGCTCGTCGACCTCGAGGTCGTTGAACAGCCGCACGGCGTTGATCGGGTCGCCGACATATTTCGCATCGCCGAAGCGAACCGTCTTCACCAGTCCCTCACCGCGCAGCAGCAGGGTCGGAATGACGCGAGGCAGGGCGCGCCTCACAACGCCGGGACCTTGTCGAGGAAGTTGCGGATCACGGCCAGCCCGTAGCGGTGGCTTTTCTCCGGATGGCATTGAAAGCCCCAGACATTGCCCTGCTGCACCACGGACACGAACGGGCCGCCATAGTCGGTGCGGCCGAGGACCGCCGCCTCCGACAGCGCCTCCACATAATAGCTGTGGACGAAGTAGAAGCGCGCCTCGTCCTCCATTCCCTGGGTCAGCACGTCGGACCGGGTGAACGCGACCTCGTTCCAGCCCATATGCGGAATCTTGAGCGGTTCGGGCAGAACGAAGCGGCGCGTGACCGCGTCGACCCAGCCGAGACCGTCCGCATCGCCTTCCTCGCTGTGCTTCGTGAGCAACTGCATGCCCAGGCAGATGCCCAGGATCGGTACGCCGCGGTCGTGCGCGGCGTCGAGCGCCGCGCGGATGCCGCTGTCGTTCAGTCGCGCCATGGCGCGTCCGAAATGGCCGACGCCGGGCAGGATCAGCTTGCCCGCGGCCGCGATGCGGTCCGGATCGGACGAGATCTCGGTCCTGCCGCCTGCCTTTTTGCAGATGTTGGCAACCGATCCGATATTGCCGGCATCATAGTCGACGATCAGCGTCATGCGGCCACCGGCAACTGGAGGATCGCATCGGCGACGCGGCGTGCGTTGGCGCGAATATCGTAGCGGGCGGCGACCAGTGCGGCGCTGGCGGTTCGCATGGCCTCGGTCAGGGCATCGTCCTGAGCGGCGAAGCGGGCAAGCCGCTGCCAGAGTTCGGTCGGCGACGTGTCCGCGGCAACCAGGATGCCGGTGTCACGGGCCACCAGTTCGCGGGTGCCGCCGACATCGGTGGCGAGTGCGGGAATTCCGGCCGCCATGGCCTCCATGATCGACACCGGCACGCCTTCGCTCTCGCTGACGTTGAGGAACAGGTCATAGGGCTCGGTCTGATATCTTGCCGGCACGTCGCGCGGCAGCATCGCGCCGGGCAGGTCGACGGTCACCCTGTCGGGCAGCGTCTTCGCCACGTTGCGCAGCCGCGCCAGTTCGGGGCCGTCGCCGATATGCGTCCAGTGGACCGGGACCGTCGCATGCGCCAGCGCCTCGGCGATCAGGTGCAGGCGCTTGACCGGCTTCGCATGGGCGCAGGAGACGAGCTTGAGCACGCCATCCTTGCGACGCGGGCCCATCGTCGCCGGGTTGGTGCCGAGCCGAAGGCACTCGATCTTGCGCGCCTGATCGGGAAAGCGCCGCGACAGGTCGCTCACCCCGTCCTCCGAGATCGGCGCCAGCTTGCCCGCGGCGCGGACGATCGAGGCATGGAAGGGCATATAGCCGCCATTGGTCTCGGGATAGAGATCGTAGCGGTGCATCCGCACCAGCGAGGCGAGCTGCTGGTCCCGGCTCAGGAAGGGCAGGATATCGGCATAGCCCCGACCCCAGAAGAAATAGAGGTGGCTGCCGGACAGCAGCGGAGCGACATGGCGCCGCCAGGTGTCGCTGGCCAGCACTGCGCCCACGTCGCGGAGCGAGGAGCGCAGATAGCCGAGCCGTCCCCGCGACAGGCCGGAATCGAACAGGCCGGGCCGCCGGGCGAGCAGCGCCAGCGCGGCCAGGTCGGATGCACGAGTCTGTCCGCCCTTGGCGAAGACCGGCGGCAGGATGTTGACCTTCCCCGGTACGAGCGGATCGGGCATGTCGGTCAAAGCCAGTCGCGATGCGACATGGATCTCGTCGAACCGCTCGGCAAAGATCTCCAGCTCGAACCGCTTCCATTCGTCGGCGTTCGAATAGGGGTAGCAGTCGGTGAACATCACCAGCCGGCGGGTCATGCGCGTCGCTCCGCTGAGCCGGGGCAGGACAGGGTCATCTCAGTCCGGCCGCCGCCGCCATCCGGGTATGGATGCCTTCGCCGATGAACTCGTAATCGGCCAGCGGATAGACCGGCCCCACTCGGCCCGGCGGAAGCTGATAGGCATCGACCATCCCTTCCACCGACAGCGTGACGCAATGTTCTTCGGAGAAATAAGTGGTGTAGGCGTCGCCGAGGAAGATCGACACCAGATAGGATCCGTCGAGCAGCCGGGGCTGACGAACCGTGGCACGAACCGTGCCGGCCTTGGGATAGGCGAGACCCGAATAGGTCCCTTCAAGCACCGGGTTGTGCCCGAAGACGGGACGGCCGTCGCTGTCGTGGACGATAATGCCGAAGCTCGGCACATCCAGCACGCCCTCGCGATCATTATAGTCGCATTCGAAGACCAAAGTATCGCCGTCCTGACGTGCAGACACGCGGCTGACCAGCTTGTCGCCGGGATAATGTTTCTCGCCCGCCTCGGCGCTGGCGTTTGTGTAATGTTCGATCGACGCGCCGATATCGCCGGCAAAGACCTTGCGGCCGTTCTGCAGGACCAGCCCGTGCGTGCACAGGTCGCGCAGGATATGGATGTTGTGGCTGACGAAGACGACGGTGCGGCCTTCGCTCGACACCTCGCTCATGCGGCCGATGCACTTCTTCTGGAAGTCGCGGTCCCCGACCGCCAGCACCTCGTCGACGATCAGGATCTCGGGCTCGAGATGCGCCGCGACCGAAAAGGCGAGGCGGACATACATGCCAGAGGAATAGCGCTTCACCGGCGTGTCGAGGAACCGCTCGACACCGGCGAAATCGACGATCTGGTCGAAGCGGCGCTTCACCTCGTCGCGGCGCATCCCGAGGATCGCGCCGTTGAGATAGATATTCTCACGCCCGGTCAGTTCCGGATGGAAGCCGGTACCGACCTCCAGAAGACTGGCGACGCGGCCGCGGATCTCGGCACGACCCGTGGTCGGCTCGGTGATGCGCGACAGCAGCTTGAGCAGGGTCGACTTGCCAGCGCCGTTGCGGCCCAGAATGCCCAGTACCTGGCCCTGCTTCACCTCGAAATCGAGGTCGCTGACCGCCCAGAAGGTTTCGGTGCTCTGGCCTGCGCCCCCGCGTCCGGTCAGCTTGCGGGCCAGCGCCGCCGGTGCCTTGGCCAGCGTGTCGCGCAGTGCGCGATATTGCAGACCCTGCTCGCGATGCAGCAGTCGATAGGATTTGCCGAGGCCCTCGGCGCGGATGACGGCGTCGTTTTCCATCAGATAATGTCCGCGAAGGTCTTCTCGGTAGACCGGAAATAGAGAATGCCGACCACCATCATCACAACCGCGACGGTCAGGCTGATGCCAAGCGACACCCAGTCGAGCGGTTCCGCGCCGCGCAGCATGCACCAGCGGAACCCGTCGATCACGCCGACCATCGGATTGAGCGAGAAGAGCAGATGCCACTTCTCCGGCACGATCGAGCTGCTGAAGCCCACCGGCGTCACATACATGCCGATCTGGACCATGAAGGGCACGATATAGCGGAAATCGCGATACTTCACGTTCAATGCCGAGATCAGCAGCGCCGGGCCCATCGCGACGAGCAGCGCCAGCAGCGTGAAGAGCGGGAAGAAGACGATCCGCCAGTCCGGCACATAGGCGTACCACAGCGACATCACGACGAAGATCGCCATGCTGATCAGGAAATCCACCAGCGCGACCAGGCAGGTCGCGATCGGAATGATCACTCGCGGGAAATAGGTCTTGCCCACCAGCGACGCGTTGTTGATCAGGCTGTTGGAAGCCTCGGTCATCACGCCCGCGAACAGCAGCCAGGGCAGCATGCCCGCCAGCACCATCAGCGGATAGGGCGAACTTCCCGTGCTGGGCAGCCTGGCGATCATCCCGAAGATGAAGGTGAAGATCAGCATCGTCAGCAGCGGGCGCACGACCGCCCAGCCGCTGCCGATCACCGCCTGCTTGTACCGAACGGCGACGTCGCGCCAGGCGAGGATCGCGAGCAGTTCGCGATACTCCCACAGGTCACGCCAATAGCGGCGACGCCCGCTGCCGGGCTCGATCACCAGGATCTTTTGCGAATCGATGCTCAACTGAATTGCCCCGAGGTCAGGCCGCCACACGGGGGGCGGCGTCTTGGCCGCTCCATGCCTGTTGCGACGCCACATGGAAAGCCCAGCGGCGTGCCCATGGTGTTTTCGCGCCGCTCACCAGCGGCGGCGCGGTGCTGCCCGCGATCATCTTGCGGGCCCAGCTGCCGACGGGCGTGCCGAACCCGGTCTTGGGCCGGTTGACGATGACGTCCGGCAGGGGGCGCTTCGGCGCCCGTGCGAGCGCGCCCTTGCCGGCTTCCGCATTGGGGCCGACCATCGCCGGGCCGACCCGGTCCAGGAGAACCGCATCGACCAGCGGCACCCGCACTTCCAGGCCATGCGCCATGCTCGCCCAATCGGTATCGCGCAGCAGCTGGTTGCGCATGTACAGCGACGCCTCCATCGCTGCGACCTTGCCGAAATCGCTGTCGGGGGTGACGTCGAACGCCGTGCCGACGCCGAAGTCGGGCCCGAGTCGAGCAAGACCCGCTCGCAGCAGGTCGCGGTCCATCATGGCTTCCAGTTCCCACGGCATGAAGATGCCCCGGCGCAGCAGATAGGCGCCAGCCCAGCTGCCGCCATATTCGAGCATGCCCGCAGCCTTGGGATTAAGGCCCAGCCGCTGCGTTCCGATGCCGGTCAGCAGCGTGCGGGCGATCGCGCCGAACGGTCGTGCGACGCCAAAGCGACGGGTCCAGGCCGGCAGGTCGCGGAATGAGGGGTAGCCGCCGAACTGCTCGTCGCCGCCAAGGCCCGACACTGCGACCTTGATCCCCAGTTCGCGCGCCGCCTTGCTGACGAACCAGCTGTTGACCCCGTCGATCGAGGGCTGGTCCATCGCATCGAGGATCTTGGGCAGGTCTTCCTGGAACTCGGCCTCTCCCACGGTGCGCACGGTATGCGGCATGCCGTAATGGCGGGCGACCTGCGCTGCCAGGCTGACCTCGTCGTCATGGCGGCCCTGGAACTCGTCAAAGCCCAGCGTAACGGTCTGCACATCCTGTGCGCCGGCATCGCGCATCAGGCCGAGCAGTGCGCCAGAGTCGACCCCTGCCGACAGGAAGCATCCGACGGGCACATCGGCAACCAGATGATGCGCGACGCTGTCGGCCAGAGCGGCGGCGATCGCCTCGTCACCGACCGTCTCGCCGGACCGCTCCGCGTTGCGCCAGGCACTGGCGACCGAGTGATAGCGCTTCGGTGCGTCGACGCCGGACGCGCTTACCCGCATCATATGGCCGGCGGGCAGGGCGAAGACGCCCTCGCGGATCGTCCAGGGCTCGGGAACGCTGCCCCACAGATAGAATCCGGTCAGCGCTGCCGGCTCGATCCCGCCGCGGATTGCGCCGCCGGCGACCAGCGCCTTCACCTGGCTGGCGAAGCGGATCGTCCCGCCGTCATCATGCCAGTAAAGCGGCTTGATCCCCATCGAATCGCGCGCGAACAGCATTTCGCGCGTCTCCGCATTCCAGATCGCGATCGCGAACATGCCGCGAAGCCGCGAGATCATCGCCGCGCCCTCGCGCGCATACAGCTGCAGGATCACCTCGCTGTCCGACTCGCTGGCGAAGCGAACGCCTTTGGCCTCGAGCTCGGCGCGCAGGGCGCGGTAGTTATAGATCTCGCCGTTGAAGACCAGCGTCAGTCGCCCGTCGGTACTCGCCATCGGCTGGAGGCCCGCGTCCGACAGGTCGATGATGGCCAGTCGACGATGGCCGAAACCGATCCGTCCGTCCGGCGACAGCCATTCGCCGGTTCCATCAGGGCCGCGCGCCGCCATGCGGTCGCGCGTCCGCACCAGCTCCGCACGGTCGACCGCAGGGGCGTCGTCATGCCACGCGAAGATACCGTTGATGCCGCACATGTCCGCGCCAAGTCCTCTTGCGGCGCCGGGAAGCCCGCTCCCGCCCGGCTGTTCACCCGGGCGGCAACGATGTCAACGGCTTACTCCACCGCCTCTGCAGCGTCGGGATGGGCGACCAGATAGGCCGCCTCCATCTTGGCAGTGAGTGGCATAGCATCCTTGGCGGCGCGCAATCCATTGGCGCGGACCGCGACGTCGAGCAGTGCGAGCAGGGTCCGGAACTCGGTATCGTCGAGTTCCAGCACGATCTTGGCGGTCATGACAGTTGTCCGTTCAGGCAGCGACGCAGGGCACCTTGTAGGCGACTCCGGCGGCATCATAGAGGGTGAGGGTGCGGTTCGGCGTGATGGTGCCAGTCGCAGCGACATTGTGCGTGGTCAGCTTGCCTTGCAGCGGCGCGAAATCGCTGTCGGTGGCCAGCTTTGCCTGCAACGCGGTCCCTGCGCGCTTGATCGCCGGGAACGCGGCGGTGGTGCCGCCATAGCTCCACATGTTCGTGCCCGCGCGGAAGATGAAGCTGTCGAGCGAGGAGACTCCGGGGCCGGCGCCGATGAACGCGGTGTCGAAGGCGTCGATGCCGAAAAAGAGGCGGGCCGCGCTTTCCGCCGAGTTTTGCGCTGCGAAACCCCGGGGCGCGCCGGTCGGCGCCAGCGCGATGACGCCGGGCGTGTTGAGCTGCCCGTTGGCGCGGAAGCGAGCCGTGGTCGTCCAAGTTTGCCCGTTATAGGTGCCGATGTGCAGCGGGTCCGCATCCGGGCTGCTGGTCGAAACCGAAACCACGGGATTCGCTCGGGTCGGCGTCTGGCCCAGATTGTTGAAGTCGATCGGCTTGCCGATCGCCGATCCGGCTTCGTAGCCGACGAACGAGAGGCGCGGCGCGCCATAACCCTCGAATTCATAGCGGCTATTCTGGGCGATATGGACCATCGCGCCGCTGCTCTCGATCGACAGGCGATCGGTGCCCATGCCGCGGATGACCGCGACCTGGCCGGGCGTGCCTTCCCAATAATAGCGCAGCACATCCGCAGGCGCCCCGGTCGCCGGGTGAATCTGCGAGGTCAGCGCCATCTCTCCCGCGCCGCCGCGCAGCGCCATACCGCCAAGCGAGGTGCCGGACGCGGTGCTGATGACCGTTTCGCCGCTCTTGAGCACGCGATAGATCGGTGCGCCGTTCAGCGCGAACTCCAGGAAGCGCGACGTCGAGAAGGACCCCTTGTCGACCACGGACATCTTGATCCCGCCGAACAGCGCGCCCGAGTCGTTCCAGTCGTCGCCGATGATGTTGAGAATGTTGAACCCGGCCATTGGGAGCTTCCCCTCGTTACGCACCTAGTATGATCACTTATTTTACCGTCATCAGATTGTCACGGGGGATCGGCGCGGAATCACGACATTGCGACATCGAAACGGTTGAGAAAATTAGCTTATGTTTCCAAATTGTTTCTGGTTCGATGATGGCAAGATGAGTCTTGGTGCACTGCCGCATATATCCTATACGATGGAGACGAGGGACAGCATGGGGATGACGTCATGGACCGCCGGCAGGTTTTGATCGGGACTGGAGCAAGTACGGTGATGGCCGGCACGGTCGGCATCATCCCTTCGGCCCAGGCAGCCCTGGTTACCGGTACTCAGGCGGTCGCTGCGCTGCAGGCCGGGACCAAAGGCAGCTTGACCCTGTCCGCTGGAACCGTGGAGCTTAGCGGGACACTCGTCTGAGCGCCGAAACGGCCGCGACCTCAACTCACGACCAACAATCGTCCAACGAGCCGCTTGTGCGGCCACTTCGTCATCGCGACGATCAGGAGACCCTCATGTCGTTCAAGCCGCTTCGTAAGGCAGTATTTCCCGTGGGCGGGCTCGGAACGCGCTTCCTGCCTGCGACCAAGGCCATGCCGAAAGAGATGCTGCCCGTCGTCGATCGACCCTTGATCCAATATGCCGTCGACGAGGCGATCGAGGCTGGCATCGAGCAGATGATCTTCGTCACGGGCCGCGGCAAGAGCGCGATCGAGGACCATTTCGACATCGCCTATGAGCTCGAGACGACGATGACGTCGCGCGGCAAGTCGCTGGAGGTGCTGGACGCGACGCGGCTCAAGCCGGGCTCGATCGCCTATGTCCGCCAGCAGGAGCCGATGGGTCTGGGCCACGCCGTGTGGTGCGCGCGCGACATCGTCGGTGACGAACCCTTCGCGGTGCTGCTTGCGGACGATTTCATGATGGGGCAGCCGGGCTGCCTCAAGCAGATGGTCGACGCCTATAACAAGGTCGGCGGCAACCTGATCTGTGCCGAGATCGTGCCCGACGACCAGACGCATCGCTATGGCATCATCACCCCCGGCGCCGCCGATGGTGCGCTGACCGAGGTAAAGGGGCTGGTCGAGAAGCCGGCGCCGGGCACCGCGCCGTCGAACCTTTCAGTGATCGGACGCTACATCCTTCAGCCCGAGGTGATGCGCGTGCTCGAGGGGCAGGGCAAGGGCGCCGGCGGCGAGATCCAGCTGACCGACGCGATGGCGCAGATGATCGAGGGCCAGCCGTTCCACGGCGTCACCTTCGCCGGCACCCGCTATGACTGCGGCGACAAGGCGGGCTTCATCCAGGCCAATCTGGCTGTCGCGCTGCAGCGCGAGGATATCGGTTCGGCGGTCCGCGAGTTCGCGATCAAGACGCTCGGCTGAGCCTCGCGAGGCACGGGCGGGATGACGCGTCCCGGCTATCGCGACGCCCTGGAGGATAGCGGCGTGCTGACTGCGCTGGCGGCGTTCGATCCGCATGTCGCAGGCACGCCGCCGCTTGGGCTCGACCTGCCCGACAGCGATATCGATGTCCTGTGCCACGCGACGGACGCCGACGCCTTTTGCCGCATCGTCTGGTCCGCCTTCGCCGCATATGAGGGCTTCGCCATGCATCAGTGGCGAAGCGGTGGCCGGCCGGTCATCGCCCGCTTCCGCGCGCAGGGGTGGGCGTTCGAACTGTTCGCGAGTGCCGAACCGGTGGTCGCACAAGCAGGCTGGCGGCACTTCATGGTTGAGCGCCGGCTGCTCGGGCTGGGCGGTGATCGCTTGCGGGATGCGGTGATGGCAGCGCGGCGCGAGGGGCTGAAGACCGAGCCGGCCTTCGCGAAGGTCCTCGGTCTGCCCGGCGATCCCTATGCCGCGATGCTCGCGATCGAAGCGCAATCCGACATCGCGCTTGCCGACCTGCTGCGGATGAGGCGCTGTTGACCCGAGTCGAGGGTCAGAGCGTCGTCAGCCGGTCCTCGCCCAGATCAGCCAGGAGCGCTACCAGTCCACCGGTCTCAACTCCTGATGGCAGGTCGCGGGCGTCCAGGCCCGACGCCGCCATCCCCGTCTGACAGATCATCAGCGTCGCCCCGATTTCCATTGCGGTCGTGAGCAAAGCATCCCCGGTCGCGATCAGCGGGACCGCTCCTTCATGCAGATAAACCCGCGTCCGTCCGCCCAGCGCAGCATGCGCGGCCGCCAGGGTGAGCGCCGCGCGGAAGCGTTCCCCATCCCCCGTCGCGACGATGATCGTCAGGCCGCGCAGTTCGGGCATCCCGGATCCTTGGGCAGGCGCAGCGTGCGGAAGCGCAGGGCCAGCGCATCGACCAGCAGCAGCTTGCCCGCGCTGTCCTCACCGAACGGTGCGAGCATGCGGATCGCTTCAAGGGCCGCCAGGCTGCCCATCACGCCGGTCAACGCGCCCAGCACCCCTTGTTCCGAACAGCTGACCTCGGCGCGCTCGGGGTCGTTCCCGACGAAACAGCGATAGCAGGGCTTGTCGCCCTCCCAGCCGCGGAACGTCCCCAGCTGGCCCTCGAATTCGGCAACTGCGGCGGACACCAGCGGAATTCGCAGCGCATATGCCGCGTCGGCGACCGCCAGGCGCGTCGCGAAATTGTCCGATCCGTCGAGCACCACGTCCGGTCGCGTTTCGGCCAGCAGCCGCGCCGCGCCTGCGGCATCGATCCGCTCGCGAATGCCCGAGAAATCAACGCCGGGGTTCAGTCGAGCGACCGCGGCGGCGGCGGCGTCGACCTTGGCCTGGCCGGTTTCCTCGGTCGCATATAGTGTCTGGCGCTGAAGGTTGGACAGCGACACGATATCGTCGTCGACCACGGTGATCCGGCCGACCCCGGCGGCCGCCAGATACTGGATTGCGGGCGATCCGATCCCGCCTGCGCCGATCAGCAGCGCGTGGCTCTGGCGAAGCCGGATCTGGCCGCCGCCGCCGATATCCGGCAGGACGATATGCCGCGCATATCGCTCGAGTTCGGCGTCGCTGAGGGTCATTTGCGCCAGCTGAACGTCACCGTCGTACGGTACCATTGCTCGCTCGCGGCACCGGCACGCGGCAGCAGATTGCCGCGCGCAAAGCCTGCGGCGAGGCCCGCCGCGAACTGCTCGACGGTGGCGCAATCGATCGCCTTGGGCACCACCGTGCGAACGTCGCCGGAGGCATCGACCAGCACCGCGATGTCGACCGAGATGGTCTGGTTCGGCCCCGACGGGTCGGGGAGCGGGCATTTGCGGCTGACCGCTTCCCGCGCGGCGAATTCGTTCATGCCGGGGGTCACGATGGGTGGCGCGCGGTAGGGCAGGCCGGGCAGCGCCGCCCAGTCGATATTGGCATCCTGCGCAAGCAGGGCGAGTGCGAGAGTTGCGGCAACGATCATCGGCCGGTCGATCCGAAACCCCCGCTGCCGCGTTCGGTTGCATCGAGCGTGTCGACCAGCGTCAGCGATGCGCGCAGCACGGGAGCCGGCACCAACTGAGCGATGCGATCGCCGCGTGCGATCTCGAACGGCTGGTCGCCCAGATTGGCCAGGATCACCTTCACTTCGCCGCGATAGTCGCTGTCGATCGTGCCAGGCGTGTTGAGGCAGGTGACGCCGTGCTTCAGCGCGAGGCCGGATCGCGGGCGCACCTGGACCTCATAGCCTTCGGGGATCGCCATGGCGAACCCGGTCGCGACCGCATGGCGCGCGCCGGGTGCGATCACGATCGCCTCGGCGGCGACGACATCCATCCCGGCGGCGCCGCCCGTCGCATAGGCGGGGAGGGGCAGGTCCTCGCCATGGGGCAGGCGTTGAACTTCAATCGAAATCGGGGACATTCAGGACGTTCCACCCAGCGACGCGGCCAGCCGCGACGTCGCCGCAAGCACTTCGGGATCGCCGAGCAGGTTATGGCCCTTGCCCGGCACGATGCGATAGTCGGTGGCGATGCCCCGCAGGCTGAGCGCCTCGACATAGGCGCGCGAGAACTTGATCGGCGTGATCCGGTCCTTCTCGCCCACCAGCACCGCGGCGCGCAGCGGCGGGCGAACGCCGCCGGCGGTCTTCAGCGGATCGAGGCTGGCCACCGGCTGCTTCCATGCGGGATCGGTCGTCGCCCTGGCCATATGCGCGCGCCATTCGGGCAGGGTGCAGGGGCATCCCACCAGCACCATGCCGTCGAAGATTCCGGGGCGCAGGCCCGCGAGATTGGCGGCGATCGCGGCACCGCCCGCATCGCCCACGACCAGCACGCGTGCGGCAGGATAGCGACGGCGCAGCAGCTGGACCGTATCGGCAACGGCGCTGAGCTGCTCGCCCGCGAAATTGTCGCCGGTTGCCGATCCGCGCTCGCCGATCGAGCGGCTGCCCTTGGCATCGTCATAGCCCGGGCGCAGGATCGCGACTGCCGCGCTGCGCGGAATGGCGCGCGTGACGGCGTCGGCAAAAGCATATTCGTCACCGCGCGATCCGGTCACCGCGTCGCCATGGATCACCACGACCAGCGTCCGCACCTCGGCCGGGCGAGTCTCGCCGAACCGTTCGACATGCAATTTGGGCTCGGGCGGGGCCGCGGCGACCTCGCGACCGGCCGGCATGGTCGCACAGCCCGCCATCAGCAGCGGGAGCAGGATGAGACTAGAGCGCATCGGCGATCCGATCCGCCAGCCGTCTCGCGACCTCGCGCTTGGGCAGCTTTTCCCAATGGTCCACGCCGTCGGGCGTGACCAGGTGAACCGTGTTCGCATCACCTCCCATGACATCCCCCGATACATCGTTCGCGACAATCCAGTCGGCACCCTTTCTGGCGCGTTTCGCCGTGGCATGCTCTACCACCTTCTCGGTCTCGGCCGCAAAGCCGACGACCAGCTTCGGCCGGCGCGGGCCCCGGGCGATCGTCGCCAGAATGTCCGGATTTTCGCGCAACGCCAGGGGCGGCAGGCCACCATCGCCTTTCTTGATCTTCTGAAGCGCCGCGTCCACCCCCCAATCGGCGACGGCTGCAACCATGATGGCGGCATCCGCGGGCAGGGCAGCCTCGACCGCTTCAGCCATCTCGCGGGCGGTCTCGACATCGATGCGGTGCACACCGCGTGGGGTGGGAAGGGCCACGGGTCCCGACACCAAGGTCACCGTGGCGCCGAGTTCGGCGACCGCCTCGGCGATCGCGAAGCCCTGTCTTCCCGACGAGCGGTTGGCGATGTAGCGCACCGGATCGATCGGCTCATGCGTCGGCCCGGCGGTGACCAGCACATGGCGGCCGGTCAGGCGGCCGCGCGCCGGCCCGCGCTCCAGCGCCTGCCGGATCGCGGCAAGGATCGCCTCGGGTTCGGGCAGCCGTCCGGGGCCATATTCGCCACACGCCATCGGGCCTTCATCGGGTTCCATCACCGTGAGGCCGTCGGCCCGGAGTTGGGCGACATTGCGGCGGGTCGCGGCGTGCTGCCACATCCGCACGTTCATCGCCGGCGCGGCCAGCACCGGCTTGTCGGTCGCCAGCAACAGCGTCGTCGCCAGATCGTCGGCGATGCCTGCCGCCATCTTTGCTATCAGGTCCGCGGTCGCAGGCGCCACCACCACCAGGTCCGCCTCGCGACTCAGCTGGATATGACCCATCTCGGCCTCGTCCTTCAGGTCCCACAGCGTCGTGTAGACCTGCGACTCGCTGAGCGCGGCGAGCGTCATCGGCGTCACGAAATGGGTGCCGCCCTCGGTGAGCACGCACTTCACCGCGATGCCGGACTTGCGCAGCTGCCGGACCAGCTCGCACGCCTTATAGGCGGCAATGCCGCCGCCCACGATCAGGAGGACGCGCCCGCTCATTCCCATTCCCTTCCGTGCCGGATGCGTCGCCCCGCTGCCCCGCCGATCATGCCCAGGGCATAGACCGAAAGGACGTACAGCATGTGCACCTGCTGGTTCGGCCATAGCATGTACAGGACCAGGGGCGTGGTGGCGACCACGCCGGCCAGCAGCCACGCCGGCGGCGGCTTGGGTCCGCTTCGCTCGGCGACCGCCATGACGGCGATCACGGTCCCCTGGACGGCAAGCGCGACCGACGCGACGATCAGCACCAGCGACACGACGTCGCCAAGCCAGCCGGCATCGAGCGTCGGCAGGTGACCGCGGTCGAGCGCGTAGGTCACCACCTCGCGTGCGATCACCGCGATCGGCGCGGCGATCGCGAAGGGCAGCAGCGCGCCGAGCAGCCAGGCGCGCAGCCACGAGCCGCAGGCACTCCGGGTGAGCGTGGGGGTGCCAGCCATGGCACTCATCGTGCCACTCGCGTGACGGTGATCCGGCGCTTCTCGGTCGCCTGGGCAACAAGATCGCGCAGCGCGTCGGGCAGGAAGATCAGGCCGAGGAGAAAGACCGGGGCGACCATCAGGCCCCAGTAGAAGGTGTCGATCCGCGCGAAAATCGAGATCAGCGCGCCATAGGCCGCGATAATGGCGATCATCCGTGCGGCCAGCGGATCGCGCCACGATGCCCAGCCGATCGCCGACGCCCCGACCAGCAGCGCCCCCAGCCATAACGGGGCGAGTTGCAGTGCCGTTCCCAGCACGATCGACTTGACGAACAGCCCGATGCCCTCGAGCCCGAGCCATCCCGGCGACCGCGCGTCGAGCGGTCCGGCAAGCCCGGTCACTGCCCATGCATGGAAGGCGAGGGCAACGCCGAACAGGGCGAGCACGAGCGTCCAGCCCATCGCTTCGCGCCGCTCGCCATCGCGCCACGCGAAGACCAGCATGATCACCGCATAGAGCGAAGCGGTCTCGCGGATCAGCATCGCCGCCAGCGCGATCGCCGCCGGCTCGACCCAGCGCCCCGGTCGGCGCAACCCCAGCGACCAGGCGACGAGCAGCCCGGCCCAGATCTCGTGAAAGCTGATCAGTCCCGGCTGGATGAAGGCGAGCATCGACCCGGCGAGCAGGATTCCGCCCACCAGCATCGGCAGGCTGCGTCCCAGCGCCCCGTGCAACCGCAGCATCCAGGTCGCGGCCACGCACAGGACCAGCAGCAACTGGAGCAGCGGCGCTGCCCAGAGCGGCAGGGCGGCGAGGACGCTGGCCAGCGCCGGCAGCCGCATGGTCAGGAACGGCTTGAGCGGATATCCGCCCGCCCGCATCGCATCGGCCGCAACCGCGTAATAATTTCCGCCGCCACGAACGCCCGCGGCGATCGCATCGTACAGCATCAGGTCGGTCTGATGGCGCTCGCCGCCGGTGGCGGCATCCAGCGCCTCGGGCGTCGGCACCGCCAGTGCGGTGATCGTCAGCGCCAGCACGGCGAGGATGACGAGGATTGCCACGCGTGCCTGCCAACGCGTCAGCGCGGCGAACCGGGTGGGGGCAGACAGCCAGAGGGGCGCCGAACGCGACATGCCCGCGGACTACACGCGCCGGGGAGGGGGTGTCGAGACATCGCGTAGCGACACGTTCGCAGCAGTTTAGCCATACCTCACTGCAATTGAGGAGTTGAAAGTCGCTAGTGTCGCGATAATCTGCCGATGAAATAGCAGGGGGTGTCATGGAACTTGAGGCGAAGCTGGCTGAGTTGGCCAAAGTCGTAAAGGATCACCGTGAGGTCCTTCTGACTGAGGAGGCCGCCAAGAATGCTCTGGTGATGCCATTCTTGGCTGCGCTCGGATATAACCCTTTCAATCCTTCAGAGGTGGTTCCGGAGTTCACGTGTGACGTGGGCACAAAGAAAGGAGAAAAGGTCGATTACGCAGTGTGTAGCGCCGGTAAGGTGATGATGCTGGTGGAGTGCAAGCCGGCCAGTGTCGAGCTCAGCATCAACCATGCTTCGCAGTTGTTCCGCTATTTTACCACTACGGACACGCGAGTCGCGGTTCTGACGAACGGTGTCGTGTATAAATTCTTTTCCGATATCGACACGCCGAACAAGATGGATGATCGGCCGTTCTTCACCTTCCAGCTCGACGCGATCCGCAAGCAGGATATCCGGACCCTTGAGCGGTTCACGAAGGCCGCGTTCGATATCGACAAGATCGTGCAGGAGGCGGGCAATCTGAAGATGCAGACGCTCGTGTATCGCGAATTGCAAAAGGAGTTTCAGGAGCCGTCGGATGAATTCGTGCGCATGATCGCGTCGCGGGTTTCGAGCGCTCGGATCACCGCTGCAGTGAAAGAGAATTTTCAAGCGCTGATCGTGGCGTCGGTATCCGCGTTGATACGCGATCGCGTGAATGAGCGCCTGACATCTGCACTAAGTGCGTCCAACCCCGTCGAGGAGGTGCCACAGGCCGAAGCCGCACCCACCGAGGAAGGGGAAATCATCACGACGGAGGATGAAATTTCCGGCTTCAATATTGTTCGGGCGATCGGGGCGCGTCAGGTCGATCCGAAGCGCATCGTTATCCGGGATGCAAAGTCCTATTGTGCGATCCTGCTGGACGACAACAACCGCAAGACGATCGCGCGGATGCACTTCAACAGCCCGACGGCTCGATACTTTGGCAGCTTCGTCGGAAAGGACGAGACGAAACATCCGATTCTCGATCCGATCGAGATCTATCAGCATCAAGATCTTATTCTGGGTCGTATCTCCGAACTGGATGGCGGATGATCGTCGTGCGTTGACCCAAAGCCTGCAAGTCAGTCACGCAGTCGAACTTATGGCCTCAAGCGGCCGCGGCCCTGCGTTCGCGTGCCTCGACGACCTGCGCGAAATGCGCCTCGGCCCAGTCGATCAGGCCCAGCAGCGGCACGGTGAAGCTCCGTCCGAGCGGGGTGAGCGAATAGGTGACGCTGGGGGGAACGGTCGGCCGCACCTCGCGATGGACCAGCCCGTCGGCTTCCAGGATGCGCAGCGTCTGGGTCAGCATCCGCTTCGAGATGTCGGGCACGAGCCGGGCGAGCGCGCTGAACCGCCGCGGCCCTGCGGCCAGCGCGCACAGCAGCAGCATCGACCAGCGATCGCCGATCCGGTCGAGCAGCCCGCGCACGGCGCAGCGGGACTCGTCGAACTCGAATTGCTGCCAGGTCTCGAACCTTGCGCCCAGCGCCTCGGTCGCGTCCATGGTTTCTCCGTGGTAACCAGGTGACGGCCACGTGCCGTCTTTCGGATCCTGATTTGGTCTCTATCTGAGACCATGTCGAAAATCGAGACCGGAGTTGTCCCATGCCTGCTGAACAGACCCGCTATTTCGTGACCGCCGCCGCCGGCCAGCTCGGCCGGCATGTCGTGGCGGAACTCGCCCGACGCGTCGGGCCGGCCGCGGTGGTCGCGGTCGTCCGCAATCCCGACAAGGCTCCTGGCGCCTTTCCCGAAGGCATCGAGGTACGGGCAGGGGATTATGAGAAGCCCGATACGCTCGATACCGCGCTGGCCGGCGCGGATCGGCTCCTGCTGATCTCGTCGAACGCCGTCGGCACGCGGGTGCCTCAGCACGCCAATGTCATCGACGCCGCAAAGCGTGCGGGGGTGAAGCGGATCGCCTATACCAGCGTGCTGCATGCCGACCGGTCCACGCTGGGCCTTGCCGACGAGCATCGTGAAACCGAGGCGCTGCTGCGCGCCAGCGGCATCCCGACCACCCTGTTGCGCAACGGCTGGTATACCGAGAACCATGCCGCTTCGATCCCGCCGGCGCTCCAGCATGACGGCTTTCTGGGCGCCGCGGGCGAGGGCCGGATTTCGGCCGCTGCGCGAGAGGATTATGCCGTGGCGGCCGCGGCCGCGCTGATCGGAGATGCCGAGGGAGAGGATGTGGTCCACGAATTGGCAGGCGATCACGGCTTCACGCTCGCCGAGTTCGCCGCCGAGCTGTCACGCCAGGCGGGTCGCGAGATTCCCTATGTGAACCTGTCCGAGGCCGACTATCGCGGCGCGCTGGTCCAGGCCGGCCTGCCCGAGCCGGTCGCCGACACGATCGCCAATTCGGATGCGGCGGCGGCGAACGGCGCCTTGTTCGACGAAGGCGGGGCGCTGTCGCGACTGATCGGCCGTCCGACCACGTCGTTGGCGACCACGATCGCTAGCAGCCTGAAGGCCTGAGGTAGTCGCTAAGGGTCATATAAAGAATTCTTTATATGACCCTTGACGCGCGGGCCGCGCTTCGCGATGCTTTGGGTGTCGAGGTTCTCCGGCCGGCATTGCCGCGCCGGAGCTAAGACGGGAAGCCGGTGAAAGTCCGGCGCTGCCCCCGCAACTGTAAGCGGCGAGCGGCGGTCATCACGTGTCACTGGCGGGTTCGCTCGCCGGGAAGGCCAGACCGTCCGCGCTGACCCGCAAGCCAGGAGACCTGCCTTTGACGCGATAACGTCCACCGGCGGGGTGCCCGGTCTGGCCGCTTGCGCGCTGCGGCCGGACTCCTGTCCGTCCCTGCCTGCCTGTGTCCGGTGCCGGGTCTCCGCCCCATTCTTCGGGGTTGAAGATCATGACCGTCTCCATTGCCACTCTGGGCTTTCCGCGCATCGGCCCGCGCCGCGAACTGAAGACCGCGCTCGAGAATTTCTGGTCCGGGAAGACCGGCGAGTCGGATTTGCTCGAGTCTGCGTCCGGCCTGCGAACCGCCGCCTGGGCGCGGCAAAGGGCGCTGGGAGCCGACTGGCTGCCCTCGGGCGACTTCTCGCTCTACGACCATGTGCTCGACACCAGCGTGATGCTGGGCGCGATCCCCGAACGCTATCGCACGGGGGACGGCGAGGCCGATCTGTCGACCTATTTCGCGATGGCGCGCGGCACCGCCGGCGCGGCGTCCGGCGGCTGCGGCCATGATCACGGCGCGGGGGCGGGCGAGGCCAGCCTGACGGCCTGCGAGATGACCAAATGGTTCGACACCAACTATCACTACATGGTCCCCGAACTGGTGCCGGGGCAGAAGCTTGCGCTCAACCGGCTGAAGGTCCTCGACGACTATCGTGAGGCACGGGCCCAGGGGTTCGAGACGCGGCCGGTCCTGCTGGGGCCCGTCACCTGGCTGAGCCTCGCCAAGGGTCGCGGGGTCGATCCGTTCGAGTTTCTGGACGAGGTCGTCAGTCTCTACGGCGTGATCCTCGGCCATCTCGGCCAGGCCGGGGCGGAATGGGTCCAGATCGACGAGCCGATCCTGGTCACCGACCTGTCCGACATCCAGCGCCGGGCCCTGACGCGCGCCTATGCCCGTCTCGCCCGGCCGGGGGTGAAGCTGATGCTGACCACCTATTTCGGCGGACTGGAGGACAATCTCGGCTTTGCCGCGGCGCTCCCCGTCGCCGGACTCCATGTCGATCTGGTCCGCGCACCGGGCCAGATCGACGCGCTGCTGAAGGTGGCGCCGAAGGATCTGCTGCTGTCCCTGGGCGTGATCGACGGGCGCAATATCTGGCGCACCGATCTCGACGCGCTGCTGGCGCGGATCGAGCCGATCGCGGCGATCCGCGACCTGGTGCTGGCGCCATCCTGCTCGCTGCTGCACGTGCCGGTCGATCTGGCGCTGGAGCGCAGGCTCGATCCCGAACTGACCCAGTGGCTGGCCTTCGCGGTGCAGAAGGTCGAGGAACTGGCGATCCTGAAGCGCGCCCTCAACGAGGGACGCGAGCATGTCGCGGAGGCGCTGGCCGACTCGCGCCGGGCGGCGATCGCACGGCGCACCTCGCCGCTGATCCACGACGCGACGGTCGCAGGACGGGTCTCCGGCATCACCCCGGCCCTGTTCGAGCGCGAGGGCGATGTCGCCACGCGGGCGGCTGCCCAGGCCGTGGTCCTCGACCTGCCCGACTTCCCGACCACCACGATCGGGTCCTTCCCGCAGACCGAGGCGGTCCGCGGCGCCCGCGCCCGCTTCAATCGCGGCGAACTGGACGCGGCAGGGTATGATGCGTTCCTCCGCGACGAGACGGCGCGCGCGATCCGCTGGCAGGAGGAGGTCGGGCTCGACATGCTGGTCCATGGCGAGTTCGAGCGGAACGACATGGTGCAATATTTCGGCGAGCGGCTCTCGGGCTTCGCCTTCACCGTCAGCGGCTGGGTCCAGAGCTATGGCTCGCGCTGCGTCCGGCCGCCGATTCTCTATGGCGACGTGTCGCGGCCGAGCGCGATGACGGTCGAGTGGTGGCGCTATGCCCAGTCGCTGACCGAACGGCCGGTCAAGGGGATGTTGACCGGTCCGGTCACGATCCTGAACTGGAGCTTCGTGCGCGACGATCAGCCGCGCGAGGCATCGTGCCGCCAGATCGCACTGGCGATTCGCGACGAGGTACTCGACCTGGAAGCGGCGGGGGCAAGGGCGATCCAGGTCGACGAGGCCGCACTGCGCGAGGGTCTGCCGCTGCGCCACCGCGAGTGGCAGCATTATCTGGACTGGGCGGTCGAGTGCTTCCGCATCTCCGCCGCCGGGGTCGGGGACGCGACCCAGATCCACACGCATATGTGCTATTCGGAGTTCAACGACATCCTGCCCTCGATCGGGGCGATGGACGCCGACGTGATCTCGATCGAGACCGCACGGTCGCAGATGGAGTTGCTGGAGGGCTTCGCCCGCTACCGCTATCCCGCCGCGATCGGGCCCGGCGTGTACGACATCCACGCGCCGCGCGTGCCCGGACAGGACGAGATGGTCGCGCTGATGCGGCTGGCGCAGCAGCATCTCGACCGGTCGCAGCTGTGGGTGAACCCGGATTGCGGGCTCAAGACGCGCAAATGGCCCGAGGTGCGCTCGGCGATCGAGGCGATGGTCGCGGCGGCACGCACGCTGCGCGGCGAAGCCCGGGTGGAAGCCTGACCATGGCGGTGGCGGAGGCCGGGAACGGAGTCGTCCGGATCATCGACATGATCTTTCCGGGCGATGCCAACCATCATGGCACGTTGTTCGGCGGGGCCGCGCTTGCGCATATGGACAAGGTGGCGTTCCTCGCCGCGTCGCGCCACGGCCGGGCGTCCTTCGTCACCGCCTCGTCGGAGAAGATCGATTTCGCCGCGCCGGGCCGCGTGGGCGAGATCGTCGAGGCGGTCGGGCGGGTGGTGCGCGTCGGCACCCGCTCGCTCGACGTCGCGATCGAGCTGATCGCGGAGGCGCCGGTCAGCGGCGAGCGCCGGCTGTGCACGCGCGGGCGCTTCACGCTGGTAGCCGACCGAGGTCCGCTCCCGCCGCTCCCGACCGGTCTGGAGCCGGATGGCGAGGCGGGCGGCGTCCTGCGCTATGCCGACATGGTCTTCCCGCCCCAGACCAATCACTATGGAACGCTCTATGGCGGCGACGCGCTGAAGATGATGGGCAAGGCCGCCTTCCTCGCCGCCACCCGCCACGCGCGCGCCGTGATGGTGATGGCGGCGTCGGACCGGATCGATTTCGTCGCGCCGATCCGGGCGGGCGAAATGGTCGAACTTCGGGCCGAGGTGCGGATGACCGGGCGCAGTTCGGTGCTGATCGGTGTCGAACTCTGGGCGGAAGTCCTCCTGACCGGCGAGCGCCGCTGCGCCGCATCCGCTGCCTTCACGATGGTGTCGGTCGATCGCGACGGGAGGCCGAAGGCGATCGGCGCGTCCTAGCGACGCTGCCGAAGGGGTGGTTCCCTTCCTGCGTCCATGCGGGAGAGGGAAGCCCGGCGTCCCATCCCCCACTTTGCGAACGCCGGAGAGGCGCTGCTCGCGCGGTCCGGACCGCTCAGCGGCGCTTCAGCGCGACCAGCGTGCGGTCCAGCGTCTGGAGGAAGGCGGAGCGGTCGGTCTTCGAGAAGGGGGCCGGGCCGCCGAGCTGTTCGCCGCCGGCGCGCAGGTCGGCCATGATCGCGCGGGTGGCGATCGCGCTGCCGATCGAGTTGGCGGTGAACGGCCTGCCGGTGGGCGCCAGCACCGTGGCGCCGGCCTTCAGCGCGCGGTCGGCCAGCAGGATGTCGGCGGTGATCACCACCGCGTCCGGGCTCGACTGCTCGGCGATCCAGTCGTCCGCCGCGTCGAACCCGTCGCTGACCGTCACCCGATCGAGCAGCGGGTGCTGCGGGATGCGCAGCCAGCTGTTGGCGACCAGGGTCACCGGCACCTCGTGGCGCCAGGCGACCCGGTAAATCTCTTCCTTCACCGGGCAGGCGTCGGCATCGACCAGGACGCGCAGGCTCACTATGGGCGCGGGCCCTTGCGGAACGGCTTGGCGTGGTGGCGCGGCGGGCCGCCGGCAGGGCGGCTGGGGCCGGTCGGGCGCGGCGGGCGATTGCCCATCGGCCGGTTCGGGCCGCCCCGCTGCGGACGGCCGCCATCCTCGCCGGGGCCGGTGGGCGACGGTTCGATGCGGACGCCATTCTCGTCCTCGCCATGTTCGTCCGCCGTGCGCAGCAGCGCGGCGCTGAACTTGGCGGCGATCGCGGTCGGGACCTGGAAGAAGGTTTCGCTCGGTCCGATGCGGATCGCGCCGATCTCGTTCTTGGTGATGTGGCCGCGCCGGCACAGCAGCGGCAGGATCCAGCGCGGATCGGCGTTCTGGCGACGGCCGATGTCCATGCGGAACCAGCTGACCTCGTCGAATCCGGGACGGTGGAGCGACTGGCGCTCCTCGCGATTGTCCGAATGCGAGCGGTCGATCAGATCCTCGGGCTCGGGCAGCTTGCCGCGATAGGAATGGACCAGCGCCGCGGCGATGTCCTCGGGGCTGCGCTCGGCGAGCAGGCGCTCGCCCAGCGCGCGATCCTCGTCGTCGAATTCGATCGGCTCGAGCAGGGTGGTCAGCAGCCGCTCGCGATCCTGTGCGCGGATCGTCTCGGGCGTGGGGGGATCGATCCATTCGAACGCGATCCGCGCACCGCGCAGCACCTGCTCGACGCGGCGGCGGCGCGGATAGGGGACGATCAGGACGGCGGTGCCCTTCTTGCCCGCGCGGCCGGTGCGGCCCGAACGGTGCTGAAGCGTCTCGGCATCGCGCGGCAGCTCTACATGGACCACCAGGCTGAGCGTCGGCAGATCGATGCCGCGTGCCGCAACGTCGGTGGCGACGCACACGCGCGCCCGGCGATCGCGCAGCGCCTGGAGCGCATGGTTGCGCTCGGACTGCGAATGCTCGCCCGACAGCGCGACCGCGGCGAAGCCGCGCTCGACCAGCGTGGCGTGCAGGCGGCGGACATTGTCGCGCGTGGCGCAGAACAGGATCGCCGTCTCCGCCTCGTGGAAGCGCAGCAGGTTGATGACCACATGCTCGATGTCGGACGGGCTGACCGGCACTGCCTGGTACGAGATGTCGCCATGGCCGCGATCCTCGCCCACCGTCGAGATGCGCAGCGCGTCGCGCTGATAGCGGCGGGCCAGCGCGACGATCGGCTTGGGCATCGTCGCCGAGAACAGCAGCGTGCGGCGCTCCGACGGGGTCGCGTCGAGGATTTCTTCCAGATCCTCGCGGAAGCCCATGTCGAGCATCTCGTCGGCCTCGTCGAGCACGGCGACGCGCAGCGCCGACAGGTCGAGCGCGCCGCGTTCGAGATGGTCGCGCAGGCGGCCGGGGGTGCCGACGACGATATGCGCGCCGTGGCTGAGCGCGCGGCGCTCCTTCGATGCGTCCATCCCGCCGACGCAGGTGGCGATGCGGGCGCCGGCATTGCCGTAGAGCCACATCAGCTCGCGGCTGACCTGAAGCGCCAGTTCGCGCGTGGGCGCGATGATCAGCGCCAGCGGCTCGCGGCTGGGCTCGACGCGCTCGCCCTGCAGCAGCTGCGCCGCCATGGCGAGGCCGAAGGCGACGGTCTTGCCGGAGCCGGTCTGCGCGGAGACGATCAGGTCGCGCCCTTCTGCCTCCGGCTCGAGCACGGCTGCCTGGACGGGAGTGGGCGCGGAATAGCCGCGCGCGGAAAGCGCTTCGCCGAGAAGCGCAGGGAGGGACTCGAATGTCATGGAACCGCCCACATGGGCGCATGAGGGCGCAAGGGCAAGACTGAACTTTCCCTTAGGGCAGGGAAGGGGCGGATTTCCCGCCCTGCGGGCAACGACGCGAGCGGGGGTCAGGCGGATTGATCTGCTTCGTGGAGCCGGTGGCGGAAACCCGTCCGTTGCGACTTGCCCGATCGCGGTGGCTGGGCAAGGAACGAGGCATGAAGACGATCGCGCGCGGGCCCAAGCCCTCCGACCGGACCCTGCTCATCCTCGACCTCGACGAGACGCTGATCCATGCGCGCGAGACGCCGTTGGAACGGCCGGCCGACTTCGTCGTCTACGGCTATCATGTCTATCGGCGGCCGCATCTTGCCGAATTCCTCGACGGGTGCGCGCAGGATTATGATCTCGCCGTGTGGTCGTCCGCCTCGGACGACTATGTCGCTGCGGTCGTCGCGCTTATTTTCCCCGAACCCGATCGGCTGAAGTTCATCTGGGGGCGCAGCCGCGCCACGCTTCGGCGCACGTCGCCATCCTATGACGACGCCATGTTCCACGATCCCTGGGATCACCTTCAGTACGTCAAGCCGCTCAGCAAGGTGCGCCGGGCCGGCTGGCACCTCGATCGGGTCCTGATCGTCGACGACACGCCGGCCAAGTGCATCCGCAACTATGGCAACGCGATCTATCCACGACCCTATGAAGGCGACGAGGCGGACGACGAACTGGCGTTGCTCGGTCGCTATCTCGCGTCGTTGAAGGACCTGGCGAATGTCCGGCGTATCGAAAAGCGGCGCTGGCGTGGGGTGCCGGCCGACTGACCGGGCGCGTCCGCGCTGCGCTTACACCGCCTGGCCCGCGGCGACGCCGCTGGCCCAGGCCCATTGGAAGTTATAGCCGCCGAGCCAGCCGGTCACGTCGACCGCCTCGCCGATCGCGTAGAGGCCGGGGACCTTGCGGGCCTCCATCTTCTGCGAGCTGAGCGCGGCGGTGTCGATGCCGCCGACGGTGACTTCCGCCTTGGCATAGCCTTCGGTGCCGTTGGGGCGGAACGACCAGGCCGCCAGCCGGCGCTCGGCATCGGCGAGCGCGCGGTCGGGGCTGTTGGCGAGTTCCTGTGCCAGGCCGATCCGGTCGGCCAGCGTCTCGGCCAGGCGACCGGGCAGCGCCTCGTCGAGCAGCTTGCGCAGCGTCGTGCGCGGGCGCGCCTTCTTGGCGGCGGTCAGCCAGCCCGGCGCGGCGTCGGGCAGGAAGTCGATGGCGATCGGATCGCCGTGGCGCCAATAGCTCGACACCTGGAGGATCGCGGGGCCGGACAGGCCGCGATGGGTGAACAGCGCGGCCTCGCGGAAGCGCGCCTTGCCCGCGGCTGCGACGACATCGGTCGAGACGCCGGAAAGCTCGCGGAACAACGCTTCCTCGCCGCTGAGCGTCAGGGGGACGAGCGCCGGACGGGGCTCGACCACCTTGAGGCCGAAGCGGCGCGCAAGGTCGTAGGCGAAGCCGGTCGCGCCCATCTTCGGGATCGACGGGCCGCCGGTGGCGATCACCAGCGACGGCGCCTCGGCATCGTCGACGCGGAAACGGCCATCGGCATGGCCGACCTCGCCCGCCGCGCGGCCGGTGACGATGTCGACCGGGCCGCGCGCGCATTCGTCGAGCAGCATGTCGACGATCTGGCGCGCCGATCCGTCGCAGAACAGCTGGCCCAGCGTCTTTTCGTGCCAGGCGATGCGGTGGCGCTCGACCAGGTCGAGAAAGTCGTGCGCGGTGTAGCGGCTGAGCGCCGACTTGGCGAAATGCGGGTTCTGCGAAAGGTAGCGGTCGGGGGCGGCGCCGATATTGGTGAAGTTGCACCGCCCGCCGCCGGAAATCAGGATCTTCTTGCCTACCTGGTCGGCATGATCGAGCAGCAGCACCCGCCGCCCGCGCTGGCCGGCGATCGCGGCGCACATCAGTCCTGCGGCGCCGCCGCCGAGAATGATCGCGTCATAGGAATGGGATGCGGGCAAGCGAGCAACTTTCGGCGGGAGCGGGAACGGCGATCGACAGGCTTCCGTAACGAGCCGCGAGTCAATCCCCTGTTCGCACGTCTATCCCCTCGCCCGCGAGCACTGCGGCATGCAGCGGTTGCGACAGGGGGCATGTTCAGCCCGAACTACGCCGCCCCGGTTCCGCTTCGCGGTTACCCCGGAACGACCGGGGGCGGCGGTCGAGGCCCTCACTGCCCGCCGCCCGGCTTCGTCCGATATTTGTCGAACCATGCCAGGATTGCCCCGGCCTTGGCTGCGGATTGCGATGGGCGGGCGGCAATACCGCCATGGCTGGCGCCGGGCACCTTCACCAATGCGGTGGGGATGCCGCGAATCTGGAGCGCGGCGTAGAGCTGCTCGCTTTCGCTGACCGGGGTCCGGTAATCCTCGCTGCCGACCACTACCAGCGTGGGGGTCGAGATCGATCCGACGACACTCAGCGGCGAGCGCTGCCAATAGGACATCGGGTCCTCCCAGGGCAGCTTGGTGAACCAGTAGCGCGAGGTGAAGACGGTGTTGTCCATCGTCAGCGCCTCGCTGATCCAGTTGATCACCGGCTTCTGCGCCGCGGCCGCCTTGAAGCGGTTGGTCTTGCCGACGATCCAGGTGGTCAGCACGCCGCCGCCCGATCCGCCGGTCACGAACAGATTGTCGGGATCGGCCACGCCCTGCGCGATCACTGCATCGACCGACGCGATCAGGTCGTCATAGTCGGGACCGGGATAATTCTTGTCGATGAGGTTGGCGAAATCCTCGCCATAGGAGGTCGATCCGCGCGGATTGACCGACAGCACCGCATAGCCGGCGCCGGCATAGAGCTGGTTGTCGGTCGCGAACCAGGGACCATAGGCGGTGTGCGGACCGCCATGGATTTCCAGGATCAAGGGAACCCGCGTGCCGGCGACATAGCCCGGCGGCGTGGTCAGCCAGGATTCGACCTCACGGCCGTCGGGCGCCTTGGCCGTGACCCGCCGCACCTGGCCGAGCGACTTGGCCCCCAGCGTCTCTTCGTTCAGACGCGTCATGCGGCGATCATTGCCGCCGGTGGTCACATGGATGTCGGCGGGGCGCAGCGCGCTGCCGCCGGTAAAGGCGATCGCGCCGCCCCGCGCCACGGTGAAGCTGCCGCCGGCATAGGGGCGATCGAGCTGGGCAGGGGCCAGTTCGAACGGAAGCTGGGTCAGCTTGCCGTCCAGCGACACCCGCGCGACCCGGGCGATCCCCGATTTCTCATAGCTGACCAGCAGCGACCGGCCGTCCGCGGCCCACAGCGCGCTGTCGATGCTGACATCCGCGCCGGGCGTCAGCGACCGCGCGCCGCTGCCGTCGCGGTTCATGACGTACAGCTCGGTATTCTCGTAGCTGCGCCGCGCATCGTCGAAGCCGAGATAGGCGATCCGGCTGCCGTCGGGCGAGATGACCGGCGCGCCGTCGGGGCCGTCGCGGGTCGTCAGCGGGCGGATCGCGCCGCTGTCGATGTCGAGACTGTACACTTCCGAGTTGAAGCTGCGCTCCCAGTCCTTGCCGCGGATGGTGCTGAACAGGATCGCCTTGCCATCCGGCGTCCAGGCCAGCGGTCCTGCATCATGCATGTCGCCGAAGGTCAGCTGGCGCGGCGCGCCGCCATCGGCCGAGACGATGAAGATATGGTCGAACCCGGGCTTCACATAGCCGCCGCCATCGTTGCGGTAATTGACCTTGTCGATCACCTCCAGCGGCTCGGCCCATTTCGCGCCCTCCGGCTTGGCCAGCGGCTTGCCGAGCTTCATCCCATCACCGGGAACGGTCAGGATATAGGCGATCCGCCGCCCGTCCGGGGACCAGGCGATGCTTCCGGGCGAATCGGGAAGCCCGGTGATCCGGGCGGTCTCGCCGCGATCCATCCAGCGCACATGAAGCTGCGCGCCGCCGCCGTCCGCGGTCGAGACATAGGCCAGGCGCTTGCCGTCCGGCGACCAGCGCGGGCTCATATGATTGCCGGGACCGGCGACGAGCGGCTCCTGCGAACCGCTCGCCACGTCGATCAGCCACAGCGTCGAGCGCGCGCGATCGGTCATGATGTCGTTCGACCGCCGGACATAGACGATCTTCGATCCGTCCGGGCTGATCTGCGGGTCGGTCGCGATCTCCAGGTCGAACAGATCCTGTCCGGTGAACAGCCGATTGGGACCCGCCGGCGCAGTCGCTGCGGGCGGCGGGGCAGGCGGTGCGGATTGGGCGAGCGCGGGCAGTGCGACCGAGCAAAGGGACAGTGCGAGCAGCGGACGCAACATGAACAACCTCCCGTTTTGAAGGCGTCACAATGCGGAAATCGGCGGGCCACGCAAGGCCCGCCGCGTCCACTGCGCTATCCCAATGCCCAGACCGTTACGGCTGCAGTCAGCGCGGCGCTCAGGATCGCAACCGCCATGTAGCGCCACCCGCCGATGACGCGGATCCGCTCGATCTCGCGCAGCGGCGGCGCGGGCGGGGCGCCGCCCGGCGTGGGATAGCGCGCCTCGATGTTGCGAATCAGCTGGGGCAGGCGGGTCAGCGTGCGGAAATCCTCGACCAGCCGGTCGGCGACCTTGGCTTCCGGACCCAGTTCGGTGCGGATCCATTCGCGGATGAACGGCGCCGCCGATTCCCACAGGTTGATGTCGGGATCGAGCGTGCGGGCGACGCCCTCGACCATCACCATCGTCTTTTGCAGCAACAGCAGGTGCGGCTGGGTCTGCATGTCGAAATCGCGGGTGATGTTGAACAGCCCGTCGAGCATCGACCCGACCGACATCTCCTTCACCGGCAGGCCGCGCATCGGCTCGCCGACTGCGCGCAGCGCGGTGGCGAACTCGGCGACATTATGGTGCGGCGGCACATAGCCCGCCTCGAAATGGATCTCGGCTACGCGGCGGTAGTTGCCGGTGATCAGGCCGTACAGGATCTCGGCCAGCCAGACGCGCGCGCGGCGGTCGATCCGGCCCATGATGCCGAAGTCGATCGCGGCGATGCGGCCGTCGGGCAGGGCGAACAGATTGCCCTGGTGCATGTCGGCATGGAAGAAGCCGTCGGAGATCGCCTGGCGCAGGAAGGCGCGGATTAGCCGCTCGGCCAGCGCGTGCATGTCATGGCCGGCGGCGACCAGCGCATCGCGGTCGCGCAGCTTGATGCCGTCGATCCATTCGAGCGTCAGCACCTTGCCGGTGGTGCGCTGCCAATCGATCTGCGGGATATAATAGTCCGGCTCGGCGGTCATGTTCTCCGCCAGTTCGGAAGCCGAGGCCCCCTCCCGGCGCAGGTCCAGCTCGCGCGCGGTCCAGCGCTTGAACGTCTCGATGATCAGGCGCGGGCGCAGGCGCGCGGCTTCGCCGCCCATCGCCTCGACCTGGGCGGCCGCCCATTCATAGGTGTCGATCGCCTTGGCGAATTCGCTCTCGATGCCCGGGCGCAGGACCTTGATCGCGACCCGGCGCCCGTCGGTGGTCACCGCGCGGTGGACCTGCGCGATGGACGCCGCGCCGATCGGCTGTTCCTCGATCTCTGAGAACAGCGTCTCCAGCGGCCGTCCCAGGCTGCTTCGCATCCGCTCGCGAATCGTCTCGAACGGAACCGGGGGCAGCGCGTCCTGAAGCCGCATCAGGTCGAGCGCGGCTTCCTCTCCGACCAGGTCGGGGCGGGTGGCGAGGGTCTGGCCCAGCTTGATCGCGGACGGGCCGATCTCCTGGAAGGCGTCGGCATAATGCGGCACCTTCGGGATGCGCGCACCGAACCGGGCGATGCGTGCGAGCCGCCGGACCGGGCGCGGCGTGTTGGGATCGCGCTCGATCCCGCGCAACGCGCCGTGCCGGGCGACGATGCGGCCCCATTTGAGCAGGCGCCAGAGATGGATGACGGGCGAGGTCATCGATTCCCCTCCCGCTTGCGGGAGGGGCTAGGGGAGGGCGTGTAACAGAAGGGGGACAGGACAGGCCCTCCCCCGGCCCCTCCCGCATCCGGGAGGGGAGAAGAGAGGGGGACCATCAGATCTTCCAGCCGCTGTGGATCGCGACCAGTCCGCCCAGCAGCGGCTCGACCTTGGTCTGGACGAAGCCCGCCTCGCCGATCATCCGCTCGAATGTGGGCATGTCGGGGAAGCGGCGGATCGACTCGATCAGATAGCGATAGCTGTCGGCATCGCCGGCCAGCGCCTGGCCCAGCTTGGGCACCAGATGGTGTGAATAGGCGTCATAGACTTCGCCGAATCCCGGCCATTCGGTGGTCGAGAATTCGAGGCAGAAGAATCGGCCGCCGCGCTTGAGCACGCGGTGCGCCTCGCGAAGCGCCTTGGGAATGTCGGTGACGTTCCGGATGCCGAACGCGATCGTATAGGCATCGAAGAACCGGTCGGGGAATTGCAGCGTCTCGGCATTCGCCTCGGTCCAGACCAGCCCGTCCAGCCCGCGCTTGGCAGCGCGCTCCATTCCGACCGCCAGCATTTCCGGGTTGATGTCGGCGACGGTGATGGCCGCGTCGCTGTCGACCATGCGGAAGGCGATGTCGCCGGTGCCGCCGGCCATGTCGAGGATATGCTCGCCCTTGCGCGGCTTCACGCGGCGGACGAAGCGATCCTTCCACCGACGGTGCAGGCCGCCCGACATCGCGTCGTTCATCAGGTCGTATTTGGAGGCGACATTGGAAAAGACGCCGCGGACGCGTGCGGTCTTTTCCTCGGGGGCGACGTCTTCGTAGCCGAAGGAGACGGTGTCGGACATGGCGCTGCTCTAGCGACGCGGGGCAGGGGTGCAAAGCCAATTGAGCCCCCGGGGTGACGGAAAGGCGTGCACGCCCCTATATCCGCGCGACAATGCCCGAACTTCCCGAAGTCGAGACGACCGTCCGCGGTCTCGCTCCCGTGCTGGAGGGCGAGCAGATCGTCCGCGTCATCCTCAACCGCGCCGATCTGCGCCGCCCCTTTCCCGAGGGGCTCGGCCAGCGGCTGACCGGCGCGCGCGTCACCGGCCTGGGGCGGCGCGCCAAATATGGGCTGATCGAGACCGACCGCGGCGACACGATGATCTTCCATCTGGGGATGTCGGGTCGCTGGCGAATCGATCCTGCCGATGCTCAGGTGCACGACCATCTGATCCTCGAGACCGCGCGGCACCGGCTGGCGCTGAACGACCCGCGCCGTTTCGGCTCGGTTGACCTGGTGCCGACCGAGCGGCTGTCCGAATGGCCGCCCTTCCTGGCGCTGGGCCCGGAGCCGCTGGGGCCGGACTTCACCGCGGCGCATCTCGCGGCCCGGCTGGACGGACGGATCGCGCCGATCAAGCAGCTGCTGCTCGACCAGCGAATCGTCGCGGGTCTCGGCAATATCTATGTGTGCGAGGCGCTGTTCATGGCGCGAATCGCGCCGACCAGGCCGGCCGGTCAGGTCGGCAAGGCACGGCTGGTCAGGCTGGTGGATGCGGTGCGCGAGGTGCTGGAGGCGGCGATCCGCGCGGGTGGATCGACGTTGCGCGATTATGCCCGTCCCGACGGCGAACTGGGCTATTTCGCCAAGGACTGGCAGGTCTATGGCCGCGAGGGCCAGCCTTGCAGTTGCGGCGGAAAAGTGGAAAGGCGGGTGGACGGCGGGCGTTCGACCTTCTGGTGCCCCAGGTGCCAGAAGTAGCGACGCAGATGGTTGACCCGAATCGTCTCAGACGCTAAGGGGCTCGCCTTTCCCGGCATGGGCTTCTTCCCGTGCCTTTCTAAAAGAGCAGGAACCAGACGGCATGGCGAATACGCCGCAAGCGAAGAAGCGTATCCGGCGTAACGACCGCCGCGCAGAGATCAACGGTGCGCGTGTCAGCCGCATCCGGACCTATGTGAAGAAGGTCGAGAGCGCCCTGGACGCCGGTGACAAGGCTGCGGCGACCGCTGCGCTCGCCATCGTCCAGCCGGAACTGGCCCGTGGCGTTGCCAAGGGCGTGTTCCACAAGAACACGGCTTCGCGGAAGTATTCGCGCCTGAACAAGCGCGTCCAAGCGCTCGCTTAAGCGTCATTCTATCGTAACAAAAAAACCCGCCGGGCTCGCGCCTGGCGGGTTTTTTGCGTCTTCTTGCAGCTACTTCAGGCACGAATCGCAGCGATCCCCGCTAAGTCACGGAAACACCGCGATTCGGTATGTAATCAACCTGCAATAATGCGCAGATTGATCGATAAAATCGTTACAGATCAAGTGCTTGTTAAATATCCGGACGGATTCCCTAGGGTTCGTCGAGTCAAGCGATCTATTTCAGAATCTTTACAGGTCGCGGACTTGTGCGACTCAAAAAAAGCCGCCTAGAACGTCCCTCCCGGCGGCAAACCGCACCGGGGTCATAGCGAGTTTCGAGCATCCCACGCCGGGAGTGATTCCGGCAATGGGATTGCTTGTGCCCGCACGGATCGGACGCGGAGGGGGCGAATGCTCCGCGGTCAGGAGGGGTGGCGAAACACATGGCGGAAGTACGAGCCTTGGAAACGAACGACACCATCGCGGTTGCGAAGGCCTGGGCTCATGTCCGTGCCAATCTGCGCCGCTCGGCGGGACAGCGCCTGTTCGACCAGTGGCTCAAGCCGGTCGAGCTGGTCGACGAGAGCACGTCCGAAGTCGTCCGCCTGGGGCTGCCGTCCGCCTTCATGGCGCAGTGGGTGCGCAACCATTATGGCGAGCGCCTCCTGCTCGAATTCCGCGCGGTGCTTCCCGACGTCGTCAGCGTCACGGTCGAGGCGATCGAGGAACAGCCCAAGCGCGTCCTGACCGCCGAGGCTCCGGTACTGGCCGCCGCCCCGGTCGCGGTCGGCGAGCGTCCCGCCTTCGACCCGCGCTTCAGCTTCGAGCGATTCGTCGTCGACACCACGAATCGCGTCGCGTTCAACGCGTCGCTGACGCTGGCCGGCGCGGGCAATCCGCTGTTCAGCCCGCTCTATCTCCATTCGGGTACCGGGCAGGGCAAGACCCACCTGATGAACGCGATCGGACAGGCCTTCCTGGCGGCGAATCCCGGCGCCACGGCGATCTACATGCCGGCCGAGCGCTTCATGTTCGAGTTCGTCCAGGCGCTGCGTGCCCGCGACACCCATGCGTTCAAGACCCGGCTGCGCTCGGTCGACCTGCTGATGATCGACGATCTTCAGTTCATCGGCGGCAAGGACGCGACCCAGGAAGAGTTCTTCCACACGGTCAACGAGTTCATGGGTGCCGGCAAGCGGCTTGTGGTCGCGGCCGACCGGGCGCCCCAGGCGCTCGAGGGCTTCGAGCCGCGGCTGGTCAGCCGCCTGGGCTCGGGCCTGGTCGCCGACATCCAGCAGCCGCAGCTCGACCTGCGTCGTGCGATCCTGATGGCGAAGCTGAAGGACATGCCGCAGGTCGCGATGCCGGCCGATGTCGTCGAGCTGCTCGCCGCCCGGATCACCTCGAACGTTCGCGAGCTGGAAGGCGCGCTGAACCGTCTCGTCGCCTATGCCCAGTTGAACGCAGAGCCGATCACGATCGACTTCGCGACCCAGACGCTGGGCGAGGTGCTCCGCGCCACCCAGCGCCGCATCACGATCGACGAGATCCAGCGCGCGGTGTCGAGCCACTTCGAGGTCAAGCAGATCGACCTGATCTCCGAGCGCCGCGCCGTGGCGATCGCGCGTCCGCGTCAGATCGCCATGTATCTGGCCAAGCGGCTGACCACCCGCTCGCTGCCCGAGATCGGCCGCAAGTTCGGCAATCGCGACCATTCGACCGTGATCCACGCCGTCCGGCGGATCGAGGACCTGCGCGGCAAGGATATCGAGATCGACAGCGCGGTCCGTACGCTGATGCGTCAGCTCGAGAACGCCTGAAAATCCGCGTCACCCCTGGTAGTAGTGCCTGGGCCCGCCCGTCCTTTATCCTGAAAGCCTGAGTCGGGCCTCATGTCCCGGCTCGGGCATTGGCCCGTGGTCCGGGACGTGAGGTGCCGAGGGTTCCGGGTTGGGCTGGGATGACGTGGCTAGCGCCTCAGCACCCCTTGCCGGCCTTGCGCCCCGCCCAGGCGAGCGCGCCGTCGAGCATGCGCACATGCGCCGGGTCGCGCCACGTCTCCCCGCGATGGCCCAGCGCCGAATAGAAGATCCGCCCGCGCCCCTCGCACCGCCACCAGATCAGCGCGTGCCTGTCGCCCATCACCTGCTTCGGTTCGAACCGCATGCCGGTCTCGTCCAGCCGCGCCAGGATGTGCGCATCGGCGCGCGGCGGGCTGGCATAGGCGTAATATTCCTCGGTCCAGCGCCAGCGCCGCGGCAGGTGCCGGGTTGCAGGGTGGGTGCGATCGAGCAGGATGAGGTTGCCGGTCTGGAACTGGTCCGCGCCGCCCGGGTGCCCGGTATAGGGACCGGTTCCGATCATCCGCGAATACCAGTCGGGATGGCTGCCGTCGCCGGCGCCGTGGAGCGCGACGAAGCCATGCCCGGCCGCGAGCCAGGACTCGAACGCTTGGCGCTGTTCGGCCGATAGAAGATCGCCGGTCGCGCTGGCGAAGACGATCACGTCGAACCGGGCCAGCGAATCGGGGGTGAACAGCGCGCTGTCCTCCGACGCCACCGCGCGCCAGCCACGCTTCTCGGCCAGGTCGCTCAGCGCGCGAACCGCGTCCGGAATGCTGTCGTGGCGAAACGCGGCGGTCTTGGTGAAGATCAGCACCGCCCGCCGGGCGTCCGGGCGTGTCGTCGCCTGGGTCTGTACCGGCGCCTGCTGTGCCGCTGCCGGCACGATCGTTGCCGCAAGCGAAGCGGCGAGGGCCAGTGCCGCGCCGCGCATCAGACCTGCAGCCCCACGGCCTGCTGCGCCGCCTTCAGCGTCGGCGCCGCCAGCGCCTGCGCCTTGGCCGCGCCCTTCGCCAGTTCCGCGCCCACTGCCGTACGATCGTTCAACAACTGCACCAGCCGCTCGCGAATCGGTCCCAGAACCGAGACCGCGAGGTCGGCCAGCGCCGGCTTGAACGCGCCGAATCCCTGGCCGGCGAATTCCTCGACCACCGATTGCGGCGAGCGATCGGACAGGGCGGCGTAGATCGTCACCAGGTTGCGGGCCTCGGCCCGCTCGGCCAGCGCGTCGAACGATTCGGGCAGCGGCTCGGCATCGGTTTTCGCCTTGCGCAGCTTGGCCACGATCGTGTCGTCGCTGTCGATCAGGTTGATCCGCGACAGGTCGGACGGATCGGACTTGGACATCTTCGCCCCGCCGTCGCGCAGGCTCATGATCCGCGGCGCCGCCTTGCTGATCAACGGCTCGGGCAGGGGGAACAGCTCGACGCCGAAATCCTGGTTGAACTTGGTCGCCACGTCGCGGGTCAGTTCCAGATGCTGCTTCTGGTCTTCGCCCACGGGAACGTGCGTCGCGCGATAGACCAGGATGTCGGCCGCCTGCAGCACCGGATAGGTGAACAGCCCGACGCTGGCGCCGTCGCGATTCTTGCCCGCCTTGTCCTTCCACTGGGTCATGCGGTTCAGCCAGCCCATCCGCGCGGTCCCCTGAAGGATCCAGCACAGTTCGGCATGGGCGGGCACGCGCGACTGGTTGAACAGGATCGAGCGGTCGTCGATCCCCGCCGCCAGCAGCGTCGCCGCCATCTCGATCGTCGAGTTGGCCAGTTCCTGCGGCGTGACGGTGCCGGTCAGCGCGTGCAGGTCGGCCAGGAAGAACAGGCACTCGCTGCCCTGCGCTTCCATCTCGTCCTGCATCGCCACCCACTGCTTGATCGCCCCCAGATAATTGCCGAGGTGCAGATTGCCGGTGGTCTGGATGCCCGAAAGGATGCGCATGGAGTTTTCCTGGTTGAACTAGGCCTTGGCTCCGCGCTTGCGCATCAGCAACCGGAGGTCGCCGATCGTGAAGGCGCGCGTCACGAAGCAGGCGATGCCGTAGATCGCCGTGCCGCCCGCGACAAGCACGCCGAGCGCGAGCGAGCGGATCAGGAAGGTGCCGGTCAGATAGGGATCGAGCAGCCGGTCCAGCCCGAACAGCGCGGCGCCCATCAGCAATGCCGCCAGTGCCAGCCGCGGCAGGCGGCGGACCAGCCGGTCGTCCGCCGCGAAATGCCCGCGTTTGCGCAGCGTGGCATACAGCAGGGCGACATTGACCAGCGCCGCGATCGCGGTCGCCAGCGGCGGCCCGACATGACCAATCCACGGGATCAGGATCAGGTTGCCGACCAGGTTCACGCCGATCGAGATCGTCGCATAGCGGACCGGGGTCCGGGTATCCTCGCGGGCATAATAGCCGGGCGTCAGCACCTTCACGAGGACATAGGCGGGCAGGCCGATCGAGAAGGCGGCGAGCGCCCAAGCGCATTTGACCGTATCCTCGGCGGTAAAGGCGCCGTGCTGGAACAGCCCGCGGATGATCGGCTCGGCCGAGATCATCAGCGCCGCCATCGCCGGCAGCGTCAGGAACAAGGCAAGCTCGATCCCGCGATTCTGCGTCTCCATCGCCTCGTCCTGCTTGCCGCTGGCCAGGAGGCGCGACAGGGTGGGGAGCAGGATGGTGCCGAGACCGATGCCGATCAGGCCGAGCGGCAGCTGGTTCAGCCGGTCGGCATAATAGATGTACGAGATCGACCCGGCCTCGAGCATCGATCCGGCGAGCGCGGTCGATACCGCCAGATTGATCTGCGTCGCGCCGGCGCCCAGCGCGGCGGGGAGCATCAGCTTCATCAGCTGGCGGACATCGTCGTCGACCTTGGGCATGCGCAGCCGCAGCCGGACGCCAGCACTGCGGCAGGCGAAGACCAGCCATGCAAGCTGCAGCGCGCCGCCGGCGGTGACCGAGATCGCCTGGACCCGTGCGGTCTCGTACGGATCGGCGCCGTGAAAGAAGAGCAGACCCGCGATCATCGCCATGTTGAGCAGGATCGGCGCCGCGGCATTCACCCAGAAGCGGTTCAGCGAATTGAGAATCCCACCCAGCAGCGACACCAGGGTGATCAGCGCCAGATAGGGGATGGTGATCCGCGACAGGGTGACCGCGAAGGCGAATTGGTGGGGCGTGGGATCCTTGAACCCGCCCGACAGCGCCCAGGTGAGCGGCCAGGCGGCGATCAGCATCACGACGGTGAAGGCGACCAGGATCGGGAAGAGCACCGACAGCGCGCGTTCGGCGAAGAGATAGCCCGCCGACGGGTCGCCGCCCTCGGCCACCCGCTTGTTGAACATCGGGATGAACGCTGCCGAGAACGCGCCTTCGGCGAACAGCGCGCGGAACATGTTGGGCAGGCGGAAGGCGACGAGAAAGGCGTCCGAGGCGAAGCTTGCGCCGACAAAGGTCGCCTGGAGCGAGTCGCGCACCAGAGCGAGGACACGGCTGACGAGGGTCAGCCCACCGACCGAACCCAGGGTTTTCGCAAGGTTCATGCGGCTCTCGTCATGGATGAGTGCGGAACGAGGGACGGCGAGCGCATGCGCCGCCGTCCCCGAAACCGGAGGGCTCAGGCCTCTCCGGCGGTTTCCTGAGTCGCCAGGGCAGCCTGCTGCTCGAGGCGCTGCAGATACAGGCCGCCGAAGTCGATCGGCTCGAGCATCAGCGGCGGGAAGCCGCCGTCACGGACGGCATCGGCCAGCACGCGGCGGGCGAAGGGGAACAGGATGCGGGGTGCTTCGCCCAGCAGGAACGGATCGACCTGGTCCGCAGGGATGTTGCGCAGGCCGAACAGGCCCGCGAAGCTCAGGTCGACGACATAGGCGACCTGATCGCCGAAATTGCAGCGCGCATCGATCTTGAGGACGACCTCATAGACTTCCTCGCCGACCTGGCCCTGGCCGATATTGAACTGGATATCGACCGACGGATTCGGCGACGGGACCTGATAGATGGCCGGAGCGTTGGGGTTCTCGAACGAGAGGTCCTTCACATATTGCGACAGCACGCCGACTGCGGGTGCCGTGTCTTCGCCATTTGCAACGGGCTCGCCAAATTCGGGCTCGGCCATCAGATATTTCCCTTTTCGTCCGGATAGTTTCGCGCACGCCGCGCGTTGATGCGAGCGCCGCGCCTAGCAGGGGCTTGGCAGCAGTTCAACGGGCCCCGTAGCGGACGGTCTCAGCGCCGATTTGAAACGCGGAGCGCTTGAGCCTATGTAATGGGTAACGAGCTTTTCGGAGGCATGGTGGTTTACGTCATTCTGTTCTTGTGTGTGGCGGCTTTCCTTGCGCTGCGCCTCTATGCGGTGCTCGGCAAGCGCACCGGGCACGAACAGCCCTTGCCCAAGCCGGCCGAGGATCGCATGCCCATCCCGCCGATGCGCCAGCCGATCGAGGCGGTGCCCGAGGTGCGCGAGCCCGGCATCCGCAATATCGAGCAGGGCGCCGAGGCAGGGCTGAAGTCGGTGATCAGCGCCGATTCGAGCTTCGACGTCGCCCAGTTCATCGAAGGCGCCAAGGCAGCCTATCGCATGATCCTCGAGGCCTATTGGAAGGGTGACGACGAAACGCTCGGCTGGCTGGTCGATGACGAGGTCCGCGAGGGCTTCTCCGCGGCGATCGCCGAGCGTGCGGCCGCCGGCCATGTGCTCGAGAACCGGCTGGTCTCGATCGAGCGCGCCGCGATCGTCGCCGCCGCGGTCGAGAATCGCGTGGCCCGGATCGCGGTCCGCTTCGATGCCGACATCTCTTCGGTAACCCGCGACGCCGATGGCAATGTGATCGCCGGCTCGCTGACCGACGCGGTCGAGACGCACGAGGTCTGGACCTTTGCGCGCAACCTGCGCAGCGACGATCCCAACTGGAAGCTGGTCGAGACCGACGACGCCTGATCGGCGACCACAGGGGGTGGGAATGCGTGCAATCGTGGCCGCCTTGGCGGTCCTTCTCAGCGGCTGTTCGACAGGGATGGTCGGCGGTGCCGGTTCGCCGGACAGCGCCGGGTCGGGAGCACCGCCGCGCGCCGAGCCTCCCGTGCGCCAGCCGATCCCCGCGACTCCCCTGATGCCGTCGCCGGCAGCGCCGCCAGCGACCGCGAAGACCGGGCTACAGGCCGGCGTCGTCGCCGGTCCGCCGATCCGGACCCTGCCGATTACGGCGCAGGCCGCCGAGCGTGCGCTGGGCGCCTATCGCATCAGCTGTACCGCGATGCAGAAGCGCACCGATGCCTCCGGCCTGACCCGCGGGGCCGACTGGGCCGACAGCTGCGCCGCCGCCAGGAACTGGGCGGGAAGCGACGCCCTGAATTTCTTCGCCACCTATTTCGAAGCGGTCCAGGTCGGCGACGGCAAGGCGCATGCGACCGGCTATTACGAGCCGGAGATCGCGGGATCGCGCGACCGGCGGCCGGGCTACGGGGTTCCGGTCTATGCCAAGCCGACCGACCTCGCCGAAGTCGATCTGGGCCAGTTCGCCGACTCGCTGAAGGGCCGCAAGATCCGCGGCCGGGTCGAGGGCAAGACCTTCGTCCCCTATTATGAGCGGTCGCAGATCGAGGCGGGCGCGATTAGCGACATGGCGCCGATCATCGCCTGGGCGGCCGACCCGGTCGAGATGTTCTTCCTCGAGGTCCAGGGATCGGGGCGCCTGCGCCTGCCCGATGGCGGCGTGATGCGGATCGGCTTCGCCGGCCAGAACGGCCGCGACTATACCGGCATCGGCAAGCTGATGCGCGATCGCAACCTGCTGGCGCCAGGGCAGGCGTCGATGCAGGGGATCATGGCTTGGCTGCGCGCCCATCCCGAGGAGGGCCGCGCGATCATGAACGAGAACAAGAGCTTCGTGTTCTTCCAGGAGCTGAAGGGTGCCGGACCGCTCGGTGCGATGGGGCTGCCGGTCACCGGCCTCGCCTCGGTTGCGACCGACCCCGCCTTCACCCCGCTCGGCGCGCCAATATTCCTGTCGATGGACCGGGCCGAGGCGAACGGACTTTGGGTGGCTCAGGACACCGGCGGCGCGATCAAGGGATCGAACCGGTTCGACACCTTCTGGGGCGCCGGCGAGGAGGCCCGCGCGATCGCGGGCGGCATGAACGCGCGCGGCACCGCGTGGCTGTTGCTGCCCGTCGGCACGCTCGCCCGCCTTGGCGGCGGCCAGTGACGTGAGCCGCAACGGGCGCAAGCTCGCGCCCGAGGAAGCGGCGCTGTGGCGCAAGGTGATCGCCAGCGTCCGGCCGATGACGCCGCCGCGCCCCGTCGCGACCTCCGCCGCTGCGCCCGTGATCGAGACCGGGCCGCCGCTGCCGAAACCCGCCAAGGCGAAAAAGCTGCCCCCGCCGAAACCGGCGACCCCGCCCGTCGTCCCGCCAAGGCCGGCGCGGGTCCCGGCCGCCGCTGCCACGCTTGACGGCTCGTGGGACCGACGCCTGTCGCGCGGGCTGGTGTCTCCCGAAAGCTCGGTCGACCTGCATGGGCACAGCCTTGCTTCGGCCTATGACCGGCTCGATCGCGGGCTGGAGATCGCGCTGGGCAGGGGAGACCGCGTCCTGCTGCTCATCACCGGCAAGCCGCCGGGCCCGGAGTCGGAGCGCCCGCATCGCCGCGGCGCGATCCGCGCGGCGGTCGGCGACTGGCTGGCGGGATCGCGCTTCCATGACCGGATCGCCGCGGTGCGCGGCGCGCATCCGCGCCATGGCGGCAATGGCGCGCTGTACATCGTGCTGCGCCGGCCGCGCGCACCGGGCGGCGCCGGCGGCCGCGACTAGGCGAAGACGCGTCTCAGGATTTCCGCATAGGTTCGCGTCAATGCTTCCAGGTCGGCGACCGCGACGGCCTCGTCCAGCTTGTGCATCGTCGCGTTTACCAGACCGAATTCGACCACCGGGCAGAGTTTCGACAGGAAGCGCGCGTCCGACGTCCCGCCCGAGGTCGACAATTCGGGACGGACACCCAGCACGGCTTCCGCCGAATCCTGGATCAGCGCGGAGAAGGCACCGGGCTCGGTGAGGAACGCCTCGCCATAGACTGTCCCCTTCACGATCGCGTTCGGGGCATGGCGCAGCACGATCTCGCGGATCCGCTCGACCAGATCGGCGCCGCGGTGCAGGTCGTTGAAGCGGATGCTCAGCCGCGCGCTGGCGTGGCCGGGAATGACGTTGCCCGCCGGGTTGCCTACCGTCACGTCGGTCGGCTCGATGTTCGACGGCTGGAACCAGTCGGTGCCGTCGTCGAGCACGATGGCGTCGATCTCGCTCAATGCGCGCACCAGCCGCGGGATCGGATTGTCGGCCAGATGCGGATAGGCGACATGGCCCTGGCGCCCGGGCACGTCGATCCAGATCACGGTCGATCCCCGCCGCCCGATCTTGATCGTGTCGCCCAGTTGCTGCGCCGAACTCGGCTCGCCGACCAGGCACAGGTCCGGGATCAGGTCGCGCGACCGCATATGCTCGATCAGCATCGGCGTGCCATAGGTGGCGGGGCCTTCCTCGTCGCCGGTGACCACGAGGCTGATCGTGCCGGGCGCGTCATGCCCCGCAACCGCCGCGACGAAGGCGGCGATCGATCCCTTCATGTCCACCGCGCCGCGCCCGTAGATCAGGCCGTCCCGGATCTCGGGGCCGAACGGATTGCTCGTCCAGCCCTGTCCGGGCGGCACCACGTCGAGGTGTCCGGCGAAGGCGAAATGCGGTCCGCCGCTGCCCCGCACCGCCAGTAGATTCTCGACCGGGCCGTCGGGCGCTTCGCCCTCCAGAAACCGCTCGACGCGGAAGCCAAGCGGGATCAGCGCCTGCTCCAGCACGTCGAACACCGTGCCGGTCGCCGGGGTCACGCTTTCGGCGGCAATCAGCGCCTTGGTAAGTTGGATCGGATCGGGCAAGATATCCTCCTGGGCCGCGCCGCATTGCCGCCGCACGGCCGATGTTACAATCCCGCGCGTATCGGCGGGCAGTGGAGATTGACCGAATGCTGTTCAGCCTGGCCCTCGCACTCGCGACGGCCCCCCTTCAGCAGGGCAAACAGGCCCCCGCCGTCGAACCGCCGCCGGCCCCGGGTGTGTGCCGGGCGGTGGCCGACCGCCTCGACAAGGTGGTGACCAACGCGCTGGCGCTGCTGGAGGACGATGCGAAGGCGACGTCGAAGGGGCGCGCACCGCGCTACGACAACGACGCCCGCGCACGAATCGCCCGCGACCTCGAAGCCGACCGGACCCGCAATGCCGCGATCCGCAAGCGCCACGCGAAGGCGGCAACTCCGGCGGACGTCAAGGCTGCGGCCGACATGCATCTGGGCGAACTGACCCGGGTCGCCGGAAAATGCGTCGCCTGACATGCCGAAGCTGGACCTCGACTCGGTCCCGCAGACCAATGCCACGGGGTATCCGCCCGAACATGCCGGACCGGTCCAGGGGCGCTGGTATCGCCGGCTGGCGCCCGCCAGCGGGATCGAGGATTTCGGTGCGAGCCATGTCACGCTGAAGCCCGGTGCCTGGTCGTCGCAGCGCCACTGGCACGAAGGCGAGGACGAACTGGTCGTCATGATTGCCGGAGAGGCCGTGCTGGTCGACGACAGCGGCGAGACGGTGATGCGGGCGGGCGACATCGCCGCGTTCCGCAAGAATGACGGCAACGGCCATGTGCTTCAGAACCGCAGCGCCGACGACTGCGTGTTCGTGGCGGTGGGCCGGCCCAGCGCCACCGATTGCCACTATCCCGATATCGACATGCACCTGTCCGACGGCGTCGGCTTTTGCCGAAAGGACGGCAGCGCCTTCTAGGCGCCGCCGCGCCGTCAGTCGGCCGGTTCCATCTCGAACTTCTCGATGACCCAGTCCTCTTCCTGCGCGCCGGCGATCCAGTCCTGCATGAACGGGTGCTGGATCACGGCGTTCATATAGGCGGGTGCGAAGCGCGCGACGGGCAGGGAATAGGTGATGAAGCGCGTCACCACCGGTGCGAACATGATGTCGGCCGCGCCGAAGTCGCCGAACAGGAAGTCGCCTTCGCCGCCATAGCGCGCGCGCGCCTGGGCCCACAGCTCCATGATCCGGCCGATTTCCTGCAGCACGTCGGGATCGGGCTGCTTCGCCGGATAGCTCTGGCGGATGTTCATGCTGTGCTTGCGGCGCAATGCGGCGAAGCTGGAATGCATCTCCGCCGCCATCGACCGCGCCATCGCGCGCGCCGCCGGGTCGGTTGGCCAGAACCGGCTGTTGCCGGTCTTCTCGTTCAGATGCTCGATGATCGCCAGGCTGTCCCACACCACGGCGTCGCCATCCCATAGGATCGGCACCTTGCCCGACGAGGGGGCGAACTCGTCCCCCTCGCGGCGCTTGTCCCAATTCTGATCGTAGAGCGGGACGACGACTTCCTCGAACGCGATGCCCGACTGCTTGCACGCAAGCCAGCCGCGCAGCGACCAGGACGAATAGGCCTTGTTGCCGATGATGAGCTTCATGGGCGGGTTCGATAGCCGGGGCAGGGAAGGGCGGCAACCGCGATGGGCAGCATCGACCGCCTCACCGTGTCGGGTCGATCAGGAACTTCTCCCCCGTCGCCTTGCGCGAATAGGCGAGCAGCGTCGCGGGATCGAGTGCGTCGCGCAGCGAGATCGTCGCGGTATAGCGGCTGGCGAAGGTCGTCTTGATCTCGGCGCGCACCCGGTCGCGCATCCGCTTGGCAGTCTCGGCGCCCGCCTTTTGCAGGAACGGGGTCAGCAGGAACCCGCCCACGCCCCAGGCGAAGCCGTAGTTGCGGTCGAGATGCGTGGGCCCCAGGTCGAGCGCGCCATAGATATAGACCTGCTTGTGGGTGTTCGACCCATAGCGGTTATACGCGTCCATCTTGCGCTGCTCTGCGACTTCCATCGCCCGCAGGATGCGGTTGGCCAGCGTGCCGCCGCCGATCGCGTCGAACGCCAGCGTCGCGCCGGTCTCGGCCAGCGCCTCGACCAGCTTCGCATCGAAATCGTCCCTGGTGCTGTCGAGTACATGGGTCGCGCCGATCTCGCGCAGGATCGCCGCCTGGGCGTCGCTGCGCACGATGTTCACCAGCTTCACGCCGTCGGCGAGGCAGACCCGGTTGAGCATCTGGCCCAGGTTCGATGCGGCTGCGGTGTGGACCAGCGCGGCATGGCCCTCGGCCCGCAGCGTCTCCACCATGGCCAGCGCGGTCAGCGGATTGACGAAGGCGGACGCGCCCTCGGCCGGGGTCGTGTCGTCGGGGAGGACGAGGCATTCCTGCAGCCGTGCGATGCGATACTCGGCCCACATCGCGCCGCCGATCACCGCGACCCGCTTGCCGAACAATGCCTCGCCGCCGTCGCCGGCGGCGATGACCGTCCCGGCGCCTTCATTGCCGACCGGCATCGACTGGTCGAGGCGAGCGGTGACCGCCGCCAGCCGTTGCGGCGCGACGGCCGCGGTCAGCGTCGGCCGGTCGACGCTGCCGCCGCCGGTCGCGCTCGACAGGTCGGCCGGCCCGGTCAGCAGGAACAGGTCGGACGGATTGATCGGCGCGGCCTCGATCCGAACCAGAACCTCGCCCGCCGCGACCGGGCGGATCGCAACCTCGGCCAGTTCCAGCTTCAACTGGCCTTCGGAGCTGATCGTCGAGCGCAGTTCTAGGCCATGGGTGGGGACGGACGGCTGGGACATGGAGCGCTCCTTGGGAAACGAATGCCGGCGCGCCAGGGGCATGCCGAATGGGTCCGATAGATAGCGCGATGATCGAAGGATGCCAGTGCGATCGCCGGAAGCGGGACAGCCCGGCTCCGTACGGCGGCGGGTTCAGCCGCGATGCGGCGCCAGCAGGATGATCGCCGCTCCGGCCAGGCACAGCGCCACGCCGCCCAGGTCCCAGCGATCGGGGCGCGCACCCTCGACCACCCACAGCCACAGCAGCGACATGGCGATATAGACCCCGCCATAGGCGGCATAGGCGCGGCCGGCGGCGTCGGTCGGCACCAGCGTCAGCAGCCAGGCGAACAGCGCCAGCGAAGCAAGGCCGGGCGCGATCCACAGCGCCGACTTGCCCAATCTGAGCCAGGCCCAGAAGGCGAAGCAGCCGCCGATCTCGGCAAGCGCGGCAAGACTATAGACCAGGGCGGTCGGCATGGCGCCTTCTGGCAGGGCCGCGGCCGGAGCGCCAGCCGCATGCTCAACTGCAGTTGGGATAGCCGCTGTTCAACATCGCCGTCGGCGGGCGCTCGCGTCCCCTCGTGTCGATACAGGCCCAGCGACCGCCCTCATATCGCTCATGTTCGCCATCCTGTACGATCGTACAACCGAAGCACACGGTCGCGCGGCCGTCTCGAAAGGGCAGGGCACCGTCGAACTGCGCCGGGATCGCCAGCTTGAGCGCCGTGTCGACATAGCCGATCTTGTCGCCGCGCGGCGATCGGGCGAGGCCGCTGTTGAACGGGTCTGGCATATTGTCCCAGGTCATGACCCGAGCCGATTGACCGTCGCGCCGGACATAATACCAGCCCTTGACGCCGACCTCGGCAAGTCCGGTGCGGGGATCGAAGCGCAGGTCCTTCAGCACCGCGCGAGCAATCCGGACGCTGCCGTCGGGCGCCTTCGCGGCACAGTTGCGGGTGACGATCATCTCGTCCCCGTTGCTGGTCCAGCGGTGGCAGTCCAGGTCGTAGCGTGCAGGTTCGGTATCCGCGGCGACGCTCAGCATCAATATCGAAATCAGCAGCATGAGCATCGTCTCCGTTTCAGTGTCCGGGGCTGGCCTCCGGAACCTTCCCTGCGCTAGCGCAGAAGCATGACCCATATCCTCGATCGTCCCGTCTGGAACGCGCTGACCAGCGGTTGGGCTGCATTGGCCGAGGGCGATGACCGCGCGTTGAGGCTTGCCGACGACTATGGCGTGTTCGTGGCGTCGTGCGACCAGTCGTCCGAAAGCCTCGATGCGATGGTCCGACTGCTGCCGATGGAAGGCGAGCTCTGGCGCGTCGAGGCCGCGCACCTGCCGCCGCCGCCGGGCAGTCAGGTCGTCCGTGAGGCGCTGCTGGCGCAGATGGTGGCCGAGACGCTGAGTGCCGCGCCGGAGCCTGGGTTCGAGATCGTCGAACTGGGCGACGGCGATGCCGAGGCAATGTTCGCGCTGGCCCGCCTGACCCAGCCCGGACCCTATAATCGCCGCACCCACCGGCTTGGCGGGTTCATCGGGGCGAAGCTGGACAACAGGCTGGTGGCGATGGCGGGCGAGCGGATGCGGATGCCGGGCTTTATCGAGGTCAGCGGCGTATGCACCCATCCCGATCATCGCGGGCGGGGATATGCCGGCGCGCTGCTTCGCCGGGTGGCGCAGCGTATCCTCGATCGCGGCGAAACCCCGTTCCTCCACAGCTATGCCGACAATGCCGGCGCGATCGCGCTGTATGAATCGCTCGGCTTTCGCCAGCGCCGGCAGGTCTGGTGCCACCTCCTGTCGCGAACCGGTTGAGGGGCCTGCGCGGCGGGCCTAGGCAGGACGGATGACCGACACGACCCGCCGTTCGCTTCTCACTGTCGCCGCCCTTGGCGCCTCCGCCGTCGCCGCACCGGTCCGCGCGGCCGTCGATACGGGTGATGGTGACGGCGATGGAGAGGTGCTGGCGATTGCGAGCCGGCGAGCCGCATCGGCCAGGCGTATTCCGGCAGGCGTCACCGCGCTGACCTGCGCCGGCTATGCCCGTGCCGGCGACCGGGGCGGGGCGATGTACGTGCGCGTTGCGGCCGAACCGGTGCATCAGGGCAAGCTGCGCTCGGCCGACGGCGCGTGGTGGGAGTTGGCCGAGTTCGAGCTGAACCCGTTCCAGTTCGGCGCGAAGGGCAACGGCCGCGTCGACGACAGCGCGGCGATCCAGGCGATGTTCGACTGCGTGACCGCGCGCGACATGCCCTCGCCGATCCGCTTCCTCGGCGCGCGCTACCTCGTTCAGTCGCCGCTGACCCTGCCGACGGTGCGCGCGTCGGTCGCGATCGACATCGATGGCGGCGGTGCCCTGCTGCGCACGACCCAGCCGATCACGATCCTGAGCCGCATGCCCAAGGACCAGTCCGATGCGATGATCGTCATCGGCCGCTCGCATTACGATATCCATCATCTCGAATTCCGCGGCAGTTTCGAGGCTGGCCAGATCGGTCTGCATCTGGGCGCGACCTACACCAATGTCGTGCGCAACTGCCTGTTCGCCAATCTCGAATATGGCTCGATCGGCACCTTCTGCCTCGCCAGCGCCTGGCGCGACAATCAATATGGCGCCTGCATGAAGCGCGCGGCGGTGCTCCAGACCGGGGCCGGATCCGATCACGGTGCCTTATGGCCAGGCGCGATCGAGACCAACTCGGCCAGCAATGTCAGCGTGTTCGAGAATTGCCGGGTATTCGGTCATAACGACCAGCAGTCCGCCTTCGCTATCTTCGGCAGCGACGCGGTCCGGCTGAACGGCTGCATTTCCGAAGGCGGCGGGTCGGGCACCGATGTGGTATTCGACTATCAGCGCTCGCCGGTCTGCAAGCAGTTTCATATCGACATGTTCCACTGCGAGGCGCCGAACCAGACGCTCGCCTTCCGCATCCGCGCCACCGGCAAGGTGACGATCGAGCGGGTCGTGCGCAGCTATCGCAGCGCGCTGGTCGATGCGAGCGGGTCGGCCGATTGCGAGATCATAATGCGCGGCCTCGCCTGGCTGGGCGACCTGGCCGAACCGACCGGCAAGGGGCCGAATCCCAAGGGGCGCTGGTTCTTCCACTCGCGCGGCAACGGCATGGGCGCCGCGGTCGAGGGTAGAAGTTCGAGCAGCGTCGCCTTCCGGTTCGAGGACTGCGCCGAGGAAGCGTGGAAGCTGCTGACCGATCCGGAGAAGTGGGAAGGGGGGCAGCTCCCCGACATGCTCCATATCCGCGGGATCCGCGGCGCCAATGGCGGTGTCATGGAATGGTCGAACGCGCCGATCAATTTCCTCACACCGCTGGGCTTTGCCGACGGGACGACCTTTGCCGGCCTCAGGACCGGGACCGTCCGGACCGGCCCGCAGACCCTCGCCCCCGGTGCGACCGTGACCGAGCGGGTCGATGCGCCGGGGCTCAGCGCGACCCAGCATTTCGCGATCGTCAATCCGGCCCCGGGTCATGTCCCGCCGGCGGGGATCATATGGAACGGCTATCTGGAGGCAGAGAACCGGCTGGCGATCCGCCTGACGAACATGACCTCGGCGCCGATCGCGATCGACCGGATCGACTGGAGCTTCGCCGCGCCGCGCCAGCGTTGAACGCGTGGGAGGAAGCGGCTCGGTTCGTCCCGCCACCGCCACCTGATATAAAGATATCTTTATATTTGGATTGCGACTGCCCATCTTAGCCGCTATGGCGCGCCGCATTGCGGCTGACACGTTCGTGCGCCGCCCGAATTCCTGAGTTGGAGAAAACCCAGTGGCTACCGTCGTCGACAAACCCGACTATGTGATCAAGGACATCGCGCTGGCCGATTTCGGCCGGGCCGAGATCCTGATCGCCGAAACCGAAATGCCCGGCCTGATGTCGCTGCGCGAGGAATTCGGCGCGTCGCAGCCGCTGAAGGGCGCGCGCATCACCGGTTCGCTGCACATGACGATCCAGACCGCCGTGCTGATCGAGACGCTGACCGCGCTGGGCGCTGACGTCCGCTGGGCGACCTGCAACATCTTCTCGACCCAGGACCACGCCGCGGCCGCCATCGCCGCCGCCGGCATCCCGGTGTTCGCGATCAAGGGCGAGAGCCTGGCCGATTATTGGGACTATGTCGGCGACATCTTCACCTGGGATCGCGAGACCGAGGGCCAGACCGCCAACATCATCCTCGACGATGGCGGCGACGCGACCATGTTCGCGCTGTGGGGCGCCAAGCTCGAAGCCGGCGCGACCCTGCCCGAGCCCGAGAATGACGAGGAAGTCGAGTTCCAGCGCGCGCTCAAGGCGTTCATCGCCGCCAAGCCGGGCTATCTGACCCAGACCGTCAAGAACCTGACCGGCGTGTCGGAAGAGACCACCACCGGCGTCCACCGCCTGTACGAGATCGCGAAGAAGGGCGAGCTTCCCTTCCCGGCGATCAACGTCAACGACAGCGTCACCAAGTCGAAGTTCGACAATCTCTACGGCTGCAAGGAGTCGCTGGTCGATGCGATCCGCCGCGCCACCGACGTGATGCTGGCCGGCAAGGTCGCACTGGTCGCCGGCTTCGGCGACGTGGGCAAGGGCTCGGCCGCATCGCTGCGCAATGGCGGCGCGCGCGTCCTGGTCACCGAAGTCGACCCGATCTGCGCGCTGCAGGCGGCGATGGAAGGCTATGAGGTGATCACGATGGAAGAGGGCGTCGAGCGCGCCGACATCTTCGTGACCGCCACCGGCAACGCCGACGTCATCACCGCCGATCACATGAAGGCGATGAAGCCGATGTCGATCGTGTGCAACATCGGCCACTTCGACAGCGAGATCCAGATCGCCGCCCTGTCCAACTACGAGTGGACCGAAGTGAAGCCGGGCACCGACCTGGTGAAGTTCCCCGACGGCAAGCAGATCATCGTGCTGGCCAAGGGCCGCCTGGTGAACCTGGGCTGCGCGACCGGCCACCCGTCGTTCGTCATGTCGTCGTCCTTCACCAACCAGGTGCTGGCGCAGATCGAGCTGTTCACCAAGGGCGAGCAGTATGACAACAAGGTCTATGTCCTGCCCAAGCACCTCGACGAGAAGGTCGCGGCGCTGCACCTCGAAAAGCTGGGCGTGAAGCTGTCGAAGCTGAGCGACAAGCAGGCCGCCTATATCGGCGTGCCGGTCGAGGGCCCGTTCAAGCCGGACCACTATCGCTACTAAGGCCTGATCGCCTTTGCGGATCGAAAAGCCGCGTCTCTTCACGGAGGCGCGGCTTTTTCTGTGATGTGAAAGGCACACTCCCGGTATAAAAGTTCCACAACGCAACCTAGACCGATGAATAACGTATGAACTGTTCACAATCGGACAAAAATCAGAAATGTTCCGATGTGATGTCACGATATTGCATAAAAGGGGACCATTCATGCGCCAGCCGTTTACCCGGTCAAAATCGGGCCTGACCGTTACCGCCTCTCTGGCGGCCATTGCGCTGATGCAGGCACTGCCGGCCGCAGCTCAGACCTCCGATCCGCAGGATGATGCTGTAGTGGCCGTTCCGCAGGAGCGTGAGACCGTCACTCAGGACACCGAAATCGTTGTCACCGGTTCGCGCATTCGTGGCCCCAACACGTATAACTCGACCTCGCCGATCGATGTGATTACCCGCGACGATGCGATCATGTCGGGCGCGCGGTCGACAGCTGAGATTCTCCAGGGCCCTACCGTCACTTCGGGTTCGGCGCAGATTAACAACACGTTCCTCGGCTATGTTTCCGAAGGCGGTCCGGGTGCAAACACGGTTGGTCTGCGAGGCCTCGGTTCGCAGCGGACGCTCGTCCTGCTCAATGGCCGCCGACTGGCACCGGCGGGTGCCGGTCCGCAGCTAGTCTCGGCTGACCTGAACGTGCTTCCCAGCGCGGTGGTCCAGCGAATCGAGATCCTGCGCGAGGGCGCATCGTCGGTTTATGGATCCGACGCCGTCGCCGGCGTCATCAACATCATTACCGACAACCGCTTCAACGGCTTGACGCTTGATGCCTTCACCGATCAGCCGATCGAGCATGGTGGCGGCGGCCGTACTTATCGTTTGTCGGCTGTGGCAGGAAAGACCTTCGATCGCGGCCATATCACCGCTTCGGTCGAGTATCGGGAAACCACCGGCCTGCTCGTCGGCTCCCGCGATTCTTTCAGCTGTCCCACCGACAATTTCTATGATCCGAAGACCGGCGCTTATGAAGGTCAGCTGACCCCGGATGGCAAGCCCCGCTGCTTCCCGTTCAACAACGGCGTCGGCACCGCGCAGAATTATCTGCTGGGGATCAATTACACTACGGGTGCGATTAATCGCTACGCTTACAATAACGGCGACATCAACAGTATCAGCGTGGTCAATGACCCGAACAGCCGGCCGCTAGCAAATGCGCGCCAGCTCGACGAGCACATCTACTCTCCGGTTCGTACCTATACCGGGTATCTGAATGGCGCCTACGAATTGGCCGACGATCTCGAAATCTATGGCGAGGCGCTGTATAGCCGCCGCGAGTCGCACCAGAATTTCATGAGCCAGCTCAGCTTCGATCCGGCTGTTCTGGGTCGCGAGACTTATGGCGGCAGCTATAACGGGACGCCGCTGAGCGCCTACGGATACCCGACCAATCCGTTCTTCCCGGAATCCTTCGCTGCGGCCGGCAATAACGTGGCGCGCGTGTTCATTATTCCGCCGATTCAGCAGACGCGTCAGAAGATCGATTTCTTCCGGGCCAATGCTGGTCTTCGCGGCAATGTCGGTGTGGGCGATCTGCGGTTCGATGCGAATTTCCAGTATTCGCGGACCGATGCGACCTATTCGGTCGGCGGTGTCGACGTGCGGCGCCTGCGCAACGCGCTTGGCATCGACGTTAACGATCCGACCGTATCGACGATCGTGCTGGCTCCGGCTGGCACGCCCGACGCGTTCGTGACTGTCGCGCGGCCGGGCACGGCCGGTGCCGGCAACCGCTATACCTGTGCCAGCAACGTCTCGAACGGCGCCTTCATCGCCGGCAGCAACTGCGTGGTCGGCGATTTCTTCAATCCTGATGCGCTCGCCGGCAACCTGGCACCGAATCTGGTCAATTATCTTTACCAGAATTTCGAGAGCACGACGAAGTTCGAGCAGATCACCGGCCAGCTGGTCGTCGATGGTTCGATCATGCCACTTCAGGGCGGGCCGCTCGCATTCGCGGTCGGCGTCGAGTTTCGTCGCGACGAGATCCTGGATACGCCGTCCGAAGTGCAGCGTACGGGCAATATCTACAACTATAGTTCGGGCAACATCACTGCCGGTTCGGATCAGGTCACCGAGGTCTTCGGCGAGTTGCGGGTTCCCCTGTTGAAGGACGTGCCTTTCGCGGATGAACTGAGCGCGACCGCATCGCTCCGCTACACCGACTATCAGTCCTACGGTTCGGACCTCACCTATCGGCTCGGTGCGACGTGGGCACCGATCGAGGCAATCCGCATCCGGGGCAATTATGGGACATCGTTCCGCGCGCCGAATTTGTACGAGCAATTCGTCGGCGACCAGACGGGCTTCCTGAGTGCCGATCCCTGCGACGACTTCGCAAACCTGACGACTCCAGGTTCGAACGTGTACAAGAACTGCTTGGCTGACCTGACCGCAGCACTGGGTACGCCGCAGGCGGCGCTTGGGTATATCAGCACCGGCGGGTACGAAGTGACCACCGTGGGCGGTCGCGGCGTTCTAGAGGCCGAAACGTCAACTTCGTGGGGCCTTGGCCTGATCCTGACGGCACCGAAGGAGTTCGCGAACTTCTCGTTCGCGGTGGATTACTTCAACATCGAAGTGAAAGGCGAGGTTACGACGCTCGGATCGACGATCCTCGATCTGTGCTACGAGTCCGACGACTTCCGCAACGGCAACCGCTATTGCTCGTTCGTTGGCGAGCGCGAAACTACCCAGGGTGGTCTGACCACACTGCGTGATCCGTACATCAACGTGTCCAAGCAGCAGGTCGAAGGCATCGACTTCAGCGCGCGGTTCCAGCGTGACATCGGCCCGGGTCAGCTTCTGCTGAACGCCCGCGCCACGCGCATCCTGCATCAAAAGAACCAGCGCTTCGCCGATGAAGAGGCGTTCGATTATGCCGGTCTGCTCGGCTATCAGGGCTTTGCTGGCGGCCCGAAGTGGACCGGAGACATTGATGCCCGCTACGTCTGGAACGATGTAACCCTGCGGTGGGGCGTCGATTATATCGGACCGATGGACAGCAACTCGGCCTTCGCGGGCGAGAATGGTATCGACCCAATTGATCCGTCGGTCGATCACTTCGATCTTCGTTCGAACGAATATTTCCGTCACGATGCATCGATCCAGTTCCGTTGGGACAAGGTGGGCCAGGTCACGCTCGGCGTTTCCAACGTCTTCAACGTCCTGCCGGATACAATCAGCACGCACACCGACGGCTCGGCACAGTTCCCGCGGATCGGAAACTACTTCAATTACAGCGGGTATGACTTCCTCGGTCGCTCGCTGTTCATCAATGTCACGAGGACCTTCTGATATCTGACGCCGTTGTGGAGCACGTAGCCACGATGGTATGAAGGATTTGGAGATCGACAGCAGGCGGGAGCGGTCCCGCCTGCTGTTTTTTCGTCAGTCGCAGGAGGGTGGCATCAGTCGCGATCAGGATAAGGCCAAGACAACGCGGCAGGCGATGGAAACCGGTGCGCGTGCACTCACGAGCGATCCTCAGTCTGCGCTGGTTCAGGCGCGCAGGATCATTGGCTTCGATCCCACTAGTGTTGATGGTCATCGCCTACTGGCGCTCGCCTATCGCAAGCTGGGGCAGATCGCACATGCCGATGAAGCCGATCGCGCAGCGATCGCTGTGTCGTCGCAGCATCGCCAGCTCGCCGACGCCGCCCGATTGCTCCGCGCTGGCCGCTTCGAGGAAACCGAGGTCCGTTTGCGGGCCCATCTCCGCGAAGACCCGATCGATGCCGGTGCCCTGCGGATGCTGGCAGAGGTCGCAGGTCATTTCGGTTATCTGCCGGATGCAGAAAAGACGCTGCGTCGTGCGCTGCAGATCGCGCCTGGCTATGTCGAGGCTCGTGTCGACCTTGCCAAGCTCGTCTACCGGCAAAACCGGATGGACGAAACGTTCGGGTTGCTGGCGCAGGTATTGGAGCAGGCGCCGGATCATCTCATGGCATTGGCGTTCAAGGCCGCCACGCTGGTGACCCTCCGACGGCTCGAGGAGGCCGACGCGGTGTTTCGCCAGATGCTACGCGCGCATCCGCGGGACGGTCGCGGCTGGATGAACTATGCGCATCTTCTCAAGACGCGCGGGCAGATCGACGATGCGATCCGGGCCTATCGCCGGTCGGTGGAAGTGGAGCCATCACGTGGCATCGCTTGGTGGGGGCTGGCGAACTTGAAATCCGTGACGCTCGATGCTGACGATATTGCGGCGATGCGCGCTGCGTTGGCACTAGCGGACGAGGATGAGGACCGCGTTCATATCGAGTTTGCTCTTGGCAAGGCCCTCGGCGATCAAAGGGCTTATGCTGAATCGTTCGAGCACTACCGCGAAGGCAATCGCCTCCGCTTGGCTGGTGCGCCCCATGACCCCGACAAGCTCAGTGCCGAGGTCGATCGTGTGATCGATACTTTGAGCAGCCCATTTCTAGCATTGCGTTCAGGACGGGGTGACCCGGCGACCGATCCCATCTTCATCGTGTCCATGCCACGTTCGGGGTCGACGCTGATCGAGCAGATCCTGGCGAGCCATTCAATGATCGAGGGAACAGAGGAACTTTACGACCTAGAGCGGATCGCGCTCGATCTTGCCCCGGGCGGGCCTGCGGGAAGCTATCTCAACGGGCTCAGTGATCGGACCGCCACGCAATTACGGGATCTCGGACGGCATTATATCGAGTCCACGCGGCGTCACCGCCGCACCGATCGTCCCTTCTTCACCGACAAGATGCCAAGCAACTGGGTTTTTACCGGCCTCATCCACCTGATCCTTCCCAACGCGAAAATCGTGGACGTCCGGCGTCATCCGATGGCTTGCGGCTTTGCCAACTTCGCCCAGCATTATAACTGGGGCATCAACTTCGCCTATGACCTGACTCATATCGGCCGCTTCTATCGCGACTATGTGCGTCAGATGGCGCATTTCGATCAGGTCTCGCCTGGCCTGGTTCACCGCGTGATCCATGAAGAACTCGTTGGCAATCTCGAGGGCGAGGTGCGTCGACTGCTGGATTATCTCGGCCTGCCGTTCGAAGAGGGATGCTTGCGATTTCACGAAACGGATCGTGCTGTGCATACTCCAAGCTCCGAACAGGTCCGTCAGCCCGTCAACCGGCGGGGATTCGATACATGGCGCAATTACGAGCCGTGGCTGGGACCTCTCAAGGAGTCACTAGGCGAGGTACTGGAAAACTATGGTGCGCGGGCTCGCGACTAACGGTTTCGACGCCTGTTCGTGGAGGAGCCGCTCAAGCTTGCGACAAGTGCTGACAGGGCTGCGAACCTGTGCAGCTTTTTCTTCTACCCCGCTTCCTGTTTTCTGCGCGATTGGCATAAGGGGGCCGAATGATCGGGCAGCGGCTTCCATGATCGAGATTTCTACCTCTTCGGCGGTCGTCGCCGGGGCCGTGCTGGCGTTGCTCGTGCTGGGTGCCGTGTTCGCGCTCGCGGCGGGCCTTCGCGCGCGGTCGCAAGGGCGGGAACTCCACGAGCAGAACCGACGCCTGGCAGTCATGGTGTCCACCTCGCCGGCCCAGGCGATGATCGTGCGCGCCGATGGCCGGGTCGAGCTTTCGCGCCGGCTGGCCGACTGGCTGGGCCGGGCCGACGTCCCTGGCGACATCAGCGACGTGTCGGATGCGCTGGAGGTGGAGGACGCTGCTGCCCTGAACGACCAGATCACGGCGGCACAGAAGGCTGCGAGGTCCTTCAGCCTGTCGGTCCGCGCCAGGGGTTCCGAACGCGCGCTGCTCGTGATCGGGGATCGCGCCGCCGATGCCGTGGGCGCGCCGGGCGGCGTGGTGCTGTGGTTCCTCGACACGACCGAAAGCCAGGAGGAGATCAGCAGGCTTCAGCGCGACGGCAGCCGGCTGCGTGCCGCGTTCGACGCACTGACCGGCCTGATCGAGGCCGCACCGATGCCGATGTGGTATCGGGGCCCCGATTTGAGGCTGTTGATGGTCAACACCGCCTATGTCCGGGCCGTCGAGGCGGAGGATGCCGAGGATGCGGTCGAGCGCGGGCTCGAACTGGTCGAGGGCGCGGGGCTGGGCGGGCCGCTGGCCAACGCCGCCATCGCCCGCGACACCGGTGAGCCGCAGATCGCGGCGATGCCGGCGACGATGGGCGGCGCGCGGCGCATGCTGCGCCTCCACGACGTGCCGCTGCCGACCGGAGGGGTTGCCGGATTCGCCGTCGATATCGAGGAGCTCGAACAACTGCGCGGCGGCATGAAGCGTTTCGGTGAGGCACAGCGGGCGATGCTCGACCGGATGAGCGCCGCTGTCGCCCAGTTCGCACCCGATCGCAGCCTGGTGTTCGTCAACCAGCCCTTCCGCCGGATGTTCGCGATGAAGCCCGAATGGCTGGCCGATCGCCCGGAATTCGACCGCGTGCTCGAACGGATGCGCGAGGCCAAGCGCCTGCCGGAGATGCGCGATTTTCCGGCGTGGAAGGCGGAGCGTCGCGACTGGTTCACCGCGCCCGATGCGGTGGACGAGACCTGGACGGTCGGATCCTTCCACCTGCGCGTCGTCGCCCAGCCGCTGCCCGAGGGCGGGCTGATCCTGGTGTTCGAGGATCGCACCCAGCAGCTGGAGCTTCAGCGCGAGCATGGCGAGATGCAGGCGGTGCGCACGGCGACGCTCGACAGCCTGTCCGAAGCGGTGGCGGTCTTCGGCAAGGGGCGGCTTCAGCTGTGGAATCGCAAGTTCAGCGCGCTGTGGGATGATGACGGGGTGCTGGACGGGCGGCCGCAGATCGCGAATATCGCCAGGGCGATCGCGCCGCGCCTGGTGCGCCCGCAACAGGCCGACATCATCGGTGACCTGATCCGTTCCGCCGCGCGCGACCGCCAGCAACGGGGAAGCACGCTGCAATTTGCCGATGGCCGCTGGTTCGACGTCACCGCGGTGCCGCTGCCCGACGGCAACGCGCTGCTGACGATGCTCGACACCAGCGATCGGCACCGCGTCGAGCGCGCGCTGCGCGACCGCAACGAAGCGCTGGAGGCCGCCGACCGGGTGAAGACCACCTTCGTCGCTAATATGAGCTATGAACTGCGCACCCCGCTGACCTCGATCAAGGGCTTTACCGAGATGCTGCAGGGGGGCTTCGCCGGCGATCTGAGCGACAATGGCCAGGAATATGTCGAGGCCATTCTCCAATCGGTCGACCGGCTCGGCACGCTCGTCGACGACGTGCTCGACCTGACGGGGCGTGAGGGAACCCCGCTGCGGCGCGAACCGGTCGACATGGCCGCCATCGCCCGCGAGGCGGTCGACCTCTTGGCGCCGGTTGCAAAAGCCAGGCAGCTCGATCTGGCGGTGGAACTTGTGGAGACCGCCGGAAGCATCGTCGCCGATCCGCGTCGCATTCGGCAGGTGATCGAACATCTGTTGCGCCACGGGATCGGCGGCACGCCCGAGGGGGGCAGGGTGCTGCTTCATCTCGATGGCAATGATCGCGTGTCGCGGATCATCGTGTCCGACAACGGTCCCGGCATGAGCGTGGAGGCTCAGGCGCGCGCCTTTGATCGCTTCGCCTATTCGGGCATTTCGCGCAACGGCGAGCGCGCGCTGCGTCTCGGCCTGCCGCTCGCCAAGCAGTTCGTCGAGGCGCATGGCGGCAAGATTGCGCTGCTGTCCGAACCGGGTGAAGGAACGCTCGTGACCGTCGAGTTGCCGCGCAAATGAGCGTCGGACCGCCCCGCATCGAATTGTCGCCGGCGGAAGTGTCGCTTCGCGTCGGCGCCTTCTCCGCCATTCTCGGGGTGCTCGGCCTGGGGCCGCCCGGCTTGCACCTGTTCGTGGGGGCGTTGTTCACGCTCGCCACTCTGGCCTTCTTCTGGGAATCCTGGTCGCGCCGTCGGTCTCGCATGGCGCTCAAGATGAACCTGCTATGGGGCCTCTTCTCCGCCGTCGGCGCGATGCTGCTGGTCAGCGGGCTGGTCCGCGCCGCCGCGATGCCGTTGCTGGGCTTTGCCGGCGTGTGCCTTGCGCTTGCGGCGATCGCGCGGCTCAGCCAGGGCGACAGCGAGCCCGAGGCATGATGATCTTGTCCGATCTCGACGCCTCGCTCGACCTGGGTCGGCGGCTGGCGGCTGTGGTGCGGCCCGGCGACGTGATCGCCCTGTCGGGTCAGCTGGGGGCCGGCAAGACCAGCATCGCGCGCGGTCTGCTGTCCGAACTGGGCCTGCAGGAAGAGGCGCCGTCGCCCAGCTTCGCCATCGTCCAGCCCTATGACCCGCCCGAGGTCCTGCTGCCGGTGCTGCATGTCGATCTCTACCGGATCGAGGATCCGTCCGAGGCGGAGGAACTGGGGCTGGACGATGCGCGGGCGGACTCGCTGCTGATCGTCGAATGGCCCGAGCGGCTGGCGGACCATTGGTGGCGCGACGCGCTGTGGCTCACCGTGGATGTGACTGAAGACGGCGCGCGCCGCTTGACAGCGCGGGTGCCGACGGCTTGGGGGTCGCGATGGCCCCTGACATGAATCCGCCCGCCGCGGCGCCTGATTTCCTTATCGATGCCGGATGGGGCGAGGCCCAGATCCTGCCGTTGGCCGGCGACGCCTCGTTCCGCCGCTATTTTCGGGTCGTCGAACATGAGCGCTCGGCGATCCTGATGGACGCGCCGCCCCCGCATGAGGATCCGCGCCCCTTCATCAACATCGCGCGCTGGCTGACCGATCGCAATTTCGCCGCGCCCGCGATCCTGCACGAGGACCTGGGCGAGGGGCTGGTCCTGCTCCAGGATTTTGGCGACGCCCGGATGCGCGAGACAGTCGACGCCGCGCCCGAGAGCGAGCTTCGCCTGTACGAGGCGGCGATCGACCTGCTGGTCCGCCTGCATCAGTACGAGGCGGCCGATGTCCGCCCCTATGACCTGAAGGAATATCAGCGCGAGGTGGGGCTGCTGACCGAATGGTATTGTCCGGCGCTGGGGCTGGAAGCCGATCCGCAGGGCTATGTCGATGCCTGGGACGCGGTGCTCGCGCCGCTGCTCGACGGTCATGTGCCGGTAACGGTGCTGCGCGATTACCATGCCGAGAACATCATGCTGATCGAAGGCAGCGAGACCTTGGGACTGCTCGACTTCCAGGACGCGCTGGCCGGCCATCCGGCCTATGACCTCGTCTCGCTGCTGCAGGATGCGCGGCGCGATGTCGATCCGGTGCTCGAGACCCAGATGCTCGATTACTACAAGCGCCACACCGGTGCCGGCGATGCCTTCGACATCGCCTATCATGTGCTGGGCGCCCAGCGGAACGCGAAGATCGTCGGCATCTTCACCCGACTGTGGCAGCGCGACGGCAAGCCGCGCTATGCCGGCCTGTGCCCGCGCGTCTGGCGCTATCTCGAGCGCGATCTGGCGCATCCGGCGCTGAAGCCGGTGGCCGACTGGTTCGATGCCAATATCCCCGCCGAGAAGCGCGGTGATCCCATGGCGATCCTCGGCGCGTGAGCAGCGGGCCGCTCAAGGGCAAGAAGACCCTGTCGATCCGTCCGCAGCCGCGCGTCGCGGTTCCGGAAACCGCGATGGTCATGGCCGCCGGTCTCGGCAAGCGGATGCGTCCGTTGACCGCGACCCGCCCGAAGCCCCTGGTCCAGGTCGGCGGCCGGGCGATGATCGACCATGTGTTCGATCATCTGCGCGGTGCGGGGGTGAAGCGCGCGGTCGTCAACGTCCATTATCTTGCCGAACAGGTCGAGGCGCATCTGAAGGCGCGGGTGAAGGACATGGAGGTCCTGATCTCCGACGAGCGCGAGCAGCTGCTGGAAACCGGCGGCGGCCTGGTGAAGGCGCGCGAACTGCTGGGCGACAAGCCGTTCCTGTGCGTCAACAGCGACAATCTGTGGGTCGACGGCCCGATCGACGCGATCCGCCAGCTTGCCGCCGCCTGGGACGATGATCGGATGGACGCGCTACTGCTGATGGTGCCGCTGTCGCGCGCCAACGGGCATGCGGGGCAGGGGGATTTCCGCCTCGACGCCCGCGGTCGCATCATCGATCGGCGCAAGCCCGGTCGGCTCGCGCCGTTCGTTTATACGGGCGTACAAATTCTTTCGCCCCGCGTGCTGCGCGACTGGCCGGATGGGCCCTTCTCGACCAACTTGTTCTGGAACCGCGCGATCCAGGCCGGACGGGCGTGGGGCGTGGTGCATCAGGGCCTGTGGTTCGAGGTCGGCACGCCGGAGGCGATTGGCGAGACCGAGGCGGTGATGGCGGTCGCCTGACGGCGGCCGTCCACAGCATTTCCGGCAAGGTCGGATGACGCGCGGACGATAGCGTGGCATCGTCGGTCGGTCCCCATGCCGCAGCGTCTTCATCTCTTCACCATCCCGCCGCATCGCGCCTTTGCGGATGCGCTGGCCGCCGGGTTGATCCGACGCTTCGGCAGCGATCCGATGAAGCTGGCGCGCGGGCTGGTGCTGCTGCCCAATAATCGCGCCAAGCGGGCGATCTCCGACGCCTTCGTGCGCGCCAGCGAGGGCGGGCTGCTGCTGCCGCGGCTGGTCGCGGTCGGCGATCCCGAGCTCGACGAGGCGGTGTTCGATTTCGCCGACGAGTCCGCGCCGGTGCCGCGCGCGGTCGATCCGCTTCAGCGCCGCATGATCCTCGCCCGGCTGATCGGCGAGGCCCAGCCGGGGATCGACGCGGCGGAGGCTGTCCGACTGGCCGGCGATCTTGCCCGCACGCTCGACCAGCTGCTGATCGAGGAAGTCGAGCCGCGCCGGCTGAGGGAACTCGATGTCGGCGACCTGACCGCGCATTGGGAGCGCTCGCTGCGCCTGTTCGAGGTCGTGCTCGCCCGCTGGCCCGAGGAACTGGCGCGGCTGGGCGTCATCGACCTCGCTGCCCGGCGGACGCAATTGATCGATCGCGTGGCGACGCGGTGGCAGAACCATCCGCCGACCGGCTTCGTCTGCGCGGCCGGCATCACGACCGCGGTGCCCGCCATCGCCCGGCTGATGCGCAGGGTCGCCGAATTTCCGCAGGGCATGGTCGTGCTTCCCGGCCTCGCCACCGCGATCGGCGAAGAGGAGTGGCGGTCGCTGGGCCCCTTTCCGGCCGACCCGATGACCGGTCGCCGTCGTCGCTCGATCGAGACCCATCCGCAATTCCATCTGAAACTGCTGCTCGATCGCATGGGCGTCAGGCGCGAGGAATTCGACGACTGGCGGGGCCGCAGCGAGCATGATGCCGCGCCCGCCCGGTCGCGCGCCATCGCCTCGGCGATGCAGCCGCCCGAACTCACCCATCAATGGATCGCGCTGGCCAAGGGTGACCGCAAGCTGGACGGCGTCCGGCTGCTGGAGGTCGCGACCCCGGCCGAGGAGGCGCAGGCGATCGCGCTCGCGCTTCGCGAGGTGCTGGAGACGCCGGGGCGGACCGCTGCGCTGGTGACGCCCGACCGGGCGCTGGCGCGCCGCGTCGCCGCGCATTGCGCGCGATGGGCCATCCAGGTCGACGATTCGGCGGGCCAGCCGCTGTCGGTGCTTCCACCCGGCACGCTGCTGCTCGCGCTTGCCGAGGCAGCGGCGCAGGGCTTTGCGCCGCTGCCGCTGCTCGGCCTGCTCAAGCATCCGCTGGTGCGGCCCGACGACCGGCTCCCCTGGCTGGAGGGCGTGCGTGCGCTCGACCTTGCCTTGCGGGGGCCCAGGCCGGCGCCGGGGCTGGAGGGCGTCGACCGCTATCTCGCGGAACAGGATGGACGGGACGGTCCGTTGCGCGCCGCTGCGTTGCGCTGGTGGCCGGAGGCGCGGGCGGTGCTGGCGCCGCTGGAGCGTGCCTTTGCCGGGGGGCTGCAACCGATCGCGTCGCTGCTCTCCGCGCTGCGCGAGGTTGCCCAGGTGCTGGGCGGCGATACGCTGTGGGGCCGTGCCGACGGCCGGGCGGCGGCCAATCTGCTCGACGCGCTGGAGCGCGAGGCTGCCGCGGGGCCGCCGCGCGCCGACCCCGCCAGCCTGGCCCCGATGCTGCGCACGCTGATGGACGAGGAGGCGGTCCGCCCGCCCCAGGGCGGCCATCCGCGGCTCTCGATCCTCGGCCTGATCGAGGCGCGGCTTCAGACTGCCGACCTGATGATCCTGGCGGGCCTGAACGAGGGCGTCTGGCCCGGCCTTCCCGCGCCCGACCCCTGGCTGGCGCCGCGAATCCGCGCCGACCTGGAACTGCCCGGGCTCGAGCGGCGGATCGGCCTGTCGGCGCACGACCTTGCCGGTGCGCTGGGCGCGCCGCAGGTGCTGCTGACTCGCGCACGCCGCGACGCCTCCGCGCCGACCATTGCCTCGCGCTTCTGGCTGCGCATCCTGGCGCTGGCCGGCGACCAGATCGACCGCGCAGGCGACATTGCCGGCTGGCTGCGCGCGCTCGACGATCCGGGCGCGCCCGAGCCGGCGCGGCGGCCCGAACCCGCACCGCCCGCAGTGCAGCGGCCCAAGGCGATCAGCGTGACCGAGGTCGATCGCCTCAAGGCCGATCCCTATGCCTTCTACGCTCGCCGGATGCTGCGGCTGATGCCGCTCGACACCGTCGATGCCGATCCCAGCGCCGCGTGGCGCGGCACCGCGGTGCATGCAGTGCTGGAGCAGTGGTTCAAGCAGGACCAGTGCGACCCGGCGCGGCTGCGTCCCAGGGCCGAGGCGATGCTGGCCGACGAGCGGACCCACCCGATGATGCGCGCGCTGTGGCAGCCGCGGCTGATGGAGGCGATCGACTGGATCGCGGGCGAGATCGCGGCCAAGGCCGAAGCCGGCCGCCGCGTGCTGGCGGTCGAGCAGCGCGGGACGATCGAGATCGCCGGGGTGACGCTCAGCGGTACCTTCGACCGCATCGACCGGCTTGCCGACGGCACGCTCGGCATCGTCGATTACAAGACAGGCCAGCCGCCGACGGCCCGCGCGGTTCGCGCCGGTTACAGCCTCCAGCTGGGATTACTGGGGCTGATCGCCGAGCGCGGCGGGTTCGACGGGATTTCGGGGAAGGCGAGCTGCTTCGAATATTGGTCGCTCGCCAAATATCAGGGCAGATTCGGTCGCATCGCCACCCCGGTCGATCCGGAGGGCAAGCGCGAGCGCATCCCCACCGCAGACTTCGTCGCGATCGCCGCCGACAATTTCGCCGGCGCCGCCGCGGCCTGGCTGACGGGCAGCGAACCGTTCACCGCCAAGAAGGTCCCGGAATACGCGCCCTACGCGGACTATGACCAGCTGATGCGCCTCGACGAATGGTACGGCCGTGATTGAGGGCTGTCCCCCTCAAGGCGCGTCGCTCTCCTTTTCCTCCCCCGGATGCTGCGCATCCGGGGGAGGGGGACCAGCCGCAGGCTGGTGGAGGGGGGCCACGACAGCCGTGGCAGCCCCCTCCACCACGCCCTTCGGGCGCGGTCCCCTTCCCCCGGAGCCGCAGGGTCCTGGGGAGCAGAGGGCCTGTGCCGTCAACGCTCGGACACCGACCCATGTCCGCTGAACTTCGCAAGCTCCCGCCGCTTACCGGCGACCAGAGCGCCGCGAGCGATCCGCGGCGGCATATCTGGCTGTCCGCCTCTGCCGGCACCGGCAAGACCCAGGTGCTGGCTGCGCGGGTGTTCCGCCTGCTGCTGCGCGGGACCGATCCCGGCGCCATCCTGTGCCTGACCTTCACCAAGGCGGGCGCGGCCGAAATGGCGGCGCGGATCACCGGGCGGCTCGCGCGCTGGGTTCGCGCGACCGACGACGAGCTGTTCGACGATCTGGAGGCGCTGGGCGAGCGATCCGGGCCGGATGAACGCGCCGCGGCGCGGCGGCTGTTCGCCAAGGTGCTCGACGCGCCCGGCGGCGGCATTCGCATCCAGACGATCCACAGCTTCTGCCAGAGCCTGCTCGCCGCCTTCCCGGTCGAGGCCGGGCTGGTGCCCGGTTTCCGCCCGCTCGACGACCGCGAGGAATCGGCGCTGGCGCGCGAGGCGCTGGCGGAGATGCTGGTCGATGCCCCGGCGGCGTTGGTCGAGGACGTCGGCGCGCTCAGCTTGAGGCTGGGTGAAGGCGGGGCGGAGAGTTTCCTCCGGATGTGCGCCCGCTCGGGCGACGCGCTGGAACGTCTGCCGACCGACATCGGCCCGTGGCTGCGCTCGACGCTTGGCCTGCCCGAGGGCGATATCGAGGCGCATCTGGCGGAGTGGTGCTCCGACGCCGAATTCGATGTCGGCTCGCTAGGCCGCATCGCCGACGCCAATCGCCACTGGGGCACCGCGACCGGCATGGGGCAGGCGGCGGTGGCGCAGGCGTGGCTCGACGCTTCGCCGGACGGGCGCGTCGCGACGCTCGGCACGCTGGTCGGGCTGTTCCGCACCCAGAAGGGCGAGCCCAAAAAGGTGTCGGCGAAGCTTGCCGATGCCGACCCTGGTTATGAAGACATGGCGCTGGCGCTCGGCGATGCCTGCGCCGAACTGATCGCGATGCGCGCGCGGGCAGGCTATGCTGATATCCTCGCACGGGGCCTTTCGGCGGGGCGGCTCTATGCCCGGCGCTATTCCGAGGCGAAGCGCCGCGCGGGTGCGGTCGATTTCGACGACCTGATCCGGCTGACGGTCGAATTGCTGGGCCAGCCCGGCATGGGCGACTGGGTGCGCTTCAAGCTCGATCAGGTGACCGAGCATGTCCTGATCGACGAGGCGCAGGACACCAACTGGAAGCAGTGGACGATCGTCGCGGCGATCGCCGACGAGTTCTTCGCCGGCGAGACGACCCGCGGCGAGGGCGTGCGCACGCTGTTCACCGTCGGCGACTACAAGCAGGCGATCTTCGGCTTCCAGGGCACCGACCCGTTCTTCTTCGCGCTGGCGCACCGCCGGTTCGAGACGCTGGCCGAGGCTGCGCTCGACCCCGATCGCTACGACCCGGACGAGGGCCCGGTGGCCCAGCCGCTGGAGACGCTGTCGCTGACCTCCAGCTTTCGCTCGACCTGGCCGATCCTCGAATTCGTCGATGCCGCGATCGAGGCGCTGCCCGGCGACGCGCTGGGTGAGCACAGCCTGATCGAGCGCCATGCCAGCAAGGTCAGCGGGCCCGGTTCCGTGACCCTGTGGCCGACCACGCAGGAGGGCACGAGCGACGCCGAGGGCGAGGAGGGCTGGGTGGACGACGCCACCCGCGCGCTCGCCAAGCAGATCGCGCGCGCGATCAAGTCCTGGGTCGGGACGCTGATGCTGGAGAGCAAGGGGCGTACGCTGCGGCCCGAGGACGTGATGATCCTGGTCAAGCGGCGCGGCGAGCTCGCCTCGCTGATCGTCGCGCGACTCTATGCCGAGGGGGTGCCGGTGGCGGGCGTCGACCGGTTGCGGCTCAATGCCCCGCTGGCGGTGCAGGACCTGCTGGCGGCGATTCGCTTTGCGCTGCAGCCGGAGGACGACCTGTCGCTGGCCTCGCTGCTCGTCTCGCCGCTGGTCGGCTGGAGCCAGGAAGAACTGATGCAGGCCGCGGTCCGCGAGCGCGGCGGGCTGTGGCGGCATCTGCGCGCGACCCAGCCCGACGAGCGGCTGGCGCCGTTGCAGGAGCTGTTGCGCCGCGCCGACCTGGCGACGCCCTATCGCTTCCTCGAGGAAATCCTCTCGGGCGCGATGCAGGGCCGGCGCAAGCTGCTCAAGCGGCTGGGCGAGGAGGCGCGCGACCCGATCGACGAGCTGCTGAACGCCGCGCTCAATTTCGAGAGCGTCGCCACCCCGTCGCTTCAGCGCTTTCTCGACTGGTTCGATCGCGGGGATGTCGAGATCAAGCGCGAGGCCGAACAGGCGCATGGCGCGGTGCGGGTGATGACCGCGCATGGCGCGAAAGGGCTCCAGGCGCCGTTGGTAATACTTGCAGATGCAACTGTTGATCCGACCAAATCGCCGCGGGATTTCCTGTTGTGGCAGTTCGGCGGCCATGAAAGCGCGCCGATCCCGATCTTCCGCCCGCGCGCCGACCAACGTGGCGGACCGCTGCAGGACGCGATCGCGCGGGTCGATGCGCGCGAACTGCAGGAGCATTGGCGGCTGTTCTACGTTGCCGCGACCCGCGCGGAGGAACGGCTGGTGATCGCCGGCGCGCTGGGGCCGATGGCCAAGGGCGTGCCGCCCGAGCACAGCTGGTATGCCGCCTCGGCGCGTGCCTTCTCGGCGCTGGGCATCGAAGGCGAGGGGGAGCGCGAGTTTCGCGGCGTTCGCCCGACCGGCGCAGCCCGGCCCGGCGCCGAGGGTGATTCGGTCGCGCCTGCTCGACCTGCCTTGCCCGATTGGGCGATGCGCCCTGCGCCCGAGGAAGCGCGGCCGCCGCGGCCGCTGGCGCCCTCGTCGCTGGGCGAGGACCTGGTCGCGGACCCGCCGCCCAATCCGGCGATGCGCGCCGCCGCGGAGCGGGGGCGGTTGCTCCATGCGCTGTTCGAACGGCTGCCGGCGATCCCACCCGGTGAGCGCGCCGGAGCTGCGGAGCGCTGGCTGGCAAGTGCGGGGGGCGTCGCCGATGCCGGCGCCCGCGCCGAGCTTGTCCGTGCCGCGCTGGCGGTGACCGAGGATGCGCGGTTCGCCGATCTGTTCGGGCCGGACGCGCTGGCCGAGGCGCCGGTCGCCGCGGTGGTCGACACGGTCGTGGTTTCGGGCACCGTCGACCGGCTGGTCGTCACGGCGGATCGCATCCGGATCGTCGATTTCAAGACCGGCCGCCGCGCGCCGGCGACGCTGGCTGACGTGCCCCCCTATCATCTGCGCCAGATGTCGGCCTATGCAGCGGCGCTGGGCGTCGTGTTTCCCGGCCGCGCGATCGAGGCCGCCTTGCTCTACACCGCCGGCCCGACGCTGCACGTCTTGCCGAGCGAACTGCTGGCGCAGCACAAGCCGCGCTTGCAGGGGACGGAGCAAAGCTTGACCTCGCGCGCTTGAGCCGGCGGCTCCGCATTCATAGATACCGGTCAACAATCAGGAGATTTTCATGGGTACCAAGGTCACCAGCGAGGCCGCCTTCGAGGCCGATGTCCTCAAGTCCGACAAGCCGGTCGTCGTCGATTTCTTCACCACCTGGTGCGGCCCGTGCAAGATGATTGCCCCGGCGCTCGAGGAACTGGCGGACGAGATGTCGGACCGGGTCGCGATCGTGAAGATCGATGCCGACGAGCATCTGGACGTCGCCACCAAATATGGCGTGCGCGGCTTCCCGACGCTGATCCTGTTCAAGGACGGCCAGGTCGCCCAGACCCAGCCGGGCGCGATGCCGAAGAGCCAGATCAAGGCCTGGATCGAGCGCGGATTGTAATCGACCTGTCATTTTGTGACGGTGAAGTAACGGAAACGGCGCCGGAAACTCTTCCATAATGGATTGATTTTCCGGCTTGCCAACAAACCGGTTTGGGGTCACCTGTCGTGCACGGTCCATTCGGATCGCAACTTGGGGGGGTCCCAAAAATGAACGCTTATCTGCGCATTGGCGCAGCGCTCGTCGCTGTGTCCTCGCTTTCCGCTTGCGCCACCGTCCTGCGTGGCACGAATCAGAAGTTCGAGATCAGCTCGGTTCCGCCGGGCGCCGATGTCGAACTGTCGACCGGCCAGACCTGCGTCACGCCGTGCAAGCTCAAGCTGAAGCGCAAGGAATCCTTCACCGCAACGTTCAAGAAGCCCGGCTACCAGACTGCGACCGCTCAGGTGGAAAGCAAGTTCACCGGTGCGGGCGCGGGTGCGGGCAACATCCTGGCCGGCGGCATCATCGGTGTGCTGGTCGACTCGGGCAATGGTTCGATGCGCTCGCTGCGTCCGAGCCCGCTGGAAGTGAAGCTGGTGCCGGCCGACGGTTCGGCTCAGTAAGCTTCGGCTCCTTGGGGCAAGCTTCGGGGCCCGGGTCGCATCGCTTCGCGCGGTGCGGCCCGGGCCCTTTGCCTGTCAGCTGCGATAATCGGCGTTGATCTCGATATAGCCGTGCGTCAGGTCGCAGGTCCAAACCGTGGCGCGGCCTTCGCCCAGGCCGAGATCGACGCCGATCTCGATATCCTGGCCCTTCAGGTGTGCCGACACCGGGGCTTCGTCATAGCCCTCCACCGCCAGGCCGTTGATCGCGACCTGGGTGGTGCCGAAGCGGATCGACAGCCGGTCGCGCTCGGCGGGTTCGCCGGCCTTGCCGACGGCCATGACGACGCGGCCCCAGTTCGCGTCCTCGCCCGCGATCGCGGTCTTCACCAGCGGTGAGTTGGCGATCGACAGGGCGATGCGATGCGCGCTGTCGTCCGATTCGGCGCCCTCGACATCGATCGTGATGAACTTCGACGCGCCCTCGCCGTCGCGCACCACCAGCTGCGCCAGGCGCGTGCACAGATCGTCGAGCGCCGAGCGGAAGGCGTCGGCGCCCGGGCTGTTCTCGTCCTCGATCCGGCTGGTGCCCGACTGGCCGGTCGCGAAGGCGAGCACCGTGTCGCTGGTCGAGGTATCGCCATCGACGGTGATGCACGAGAAGCTGCGCCGGTTCGCCTCGCCGAGCGCCTTTTGCAGGAAGACCGGGTCGACCGAGGCGTCGGTGAAGATGAAGCCGAGCATCGTCGCCATATCCGGCGCGATCATGCCCGATCCCTTGATGATGCCGACAAGGCTGACGATCCTGCCGTCGATCACGACCTCCGATACCGCCGCCTTGGCAAAGGTGTCGGTGGTCATGATCGTGGCGGCGGCCGATTCCCAGCTGCAGGGTTCGGCGGTGAAAGCGGCATCCAGACCCGCCTCCGCCTTGTCGATCGGCAGCGGCACGCCGATCACGCCGGTCGAGGCGACCATCACGTCGGAGGGCAGGCAGCCGAGATGGCCGGCGACGCGCGCGGCGATCGCCTCGACCGCCGCACGACCTCGATTGCCGGTAAAGGCGTTGGAATTGCCGGCATTGACCACCAGCGCGCGCGCCTGACCCAGCGGGATCGCGTCGCGGCACCATTCGACCTCGGGCGACGGGCAGCGGCTCTTGGTCAGCACGCCGGCGACCGAGGTTCCGGGCGACAGCGTCACGAAGGTCAGGTCGCAGCGATCCCAGGTCTTGTACTGGGCGCGCGATACCCGCGGCGTGACCCCCGCGATCGGCGGCAGGTCGGGAAAGCTGGCGGGGGCGAGGGGGGAACGGGTGCTGCTCATGCCCGCGCGGTCGCATGCAGGTCCGCGCAATGCAAGGGCTCCGCTCCCCCTGACGGAGTCAGCGAGTCGGCGTGGCCGCAACGATGGTGCAGGCGACCTGAAGATCGTCGCCGAACCAGGCGGTGCTCGCCTGGCCCACGCCGATCTGGTGCACACCGGTGACGGCGCCGGACGAGATCCATTGGCCGGGCGTCAGCGCGACATCGTTTGCGGCCGCCCAGCCGAACAGGAAGGCGGCGGCACCGAACGGACCGTCGAGCATGTCGCGCGCCTTGGCGCGGCCCTGTTCGACGCCGTCGATGTCGAGGCGGATCGTCCAGTCCTCGAACCCGCGGCTCTGCCAGTTGGGGACCGGTGCGCCGACGACCAGGCCATTATTGTTGCCGAAGTCGGTGACGGTGACCGTGGGGCCCAGCGTGTTGATGCCGGGGAAGGGGGAGCTGGCGATCTCGATCCCGACATGGACCGCGTCGAGATGCACCATCGCCTCTTCGATCGTGAAGCTGGTCTTCGTCGGATCGGGCGTGCTGCCAATGCGCAGCAGGAACTCCGCCTCGGCCGCGCCGAACCCTTCGGCGAAGATCGGCATCGCCCGAACCGGCTCGGCCGGGACGACCGCGTCCGGAAAGATCGCGCCGACTAGGCGGTTGGCGCCAAGACGGGTATCGGCCGGCGGCGGGATGCGGCCGACCTTCCAGCCGGCGACCGGCTCGCCCCAGAGCGTGATTGCGTTGTGCTGCACGGCATAGCCCTGTGCGAGCGTCTCGGGAACGACACCGGGATATTCGGGCAGCCCATGGGCCTCCCGACGCGCAGCCACGAAAGCCTGCGCGATCTTCAGCGCCTCTCCAACCCCCGGTTCTTCTTTTCCCATGCCGGCTGTGTATGGGGGACCGGTGTCATTGGCAATAGCCGACGCCGGATCGGTGATCTAAAGCCTCCGCAAATCAGATCTAAAAAGCTGAATAAACTATATATTTTATGGATATACGGCCGCTTGAGCCTGACGGTCGGATGGCAGGTGGCGCAACGCGATGGAATGGTCGGCCTGTCCCGGCACGGGTGAATGGCGACGATCGAGCTGTCCCGCCTGAATGGCGATGCGCCAAGGTCACACCCTGATTTCCTCTCGTAAGGCGCGAATTGCCGCGCCTTGACAGCTGACTATTTTGGTTCCAATTCGCGATGACACCGGTAACCCGTCTGTGGCTGCCGGGATCGACCTCAAGCAATATGAGGCGATCGCATTGCACAGGCTCCGATGGGCCGTTCAAAGGGGAGGTTTCTTGATGCGTCTCGTATTTCGTCCGCAGTTCCGCACCGTTCTGGCGCTGACCGCCGCCGCGTCCAGCCTGGCGATCGCGACCGCGGCGCAGGCGCAGGACAGCGAAGCACCGGTTGCGGAGCAGGAGGCCGGCGAAGAGATCGTCGTCACCGGTTTCCGCGCCTCGCTCGACGCCGCGCTCAACGTCAAGCGCGAGTCGGTCTCGTCGGTCGATGCGATCGTCGCCGAGGACATCGCGAAATTTCCCGACCAGAACCTCGCCGAATCGCTGCAGCGCATTCCCGGCATCTCGATCCAGCGCGACGCGGGCGAAGGCCGTGCGATCACCGTCCGCGGCCTGGGTGCGCAGTTCACCCGCGTTCGCCTGAACGGGCTGGAGACCGTCGCGACCTCGACCGACGGCGCCAGCGCCAATCGCGACCGCGCGTTCGACTTCAACGTCTTCGCGTCCGAGCTGTTCAGCTCGATCGTCGTCCACAAGACCGCCGAGGCCTCGCTCGACGAAGGGTCGCTGGGTGCCGTGGTCGACCTGAACACCGGCAATCCGCTGGCGGGCAAATATGGTCTCACCCTCGTCGCGTCTGGCCAGGCAAGCTACAACGACCTGTCGAAGAACTGGGGCCCGCGCGCCGCAGGCCTGCTGTCGTGGAAGTCGCCGGACGGCACCTTCGGCGTCGCCGTGTCGGGCGCCTATCAGAAGACCGACAATGTCGAGCTGGGCAACAACACGGTTCGCTGGGCGCAGGCGCGGTTCGACTCGGTTGACGGTACGCCCTGCTTCTATTCGGCCAACAGCGGCGGCAATCCGGTCGCAAACACCGGCGGCAACTATCGCCCCAGTGCTGCGTGCGACAAGGCGGCGCTGTCGTTCCACCCGCGCATCCCGCGCTACGGCGAGGTTCGGCATGACCGCGAGCGTCTTGGCCTGACCGGCAGCGTCCAGTGGGCACCCAGCGACGCCACGAAGGTGTCGATCGACGCGCTTTATTCGCGGTTCAGCGAAATCCGCGAGGAAAAGTGGGGCGAGGTCCTGCTGCGGTCCAACGAGCGCTCGATCAACCTCGTCAACCCGACCTATGATTCGAACAACAACATGGTGTCGGCGACGCTGAACGACGCCTGGGTCCGCACCGAGCATTACTGGCGTGAATCGCACACCGAATTCTACCAGATCGGCGGATCCTGGGATCAGGATCTGGGCGACAAGTTCCGCTTCACCCTGGCCGGCGGCTATTCCAAGTCGACTGCAGACATCCCGGTCGAGACGACGGTCGTGTTCGACGATCGCGACGCCCAGGGGTTCAAGTTCGACTATACCAACAGCCGCAGCCCGCTGCTGCAGTTCGGCACCAGCGTCACCGATCCGTCGAACTTCCAGCTCGCCGAAATCCGCGACCGTCCGTCGACCGTCACCAACGACTTCACCACCGTAAACCTGCGCACCGAATGGGACGTGACCGAGGGCTTCACGGTCAAGGCGGGCGGCGTCTATCGCCGCTTCGGCTTCGACACCAAGGCCTATCAGCGCGACACTGCGGTCTGCGGGAATGGCGGGCTCGATCTGGTGCTGCGCCAGATCACCTGTTCCGCGAGTTCCGCCTTTGGTCCGAACGCCGTCTATGGCTTCCAGGCGACGCCGGCGCTGTCCGAGCTGTTCACCCTGGGTGATGCGGGCCAGCCCTCGGGCAACACCAACCAGTGGCTGGTGCCGAACCTCGAGGCGGCGACCGCCTTCACCAAGCTCTATGACCGCGCGCTCGCGCTTGACGTCGGCAACAACCGCAACGTCGTCGAGGAAGTGAAGGGCGGCTATCTCCAGTTCGATGCGAAGGGCGATCTGCTCGGCCTTCGCTACGCGCTGAACGCAGGCATCCGCTATGCGCGGACCGACCAGCAATCGACCGGCATCAACGGTGCCGCGACCGTCACGTTCAAGCGCGACTATGAGGATTGGCTGCCGGCCGTGAACCTGGCGCTGTTCCCGACCGACAACATCATCATCCGCGCAGCCGTGGCGGACGTGATGACCCGTCCGTCACTGGGCAACTTGACCCCGGGTGGTTCGGCTGACGGGTTCAATTACCGGATCAACTTCGGCAATCCGAACCTCGATCCGTTCCGTGCGACCGCGTACGACCTTGCGGTCGAATGGTATTTCGCGCCACAGTCGATCTTCTCGGTCGCGCTGTTCAAGAAGGATGTGGCGAGCTTCCCGGTCGCATCGACCCGCACCGAGGCGACCTTTCTCGAGACCGGGCTGCCGACCTCGGTGCTCAACACCTCGTCGCCGGCGTTCCTGAACCAGGGTCAGCTGGCGCTGCCGATCTGGACCATCACCACTACCGTCAACGGCACGGGCGCGTCGCTGGAGGGGGCCGAAATCTCGCTCCAGGCGCCGCTGAAGTTCCTGCCGGGTTTCCTCAGCAACCTCGGCATCATCGCCAACGCGACCTTCGTCGACTCCAGCGCGACCTATACGACGCAGGGACCGGCGGTGACCCCGTGCGTGCCCTCGGCCACGAACCCCGCGGCAGCCTGTGCATTCGGTCCGCTGGTCAACGTGACGCGCGACAGCACGCTGTTCGGCCTGTCCAAGCGCGCCTTCAACGGGACGCTCTATTACGAGGACAGCAAGTTCTCGGCACGCGTATCGGTCAGCTATCGCGGCCCCTATGTCGATGCCAACAGCGGCACCGGCAACGTGTTCGAGGGCTATAACGAGATCACGAACGTCGATGCGTCGATCCGTTACAAGCTGACGCCGCAGATCGAGCTGTCGGTCGAGGGCAACAACCTGACCGACGCCTATCGCGATCGCTACACCGATCTCGATGCCAACCGGAACTACGAATATAATCACTTCGGCCGCACCATCCTGCTGGGTGCGCGCTTCAAGCTGTAAGGCCTCGCCTCACGGTGTCTTCCGATCGCCGCGTCCGGTTCCTGCCGGGCGCGGCGATCCGCATTTCGGGGGCGTTGCATCGCGCGCGTAGCTTTGCGAAAATGGGCGGGCAGGGGGCGACCAGGGCAGGACGAACGAAGGACCGAACGATGGCGACGATGATGCTGGCACTTGCGCTTTACGCGGCGATGCCCGCCGGCGCGGCGAGCGACCCGGCACCGCGGCCGATCGACGATCCCGCGACCTGGGTGACGCCCGCCGATTATCCCGCCGCGGCGCGGCGCGCCAACATGCAGGGTACGTCGGCCGTGCGCTTGGCCGTCGACGAGAGCGGCGGGGTGACCGGGTGCGAAGTCACCGCGTCGAGCGGCTGGGCGCTGCTCGACGCGCAGAGCTGCGGACTGTTGCGCCAGCGGGCGCGGTTCGCGCCGGCGGCGGTGCGCGGCCGCAAGGTCGCGTCGGTATGGCAGAGCAAGTTCACCTGGCGCATGCCGAGCGCGCCGGCGATGCTCGGCAACTGGGCACGCGCAACCCGCATGGTGGTCGACCCGTCCGGCGCGGTGCCGAGCTGTTCGATGCAGGCATCGGGCCCGGCGACACAGGCCGATTACTGCCTGGCCGTGCGGTTCCTGGTCCCGGCGGGGCGCACGGCGTTGCTGGGTGGCGCGCAACCTGCCGCGATCGAGGTGCGCGAGCTCCACACGGTCGATGGCGGCCAGGCACCCGACATGGGCGACACCGTCGGCCAGGAGGTGCTGTTCACCTCGCGCATCCGCTATGCCGTCGATGCGGCAGGCCAGATCACCCGGTGCACGATCGAGCAGAGCAAGGGGACCGACAGCTTCCACATGCTGGATGGCGGCTGCGACCCCAGCCTCGACTATGCCGCAAGTGCCGGCACCGCGGGACAGGGCAGGCGGGTGACGCTGACGCGGATCGTGCTGCGCCAGCGACTCGACGCACCCGCCGCCCCCCGGCCGAAACCGCCGGCCCCCTTCCAGCCACGGCCCGGCGAAATCATCACCTGACGCGATCCGGCGCCTGCATCGGTCCCGATCGGTCCCGATGGGGCGATTTTCGGATTGGCGAATGGGTCGGCAGACACTATGTCCCCGGTTCGTGCGCGTTCGTGCGCGCATCTGGGGCCTTGTCGGTTTGGAACTTCTCCTTCTCCTGACTGCGTTCTTCGCCAGCCTGACCGGATCTTCCGGTGCGCAGGCCAGTGCTGCGCAGCAGGTTCAGGGAGTCGCGGTCATGCGCGCGGCCCAGGCCGCCCAGGCGGCGGTTCAACCCGCGCGGCACGTCGTCCATGCGGCAGTGATCCCGGCACGGGCATCGCGTCCCGCGGCAATGCGCTGGCCGCGCGTCGCCGCCGCACCGCTGCGCGCGGTCGAGCAGATTTTCGAGCGTCGTCTCGAATAAGGTCCAGGCCTGCGCAAGGCGCGGGCCTTTTTCCTTTCGCGTGCCGCTGATGGCACCCTTTGCGCAGGCCGGTCGTTTCGCGCTTCGCCTGCCCTGAACCCAACCGAGATACGACAGGAATTTCCATGTTCGGCGCCTTTGCCAAGACCCTTTTCGGCTCCTCGAACGAGCGCTACGTCCGCTCGCTCCACCCCATCGTCGCCAAGATCAACGCATTCGAGCCGACGCTGCAGGTGCTGTCCGACGAGGAGCTGGCCAATCAGACGGTCAAGTTCCGCGACCTGCTGGCCAAGGGCGAGACGCTCGATTCGCTGCTGCCCGAGGCGTTCGCCACGGTGCGCGAGGCCGCGCGGCGGGCGCTGGGCCAGCGTCACTATGACGTGCAGATGATCGGCGGCATCGTGCTTCACCGCGGCGAGATCACCGAGATGCGCACGGGCGAGGGCAAGACGCTGGTCGCCACGCTGCCGACCTATCTGAACGCCCTGCCGGGCAAGGGCGTGCACGTCGTGACGGTGAACGACTATCTGGCAAGCCGCGATGCCGAATGGATGGGCCAAGTCTATCGCTTCCTGGGCCTGACCGTCGGCGTGATCGTGCCGAACCTGTCGGACGAGGAGCGCCGCGCCGCCTATGCCGCCGACATCACCTATGGCACGAACAACGAGTTCGGCTTCGACTATCTGCGCGACAACATGAAATATGACCGCGCGTCGATGACGCAGCGGCCGTATAATTTCGCGATCGTCGACGAGGTCGACTCGATCCTGATCGACGAGGCCCGGACCCCGCTGATCATCTCCGGCCCGACCGACGACAAGTCCGAGCTGTACATGGGCGTGGACGCGATCGTGAAGCAGCTGACGCCCGAGGATTACGAGAAGGACGAGAAGCAGCGCAGCATCGTCCTGACCGAGGACGGCACCGAGCGGGCCGAGCGGCTGCTCGAGACGGCCGGGCTGCTGATCGGCGCCAACCTGTATGATTTCGAGAACACCCAGGTCGTCCACCACCTGAACCAGTCGCTGCGCGCGAACGTGATGTTCAAGCGCGACATCGACTATATCGTGAAGGACGGAAAGGTCGTCATCATCGACGAGTTCACCGGCCGCATGATGGACGGGCGCCGCTGGTCCGACGGCCTGCACCAGGCGGTCGAGGCCAAGGAAGGTGTCGCGATCGAGCCGGAGAACCAGACGCTCGCCTCGATCACCTTCCAGAATTATTTCCGCATGTACCCCAAGCTGGGCGGCATGACCGGCACCGCATCGACCGAGGCGCCGGAGTTCTTCGACATCTACAAGATGAACGTCGTCACCATCCCGACGAACCTGCCGGTGCAGCGCGTCGACGAGGAGGACGAATTCTACAAGACGACCGAGGAGAAGTTCCGCGCGATCGCCAAGCGCATCCGCGAGCAGTCGTCCAAGGGCCAGCCGGTGCTGGTCGGCACCGTGTCGATCGAGAAGTCCGAGAGGCTGTCGGAATTCCTGAAGGAAGAAAAGGTCGCGCACGAGGTGCTGAACGCCCGCTTCCATGAAAGCGAGGCGCATATCGTGGCGCAGGCGGGCCGGCTGGGCGCGGTGACCATCGCCACGAACATGGCCGGCCGCGGCACCGACATCCAGCTGGGCGGCAACTGGGAATTCCGCGTCGAGGGCGAACTGGCCGACATGCCGGAAGGCCCCGAGCGCGATGCCGCGATCGCGAAGATCAAGGCGGAGGTCGCAGCCGAGAAAGAGCAGGTCAAGGCGGCCGGCGGCTTGTTCGTGCTGGGCACCGAGCGCCATGAGAGCCGCCGCATCGACAACCAGCTGCGCGGCCGATCGGGCCGCCAGGGCGATCCGGGCCTGAGCCGCTTCTACCTCAGCCTCGACGACGACCTGCTGCGCATCTTCGGATCGAACACGCTGTTCTCGCGCATGATGCGGTCGAACATCGAGGATGGCGAGGCGATCGGATCGAAGTGGCTGACCAAGGCGATCGAGACCGCGCAGAAGAAGGTCGAGGCGCGCAACTACGATATCCGCAAGCAGGTCGTCGAATATGATGACGTCATGAACGACCAGCGCAAGGTCATCTACGAGCAGCGCGCGGACATTATGGACGCCGATACCGTCGGCGACGTGGTCGAGGACATGCGCACCGAAACGGTCAACACGATCGTGGCCGATGCCTGCCCGCCGGAAAGCTATCCCGAGCAGTGGGACGTTCCCGGCATGACCCAGCGCATTGCCGATGTCCTCAATCTGGAACTGCCGATCGAGGATTGGGCCCGCGAGGAAGGCATCGAGCCGGACATCGTCGAGGAGCGCATCCGGGAAGCGGCGGCCAAGCTGGTCAACGACAAGGCGGCCGATCTGGAACCCGAGACCTGGGCGCAGATCGAGAAGTCGATCCTGCTGCAGAATCTCGACCACCACTGGAAGGAGCATCTGGCGCTGCTCGATGCGCTGCGCCAGGTCGTCCACCTGCGCGCCTATGCCCAGAAGACGCCGCTGAACGAGTATAAGCAGGAAGCGTTCGCGATGTTCGAGCGCATGCTGAGCAACATCCGCGAGGACGTGACCCGCACGCTTGCCTATGCGCAGTTCACCTTTCAGGCCTCGTCGGCAATGTCCGAACTGCCCGAGCTGCCCGATTTCCTGACCAGCCATATCGACCCGCTGACCGGCGAGGACGACACGGCCGACTGGGACGCGGCCAGTGCCGGGCTGATCGGATCCGGCCTGCCGCCGCTCGGCATCCCGCGCCCGCAGATCGAGGATCTGGGCGGGATGGACCCGTCGGAATGGGAAGGCCGGGTAAGCCGCAATGCGCCGTGCCCGTGCGGTTCGGGCCGCAAGTACAAGCATTGCCACGGCGCCCTGACTGGCGCGACCGGCGCCTGAGACCGGGCAGGCGGGCGCCCGGGATCGGGCATCCGCCGCCGACCCGTGGATCCGGCAACGAAAAAGGGCGGCGGTGCGAGGCACCGCCGCCCTTTCCTGTGCGACCCGCGGGGACGCGCTCAGCGGCGCGTCTTGGGGTATTCGATCGTGGGGCCCAGCCGCTCGACCACTTCGCGCGCGTTGAAGGCGCGGACATTGTCCGGCTTCGGGCCGCGGCCGACGATGATCTCTGCGGTCGCCTCATACTGGTTGATCGTGCGGACGTCGAAATCGTTCATGAACGGATCGTCGAACCACGGATCCCAGGCGCGCCAGCCGAAGCGCGGACGATACCAGCGCCAATAGGGCCGCCAGCCGCCCCAGGGGCCGGCACCCCAGCTGCGATCGACCGTGGTGGTCGTGCGCGTTTCGGTATCGCGGGTGACCAGGGTGAAATTGTCGAAGCCGTTCTGCAGCGTCAGTTCGGCTGCGCGGAACAGCAGGTAGCGTTCGACCGTATCGCGCGCGGTCAGGCTGTTGCCGGCGAAGCGCACCTGGAAGCGATCGCTCTCGATCTGCTGATCCGAGAAGCCCGTGCGATAGGCTCCCGAACCGGTGGCAGGCTGATATGGGGTCGGAGTCGCGCAGGCCGCGACGGCGATCCCGGCGGCCAGAAGCGCGGTCAGCGCCCTAACTCGCGGGTGTTTCACGATTTTCCCGGACATCTTGTTTTTCTCCGATCCTCTTCGGCCCGAACGCGCCGACCCGTCATTGTTTCCAGCGGCCCTCACGCCGAACCGTTGCACATCTGCGATTGACGGTGGCTGAACGAACCTCTCATGCGATCCGCGAGGGAACCTCCATGGCATCGGCGGCGAGTGCCGAATCCGGCGCCATCGCCTCCCACGGGAAGACGAACCAGTCCTTGGTCACCGAACGGTCGATCTCGCGGAAGCGATAATCGACCTGCTGGGCCGAGCGGATATTGTCGAGCAGCACGGCGAAGCGGATCAGATCGAGATCGGCATCCCGCGCCGCCAGCGCGCTGCGGAGCTCGCCGATGGTGCGGCCGCTGTCGTTGATGTCCTCGACGAACAGCAGCCGGTCGCCGTCGCGCGTGCGCTGGGCAAGCACCGAGACCAGCTCCTCGCCGAACTGCGCGATCCGCGCGCTGTGATCGATCGAGACCAGCTGCAGTCCCATCCGGTGCGACAGATAGACTGCCGGGGTCAGCCCGCCGCGTCCGACCCCGACCAGCAGCGACGGGCGCCAGTCATCGGCCTCCGCCGCGGCGGCGATCGCCTGGATCCCCGCGACCATCTCGGCATGGGTGAAGGGGGTGAAGACGATCTCCATCACACAACCTCGAGATAGGCGTCCAGCCGCGCGAGATGCGCAGCAACCGCATCGTCGTCGAGAAACGATCCGAGAAAGCTGTTGCGCGCCAGCGTGGCCAGCTGGTCGCGGTCCAGTCCGCGGCCCTGCGCGATGGCTCGGAAATTCTCGCCGATATAGCCGCCGAAATAGGCGGGGTCGTCCGAATTGACCGTCGCGCGCAGGCCCAGCTTCAGCATCCGGTCGATCGGGTGTACGTCGACCGAGGCGACGTTGCACAATTTGACGTTCGACAAGGGGCACACCGTCAGCGTCATCCCGCGGCGCGCCAGCCGTGCGACCAGCGCCGGATCCTCCAGCGCGCGGTTGCCATGGTCGAGCCGGTCGACCTGCAGCAGGTCCAGCGCCTCGTGGATATAGGCGGGCGGTCCTTCCTCGCCGGCATGCGCGACGCGCTTGAGCCCCATCGCGCCGGCGGCGGCGAAGACCCGCTCGAACTTGGCGGGCGGGTGGCCCATCTCGGACGAATCAAGGCCGACCCCGTCGATCCGGTCGAGCCAGGGCTGGGCCTGTTCGAGGGTGCGGAACGCGTCCGCCTCGTCCAGGTGGCGCAGGAAGCACAGGATCAGCTTCGAGGTCAGGCCGTGCTTGCGCTGCGCCTCGTCCATCCCCGCGAGCAGGCCGTTGGCGACGACGCCGAACGGCACGCCGCGATGGGTGTGCGTCTGGGGATCGAAGAAGATTTCGGCATGGACGACGCCGTCGGCTGCTGCCCGGTCGAAATAGGCCAGCGCGAGGTCGCGGAAATCCGCCTCGGTGCGCAGCACGTCGGCCCCGGCATAATAGATGTCGAGAAAGTCCTGGAGGTTCGAGAATTCATAGGCAGCGCGGACGTCCTCGACCGAGGCGAACGGGATCGCCACGCCGTTGCGCTGCGCGAACTCGAACATCTGTTCGGGCTCGAGGCTGCCTTCGATGTGGAGGTGAAGCTCGGCCTTGGGCAGGCCGGTGATGAAGGCGTCGAGGTCGCTCATCGCGCGAACATCGCAGGCAACGCGGGCGGCGGCAAGGCGTTGGTGGCCGATGCCGTCGAGCGTCATCCGTGACTGGAGCTATGACGAGCGCGACCGGGCGCTCGACATCCGCTTCGTCAGTGGCCGGCGCTATCGCTATCTTGACGTGCCGGAGCGACTGGCAGCCGGGATGCGCGCGGCGGACTCGAAGGGCATCTATTTCAACGATCATATCCGCGACCGCTTCGCCTTCACCCGGCTCTAGTATTTTCGATGCCGCATTTTCCAAGTCGTTGACCGTATACGGTCAACTTGAACATGCTCTGGCGTCAGCGCGTGTCCTGGATGCGGATGACGTCGCCGAAGCGAACCGTGGCGACCGTCTCTCCTTCGGCATCGCGGACCCGCACGTGATCGCCCAGCACCAGCCGACCATGAATGATGATCGACTCGCCGGCCAGGACCCGCACCTCCTCCCGCGCGCGGGCAAGGGCGGATTGGAGGTCGGGCAGGTCGGCGCCTTCGTCGTCGATCGCCACGATCTCGTCCAGGAGGTCGAAGAAATACCGAGGCATCGCGGATCAATGCAACGGATTGCGATAGGTTGCCCGGCCGAACCGATTTCTTCATTATTTACCGATTGACCCCGACGCCGTGCAGAAACCAACGCGTGTTAGGCGCGTTTCTATCATTAGTTATATTTTTGCTGGCAGGTTTATCGAATGAGCGGTGTACGCCCTGACCCGCCAGACGAGCCCCGATGACGCGTTCCTACAACTCACTCGGCCAGTTTCTCGACAAGGTCCGCCGCCGATCGGTGCTGACTGCGGAGGAACAGAGTGCCATCCTCTCCCTGCCGGTGCGCGCGGAGCAGATTCCGGCGCATATGGATTTCGTCGAACTGGGCGAGCATGTCGATCATGCCTGCCTGATCGTCCACGGCCTTGCCGGCCGTTTCGGGCAGGGTCGTGAGGGCAATCGCCAGATCACGGCGCTGCACATCCCGGGCGACATGGCCGATCTTCATTCGGTCGTCTCGCCCTCGGCCACCTCGGCGCTCCAGGCACTGACGACCACCACGGTCGTGAAGATTCCGCATGGCGCGATCCGCGACATCGCCGCGCGCTATCCCTCGATCGCGCAGGCATTGTGGCGCGAATGCGTGATCGATGCGGCGATCCTGTCCGAATGGGTGGTCAATGTCGGTCGGCGGACCGCCAGCGTGCGGCTCGCGCATCTCTATTGCGAGATGGCCTATCGCTATCGCCTGGGCGAGGTGACCGAGCGCATGTCGTTCGATTTCCCCGCGACGCAGCATCATCTTGCCGACATGCTGGGACTGACCGCGGTGCATGTGAATCGCACGCTGCGGGTGCTGGAGGCCGCCGATCTGGTGCGGCTGAAGCGCGGCGTGGTCGAGATCCTGAGCTGGGCCCGGCTGATCGAATATGCCGATTTCGACCCGGTCTATATCCAGCTCAACGTGACGCCGCTCGCCCCGATGCGCGCGGGATGAGCGAACGGACGGGCAGGCGGCCCGGCCTCGCGTCGCTTGATGCCTCGCTCGACGTCACCGCGGCCGACGCATCGGGCCCGGTGAACTAATTTATTGATATAGGTGAGGTTTTTGCGGGACGGAGGCGCCCGTTTTGCGACGAGCCGATCGCCAATCTTACAAGTGTTAGATCGCCCAGCAGGGAATTTGCGTAGAAACTGAGGCGCGGGCGGGCTTTCGGAGGACCCTATGTCTGATCGGGAAGACCTGGCTTACTATATGCGACGCGCGAAGCGCGAGCGTGAGGTGGGCAATTGCTGCGAGGACAACAGCGCCGCGCTGGCGCATTTTCGCCTCGCTGAAGAATATGAACGGCGCGCGGCGGCGATGGCTGCCCGTACTGCGCCGACCTTGTGGCTGTGAGCGGCGCGATGGGTACTGTGGAGCGCGCCTTCGAGCTTGCCGAGCAGGGCAGGTGCCGCACCCTGACCGATATCCGCAAGATCCTGGTCGCCGAGAAACATGCCGGCGTCGATCTTCACCTGGCGGGCTCGGGCATCCGCAAACAGCTTCGCGCGGTGATGCACTCGACGCGTCCGTCGACCGAGGCGTCCGCCCCGCAAGGCGCCTGACGCGAGATCGCGCCGCGGGGCGGCCGGCTCACTCGCCCATCAGGTGCAGGGCAACCTCCCGTCGATGCGGGCGGTGGCGATGCTCGAACAGATAGACTCCCTGCCACGTGCCCAGCATCAGCGCCCCGCCGATCAGCGGGATCGACAGCTGGACGCCCGTCAGCACCGCGCGCAGATGCGCCGGCATATCGTCCGGTCCCTCGTCGTCATGGGCATAGCCCGGCCCCTCGGGCGCCAGCCGTGCGACCCAGGCCTCCAGATCGCTACGCACCTCGGGCGCCGCATTTTCCTGGATCAGCAGCGACGCCGAGGTGTGGCGGCAGAAGACCGTCAGCAGCCCCTCTTCCATGCCCTGGGCATCGACCCAGCGGACGATGTCGCGGGTGATCTCGTGCAGCCCCTGGCCGCGGGTGGCGAGGGTCAGACGGGTCGAGGTCTGGCGCATGGAGGCTCCGTCCTGGCAGATCAGTCGTCGGCGCGGACGAGCTTGATGTCCCGGTCGGCTGCCCAGCCATGGACATCCTCGCGTCGCAGCGCGGTGGCCATCAGCTCGGGGAACTGGTCGGGCGTGCAGGCAAAGACGGGAATGCCGAGCGAGGCCACCCGCGCCGACAGCTTCGGGTCGTAGGACGGGCGGCCGCTGTCGCTGAGCGCCAGCAGGACGATCACGTTGACGCCCGACGCCACCAGCCGCATGAGCCGCTCGACCAGCGACTCCGCATCGCCCCCTTCATACAGGTCGGTGATCAGGACGAGATGGGCCTTGCCCGGGCGCTCTATCCGGTCCTCGCAATAGGCGATCGCCCGGTCGATATCGGTCCCGCCGCCCAGCTGGACGCCGAACAGCACCTCGACCGGATCGGCCAGCTCCTCCGTCAGGTCGACGATCTCGGTGTCGAAGCAGACCAGCTTGGTCGCGACCACCGGCAGCGATGCCATCACCGCCGCGAAGATCGACGCATAGACGACCGAACTGGCCATCGACCCGGACTGGTCGACGCACAGGATCACTTCGTCCAGATCGATCAGGCGGCGCTGCTGGCGCATGAAGCCGACCAGCTGTTCGGGCACGACCGTGCGATGCTCGGGCTGGTAATGGCGCAGGTTCCTGGCGATCGTTCTCGGCCAGTCGATGTCGGAATGGCGCGGCCGGTTGGTGCGGCGCGACCGATCGAGCGCGCCGCGTATGGAATCGGCGGTGCGCGCCTCCAGCCGCTTCATCAGCTCGGCGACGACCTTGGCGATCACCTCGCGCGCGGTTTCCTTGGTCTTCTCCGGCATCACGCTGCGCAGCGCGATCAGGTCCGCGACCAGGTTGACGTCGGCTTCCACGGTCGCGAGGAACTCGGGCTCGAGCAGCATCTGGCGCAGGCCCTTGCGATCGAACGCATCCTTCTGGATCACCTGGACGACGGGCGACGGGAAGAATTCGCGGATGTCGCCCAGCCATTTCGCAACCCGCGGGGCCGATCCGCCCAGTCCGCCGCGACCCTTTTTCGTATCCTCACCATCGCCGTACAGCGCCGAAAGGGCGTCCGACATGCGGCGGTCGCTGTTGGACAGCGAGGGGGCGGCATCGCTCTCGTCGGCGCCCAGCGCGAGCGTCCAGCGGCGGGCGCGTTCCTCGTCGCTCATCGCGCACCCCCTTCCATCAACGCGAGCACCCGCGCCTCATGCGCGGGCCATAGCGCGGAGGCGCCGGGCAGCAGGCGATAGCCGCCGGCCTTTATCCCAGCCCGGCCCAGTGCGGCATCCACCAGCCTGCGGCGCTCGGCGCGGTCCAGCGCCGAGAAGACCCGGCGGAACAGCGGCAGGTTGTTCACGAATGCCTCCTCCTCCAGTGCCGCCAGCCAGGAATCGACGGCGTCGCGCAGCGCCGTGTCGTGGATCAGCCGCTGGCCGGCCCCTTCCAGAAATCCCTCGAAGAAGCCGGCGGCCTCGGCCACCGGGGTGCCGGGTGACAGCATGCGGCCCAGCAGCGTGGCGGCATCCTCGGCCGACAGAAGTTCGGCCTCGTACAGCAGCCGGGCGGCAGCGCCGGCGACCAGCCGGGTGGCCTGGTCGTCGGCGAGCAGCGTGCGCTGCGCGTCATGCCATGCGGCGGTCACGTCCGCGTCCAGCTGGGCAAGCTGGATCGCGCGTTCGCCGGCCAGGATCGAGGCGCGCAGCCTGCCCGCCGCCTCGGCATCGAGATTGCGCGCGGCATAGGGGAGGGCGAGCGCGGCCTGAACCACGATCCGCGGCATCAGGGAGGAGAGATGATCGGCCGAGCCCGCGCGTGCCTCGCCATAGCGGAGGATGTCGGCCATCGGCGGCAATGCGTCGAGCAGCGCCTGGCAATCGCTGGTCAGCGCCGCGCGTCGTTCGAGCAGTGCGATCCCCGTATCCGCCGCGCGCGGCAGGTCGGCGGTCATCGCGTTGCGGACCAATGTGGCCAGCCTGCCGAGATCGGACTCGTCCTGCATCGCCTCTGCCAGCCGTCCGGCGGCCGCGTCTGCGATCGTCGATCCATGAACCAGATTCTCGACCAGCCGAACCGAATATTCGGGCTCCCACATCAGGGTCCAGTTCTCGCGGAAGGTGCCGCGGCTGCGACCCGCATCGGCCAGCCTGCCCCAGGGCACGTCGAGTGCCGCCAGCCGGTGGAGCAATGTCGAGCGGGCGAGGCCGCTGTCGCTGCGCAGGTCGAGCGTCAGCGCGCGTTCGAGCGCCTCGGGCTTGAGCCGCGTCGCCCGCTGTTGTCGCTGGAGATCCTCCAGCAGCGGCGCCAGCGGAATATCGTCGGGGATCGCCCCGACTGCGGAACCCACGAGCAGCTCGGCAGCGATGTCGCGCCACACCGCGGGCTCGCCATTGCACAGGCAGGCAATCGCCGCCTCGCGCAGTTCCTCGAACCCCGGATGCGGCCGGTCGCGCAAGGCGGCCAGGGCATGGCCCAGCCGCTGCGCCTCGATGACCGATGCGGTCGAGACGAAATGGCCGCGCTCGCGCATCACCCGCGCGATCCGCGCCAGCCAGATCGAGTCGCGACTTTCGGAATGGCGGCTGTCCCAAAGATGCGCGCACCAGCCGGGAGCGACGACGCCGGCGCCGTAGCCGCTGGCGCGCGCCAGGCGCGGGGCGGTCCACGGTGCCCAGGTCGCCTTGATCCTGGCCTTTGCCCGGCCCTTCAGGACCTCGCGATCGGCGGACAGGCTGTGCCGCTCGCCCAGTGCCGGGACGTGCCAGGCACCGCAAACGACTGCGACCGGGCCGTCGCTTTCCCTGGCGGCGCGCGCGATCTCCAGGCGCATATGCGCCTCGCGCGCTGCCTCCCGCGCGGGAAGGGCGCCGGCTTCGTCGCGAAGCGCCGTCATCGCATCGGCCACGGCGGCGAAAACGGGGGTCGATGCCGGATTCTCCTCGATGACGTCGGCCCACCAGGATTCGCCGTCGTCATAGCCGGCGGCGGCGGCAAGCGTGCCGATCGGGTCGTTGCTGATCGGATCGTCGTCGGCGATCGCCGATCCTTCCTCCTCGATCCCGCCGCCATGCGCGCCGCTTCGATCGGAGGCAGGCAGGTCGATGAAGCGGACCGCCGCCTCGTTCGCGACCGCCCAGCGGACCGCCTGATATTCGGGGGAATAATCGGCGAACGGGAAGAAGCTGGCCGCCGCGGGATCGTCCTCGGGATAGGTCAGCAGCGCCACCGGGGTCTTCATCCCCGGGTCGGCGAGCATCGGCAGCAGGTGCGAGGCGTCGGCTGGCCCCTCGATCAGGACCGTCGCCGGGCGAAGCGCATCCAGCGCCTCGACCAGCCGGCGGGCCGAGCCCGGTCCGTGATGACGGATTCCGAACAGCGAGACTTCGGCGGTCATGGGTTCAGATCAGCTCGGTGAGCGACGCATAATAGCCTTCGAACCCGCGACGCTTCTTGAGCACGGTTTCCAGATATTCGCCCAGCACCGCCCGGTCCTGGACGGGGTCCTTCACCACCGCGCCGATCATGTTGGCGGCCAGCGTCTCGGGTGTCAGCCTGCCGTCGTTGAAGAAGGTCGCCTGGCTGATCCCGCCGACCATGACCCCGATCGCCTCGGCAGTCGAAAGCCCGCCGGTGGGGGATTTCAGCGCCACCTTGCCATCCTCGGTCGATCCCGAGCGCAGCTCGCGAAAGATCGACACGACCCGTGCCACTTCCTCGGCGACATTCTTCGGTTCGGGCAGGTCCAGGCTCTGGGCCATCTCGCCGACCCGCTTGACGATGATCGCAACTTCCTCGTCGGCGCTGTCGGGCAGCGGCAGCACGACCACGTTGAAGCGGCGCTTCAGCGCGGAGCTGAGTTCGTTGACGCCCTTGTCGCGATTATTCGCCGTCGCGATGATGTTGAACCCGCGCTGGGCATAGACCGCCTCGTTCAGTTCGGGGACCGGCATCATCTTTTCGGACAGCACGGTGATCAGCGTATCCTGCACGTCGCTGCCCATCCGGGTAAGCTCTTCCATGCGGCAGAGCTTCCCGCCCTCCATCGCGCGGATCAGCGGGGTCGGGACCAGCGCCTGCCGGCTGGGGCCATGGGCCAGAAGCTGGGCATAGTTCCAGCCATAGCGGACCTGGTTCTCGTCGGTGCCGGCGGTGCACTGGATGACCATCGTCGAGTCGCCGGTGATCGCGGCGGCGAGATGTTCCGATACCCAGGACTTGGCGGTGCCGGGCACGCCCAGCAGCAGCAGTGCGCGATCCGTGGCAAGCGTGGCCACGGCGGTTTCGATCAGTCGCCGGTCGCCGACATATTTGGGCGTGATGACCGTGCCGTCCGCAGCCGTGCCGCCCATAAGATAGGTCACAACCAGCTTGGGCGACAGCGACCAGCCCGGCGGGCGCCGGTCGGCGTCCCCTGCGGCCAGCGCGGCGAGTTCGCCCGCATAGGTCTGCTCCGCGGGAAGGCGCAGCTTTTCGCTCATCTGGATGCTCCTTTGTCTTCGAGCGCGACGTTCAGTCGCAGCATGTCGAGCCTCGGGTCGGAGGCGATCAATCCTGACGCGGCGAGCCGGTCGAGCGCCTGCTGCGCACCGGCGCGGGAGGCAATCAGTCCCAGGCACATCAGTTCGACTGCCTGTTCCGCGCTCCTGTTTCCCTCGGCCTTCAGGGAGTCGATCAACGCCGTGCCAGGGGGCGTGCGGATCAGGTCGTCGAGTTCTCCGGCGCCGCCGGCGATCGGCAGCGTGGCGGAAAAGGAGGTGTTGGTCCGCACGACCCGCATGGCTGCCTGTCGACGCTGGTCCGGCGTCAGCCGGTCAAGCAGCGGCGTCAGCGTATGGGGATAGAGGTCCGGATTGGCGGTCAGCACATCGACGACGGCGACGATGATGGGGTCCGGGGCGGATCGCGCCGCCATGATCGCAAGCAGGTGATCGGCATTCCTGTCCTGTCCCACCGGCCAGGCGGCGACGAGTTCCGCCATCGACATGCCAAGCGACGCGGCAAGCGTTGCAAGCGGCAGCGATTCGGCCAGGGCGGCGCGGCGGTTGCTCTGGGCGCTGGTCTTCAATTCCTGCAACGCGATCACGCGGGTGCGACGCAGCAATCCCCTGGTCTGCACCGTGAAGAAGCCCGCCAGTTCCGCGCTGTCCTCGCCGCTGACCTCGCCCCGGCCCAGGCGCGCCGACAGCGAGGCCGCCAGCGCCTTCACGCGCGGCGCCCGATCGCGCATCAGCAGGTCGAGCACCGGTGCATCGGCGTCGGACAGGCGCTCGCTCAGAACCTCGGTCAGTCGAACGCGGTGGTCGGCTGCCGCCCCCTCGACCTTCTCCGCAAGCAGTGCACTCGCGATGGCGGGGTTGCGGCGCCGGAGCGTCCGAAAGGCTGACAGCCGCGCGGCGGGGCCATAGTCGTCCCAGGTGTCGGCACTCAGCAGGTCGGCGGTGAGCGATGCCTGCCCCGAGCTCGTCGCCCAGTCCTGCCACGGGGCATAGACGTCGGGCACCTCGTCGGCTTCACCCGGCATCCAGTCGCCCGGATGGACCGTCCAGCCGCGCCGGCCGAGAAAATCGAGCAGATGGAGTCGCGTCCGTGCGTCACGAAGCTGCGCGAGCACGCGCCGCAGGGGCGGACGAAGCGCGTCGTCGATCGCCGGCAATGACAGTCGCGGGATGTCGCGCAGCGGTTGAAGGTCGCCGGACGGTTCCGCAACGGCAAGCGCGCCGAGGAACTGGCCGGACAATGCCAGCAGCCGCAGCTCGGCCTCGCCGTCGCCATCCCCCAGTACGGGGCGCCAGGACGCGGGCGCTGCGGAAACCGCACTGCCGCCCATGGTCCAGCGCGCCAGAACGCTGCCGAGCGTATCGAGGATGGCGTCAGCCATGGGCAATACGCCCCCAGCCAGACCGGGCGGCCAGGATTTCAAGCCGGCCGCCGGACCAGATAGCCGCCGTGCGGGTCAGGGCGGTGCCCGTGATCAGCCCCTCGACTTCCCCGGAGATCGGAAGCGCCGCCTCGCCGTCATCAGGCGACCACCATGCAGTGCGGGCAGCATCGAACAGGATGCGGCCGGACGGAAGCAGGACGGGCGTCTCCGTCGTCCAGGGTTCGTCCACCAGCGGCCGGGAGAGCATCTCACCCAAGGGCGTTGCGGCAACCGGCCAGTCGGACGGTGCCTGCCCGGCGGGGGCGGCCTCACGCTGGACGAGCAGCGCGCGCAATGGCGCCCGGCCGGGGTAGAAGAGTAGCTCGCCAGCAAATTGGTCGCCCGGCGTGAACACCGATCCGCGCCGCCCCGCGCTTGCCGGGAAAAAGTCGCGCATCATCGCGAATTGCGGGCCTTCGCCCAGGTTGAGCAGCCATGTCGTCTGGGAGACGAGGCCGTCGCGCCGCGTGAGAACCCTTTCGGCGAGGACTTCCCATCTCGATGTCACGCGCGGGGCGTCTGGATTCGCCAGCAGGACCTCGCGGCTTTCGGTCGTGGCCACCGCCCTGCGCAACTCCGGATCCTTCGGCGCGGCGCGGTAGGCGCGCGCAAGCAGGGTGATCCGGGCAAGCTCGATGGCGGCGCCGCGAACCCGGTCGCCCACCGGCAATGCAAGCAGCCGTGCCGGAACCTCGTCCAGATGACCCGCCAGCGCCGCCGCCTTGCCGTCGGTCAGCCGCGCGCCGATCCGCCGACACCGTGCGGTCACGTCATCGAGAAAGCCGGCGAGTCCAAGCCGCAACTGATCGCCAACCCATTGCTCGAGCGCGTCAAGCGCGTCGAGAATGGCGCGTTCCGTATCCTCGGCGCGCTTGATCGACGCGGCTTCCCGCCGGGCCGCCGCCTTTTCGTCCTCGACCGGCTCGGGATCTGCGGTGCGGGCCGCGAGCAGGTTCTTGTCCGGATCCGACGCCGGGGCCGGCTTCGGCGCACCCGCGCCCGGTCTCCGCCGGCCGAGCCAGTCGGTCACCCATTCGGGCGTCTCGTCCGGCGGGAAGGGGATGATCCCCTCTGCATTCAACCAGAGCAACGCGAGCACATGCTTGCAGGGAAACTTGCGCGACGGGCAGGTGCACTTGCTTCCCATGTCGCGCAGATCCGCCATCACGCGATAGGGATTGGCGCCCGAACCGGCACATTCGCCCCAGATCAATGCGGAGTCGCGGCTTGCGGCCGCGCCGGACCATTTGCCCGGTTTCGCAAGTCCCGCGGCTGCCTTCAGCGATGCCTGGTCGGTGGCCAGTTGTTCCACCGCCTTCAAGTCGATCGCCACTCTACCCCCGAAACCGCGTTGAGGGCCGATGATAGAGCCGGGTCGGCAAAGCTCAACTCGCTTCGCCGCAGCCATTGCTCGGTCCAGGCGATGTGGATGCGCCGACCAGGGCCGATGCCGGAAAGGAAGAGGGAAGGCTGGCTCCCTGAGTAGGATTCGAACCTACGGCCGCTCGATTAACAGTCGAGAGCTCTACCGCTGAGCTATCAGGGAACGACGCGCGCCCTGGGGCACCTGCGCATTTTGCCGGCTGGCTCCCTGAGTAGGATTCGAACCTACGGCCGCTCGATTAACAGTCGAGAGCTCTACCGCTGAGCTATCAGGGAATAGCCGGAGGGCGCTCTATAGCGCTGCTTTCGATGGATGCAAGCCGCTCAAGCGACGAATTGTTCCATCGTGATGCGATCGTCGAGCGCGTGCTCGGGGTCGAACAACAGGGTCAGGTCGCGAAGCGGGTCGATCGCGATCTCGACATGGGCGACCTCGCGCACTTCGCGCTGGTCGCCGACGGCGCTGACCGGCCGCTTGTCTGCTTCCAGCACGCGCACGCCGATTCGCGCCTTTTCCGGCAGGATCGCGCCGCTCCAGCGTCGCGGACGGAACGGGCTGATCGGGGTCATCGCCAGCATCCCCGATCCCAGCGGCAGGATCGGACCCTGGACCGACAGGTTATAGGCGGTCGATCCGGCCGGCGTCGCCACCAGCAGGCCGTCGCACACCAGTTCGGGCAGGACGATCCGATCGTTGACCGTCACTTCCAGCTTCGCGGTCTGCCGCGTCTCGCGCAGGAAGGACACTTCGTTGATCGCGGGCAGGTCGAACCGTTCGCCATGGATCGTCGTCGCGCTCATCCGCAGCGGCGAGACCTTGAACGGCTTCGCGCGGGCGAGACGATCGCGCAGCCCTTCAAGCCGCCATTCGTTCATCAGGAAGCCGACGGTGCCCAGGTTCATGCCGAACACCGGGACGATGCGCCGCGTCTCGAGCATCTGGTGCAAGGTCTGGAGCATGAAGCCGTCGCCGCCCAGCGCGACCACGGTCTCGGCTTCCTCGAACGGCACCCAGTCATAGGCCGAACGCAATTCTTCCGCAGCCGCCTGGGCAGGCAGGGTCGGCGATGTCACCAGTGCGCAGTGCGTCATCCGCCGGTGACGCTCATGTGACGCGATACGGCGGGCGCGGCGCCGCGTTCGATCCGGAACTCATGCCGCTCGGGCTTCGCGCCCAGCGCTTCGGCAATCCGCGCATCGACTTCGGCAAGCCCGCCGTCGCGAATCGCCGCCTTCAGATCGACCGAATCCTCATGGCCGAGGCACATGTGCAGCTTTCCATCGGTCGACAGTCGGACCCGGTTGCAGGTGGCGCAGAAATTGGCGGTCAGCGGCGAGATCAGGCCGAGGCGCGTCGTGCTTCCCTCGACCCGCCAATAGCGCGCGGGACCGCCCGAATCATGCGAATCACGCACCAGCGGAAAGCTGGCCTGAAGATCGGCGAGCACGGCCCCCAGCGGTACGAAGCGGTCCGCGCGATCCTCGTCGATCTGGCCCAGCGGCATCGTCTCGATCAGCGTCAGGTCCATGTCGCGCTCGACCGCCCAGGCCAGCATCGATGCGAACTCGCCGTCGTTCAGCCCTTTCAGCGCGACCATGTTGAGCTTGACCCGCAGGCCCGCCGCCTGTGCCGCAGCGATCCCGTCCAGCACCCGGGTCACGTCGCCGTGGCGGGTGATGTGGCGGAACACCTCAGGGTCGCGGCTGTCGATGCTGACGTTCACGCGGCGCACGCCCGCGTCGGCCAGCGCCTCGGCATGCTGTACCAGATGCGTGCCGTTGGTGGTCAGGGTGAGTTCGTCGAGCCCGTCGCCGATCCGCGCGCCCAGTCGGCGGACCAGGTCGATCATGTCGCGACGCATCAGCGGCTCGCCGCCGGTCAGGCGGATCTTGTTCACGCCCCCGGCGATGAACCGCTCCGCGATCAGCGCGATCTCCTCCAGGCTCAGCACGGCGTGGCGCGGGAGGAACTGCATCTTCTCCGACATGCAATAGCGACAGCGCAGGTCGCAGCGGTCGGTCACCGATATGCGAAGATAGCGGATCGCACGGCCGTGACGGTCGATCAGGGCGGATGCGCAACTCATCTTGCCGAGTTAGGCGGTTGGGAGAGACAAGTCCAATCCGATCAGGCTAGAACCGCCGCCGTGATTGATATCGACCCCGCGACTCCCCCCGCCGATGCACCTGTTTTCGTGCTCTCGTTCAACCAGCGGGACGAGCTTGCGGCCGCCGCGGCCGGTGTCGGCTGGCGGATCGTCGCCGCGCGGCGGGGCGAGGGGGTGGAAAGCCGCTTCCTGACCAGCGGCGCCGCGGTGGCGGTCATCGACGCGCGCGGGGCGCTCAGCGACGGTCTGATCGCCGCCAGGGCGCTGGGCCATGTGGTCGAGACCAATGGCGCGGCGATGCTGATCCTCGTGTCGCAGAGCGACACCGTTCACATGCGCCAATTCTACGATGCGGGCGCGACGCACTTCCTCAGCAGCCCGATGTCGACCGCGGCAATTTCCCAGGCGATCCGGTTCGCGCTGCGTCATGTCGAGCGGCTGGCCGGCGGAGTCGGTGGCGCGGGAGAAGCCGAGGAGCCGCTGGGCTGGCATCAGGACGGCGATGTGCGCACCCTCTCGCTGACCCCGGCGCTGGCGTCGCTGCTGGGCCTGGAGGAGACGCCGCGACTGCGCGACGTGCTGCGCCTGATCGACCCGCGCGAGCGCAGGATCGGCCGGGCGGCGCTGCGGCGGCTGGACGAGCGCACCCCCACCACTGCCTTTGCCCATGAACTGGAGGGCAGGGGACGGGTGGTGCAGCATCTGCAGCGCGACCCCGCCACCGGTCGCCTGAGCGGCCTGGTCGAGCGGCTGGGCGAAATGCCCGATGCCGGCGCGGTCGTACGCGAGGCGTTGAGCGGAACGCGCGACGGCCCGGGCGCGCGGCGCTGGATCGACCGGCGGTTGGGCGAGGGCGCTTCCGTTGCGACCCTGCTGATCGCGCTCTCGCGCTTCGAGATGGTCAACACCGCCTATGGCCGCACCGCCGGCGATGCGGTGCTGCGCGCGGTTTCGCGCCGGCTGTCGGATTCGGTGCGGGGCATTCTGGGACGGCGCACGGTGGTCGCCCGGCTGGGGGGATCCGAGTTCCTGGTCGCGAGCGACGATGCCGATGCCGGCCGGCTTGAGGCGGCCGCGCGCAAGCTCGACGAGGCGCTGGCGCGGCCATTCGTGGTGGATGGCGCGTTCCTGCCGCTGGGCGCGCGCATGGCGCTGGCGACCAGCGTCGATGGCGATACCGCCGCCAGCCTGCTGCGCCGCGCGAGCGAGACGCTGGTCGACGGCAGCGCGGCGCGGGTCATGTCGGGTCCGTCGCTCGACGAGCTTGCTGCCGCCCTGCGCCATGCGATCGATCGCGGCGAGATCGGCGTGCTGTTCCAGCCCCAGGTGTCGATCGCGAGCGGATCGATCGTCGGAGTCGAGGCGCTGGCCCGCTGGCGCAGCCGCGAACTGGGCGAGGTCGGTGCCGAACAGCTGTTCGCCGCTGCCGCCCATGTCGGACTGGAAGGCGCGGTGAGCGACCATCTCCAGCGCATCGCGCTGGAGGAGGCGGCGCGCTGGCCGCTCAACCTGTCGCGCACGCGGCTGTCGATCAACGTGACCGCGGGCGACCTGGCGCGGCCGGGCTTTGCCGACAGCCTGCTGGGGCGTGTCGATATCAGCGGCTTTCCACGCGGGCGCCTGACGATCGAGATCACCGAGAGCGGCCTCGTGGCCGATCTGGGCGAGGCGGCGCGGCTGCTGTCGGTGCTGCGCACGGCGGGCTGCCGAGTCGCGATCGACGATTTCGGCACCGGCTATTCCAGTCTCGCCTATCTCAAGGCGCTGCCGCTCGACTATCTCAAGATCGACAAGCGGCTGAGCCAGGACATTGCCGGCACGCCCCGCGACCGGGTCGTGGTCCGCGGCGTCATCGACATGGCTCGCTCGCTGGGGCTCAGCGTCGTTGCCGAGGGGGTCGAGACCGCCGAACAGCTCGACCTGCTGGCGAAGGAAGGCTGCCAGTATTTCCAGGGCTATCTCTGCTCGGGCCCGATCGACAGCCAGGCGCTGGTCCGGCTGGTCGGCGGCGCGGCAAATGGGTGACATGGGGGAGAAGGTGAGATGAGTCGCTGGCTGATCCTGATCGTTGCGCTGGTGCTGGCGGTCCCGGCTGCGGCGCAGGGCGCACTGGGACCGCGCGCCGCGATCGAGGTGGCGATGGCCGACAGCGCCGCGGGGTGGGACGCGGGCGATATCGACCGGTTCCTGGCGATCTATTCGGACGATCCGGCGACCAGCTTCACCACCGAAAAGGGGATCGCCCGCGGCAAGGCGGATGTGCGGAAACGCTATCTGGCCAGTTATGTCGACCAGTTCGGCGCGACACGCGGTACGAAGGCAAGCCGGCTGTCCTTCACCTTCGACGATTTCCGCATGCTGGGCGCCGACCATGCGCTGCTGATCGCGCGGTGGAAGCTGGTCGACGGCGCCGGCAAGGTGCTGACCGGCATGACCAGCCTGGTCTTCCGCCGCGAGGGTAGCAACTGGCGCATCGTCGCGGACCACAGCTCGTGAGCGACAAGCGCGACCTGACCGGCGTCTGGTACGGCCGCTATACAGGGGACTATGAGGATAACGGCTTTATCGCGCTGTTGAACGAGCAGGGCGGGGCGGTCGATGGCAGCGTCAGCGAGCGCGATCCCAATGGTATCGTCGATATCCGGCGGGCGTCTGTCTCAGGCACGCGCGACGGCACGGCGGTGCGCTTCGTCAAGCAATATGACGGCAGCGGCGGCTTCGACCATGCGGTGTTCTATTCGGGCATGATCGACGGCGACGGGACCGAGGTGAGCGGCCGTTGGCAGATCGACCGCTATAATAGCGGCGGCTTCGTGATGACGCGCGAAAGCTTCACCGCAGACGAACTGGCCGAAGAGCGCGAAGCCGAACTGGACGCGCCGGTCCGCTGACCGCTAGATCAGCCGGCCGCGCCCAGCTGGTGGCGGTCGACACGGTCGAACACCGGGCTGGCGGCGCGCGCGAGGTTGGAGAGCAGCGCGATCGCTTCCTGGTCGATCGGACCGACGCGGGCCCAATAGCCGCCCATCGCCATTCTCGGCTCGCCCATGCCGATCGGAAACATCGCCATGCTCTTCACGAAGGTCGAGCGATAGGCGTCGATCGGCACGCGATTGTCGGCATAGATGTCGTCGATCACGATCGGGCGGTTCTCGGTCATCGCGATGCCGGAGATACAGGTCTCGATGGGAAAGTCGTGACCGGCCCATAGGGGCGATGCGGCATCCTCGGCGACATAGGCGACGCGGTTACCGATTCGGCGCACGACGGTGATGCCGTCGGCATTGCCGATCGCGCGCGCCGACCCGCGGAGCGCCATGACCAGCCCGTCGATCGAATCGACCTGCGCCAGCTGGCCGAGCATATCCATCAGGCGACGGCGCCGCTCGAGACTTGCCACTTCCATACCCGCTTTCCTAAACCCTCGCGGCCGGAGCGGCAATCCTTCGCTGCACCTGTTTGCCTGTCGGCGAATCACCCCGCTGCCCGCGCCAGCCCGCGCGAGAGTTGCAACGCGCCGTTCAGCCGTGCCTTGGGCGTCGCCCAGGCGCGCGAGATCACCAGCTTCATGTCGGGCCGCAGCCGCGCGGTGCCGTCCAGCTTCTCGACATAGGCCAGCAGCCCCTCGATATTGGGGAACTTGTCGTTGTGGAAGCTGACCAGCGCGCCCTTGGCGCCGACGTCCAGCTTGGCGATGCAGGCCGCCTTGGCATTCAGCTTCGCTTCCATCAGCTGGATCAGATTGTCGGTCGCCTCGGGCAGCTTGCCGAACCGGTCGATCATCTCGACCGCGAAGCTTTCGATCCCGGCCTTGTCCTCCACCTCGTTCAGGCGGCGATACAGCCCCATGCGCAGGTCGAGGTCGGGGACATAGTCCTCCGGGATCATGATCGGCGCGTCGACGGTGATCTGCGGACTCAGGTCGCGCGGACGTTCGTCGCGCAGGCCGCCGGCGCGGGCGTCGAGGATCGCCTCCTCCAGCATCGACTGGTACAGTTCGAACCCGACTTCCTTGATGTGGCCCGACTGCTCGTCGCCCAGCATGTTGCCCGCCCCGCGAATGTCGAGATCGTGGCTGGCCAGCTGGAACCCGGCGCCCAGCGATTCGAGGTCGGACAGCACCTTCAGGCGCTTATCCGCGGCCTCGGTCATCAGCCGCTGTGCCGGCGTCGTCATATAGGCATAGGCGCGGGTCTTGGCCCGGCCGACCCGGCCGCGAAGCTGATACAGCTGGGCGAGGCCGAACTTGTCGGCGCGGTTGACGATCATCGTGTTCGCGCTGGGGATATCCAGCCCGCTCTCGACGATGGTGGTCGACACCAGCACCTCGAACTTGCGGTCGTAGAAGGCCGACATCCGCTCTTCGACCTCGGTCGGCGCCATCTGGCCATGGGCGACGACGTAGCGGACCTCGGGCACTTCCTTGCTGAGGAACGCCTCGATTTCGGGCAGGTCGGCGATGCGCGGGGTGACGAAATAGGTCTGGCCGCCGCGATAATGCTCGCGCAGCAGTGCCTCGCGCAGCACCACCGGGTCCCAGGGCATGACATAGGTGCGCACCGCGAGGCGATCGACCGGCGGGGTCTGGATCACCGACAACTCGCGCAGGCCCGACATCGCCATCTGCAGCGTGCGCGGGATCGGCGTGGCGGTCAGCGTCAGGACATGGACATCGGCCTTCAGCGCCTTCAGCCGTTCCTTGTGGGTCACGCCGAACCGCTGTTCCTCATCGACCACGACGAGCCCCAGCCGCTTGAACTCGATGCTCTTCGACAGCACCGCATGAGTGCCGACGATCACGTCGATCTGTCCGTTCGCGAGACCCTCGCGGGTCGTCTTCGCCTCGGCCGCGGGCACCAGGCGCGACAGGCGGCCGATCTCGATCGGGAAGCCTTCGAACCGCGCCTTGAAATTCTGGTAATGCTGGCGCGCGAGCAGGGTGGTGGGACAGACCACCGCGACCTGCATCCCCGCCATCGCGGCGACGAACGCGCCGCGCAGCGCGACCTCGGTCTTGCCGAAGCCGACATCGCCCACCACCAGCCGGTCCATCGGCCGGCCCGCCGCCAGATCGGCGAGCACGTCGCTGATCGCGCGGTCCTGGTCGTCGGTTTCCTCATAGGGGAAGCGATCGACAAAGGCGGGATAGCCGCCATGATCGGGCTCGGCCACTTCGGCCGGTCGCAGTGCTCGCTTCGCGGCGGTCGCGATCAATTCGCCGGCGATCTCGCGGATCCGCTCCTTCATCCGCGACTTGCGGCGTTGCCAGCCTTCGCCGCCCAGCTTGTCGAGCGAGGCGCCCTCCTCGCCGGAGCCGTAGCGGCTGAGGACTTCGAGATTCTCGACCGGGACGTACAGCTTGTCGCCGCCCGAATAGGTCAGCGCGACGCAGTCGTGCGGCGCCTTCTGCACCGGGATCTGGGTCAGGCCCTCGTACCGGCCGATGCCGTGGTCGACATGGACGACCAGGTCCCCGGGCGAGAGCGTCGCCAGTTCCTGAAGGAAGGCATCGGTATTCTTGCGCCGCTTCGACCGGCGGATCAGGCGGTCGCCGAGCATGTCCTGCTCGGTCAGCACCGCCACACCCGGCGCGGTAAAGCCGTGGTCGAGCGGCAGGACGATCAGCGCGATGCCCCGGTCGGCGATGCCGAGCGCCTCCTGCCAGCTGTCGGCGGGCAGCGCGCCGATCAGCCCGTGATCCTCGAGCAGTCCCTTGAGACGGTCGCGGGCACCGTTGGAATAGCTGGCCAGGACCGGCTTGCGCTTCTCCTTGCGCAGCCGGGCGAGGTGATCGACGACGGCCTCGTACACATTGGAGCCGGCGGTGCGCTCGGGCGCGAAATCGCGCGGGCCGTCGACGTCGAAGTCGAGCACCGTCTTCGATTCGGGTTCGTGGAACGGGGTCGCGGTGTGAACGGCGGCGTCCGCCTGCGCGGCATCCCACTGCGCCGGTGTCAGGTACAGTGCGTCGATGCCCAGCGGGCGATAGCTGCCCGGATCGCTCGACTGGGCGCGGACCCGGTTCGCCTGATAGTCGGCGATTCCCTCGAACCGCTGCTCGGCGGCGGCGGGCACGCCCGATTCCGCCACGATGACCGCATCGTCGGGGAGATGGTCGAACAGCGTCTCCAGCCGTTCCTCGAACAGCGGCAGCCAATGCTCCATGCCCGCCAGACGGCGCCCGTCGCTGATCGCCTGGTACAGCGGGTCGCCGGTCGCGGTCGCGCCGAACTTCTCGCGATATCGGGTACGGAACCGCTTGATCGTCTCCTCGTCGAGCAGCGCCTCGCTGGCGGGCAGCAGGGTGAAGCCGTCGACGCGGCCGGTGGTGCGCTGGTCCGACGGGTCGAAGGTGCGGACGCTCTCGATCTCGTCGCCGAAGAAGTCGAGCCGCAGCGCCTGTTCGGCGCCCGAGGGAAACAGGTCGACCAGTCCGCCGCGAACCGCGAACTCGCCATGATCGTTGACCGTGTCGACGCGGATATAGCCGTTGCCGGTCAGCAGCACCGCCAGCTTGTCGAGCGAGATGCGCTCACCCGGAGCCAGCCGGGCGACCAGCTGGCGGATGCGGAAGCGGGTCAGCGCGCGCTGGGTCGCCGCATTGACCGTCGTCACTACCAGTCGGGGGCCGCTCGCCCTGGTCTGGAGCTTCTGAAGCGCCGCCAGCCGCTCGGCCATGACGCGCAGCGTCGGGCTTGCGCGATCATAGGGTAGGCAGTCCCAGGCCGGATAGGTGACGACCTCGAGCTCGGGCGCGAAATAGGGCGCGGTGGAGGCCACTGCGCGCATCGCCGCCTCGTCCGACGCAACGAACACCGCCGTGCCCCCGGCGCGCGCAAGGTCCGCCAGCATCCAGGGCAGGAACCCGGAAGGTGCGCTCGCAAGGGTGAGCGGGGCGGAGGCGGAGAGGATCGTCTTCAGGTCGGGCATCTGGGTCTTTCTTCACGCCTCGAAGTGGGGCGGATTTGCCTTCATCTCCTCCCCAAGAGCCTGCGGTTCCGGGGGAGGGGGACCGCGATGCGCAGCATCGTGGTGGAGCGGGCTGCAACAGATGTGGTGGACCCCCTCCACCAGCCTGCGGCTGGTCCCCCTCCCCCGGATGCGCCGCATCCGGGGGAGGAAAAATCACTCGGCGATCGGCACGTAGTTCAGGGTCTTCAGCGCCTTCATGATCGTTCCCTGATATTCCGGCGGCACCGGTTGGGCGCCCATCGCCCAGGCCATGATGTCGACATCCTGTTCCTCGAGCAGCGTCTCGAACAGCGCGATCTCGTCCTCGCTCCAGCCGGAATGATGTGCGTCGAAAAAGCCGCCGATCATCAGGTCGGCTTCCTTCACGCCGCGGTGCCAGGCGCGGAAGCGGAGGCGTTTCAGGCGGGTTTTGCGGTCCATGGTCCTCAACGGCATTTGGCCGGCGGCGCGAGGATGCGCGGTCGGCTGGGTTCGTGATCCAGATAGGGGAACAGAAGGCGAAAGGCCAGTGCAGGGCGGCTTTCGCAATCGCCGCGCTTCGCCTACCTGACGGGCCATGCGGCCCGATCTTCTCAATCCCCTGTTCGCCGAAGTCACCGCGCTGAAGGGTATCGGCCCCCAGCTTGCCAAGCCGCTCGAGCGGCTCGGGCTGGCGCGGGTGGTGGACGTGGCCTTCCATCTTCCCACCGGATGGGTCGACCGGCTGCCGCGCGACGAGCTGATGGCGGCCGATGCGGGCCGGGTGATCGCGATCCGGCTGACCCCGGTCAGCTACAAGATGGGCGGCAGCGCGCGGGCCCCGGCGCGGGTGCACGCGGTCGACGCGCACGGCAATTACGTGACTTTGGTCTATTTCGGCGGCGGATCGGGCTGGGTGAAGAAGCTGCTCCCGCTGAATGAGCCGCGCTGGGTCTCGGGCAAGCTCGAGACCTATGGCCAGGAATTGCAGATGGTCCATCCCGACCATGCCCTGCCGCTGGACGAGGCCGAGGGGCTCGCGATGCGCGAGGCGATCTACCCCTGTTCGGAAGGGATCACGTCGCGGCGCCTCGGCAATTTCGCGGCACAGGCGATCGAGCGCGCGCCCGAACTGCCCGAATGGATCGAGCCGAGCCTGAAGGCGCGGCACGACTGGCCGGACTGGCGGGCCGCGCTGGAGCGGATTCATGCCGATCCGTCGGATGCGAAGGCGCGCGAGCGGCTGGCCTATGACGAGGTGTTCGCGACGCAGCTGGCGCTGTTGCTGGTGCGGGGCGAGGCGCGGGCCAAGCGCGGCAGGCCGCTGAAGGGCGATGGCCGGCTGCGCGACGCGCTGAAGCTGCCCTATGCTCCGACCGGCGCCCAGTCGCGCACGATCCGGGAGATCGAGGGCGACATGGAGCAGCACCGCCCGATGCTTCGCCTGCTCCAGGGCGATGTCGGTGCGGGCAAGACTCTGGTGGCGGTGATGGCGCTGCTGATCGCGGTCGAATCGGGATGCCAGGGCGCGTTGCTGGCGCCGACCGAAATCCTGGCGCGCCAGCATTTCGAGACGCTCGGCCGGCTGTTGTCCGGAATCGGCGTCAACATCGCGATCCTGACCGGGCGCGACAAGGGCAAGGCGCGCGAGGCGACGCTGATGGGCCTTGCCGACGGGTCGATCGATATCCTGATCGGCACGCATGCGATCTTCCAGGACGCGGTCTCCTATCGCGACCTCGGCCTCGTCGTGGTCGACGAGCAGCATCGGTTCGGCGTCGCCCAGCGGATGATGCTCCAGGCCAAGGCCGATCGCCCGCCGCACCTGCTGGTGATGACCGCGACGCCGATCCCGCGCACGCTGACTCTGGCCAATTACGGCGAGATGGATGTCAGCCGCCTTGACGAGATGCCGCCGGGCCGCCAGCCGATCGAGACGAGCGTGATCTCGGAGGATCGGCTGGGCGAAGTGGTCGATGGCCTCGCACGGCACCTGTCGAACGGCGGCCAGGCCTATTGGGTCTGCCCGCTGGTCGAGGAGAGCGAGAAGAGCGACATGGCTGCGGCGGAGGCGCGGGCGGAGACGCTGCGCCAGCGCTTCGGCGAACGCGTCGGGCTGGTCCATGGCCGGATGAAGGGACCGGAAAAGGACGCGGTCATGGCGCGCTTCTCGTCGGGCGAGCTCGGCGTGCTGGTCGCGACGACGGTGATCGAAGTGGGGGTCGACGTGCCCAATGCCACGCTGATCGTGATCGAACATGCCGACCGGTTCGGCCTGGCCCAGCTGCACCAGCTGCGCGGCCGGGTCGGGCGGGGTGGGGGCCGGTCGGTCTGTGTCCTGCTGCGCGGCAACGCGCTCAGCGAGACGTCGCGGGCGCGGCTGGCGCTGATGCGCGAGAGCAATGACGGCTTCCGCATCGCCGAGGAGGACCTGCGGCTGCGCGGCGCGGGCGAACTGCTTGGCACGCGTCAGTCGGGCGAGATGCAGTTCCGGCTGGCGACGCCCGAGATGATGGCCGAACTGATCGCCTCTGCGCATGGCGACGCGCGATTGCTGATCGACCGCGACGGCGGACTGAAGGGCGAGCGCGGCCAGGCGGCGCGGGTCGCGCTGTACCTGTTCGAACGCGATGCCGCGGTGGGGTTGCTGCGGTCGGGATAGGGCCGGGGCGGAGTTTAGGGAAAGACCTTCCGAGCTTCCCCACTCGTCACGCCGGCCGAAGTGCCGGCATCCACCGGTCGGCACATCCCGGAGCAGCGGTTTTCGCGAAGGGTTGGTCTGGACAGCGTGGGGTGATCGCAATGGCCGCCGCCCGTCCGGGATGGAGGGGTCGACCCCGGGACTGCGCCCGGGGTGACGGTGAGGTTTAACGCCCCGATTTCACCAGGATCGCGACCAGCTCATAGTAGCTCGCCAGGTCGATGGGATAGTCGAACTGGCAGCCGATCCGGCCACCCAGCGACCAGCGCACTTGCGCGGCGGTAGGGCCGATGATCGGCAGGGTCACCTGGATCCGCTCGTCGACCGGCAGATCGCTCTCGCACCGCGCCATCAGGCCATGGGGCGACAGGTTGACGATCAGCAGCAGGTGCTGGACGCCATTCGCGCCGGTCGCGCGGGCGCGGTACTCGACTTCGTCGCGGTCCTCGCGACGGGCGTCGAGCAGGGCCAGATTCAGCGCTCCAAAGCTCACACGCACCTCCGCACCGTGCCTGGTGGAACCTCGACCTCTAGCGACGCGGTGTGAAGCGATGACCAACGGACGTGATTAACGCGGCGCGACGATCGCCCGCGTCGATCAGTTGTCGAAGGACAGGATGCCGTGGTTCTTCTTGCCGGCCGACAGGCGCAGCGGCGTGTCGCTCGGATCCAGGACCAGCGTCTCGTCCTCGACCTTGACCCCGTCGACGCGCGCGCCGCCGCCCTTGATCAGCCGGCGTGCCTCGCCCTTGGAACTGCTGAGACCAAGGGCGACCAGCGCGTCGAGGATTCCGATCGGGCCGGTGGCAGCGTGGCTGGGCAGCGACTCGCCGGTCGCGCCTTCCTCGAAGGTGCGACGCGCGGTCTCGGCGGCTTCCTCGGCGGCAGCGGGCCCGCGGCACAGCTTGGTGGCCTCGTTCGCCAGCACCTTCTTGGCTTCGTTGATCTCGGCGCCCTCCAGCGCGGCGAGGCGGGCGATCTCGTCCATCGGCAGGTCGGTGAACAGGCGCAGCCGGCTCTCGACGTCGCGGTCCTCGGTGTTCCGCCAGAACTGCCAGTAGTTGTAATGCGACAGCTGATCCTCGTTCAGCCAGACCGCGCCGCTCACCGTCTTGCCCATCTTGGTGCCGTCGGCATTGGTCAGCAGCGGGGTGGTCATGCCGAACACCTGCGTGCCGTCGACGCGGCGGGTCAGCTCGACGCCGTTGACGATATTGCCCCACTGATCCGACCCGCCCATCTGGAGGCGGCAGCCGGCGCGGCGCGACAACTCCAGGAAATCATAGGCCTGGAGGATCATATAGTTGAATTCGAGGAAGCTGAGCGACTGTTCGCGTTCCAGGCGCAGTTTGACCGAGTCGAAGCTCAGCATCCGGTTGACCGAGAAATGCTGGCCGATGTCGCGCAGGAACGGGATATATTCGAGCTTGTCGAGCCACTCGGCATTGTCGACCAGGATCGCGTCGGTCGGCCCGTCGCCAAAGGTCAGGAATCGTTCGAACACGCGCCGGATCGACGCGATGTTCTCCGCGATCAGATCGGTCGTCAGCAGCTTGCGCGCTTCGTCCTTGAAGCTGGGATCTCCGATCTTGCCGGTGCCGCCGCCCATGATGACGATCGGCTTGTGACCGGCGCGCTGCAGCTGGCGCAGCATCATGATCGACACGAGACTTCCCACATGGAGCGACGGCGCTGTCGGATCGAACCCGATATAGCCCGGCACGATCTGCTTCGTGGCCAGCTCGTCGAGGCCGGTGGCGTCGGTGACCTGGTGGATGTACCCACGGTCGGACAGGAGGCGGAGCAGGTCGGATTGATATTCGGTCATGGCGACGCGCGCCTAGCATGAGGACGCTTCATTGCAAAAGTATCGCTTGGTACCGCATCCCGATTTCCCGCCGCTGGCCGTCACCGGGGTCGAGGTGTCGCTGACCCGCCATGACGGGCGGCACTGGTCGCTGGACTATGCGGTGGACGGTACAGGCGAACTGGTCGTGCCCCATCCGGCCGCGCCCGAGCGGACCGACGAATTGTGGAAGCACACCTGCTTCGAACTCTTCGTCGCGGGCGATGCGGGCTATGTCGAGTTCAACCTGTCGCCCTCGACCGGCTGGGCGGCCTATCGCTTCGACGGCTATCGTAAGGGCGGGCGCGACCTACCGCTGGACAGCGAGCCGCAGGTCACGCGACGGGCGGACGGGGTCGGCGCGCAATTGCTGCTGCCGGCGCTTTCGGGCGTGAACTGGCGAGTGGCCCTGACCTCGGTGATCGAGGAGACCGGCGGGCGGATTTCCTATTGGTCGCTCGCACACCCCCGTTCGAAGCCCGACTTCCACGATCCGGCTTGCTTCGTCCTGCAACTCCCGGCAGCAGGCTGACCCATGAACTTCGGTATCGATCGCCTGCTCGCCGACTCCGCACTTCGCAAGCCGCTGGAAGGGAAGCGCGTCGCGCTGCTTGCCCATCCGGCCTCCGTGACGGCGGACCTGACGCACGCGCTCGACGCGCTGGTGGCGTCCGGACTCAACGTCTCTGCGGTGTTCGGGCCCCAGCACGGCGTGCGCGGCGACCTTCAGGACAACATGATGGAGTCGCCGGACTTCACCGATCCGATCTACGGCATGCCGGTCTTCAGCCTGTACGGCGAAGTTCGCCGTCCGACCGGCCAGTCGATGGGCATTTTCGACGTGATGCTGGTCGACCTTCAGGATGTCGGCTGCCGCATCTACACCTTCGTCACGACCTTGCTCTATGTGCTGGAGGCGGCGGCGGCACATGGCAAGTCGGTCTGGGTGCTCGATCGGCCCAATCCGGCGGGGCGCCCGATCGAGGGACTGACGCTGCGTGCCGGCTGGGAAAGTTTCGTCGGGGCAGGGCCGATGCCGATGCGCCACGGCATGACGCTGGGCGAGATGGGCCGGTGGTTCATCGATCATTTCGGCCTGGACGTCGATTATCGCGTGATCGAGATGGAGGGCTGGGCGCCCGAAACCGGGCCCGGCTTCGGCTGGCCCGCCGAGCGGCCCTGGATCAATCCCAGCCCGAATGCGGCCAACGTCAACATGGCGCGCGCCTATGCCGGCACCGTCATGCTGGAGGGGACGACCCTGTCCGAGGGGCGCGGGACGACCCGGCCGCTCGAATTGTTCGGCGCGCCCGATATCGATGCGCGCGCAGTGATCGCCGAGATGCAGCGGATCGCGCCGCACTGGCTGACCGGCTGCTCGCTGCGCGACATGTGGTTTCAGCCGACATTCCACAAACATGTCGGCCAGCTGTGCAGCGGCGTCTTCATCCATGCCGAGGGCCCGTCCTATGACGACCCCGCCTTTCGGCCGTGGCGGCTGCAGGCGCTGGGGTTCAAGGCGATCCGCAACCTCTATCCCGGCTATGCGCTGTGGCGCGATTTCCCGTACGAATATGTGTTCGACAAGCTGGCGATCGACGTGATCAACGGTGGTCCGGGCCTGCGCGAATGGGTCGACGATCCTGCGTCGCAGCCGCGCGACCTGGATACGCTGACCGTGCCCGACGAGACCGCCTGGGAAGCCGAGCGGGCCAGCTATCTGCTGTACTGATCTGCGAATTCCGCTTCCCGGCGCCCCGACCCATGCCAAGGCAGTTTGATTGTGCAGGACATTCCGACTAACGCCGCCACCATGCTGGCGGGGCTGATTTTCGCGATCGAGGACGCAACCGACCGTCCGGGGACACTGGCGGCGACCCTGCCGTTCGGCGGGATGACGCTGCTCGAATATCAGGTGCGGCTGCTGGCTGGTGCCGGGGTCGAGCAGGTGTTCGTCGCCGTGGGGCGAATGACGCCCGCGCTTCTGGCCGCGGTCGGTCGCGCCAGCGAACGCGACATCCAGGTCGAGATCGTCCGCTCGGCCGAGGAAGCGGCGGAGAAGGTCGGCGACGAAGCCGTGGTACTCGTCTTGGCCGATGGCCTGGTCACGACTGATACGGTGATCGAACGGATGGCATCGGGCGGTGCCGAGGCGTTGCTGGTGACCTCCGACCCGGAAAGCGCGGCGGCGATCGAGCGGCTGGACATGAAGGATTGCTGGGCCGGCATCGCCCGCGTCTCCGGGCGGCAGCTGAGCGTGATCGCCAACATGCCTGCGGATTACGACTTCCAGTCGGCGCTGCTGCGGGTGTCGGTCCAGTCGGGCGCGGAACATATCGCGCTGACCGCCGGCCAGGAGCGGGCCGGGCATCTGGTCGAGTTGAGCGCGGAGGCGCTGTCGGCGCGCAGCAACGGCGTGCTCGCCGCGCTGACCGAGCGCCGGACGAACTGGGCGGACCGATGGGTCTTCACGCCCATTGCCCGGCTGGCGCTGCCCGAGCTGGTGCGCCGCACCATTCCCGGCTGGTCGCTGAGAGTCGGCGCGGCGCTGTTCGCTGCGGTCGCGCTGGGGCTGGCGCTGTATCGCATGCCCGGGGCGGGACTTGCCGTCTCGCTGCTGTCGGTCGCGTTCCTGGCGACCGGTGCGGCGATGGCGGCGCTGCGCGGCGAGATGAAGCGCGCCGACACGCTGGAACTTGCCATTACCGGGCTGTTCGCCGCGATGGTCGCGGCGACCGGCTGGGCCAGCTGGGATGCGATCGCCGACTGGACGCCGGTCGTACTGTCGATCGCGGCGATCGGATCGCAGGTGCTGGTCGAACGGGTCCCCGCCCGGCCGCGCCGCTGGTGGGCGAGCCCCGCGGCGCATCTGCTGATCCTGACGCCGCTGGCGCTTGCCGATTATGCCGAGGCGGGGCTTGCGGTAATCGCGATTTACGCCTTCGGAACGCTGTCCGCCGCGGTTGAGGCGATGCGCGAAAAGCCTTAGCCTCCTGTTAACGATGATCGCTGTATTCGGAGACCATGTCAGACAATCCCGTCGACATGCGAGATGGCCATGCCATCCGCCTGGAAAGGCTGCTCGCTCGCGCGGGCGCTGCGGAGGTTTGCGCCAAACGCGCTCTGATGACTGCGACCGACGACTTTTTCCTGCCGGAGGACCAGCGGCTTGGCGAGCAGATGCGCTCGTCGATGGCCATCGTGCTGCGCACGCTGATCGACATGATCGAGGCCGAGATCCGCGACCATGCGGCCCGGCTGCTGACCGCTCGCGGCGAAGCCGAGACGGCGCAGGCGCTGACGGCTGACGCCGATCCCGTTCTGTCCCGGCTGATGCAGTCGGGCCTGTTGCGGGATCCCGAATTGATGGCCGAGCTGATCGCGCGGGTTCGCGCGGAACTGATCGGCAACGCATTGCCGATGGACGGGGTTGTGGATCCCGAGCGGCCCAGCCTGATCAACCGCTTCGTGCAGCATCCCGATCGCCTCGTCGCCTCGGGTGCCATGGCGGTGCTGATCGCCGAAAGTCGCCGACGCGCGGGTGCCGAGCGGCCTCAGGTCGCCCATGCCGAGCTTCCGGCCGAACTCCATCACCGGATGACCTGGTGGGTGGCCGCGACGCTGCGCGAGCGGGCCTGTCGCCAGCATGAGGGATCGACCGACGCGCTCGACCGCGCCCTGGCCGATGCGGCGACCCGCAGCCTGGCCGCCTATGACGAGGGCGAACGGCTGGAGGCTGCGGCGATGCGCTTCGCTGCCGCGGTCGCGTCGTCTCCCGCGGAGCTGGCCGGGTTGCTGGGCGAGGCGCTGGCCGATCGCCGCATCGTGCTGTTCACCGCGCTGCTGGCCTATGCGCTGGGTGTGGATTACGCGCTGTCGCGGGAGATCGTGCTGGACCCCGCGGGCGATCGTCTCTGGCTGGCGCTGCGCGCGCTGGACCTGAAGCGCGAGGATGTTGCGCGGATCGGCTATGCCCTGTGCGAGGCCGATGCCCGCCGCGACCTCGAGGAATTTGCCGACCTGCTCGATCCGATCGCTTCGATCGCACCGGACGAGGCGCGCCTGGCACTGGCACCGTTGCGGCTTCATCCCGATTATCGCGCCGCGGTGTCCGCGCTCAGCCGGTCGGGGCGCGGCGCATGACGGGCGGGGGTACCGGACTGGCGGTCGCGTTGGCTACGGTCGATCGCGACGGCAGACTGATCGACGCCGACGGGCGGCTGGCCGAACTGAACGCGCGCGCGGGCGGTGCGCCGGGACAGCCGGTGGCGGTGCCGCAGATCGCGGCGCTCGTCCGCCTGGCCCAGCGCTTGGGCATCGGCATCTCGCGCAACGTCATCGCCGCCGATGGTGAGGAAGACCTGGAGCTCTGGGTCCGCGCCGAGCCGCGCGACGGCAAGATCGGCGTGGAAGTGACGGGGTGGCGCCCCCGGCCGGTGTGGCGATCGGTTGCGGCCGAGCCCGAACGGGACGCCGATTTCTTCCGCTCTTCGGCCGATTGGCAATGGGAAACCGATGCCTCGCTTCGCATTACCTTCCTGTCGTTCGAAGCGGGCGCGCGCTACGGTTTCGACAGTGCCGCCATGCTGGGCCAGCCGCTCACCCGGATGTTCGCACTGGCGCAGGACGAGCATGGCAATCTGCCGATCCTGACCGCGGTGGCGGCGCAGGCGCGGTTCGACGGCCAGAAGGCGGAACTTCGCGATACCGGGCGGTCGGTGCGTCTCGATGCGACGCCGCGGATGGATCCGGGCGGCCGCTTCGCCGGCTTCATCGGCGGGGCGCGGATGCTGGACGAGGGGCCGGAACCCGTGGTCGAGCCGGCGCTCCCGGCCCGATCCTTCGGCGGCTTCCCGGACTCGCTGAGCCAGCGACTCGACCGGGCGCTGCGGGGGCCGCTTGGCAAGATCATCGCCAACGCCGATTCGATCAGCGCGCGGACCGAAGGGCCGCTCAAGGCCGACTATGCCGATTATGCCGCCGACATCGCCAATGCCGGACGGCATCTGCTGGCGCTGGTCGACGACCTGGTCGATCTCCAGGCGATCGAGCGCGAGGATTTCGCGACGATCGAAGAAGCCATCGATCTCGCCGATGTCGCACGGCGCGCGGCCGGGCTGCTTGCGGTACGCGCCGTCCAGGCCGATGTCCGGATCGACCGGCCTGCCACCGGCCAGTCGATGCCCGTGACCGGCGAGTTCAAGCGGGCGCTGCAGATCCTGGTCAACCTGATCGGCAACGCCGTCCGCTATTCGCCCGCCGGCGGAACCGTGTGGATCCGGCTCGAATATAGCGCCAGCATGGCCCATGTGATCGTCGCCGACCAGGGCAAGGGGATCGCCGAAGCGGACCAGCAGCGCATTTTCGACAAGTTCGCGCGCGTCGATCCCGACGAGCCGGGCGGAAGCGGGCTCGGCCTGTACATCGCGCGCCGGCTGGCCCGGGCGATGGGCGGCGACATTGCCGTCGATAGCGCGCCGGGCCTGGGTGCCCGCTTCATCTTCACGCTTCCGGCACGCGAGGCACCGGTCACGCGGACCGGCGTCTTCGGCGCCTGAGGCGAGCGGACGTCAGCCGGCGAGCGTCGCGATCCGGCGCAGCAGGTCGGTCCGCATCGCCATGCCGCCGGGCTGGCCCTGCGCTATCGCGGACCCCGCGCCGAACGTCGCGAACGCCAGCCGGCGCTTGCCCTTGCCGGCCCAGCCGACGAACCAGCCGAGCGGGGTGCTGCGGTCGGGCTCGCCGTCGGCGCCATTCAGCCAGCCGCTCCCGGTCTTGCCGTGCACCGTCCAGCCGCCGCTGCCTTCGAACACCGGCAGGATCGCCTCGGTCATCGCCTGTGCCCGGGTCGAGATCGGTAATCTGCGCGCCAGCATCGCCCGCAGCAGCGCGACCTGCTCGTCCGCCGAGACCAGCAGCGACGACGACAGCCAGCTGTGCGTCAGTCCGTCGTTCCGCCCGGGCGTTCCCGACACGTCGCGATTGCCGTAGCCGATCCGGTCGACATAGGCCTTGAACCGGGCGGCCCCGAGCCGCCGGGTGATCTCCCGCGAATACCAGATGACCGAATTTGCCTCATAGCTCGTGGGGTCGGTCCGCTGCTTCTCGGCGTCGCGGCTCGCCTGGTGGATGCGCGGATCATAATCCCAGGCGGGGGTGTGGGCATCGATCAGGATGCCCGCGTCATAGGCCATCAGCGCCAGCGGCACCTTGAAGGTCGAACATGGCGTGAAGCGGGTAGCCGCCGCACCCGTCCTGTGCAGGATCCGTCCGCTGGCCGCATCGGCCAGCACCAGCGCGCGGATAGCGGTGGCGGGAAGGGCGCGGGCAAGCCCCGGCAGTCCGGCGCAGCCGGCACCCAGCGCCAGCGCGCCAAGCGCGCGGCGTCGATCGATCATCATGGTCGTTACTCCTCGGGTTCGCTCAGTTCGGCCGCTTGGCCAGTTCGCCACGCAGAGTGCGCTCGGCGGCATCGACCTGCCGCCCGAGCTCGGCGGGGTCGACAAAGGCGAGGGCATCGCCCGCCTGCTGACGCTTCCGCTTGCCCGCCAGATCGAAGGCATCGGGATGAAAGTTGACGAAGATGTCGGCACGAAGCCCGCGCAACGTCGCGAAGGTCGAGGCGAACTGCTTCTGCGCCTCCGGCGTCAGTTCGCGTCCCGCCACGCTGATGCTGCAGGCGAAGACCATGTTCAGCGATCGTTTGCCCTCGCTGACCTTCGTCGTCCAGCTGGTGCAGCCGGGGGTATGGCCGGGGGTCACGCGCGTCACCAGGTCGATCCTGCCGAGCCGGATATGCGCGCCATCGGCGATCACCCGGTCGACCGCGACCTTGGGAAAGTCGAGCAGGTCGTCGCGCCCGGCCGTGTGACCGCTCTCCAGGTCGGCGCGATCCCCGGCGCTCGTGAGCAGCTTCGCGCCGGTCGCGCGCTTCAGTTCGGCAAGCCCGCCCGAATGGTCGAAATGCGCATGGTTGATCAGCAGGATTCGCACGTCCTTCGGGTCGAACCCCAGCTTGCGGATATTGGCCAGGATCAGCGGCGCACTCTCCGGCAGGCCGCCGTCGATCAGCACATGACCCTTGGGATCGGTGATGAGGAACGCCGACAGGCCGGCGGTGCCGACATAATGGACGTTGCCCGCGATGCGGAACGGCTCCTGCGGCTGGTTCCACTCGCGCCGCTGGTCGGTCCAGCCACCGTCATCCTGCGCAAGGGCGGCACCGACGAGCGAAACCGACAGGGCCAGTCCGGCGATCGCGAGACCGAAGGTCGGAAGCGCGGTGCGGGTGCAGGGGGTCTGGCGATCTCGTGTCACGGCTGCGCTCTCCATCTTTTGATGGTGCGAAACTGACCCATCGGTGTCACCCGCACAAAGGATCAAAGCTGGCCTCTGACCCCAGGAAAACTTATGGCTCGGCGATGGTCCGGCCGCATCTTCCGCTCAATGCGCTGCGTGCGTTCGAGGCATCGGCCCGGCACCTGTCCTTCACCCGCGCCGCGATCGAGCTGTGCGTGACGCAGGCGGCGATCAGCCATCAGGTCAAGGGGCTGGAGGCGCGGCTCGGCGTGCAGCTGTTCCGCCGCCTGCCGCGCGGCCTGGCGCTGACCGATGAGGGGCTTGCACTGGTGCCGACGCTGGCGGACAGTTTCGACCGGATCGCCGAACTGGTGGAGGGGATCGCGACCGGACAGGCGACGCAATTGCTGTCGGTCGCGGCGGTCGGCACCTTTGCCACCGGCTGGCTGATGCCGCGCCTTCCCGCCTTCCACGCGGCGAATCCGCGCATCGACCTGCGGCTGTTCACCAATAACAATCGAGTGGACCTGGCGGGGGAGGGGCTCGATCTCGCGATCCGCTTCGGCGATGGCGCCTGGCACGGGACCGAGAGCGTCGGGCTGATGCAAGCGCCGCTGACGCCGCTATGCACGCCGGCGCTCGCCCGCGAACTGCATGCGCCGCGCGACCTGCTGGCGATGCCGCTGCTGCGCTCGTACCGCGCCGACGAATGGTCGCGCTGGTTCGCCGTGGCGGGCATCACCGCGTCCCCGCTGAAGGGACCGGTATTCGATTCCTCGCTGGCGATGGCCGAGGCTGCGCTGCAGGGGCTGGGCGTGGCGCTGGCACCGCCGGCGATGCTGACCCGCGTGCTCGACGACGGCGCGCTGGTACGGCCGTTCGCGCAGGAAGTGGCGACCGGCCGCTACTGGCTGACCTGGCTCAAGTCGCGCACGCCGAGCGCCGCGATGGTTGCGTTCACCGACTGGATCGGTGACGCCTGCACCGATTGAGGGCGGTCAGCGTCGCCGCCGGCGCACCGGGACGACGCGCATCCCGGCGATCACCAGCGCGCCCAGCGCCGCGATCACCGCGCCGCGCGTGATCCACACGCTGTTGTCGATCATCATGCTGCTGGCCGGATAGCGGATCACGCCGAATCCCTGGAGCATGAAGACCAGCCCCGCGATCAGCGCGAGGATACCGACAAGGGTCAGGAGGGTGCGGCGCATCATCGGCTCCAGTCATTCGTCCCGCCGGTGCGGGACGTCTCCGGAAAACGAGCGGCCTCCGGTTCGTATCCGCCGATGGTGGAGAGAAGAACCGTGCGGCCCGGCCGGAGCCGGGCCGCGATCGGGACTTCAGCGCTTGTCGACGGGCAGATAGTCGCGCTGCGTCGGGCCGGTGTAGAGCTGGCGCGGACGGCCGATGCGCTGCTCGGGATCCGAGATCATCTCGTTCCACTGAGCGACCCAGCCGACGGTGCGGGCCAGCGCGAACAATGCGGTGAACATCGTCGTCGGGAAGCCGATCGCCGACAGGATCACGCCCGAATAGAAATCGACGTTCGGGAACAGCTTCTTCTCGACGAAATAATCGTCCTTCAGTGCCATTTCCTCGAGCTGCAGCGCAACCTCGAACACCGGATTGTCGACCTTCAGTGCGGCGAACACCTCGCGCACGGTCTTCTGCATGACGGTCGCGCGCGGGTCGTAGTTCTTGTACACGCGGTGGCCGAAGCCCATCAGGCGGAACGGATCGTTCTTGTCCTTGGCGCGCGCGATATATTCCGGAATCCGCTCCGGACGGCCGATCTCGTGCAGCATGTTCAGCGCCGCTTCGTTCGCGCCGCCATGCGCCGGGCCCCACAGGCAGGCGATGCCCGCCGCGATGCACGCGAACGGGTTGGCACCCGACGAACCGGCCAGGCGCACGGTCGAGGTCGACGCGTTCTGCTCGTGATCGGCATGGAGGATGAAGATGCGGTCCAGCGCCTTCTCCACCACCGGGTTGACCTCATATTCCTCGGCCGGAACGCCGAAGGTCATGCGCAGGAAATTGCCGGTGTAGCTCAGGTCGTTCTGCGGATAGAGGAACGGCTGGCCGACGCTGTACTTGTACGCCATCGCCGCGATCGTCGGCATCTTCGCGATCAGCCGGTGGCTGGCGATCATCCGCTGGTGCGGATCGGTGATGTCGGTCGAGTCGTGATAGAAGGCCGACAGCGCGCCGACCACGCCGCACATCACCGCCATCGGGTGCGCGTCGCGGCGGAAGCCGCGATAGAAGGTCGCCAGCTGCTCGTGCAGCATCGTGTGGCGGGTGATGGTGTAGTTGAACTTGTCGAGCTCGGCCTGGTTCGGCAGCTCGCCGTTCAGCAGGAGGTAGCTGACCTCCATGAAGCTCGAATGCTCGGCAAGCTGGCCGATCGGATAGCCGCGATGGAGCAGGACGCCCTCGTCGCCGTCGATATAGGTCAGGCCCGATTCGCAGCTGGCGGTCGAGGTGAAGCCCGGGTCGTAGGTGAACATCCCGGTCTTGCCGTAAAGCTTGCGGATGTCGACGACTTCCGGACCAACGCTCCCGGAGAGGACGGGATAGTCTGCTTCCCCGATCTTCAGCGTGGTGTCCGTCATGGTCAGTCCTTTCGTTTTCGTCAGGCGGTTGCGTCGATCTGATCGGCGATCCGTCCAAGGCTTTCTTCGCGGCCCAGCAGCACGAGGACGTCGAAGATGCCGGGGGAGGTCTTGCGGCCGGTCAGCGCAGCACGAAGCGGCTGCGCGACAGCGCCGAGTTTCACCCCTGCATCCTCGGCGACCTTGCGTACCGCCGTTTCGAGCGCTTCCGTATCCCAGCTTTGCGCGCCGTCAAGGGCCGCATGAAGCTGGGCCAGCAGCCCCCTTGCGGCGCCCTCTAGCAGAGGCTTGGCCGCTTCGTCCAATTCCAGTGGGCGGGTGCGAAACAGAAAGGCCGCGCCATCGGCCAACTCGATGAGATTGGCGGCGCGCGGCTTCAGTTCGCCCATGCTGCGGCGCAACAGGTCGAGCTGCGATTCGCTGAGTTCGAAATCAAGGCGTGCGGCGACGAGATCGGCCAGTCGGTCATTATCCGCCTCGCGGATATAGTGACCGTTCAGGTTCTCCAGCTTCTTGAGATCGAACCGGCTTGGTGACTTTCCGACGCCGGCGAGGTCGAACCATTCGATCGCCTGGTCGAGGCTGATGATTTCGTCATCGCCATGACCCCAGCCGAGCCGGAGCAGATAATTACCCAGTGCCTCGGGCAGGATGCCCAGCTCGTCGCGATAGGCGTCGACGCCCAGCGCGCCGTGGCGCTTGGACAGCTTGGCGCCGTCCGATCCGTGGATCAGCGGGATGTGCGCATAGTTCGGCTCGGGCCAGCCCATCGCGCGATAGATCGGCAGCTGGCGGAACGCGTTGTTCAAATGATCGTCGCCGCGGATGACATGGGTGACCCCCATGTCGTGATCGTCGACCACGACCGCAAGCATATAGGTGGGCGTCCCGTCGGACCGCAGCAACACCAGATCGTCGATCTCGCTGTTCTGGACGGTGACCTCGCCCTGGACCAGGTCGCGAATCGTCGTCGCGCCCTCGGTCGGCGCCTTGAGCCGCACGACATAGGGCTTGCCCGCTTCGTTCGGCACCTGATCGCGCCAGGGCGAGCGGATGCGAAGCGGCTTCTTCGCCGCTTCCGCCTCGGCACGCATCGCCGCCAGTTCGTCCTGCGTCAGGTAGCAGCGATAGGCCGCGCCCTTCTCGACCATCTCGTTGGCGACCGCGGCATGGCGCTCGGCACGGGCGAACTGATAGACTTCGTCCCCGTCCCAATCGAGCCCGAGCCAGCGCATTCCATCGAGAATGGCTGCAATCGCGGGCTGCGTGGAGCGTGCGCGATCGGTATCCTCGATGCGCAACAGGAACTTGCCGCCGTGATGGCGCGCGAAGAGCAGGTTGAACAGCGCGGTGCGGGCGCCGCCGACATGGAGGTATCCCGTGGGGGACGGCGCGAAGCGCGTGACGATGGTGGTGCCGGTGGTGGTACCGGTCTCAGATGATGCGCTCAACCGCGCCTGCTCCCAGACTTGAAATAATATGGCCAGTTCAGCCGCCGAGGCCCCTAGCACGGGCCTGACCGCCCTTCAAACGACAGTGCGGCACTGGGGTTTCACGGTCTTTTCGACAATCGAACGCCGGCTGGAGGCTGAGCGCGAGCAACTGGTGCTGTGGGTTCCAGTGGTTCTGGGCGCGGGAATCACGGCCTGGTTCCTGCTGCCCGGCCCCGACCAGTGGCTGGCGTTCCTGGCTGCGGCCGCCGCGCTGGCGGTCGTCGGCGTCGCGCTCCCGGCGGGCGGCCGCCTGGGAAGGGCGGTGATCGTCGTCGCCCTGGGTCTGGCGCTCGGCTGCAGCTGGATCTGGTGGCGGGCCGATCGCGTCGCCGCGCCGGTGCTTGCCCGGCCGGCGGTTGTTGCCTTCGATGCGCGGGTCGAACGGCTCGAGCAATTGCCGGCGCGCGGTCTGGTCCGGCTGCGCCTGATGCCGGTCGACCGCACCGACCTGCCGCCCCGGGTGCGCGTCAATCTGGCGGAGGCGGACGTGCCGGCGGGCCTTGTGCGGGGCAGTGTCGTGCGCCTGCGCGCGCGGCTGATGCCGCCGCCGCCGCCCGCGGTTCCCGGCGCCTATGACTTCGCCCGGGTCGCCTGGTTCGACGGCATCGGCGCCACCGGCCGCGGCTTCGCGCCGGTCACGATCCTGTCCGGGGGCGGCGAGGGTGGCCACGACCTGCGCACCCGCCTGTCGGCGCATATCCAGTCGCGTATCGAGGGAAGCGCAGGCGGCATCGCCAGCGCGCTGGCGACCGGCGATCGCGGCGCGATATCCGACGCGGATTCGGAGGCGATGCAGCGATCGGGCCTGGCCCATCTCCTGTCGGTGAGCGGCCTCCACGTCACCGCGGTCACCGCGGGCACCATGCTGGTCGTGCTGCGCCTGCTGGCGCTCAGTCCCTGGCTGGCGCTGCGGCTGCGGCTGCCGCTGGTCGCCGCGGGTGCGGGGGCGGCGGCCGCGATCGGCTATACCCTGCTGACCGGCGCCGAAGTTCCCACGATCCGATCCTGCGCCGCGGCGCTGCTGGTGCTGCTCGCGCTCAGCCTGGGGCGGGAGGCGATCACGCTCCGGCTGGTCGCGACCGGCGCGTGCTTCGTCCTGCTGCTCTGGCCCGAGGCGCTGGCGGGGCCCAGCTTCCAGCTCAGCTTCGCCGCGGTCACCGCGATCGTCGCCTTGCACGAGAATCGTACCGTGCGCCGGTGGTTCGAGCGACGCGAGGGCGAGGGGCGGGCGGTGCGGCTGACGCGCGGCCTGGCGTCGCTGCTGCTGACCGGCATCGCGGTCGAACTGGCGCTGATGCCGTTGGCGCTGTTCCACTTTCACAAGGCCGGACTCTATGGGGCGCTGGCCAATATCGTCGCAATCCCGCTGACGACCTTCGTCATCATGCCGCTGGAGGCGCTGGCCTTGCTGCTCGATCTGGTCGGGCTTGGCGCACCGGTCTGGTGGCTGACGGCGCAGGCGCTGAACCTGCTGCTGTGGATCGCGCGCACCGTGTCGTCGGCACCGGGCGCGGTCGCGGCGCTGCCCGCCATGCCGATGGCTGCCTTCGCGCTCTGCGTGGCTGGTGGACTCTGGCTCGCCCTGTGGCGAACGCGGATCCGGCTGGTCGGGGCGGTGCCGCTGACGATCGGCATGGCCTGGGCGCTGATGACGCCGCCGCCCGATCTGCTGGTGACCAGCGACGGGCGCCATCTGGCGATCCGGACCGCCAATGGCGGGATGGCGCTGCTGCGCGACCGTGCGGGCGACTATATGCGCGACATCCTGGCCGAAAATGGCGGCGAGCAAACGCTGGCATTGCTCGGCGAGGAGCCGGCGGCGCGCTGCAGTCCCGATGTCTGCGCGATCGACGTCGCCGCGGGCGAGCGCCGCTGGCGGGTGGCCGCGACGCGCAGCGCCTATCATCTGCCCTGGACGGAGATGTCTGCGCTGTGTGCGCGAAGCGATATCGTCGTCAGCGACCGGCGACTGCCGCTGGGTTGCACGCCGCGCTGGCTGAAGCTCGATCGCGCGATGCTGGCGCGGACCGGCGGCGTCGCGATCCGTTTTTCCGATGGCCATGTCGCCACGGTCAGCCGCGGCACGCAGCATCCATGGCTTGACCCGCCCCGGGTGATGCCGCCACGACAGCGGACACCCCGTCGGAGAGGCGATTGATGCGTGCGTTAGCTGTTGAGCCGTCGATGCGATCGGCTGTCGCGGTTTTGGCGGCGGCGGGGCGATGACCAACCCGCTCGACCGCGTCCCGCCGCACCTCGTCATTTCCGACTTTCTCCCGGCCGCAGACCATGTTGCGCTGATCGACTGGACGCTGGCGAACCAGGCGCGGTTCGAGCCGTCCGGGCTGGGGCGGGAGCGGGCGCTCGACACCGGCTTCCGCAATTCACTGAGCCTCAGAGGCGAAGGCCCCCGGCCCTGGGTGGCGCCGCTGACGGCGACCATGATGCCGTTGGTGCCGGGCTGGTGCGCGGCGCTTGGCATTGCGCCCTTCACGCTCGACCAGCTCGAGTTCGACATGGTCGCCTATAATGACGGCGCCTTCTACCGCCGCCATGTCGACACCGGCGTGGGCGGCGGGCGAACCCCCCGGCCCGGGTCCGCAGCCTTTCGGATGATCACCGCCGTCTATTATTTTCACCGCGAGCCGAAGCGATTCCAGGGCGGTGCCCTGCGTCTCCACTCGCTGGCGCATGACATTTCCTATGGCGACGTGCCGCCGACCCAGAACAGCCTGGCGGTCTTTCCTGCCTGGGCCCGGCATGAAGTCATGCCGGTCGCCTGTCCGTCTCGCGACTTTGCCGACTCGCGCTTCGCGATCAATTGCTGGGTGCGCCGGACGCCGCCGGCGGCGGTCGCATGAACCTGCTTCAGCGTCCGCCCATCCACGCCCGCCGCGACGACGTGCTGCCGCAGGCGGAGCATGCCGCGCTGATCGACTGGGCGCTCGCCAACGAGACGGCGCTGTCGGACTCGAGAGTGGGCAAGGGCCAGGTCAGCGACGATCGCAGGCGCGCGCGCAGCTTCTATGGCAGCGCGGATTGGAAGCGGACCAGCGTCGCGCATATCGACGCGCTGCTGCCCGGCATCCTCGCCGATCTCGGCATGGCGCATTTCCGGCGCGACGGGTTCGAGATCGAGATGGTCGTCTATGGCGATGGCGGTCATATCCGGCCGCATCACGACACCGCCACCGGGCTCAGCCGACATCCGCACGACCGGGTGGTGACGATCGTCTATCATTTCCACCGCGAGCCGCAGGGTTATTCGGGCGGTACGCTGAGGTTGCTGGCGAAGATGCCCGGCGCCGACGGCAAGCGCGCCTGTGTCGACCTGGAGCCGCGTCAGAACGGATTGATCGCCTTTCCCAGCCTGGCGATCCACGAAGTGCTGCCGGTCAGCGTGCCCTCAGGCCGTTTCGAGGACTCGCGCTTCGGAATCAATTTCTGGGCGCAGCGTCATTATCGCGCCGCGGCGGGGGCGGACGCTGTCGCCGCCGACCCGATCCGGGCTGGCGGCGAACAGGATCAATAGCGGCGCAGCAATCCGGCGAGCTTGCCCTGGATCCGCACCTGGCCGGGCGCATAACGCTGCGGCGAATAATCGCGGTTGGCGGGGTCGAGCCGGACCATCGATCCTTCCTTGCGGAAGAATTTCAGCGTCGCCTCGGCTTCGTCGATCAGCGCGACGACGATCTCGCCGTCCCGCGCACTCTCGGTCTTGCGGATCAGCGCATAGTCGCCGTCCAGAATACCGGCCTCGACCATCGAGTCACCCGCAACCTCAAGCGCATAATGCTCGCCAGCACCCAGCAGTGCGGCAGGAACCGGAAGCATCGACGATCCTTCCAGCGCCTCGATCGGGGTACCGGCGGCGATCCGGCCGTGCAGCGGAATTTCGAGGACGTCATTGGCCGGTTCGCGAACCCGCGGGGCCAGGGCGACGACATTGTCCTCGACCGGCGCCTTGGCGGCGGGCGCAGACCTGGTTTCGCCACGCTCCGGCATCTTGATGACTTCCAGCGCGCGGGCGCGATTGGCGAGGCGACGGATGAAACCGCGCTCCTCCAGGGCCGAGATCAGGCGATGGACACCGGACTTGGACTTGAGGTCGAGCGCTTCCTTCATTTCCTCGAACGACGGCGAGACGCCGGTGTCGTTTAGACGGTCGTTGATGAAGCAGATCAGCTCGTGCTGCTTGCGGGTGAGCATGCCCCGGGTCCTCTCGTTGGAACAGACTGGGAACGTTTACGCAATGTTCCGGAAGCGTGTCAAGCGATATCGAGGATCGCCACCGGCGCGCCTCGCTCGACCGCGGGCGCATGCGGGTCGCGCAGGATCAGGCAGTCGGCGCGGGCGAGGGTGCGCAGCATCGAACTGTCCTGGATGGTCGAGGCGAAGGCGCGCCCGTCAACCAGCGTCCCGCGCAGATAGTCGGTGCGATGGTCGTTGGCCGACAGCGCCTCTCCGGCAGTCACGATCCGCGGCTCCGGGAAGGGGCGAGCGGCGCCCGACAGATGCGCGACCAGCGGGCGAACGAACAGCTGCGTCGTGACGAAGGCGGAGACCGGATTGCCGGGCAGCCCGAGCAGCACCGCCTTGCCCAGGCGACCCGCCATCATCGGCTTGCCCGGCCGCAGCGCGATGCGCCAGAAATCGATCGTCGCCCCCGCCGCCTCCAGTGCCGGCCGCACCAGGTCGTGATCGCCCACCGATGCGCCGCCGGTGGTGACCAGCAGGTCGGCATCGACCGACCGGAATGCCGCCTCCAGTATCTCGGCGCGGTCGGGCAGGATGCCGAGATCGATCAGTTCGACCGGCAGGCCGGCAAGCTGCGCCGCGAGCATCAGCCGGTTGGTCTCGGGCAGCTGGCCGGGTGCCAGCGGGGTGCCCGGTTCGACCAGTTCGTCGCCGGTCGCGGCGTAGGCGACGCGAACCCTACGCCGCACCGGAAGCGTCGCATGTCCCGCCACGCCGGCCAGCGCCAGCCGCTGCGGCGTCAGCCGCGCGCCGGCGGCGATCAGCATGTCGCCCTCGGCGAAATCCAGTCCGCGCCGCCGGACGTTGCGCCCGTGATGCCGCGGCCCTTCGCCCGCCAGATGCAGCACCGCGCCGTCGCGCCGTGCCTCTTCCTGGACCATCACCGTGTCGCTGCCCGCGGGCAGCGGGGCGCCGGTGAAGATGCGGACCGCCTGTCCCGCCCCGACGGCCTGGTCGAACCCGTGCCCCGCCGCACTCTCGCCCGTCACCTGCCAGGGCCCCGGCATGTCGTCGAAGCGGATGGCATAGCCGTCCATTGCCGACAGGTCGGCGTCGGGCTGGGTGCGCAATGCGACGATCTCGGTTGCGGCCCAGCGGCCATGTGCCTGCGCGAGCGGGACGGTCTCGACATCGACCGAGGGGGCGAGGGCGATCAGTCGCTGCTGCGCATCCGCCACGGGGAGAAGGACTGCCATCCGGACAGCCGTGGCACAGATCCCGGATCAGGCGAAGTCGGTTTCCGCGATCGGATCCGCCTTGCGCGCGGTCCAGGCGGGAAGGGGGACTTCATGCTGCCAGCGCGTTTCCTCGGGCAGCGGCAGCGCGACCAGCCGGTCTCCCGCCTCGAAGAACAGTCCGAGCTGATCGAGCCGCTCCAGCGTCTGGCGCCCGTCCTCGCCATGGCCCGCGAACCGCGCCATCAGCCGGTCGCGCGGGATCGGCTCGCGCATCGTCTCCAGCATGGCGGCGGCGAGTCCGCCCAGCCGATAATGGCTCGGCTCGGCGCCGCGGGTATCGACGATCGCGATTCCGTCGCCGTCCTGGCGCCATGACAGGATCACTTCGCGCTGGCGCTGCAGGTCCTTCCAGCGATCCACCATCGCATCGATCCTGCGGTAGAGACGCTGGAGCTCGGGCGAATTCTCGAACGGCCGCTCGAAATAATAGCAATAGCTGGCCAGGTCGAAGCCGCTGCGCGCCAGGAAGGCGGCGCTGAAGATCATCTGATAGTCGGCGGCGGGGTGCGCCGCGGCCAGCCCGAACCGCTCCGGCTGTTCCTGCAGCGGGGCGAAGCGCGTGATTTGGACCGGCAACCGGGTCGAGGGCGGATCGAGGTGGAACAGCCGCGGCAGTGCCGCCAGCATCCGGCGATAGTCCCCCGCTTCGTCGTCGGGAAAGCCGTAGATGAGGTTGTGATGGACCAGCACCCCGGCGCCCTTGCCGAGCAGCAGGGTATGGACGTTCTGCACCGCGGCGACGCCCTTGTGCATCGTCGCCAGCACCTTGTCCGACAGCGATTCGATCCCCGGCTGGACCTCGGTGAACCCGGCCGCGGCAAGTGCCGCCATCCATTCGGGCTTCACGTTCGCCTTGATCTCGCCGGTCAGCGTGTAGCGCACCGGATGCGCCGCCAGCCGGGGCAGCAAGGTGCGGTAATAGGCCTGGGGCAGGATATAGTCGGAGAAGCGGAAGGCATGGATGTCGTGCCGCCGGGCGGTGCGGTCCAGCGCGGCGATCACGCTGTCCGGCGACCGTGCGCGATAGACCATGTCGCTGTCGGCGATTCCGCAGAACACGCAGTGGCTCTTCTGTCCCCACCAGCAGCCGCGCGAATTCTCCAGCGGCAGCCGCTCGATATCGATCGCCACCGCATGATCGGCCTCCAGCGTGCGCAGGTCGTCGAAGAAATCGTCGTAATCGGGTGCCGGCGAGCGATCGAGATCGATCAGCGGCGCGGGCTCGGTCTCGTGCAGTTCACCGTCCGCCCCGCGCATGAGCAAATTGGGAACCGATTCCAGGGGTATCTGCCCGACCGATGCCTCCGCCAGGCCCAGGATCGCGGGCTCGCCTTCGCCCATGCAGATCGCGTCGATCCAAGGAAAGGCGCGCATCACCGTCCGGGCGGTGGGAGCGCGAACGGCATAGCCGCCCAGCGCGATCATCGTGCCGGGCGCGCGCAGCCTGACGAGCCTCGCCAGCGCGACCGACGCGATCGTCTGGTCGAACATGCAGGTGAAGCCGAGCAGCGACGGTCGCTCCGCCGCGATTCGATCGGCTTCCTCGTCCAGCCAGGCGGGGATCGTCTCCTGCCGCAGGGTGATCAGTTGCTCGATCACGCCGTCCAGCCCGCCCCAGTCGTCCGCATCGATGATGCCGAAGTCGAGCAGATTGGCGGTGGCGCCGGTCAGCAGGCGGTGCTGATGCGGACTGATGTCGTGCTCGATCGTCCCGCTGAACAGGAAATCGTTCAGCGCGAACATGTTGGCCAGCGCATAATAGGTCTTGGCCTGAAGGAAGCGCAGCAGCCCGAGATTGAGGTGCGCGACCCGTGCGGAAACGCCGTGGTCGCGCAGCTTCGCCTTCAGGATCGCCAGCCCCAGGCTGGGCTCGGTCAGCGTGGTCCAGGGCATGCTCGCCAGGATCACGTGCGGGCGTGCCGGCGATCCGGCCATCGTCAGAACTTGCGGATGGCGGACAGGTCCCGGACGTTCAGCCGCGATCGGCCCGCCTCGGTCGGCACCAGCATGATCACCACGCCGATCACCACCGCGATCGCCACCGGATTGCTGACCGGGCCTGCGGGGTCGCCGATCGGATTGTTCGACACCGCGACGATCCGGTCGAGCGCCGCCTTGCTGAGCTTCACGTCCAGCTGGCGGGCGGTCTCCTCGGGACGGATCGTCCAGCTGTCGACATAGCGCCCGTCGTCCAGGACCTTGTGGAACAGCGTCAGCACTTCCTTGTCGGTCCGGTCCTTGACCTCCTTCAGCCGCGACGGGGCGATCGCGCGCAGCGCCTTGGCGGTTGCATCGCTCAGCGGAATGCCGATCGCCTTGGCCGCCGCCTGCGGATCTTCCAGCGCGGTGCTCAGGCTGGTGCCGCTGTCGCGCAGCCGGTCGCCGAAATCGATCAGGTCCGGCCGCACCTCGCCGCTCGACAGCAGGTTGCGCACCACCGCCGGCAGTTCGCGGGGGGAGGGGATCGGGATCGGCGGCTTGCCGGTGCTGCCGCAATAGAAGCCGCCATCGTCATCGTCGTAGATCAGCATCGCGTCGCTGCCGAGCGGGCCGATGTCCGCCTCGACCTGTCCGACCACCAGGTTCGCCGCCTTGGTCGCCAGGGCCTGAAGCTCGCGCCGCGTCGCCGCGTCGGCCTTGGGCGAATAGGCGTTGGTGAGCAGTGCGGTCGCCCGAAGCTGCTTGAAGATCGCCGGATCGAAGGGGGGAATCCGCCGAACGCCATTGGCCGTGATGATCAGGCCGCCGCCATCGCCGCCGCCAAACAAGATCGTTGCCATGATTACTCTCCGATGGAGAAGATGATCCCGCGATCCGGGGGACTCGACTGGCGACCTTCGAGTCGCTTTCATAATCCTGTCAGGGTGGAGTCGCAATCGATCGGGTGTAGAACCAGCGTCGGCTTCGATTTCTATTTGGCATCATCATGTCAGAAGCGCGAGGCAGGCGCTTGTCGACGTTCAGCTATCTTGGTGCATCGTCCGGGTCGTCATAGGCGTCATTCAAATGCTGCGCGCGGCAATCCGATCGAGTTCATGCTGGCGCAGGGGGACGCGGAATTCGGCGAGGTAGCGGCTCCCCCGGGCTTCGGTCACGGTGGCCGGCCAGCCGGTGGTCCCGCCCAGCAGAATCCATAACGGGGTCGCCATCGCCATCGGTGCGTCGGTCTCGAATTCGACCATCAGCGCGTTGAGGCTGCGCACGCGGATGTTCCACCAGCGCGTGCCCTGTCGCGCGGTGCCGGCGGCGTTGAGGTGCAGCGCCGTCTTGTCGGTATTCAGCCCGAAGCCCGGCTCCAGATCCTGCATGTCGGCGGGACTGGCGACGTCGATCCGCGACGGACGGTCCTGGATCTGGCGCAGCCACGGCATCAGGACCTGCCAGGCCAGTTCCGTATCGAAGGCGATGCCGGCATGACCCTGGCGGACCCAGCGAACCCGGCCCGGTACCGGGCGCAGGCCATCAAAGGCGACCTCGACCGCCTCATCCTCGAACAGCTCGAACCCGAGCTGCAGCCCGACGCCGGCCTGGGAGAGGTCGCGGGCGCGGGCGAACTGGACCCGGGCGTCGCGCCGCACCGAAACCGCTTGGTCAAGCTCGACCCGCGGCACGCTGCGCCGGTCGGCGGGCAGTCCGGCGAGATTGCGGGCGAGCGCGCCTACAATGTCGATCCGCTGGTCGAACAGGAAACCGGCCTCGCCGGCGTCCGCCCAGCCGATCGCCCCGTCGAGCAGCGGGCCGCTGTCGATGTGAAGCGCGAAACGGTCGCCGGCTGCGACCGGAGCGAGCAGTTGCAGCGTCGCACCCGCTGCGCCCAGCTTGCGAACCAGGCAATGGTGTCGCGTCTCGCCATGTACCAGCCACGCGGAATCGAGATATTCGGGCGTGGCGCGAACCGGCACGGAGGCGGGCGGCTCGGCACCCAGACAGAAGACCGTCGCCGATCGCAGTGCCACACGCATACCCGAACCCCAGAAACGCCCCGCAATTCCATGACGTTCGTCGCTGAAGAAACCCTTAAGCGCGACGCCGCGGGCTGGCCCTGTCGGATCCGGAATGCGATGATCGGTGCGCAAGAGCCGCGATGGGAGGGTAGGGCGCATGACCAGTAAACGCTGCCGCTGGGCCGAGGGCGAGGATGCGCTCTACCGCGACTATCACGACACCGAATGGGGCGTGCCGGTGCGCGACGGGCGGCAATTATGGGAAATGCTGATGCTCGAAGGCTTTCAGGCGGGCCTGTCGTGGCGCACCATCCTCCACCGGCGCGAGGGGTTTCGCCGGGCCTTTGCCGGGTTCGATCCGGCGAAGGTCGCGGCATTCGGGGCGGAGGATGTCGAGCGGCTGATGAACGATGCCGGCATCATCCGCTCGCGTGCCAAGATCGAGGCGACGATCGCGGCGGCGCGACTCTATGAGGAGATGCGCGCGGCTGGCCAGGATTTCTCCGCCTGGGTCTGGGACATGGCCGGCGGAGCGCCCCGCGTGAATCCGGGCGTCGACGTGCCTGCCTCGACGCCTGTGTCGGAGGCGATGTCCAAGGCACTGAAGAAGCGCGGGTTCAAGTTCGTCGGACCGGTAATCGTCTATGCCTGGATGCAGGCGGTCGGCATGGTCAACGACCACGCACCCGATTGCTTCCGCCGCAACGAGGTCTAGCCGGGCAGCGCCAGCCGTTCCTCGATGCCGATCGCGTCGAGGAATGCCGCGTCATGGCTCACCACCAGCAGCGCGCCGTCATAGGCGCTGAGGCCGGCCTCGACCGCCTCGATCGAGTCGAGGTCGAGATGGTTTGTCGGCTCGTCGAGGATCAGCAGCCAGGGCGGCCGCGCGCCCCCCAGCGTGCAGGCGAGGCCGGCGCGCAGCGTCTGGCCGCCGCTGAGCGTGCCGACGATCTGCAGCGCCGCATCGGCGCGAAACGCGAATCGGGCGAGCGCCGCGCGGCACGCATTCTCGCTCGCGCCGGGGTTCAGCCGGGCAAAATTGTCGCGGATCGAGAGGCTGGGGTCGAGCAGGCTGGCCTGCTGGTCGAGCATCGCCAGCCGGTCCGTGACCCGGACCGTGCCCGCGAGCGGTGTCATCTGGCCGGCAATGACGCGCAACAGGGTCGACTTGCCGCTGCCGTTCGGGCCGGTGATCGCGACGCGCCTGGGACCGATCAAGGCATAGGAAATTTCCTGCGCCAGCGGCCGATCATGGCCGATCGTCAGCCTGTCCAATTGTACGACCGTATAATTTCCCGGAAGGCCGCTCGGCGGAAGGGTGGCGGTGATCGGCTTGAGCACTTCCACCCGGGCCCGTGCGGCTTCGGCCACGTCGCGCGCGTCGCCGATCTGGCGCTCCGCAAGGCGCCGCGCATCGCCGCTGCTGGCTTCGGCGCGGTTCTTCATCGCGCCGAGCAGGATGCGCGGCTGGCCGCCCTTCGCTGCCTTGCGCTTGCCGGCACCGTCCTTGCGCGACTTGCGTTCCGCCTGGTGCTGCGCGGCGCGCGCCGCCTGGGCGAGTCGGCGCTCGGCATCGGCAAGGTCGTGCTCGACCGCCGCGAGCTCCAGCGCCCTGCGCTCGCGCCAGGCGCTCCAGCTGCCGCCATAGCGCGTCGCGCCAAGGCTGGTCAGTTCGACGATCGCGTCCATCGCCTCGAGCAGTTCGCGGTCATGGCTGACGACGATCGCCCCGGCGCGCCAGCCGGCGAGCAGTGTCAGCACCGCGTCGCGGCCGTCGCGATCGAGATTGTTGGTTGGTTCGTCGAGCAGGAGGAAGTCGGGTTCGGCGAGGATCGCGGCGGCAAGCCCGGCGCGGGTACGCTGGCCGCCCGACAAGGTGGACAGCGGGGTCGCCAGCGGTGCGTCGAGGCGCAACTGCGCCAATGCGCCCTCGATCCTGCTCTCCAGCGTCCAGTCCGCCTCGGCGAGTTCGTTCATTTCCGCGTCGCCGCGTGCTGCCCGGTCGAGCAGGTCGAGCGCGTCGCGCACCCCGAACAGGTCGGCGATGGTCTCGCCCTCGTCGGGCGCGACCGACTGGCGGAGCAGGGCGATGGTGCCGTCGACCGAGATACTGCCGGAATGCGGCAGGAGGTCGCCCGCGATCAGGCGAAGCAGGCTGGTCTTGCCGGTACCGTTGCGACCGATCAGGCCGGCGCGTTCGCGCCCGAAGCCGAGCGTCAGGTCGTCGAAGAGCCGGGTGCCGTCAGGCGTGGACCAGGCGAGATTGGAAAGCGTGATGGCAGGCATGGAGAGGAACCTTCCCGAGGGCATTGCAGAGCGGCGATGCGTTCGGGGAGAAATCCAAATTCCTGTCCTTTCGGGCTTTCGGAAGAGGGACAGATAGGCGGCGGCAGCCGCCGGATCAAGCGCGCGGCCGCGTCAGGCGGTCCAGTCGCCCGACTTTCCGCCGGTCTTGGATACCAGGCGAATGTCCTGCAGGATCATGGTCTTGTCGATCGCCTTGGCCATGTCATAGACCGTCAGCAGAGCGGTCGAGACTGCGGTCAGCGCCTCCATCTCGACGCCGGTCTTGCCATCGGTGGCGGCAGTCGCGGTGGCGGTCACGCCGGTCTCGTCTGGCACCAGGTCGATCGCCACCCGGGTCAGCGGCAGGGGGTGGCACAGCGGGATCAGCTCGGCAGTCTTCTTCGCGGCCATGATCCCGGCGACGCGCGCGACGGCGAGGACGTCGCCTTTCTTGACCAGCCCGTTCGCGATCGCCGAGGCAGCCTCGGGCGACATCGCGATGCGGCCGGTGGCGACCGCCTCGCGCTTCGTCACTGCCTTGTCGCCCACATCGACCATGTGCGCCGCCCCGCTCTCGTCGAGATGGGTCAGGCGGCTCATCCCACCAGCGCCCGCGTCGCCGCCTCGACATCGTCCTGGCGCATCAGCGCCTCGCCGATCAGGAAGCAGCGCACGTCATGTTCGGCCATCGCGTCGAGATCGGCGCGGCTGGTCAGGCCGCTTTCGGCAACGAAGGTGCAGTCGGCGGGCGCGCGGCCGACCAGTTCATAGGTCCGCTCGAACGAGACGCTGAAGTCCTTCAGGTTGCGGTTGTTCACCCCGATCAGACGCGAACGCAGCTTCAGCGCGCGATCAAGCTCCTCCGGGCCATGGACCTCGACCAGCGCATCCATGCCGAGTTCGATCGCCGTCGCCTCGATCTCGGCCATCTGCCCGTCTTCGAGCGCGGACACGATGATCAGGATCGCGTCGGCGCCGATGCTGCGCGATTCGATCACCTGCCAAGGATCGACCATGAAATCCTTGCGGATCACCGGGATCGTCACCGCGGCGCGCGCGGCGACCAGATAGTCCTCATGCCCCTGGAACCAGGGCGCATCGGTCAGCACCGACAGGCAGGCGGCACCGCCCGCCTGATAGGCGCGGGCGTGGGCGGGGGGATCGAAATCGGGACGGATCAGCCCCTTGGACGGGCTCGCCTTCTTCACCTCGGCGATCAGGCCGTAGCCGCCCGCCGCCACCTTCGCATCCAGCGCGGCGCGAAAGCCGCGCGGCGGGGTCTGGGCGAGCGCGAGTTCGCCCAGGCGCGCGACGCTGGTCGCCGCCTTGCGCGCGGCGACTTCCTCGCGCTTCTTTTCCAGGATCCGGTCCAGCATGTCACTCATCAGAAGGCGATCCAGCAGTCGAGCAGCGCATTGGCAAGCCCGTTGTCGAGAAACTCGGCGGCTTCTTCCGCGCCTTCGCGCAGATCGTCGGCGCGCCCGGCGACCATCAGCGCGGCGGCGGCATTCAGGATCACCGCGTCGCGGTACGCGCCATGTTCGCCCTGCAGCAGGCGACGCAGCGCCAGCGCATTTTCCTCGGGGCTGCCGCCGCGGATCGCGCTCAGCGGATGGCGCGCCAGGCCGGCATCCTCGGGCACGATGCGTGTCGGCAGGCGGGCCGATCCGACATTGACCGCGACGCTGGCGACCTCGGTCGACAGCTCGTCCAGCCCTTCCTCGCCCGAGATCACCGCCGCGGCCTGGGTTCCGAGCTGCTCCAGCGCCTCGGCATAGATGGGGGCATAGTCGGGCCGGGCGATGCCGATCAGCTGGCGGGTGACATGCGCGGGATTGGCGAGGGGACCCATCAGGTTGAAGATCGTCCGCCGCGCGATGCGCCGCCGGATCGGCCCCAGCCGGGCGAGCGCGGGATGATGGTGCTGCGCGAACAGAAAGGCGATGCCGATATCGTTCAGGCTCTCCTCGGCACGCGACGCGGCGCGGTCGAGGTTCAGGCCCAGCGCCTCCAGCGTGTCGGCGGCGCCCGACTTGCTCGATGCCGCGCGGTTGCCGTGCTTGGCGACGGGCACGCCGGCGGCTGCCACCACCAGGCTGACCGCGGTCGAGACGTTCAGCGTGTGATGGCCGTCGCCGCCGGTGCCGCACACGTCGATCGCGCCTTCGGGGGCGCTGACCGGCACGACCCGCGCGCGCAACGCCCGGGCGGCCTCGGCGATCTCGATGCTGGTCTCGCCGCGCTCCGCCAGCGCGATCAGGAAGGTTTCGATCTCGGCCTCGGGCACATGGCCATCGAGCATGTCGGCGAACGCCTGGGCCGCGCTCTGGCGGGCCAGCGGGGTGCTGGGATCGGGCAAAAGGGCAAAGCTGGTCACGCGGCAGCTATTCCGTCGGTGCGGGGCGAAGTCGAGAAAGAAATCATCGTGCCTGCGGCGGGCGGACGATCAGCCTTCCTCGATCAATCGGCGACCATCGGGACCGATCGCCAGTTCGCGCCAGTCAATCTCTTCCTGCAGGCGGAGATAGTCGGACGCACCGATGGCATCGGTCTCGCGCAGCTCGTCGAGGCGGCGGCGCTGGGCGGCGACCGTTGCCAGCTTGAGCCTCTGGCGATGCTCGAAATCCTCGGCGTCGCCCTCCAGCGCGCCGCGATCGATCCGAAGCTGGTGCCGCGTGTCCGCAGCGCGGGCGCTGTCGTCGCCCTCGATCGCCTCGATCGCGGCATCGATCAGCGCCAGCCGAGCGGCCTGCTCCTCGCGCTCGCCCGCCCCGCCGTCGTTCAGGCGCAGCAGGCGGATCAGCGGCGACAGGGTCAGCCCCTGAAAGACCAGGGTCGCGAGTACGACGGCGAATGCGGACAGGACGATCAGGTCGCGCTGCGGGAAGTCGGCGGGAAGGGCGAAGGCGGTGGCGAGCGTCACCAGCCCGCGCATGCCGCACCACCCTACCGCAACGCCCTGGGCAAGCGATGCGGGCGGGATGTCACCCCTCAGTCCGGTGAAGCGCGCGCTCAGGCGATTATAGGCCAATACCCAGACGATGCGGGTGACGATGACGCCGAGCACGACCAGCCCGGCAAAGCCCAGCGCCTCCTCGATCCCGCGCGGGTCCATCTGGCTGAGGATCTGGCGGACCTGCATGCCCATCAGCAGGAAGGCGAGGATATTGAGCAGGAACACCGCCGCGCTCCACACCGCGAAGGACTGGACGCGGCTGCGCGCATCCGAGGTGACCTCCGGGCTGGCGGCGATCGTCATCGCCATCGCGACGACGCACAGGACGGCCGACAGCTCCAGCCGCTCGGCGATGATCCACAAGGCGAAGGTGCTGGCGAATTCCAGCAGATTCCCGCCCAGCGAACCGCGCGTATAGGGGACGATGCGGCGCATCAGCCAGGCACCGGCGATGCCGAGCAGGATGCCGCCGGGCACCGCCAGGCCGAGCCTGAGCCCGACCGACGAGTCGACTGCGCCATGATCCTGGATCGCCACGGCCGCGCCGAACAGGAGCAGCGCGGACGCGTCGTTGAGCAGGCTTTCGCCGGTCAGCACCTCGACCGTGCGCCTTGGCAGCTTTGCCGATTGCAGCACGCTGGTCGCCGCTGCCGCATCGGGCGGCGCGACGATCGCGCCCAGCGCGACGGCGGCGGCGATCGGCAGGCCGGCAAATGCCCAGCCGATCCAGGCGACGACAGCGGTCGTCAGGAGCACCGCGAGGACCGCCAGCGCGAATAATTGCCGCCACAGCTTGCGGATCGCGGCGAGGGGAAAGTCGAACGCCGCATCGACCAGCACCGGTGCGATGAACAGGGCGAGGACCGTGTGCGGCTCGAGCGCGATTGCCGGGGTGCCCGGCACCATCGCCACGATCACCCCGGCGGCGGCCAGCAAGGTGGGATAGGGGATGCGCAGCCGCCGCGACACCTGGAGCAGCAATACCGCCACCAGCAGCAGCGCGATCAGGCTTTCGAAAAAGGTCATGCGCGCACCCCTTGTCCCTGCGTCCCCGTTCGACGCGCCGACCCGGTGTCCCTGAAAATCAGGCCAGTGCGCGTGCCTCAATGCCGGAAAGGCTCAGAAAGTTCGCAAGCATCGCATGGCCATGTTCGGTCGCGATGCTCTCGGGGTGGAACTGGACCCCGTGGATCGGCAGTTCGCGGTGGCGAACGCCCATGACCGATCCGTCGCCGGCGGTCGCGTTGACGACCAGATCCTCGGGAATCTCGGTCACGATCAGCGAATGATAGCGCGTCGCGGTGAAGGGCGAGGGCAAGCCCTGGAACAGGCCGGTCCCGTCATGCTCGACCGGGCTGGTCTTGCCGTGCATCAGTCCGCCGCGCACGACCTTGCCGCCGAAATGCTGGCCGATCGACTGATGGCCCAGGCACACGCCCAGCAGCGGCTTGCGCTGGTCGGCGCAGGCGGCGACCAGGTCGAGGCTGATCCCGGCCTCGTTCGGGGTGCAGGGGCCCGGCGAGATCAGGAAGGCCTGGGCATTGCTGGCGATCGCCTCCTGGGCGGTCAGCGCATCGTTGCGCACCACCTTCACCTCGGCGCCCAGCTCCATCAGATAATGGACCAGGTTCCAGGTGAAGCTGTCGTAATTGTCGATGACGAGGATCATGGCACCGCTTTAGGGCGTCGCGAGAAGCTGTGCGAGATCGTTTTTCCAGAAGCGCGCCCAGGTGTGGGTGCCATGCCCCTTGGTCTCGGTGGTCGCCGGCAGCAGGATATAGCGGGCACGGGGCATCCGCTTCACCTCGCGCTCGGCAATGCCCAGTTCGGGCGGGTTGATGAAATCGTCCGCCGAATTGATCCACAGCACCGGCACGGTGATCCGCTCGAGCTGCGCCGACGGATCATAGTTGCGCGAGGAATCGTAGAAATAAAGTGCGTCGTTGGCGTCCCCGCCGCGGCCACGAACGGCAAAGGCCTCGTCCAGCGCCTTGTCCGCCGCTTCGCGCGTCGGGAAGTTCGCCTGGAGCGCCACGACATTGCCGCCGGCGATCACCGACAGGGCGGCGGCGGTACGCAGTCCGGCGATCGGCTGCGTCGTGTAGTTGCCGTCGTTCCAAAGCGGGTCGGCGCGGATCGCGTCGATGATCATCTTGCGCCACATCCGGTTGCGCCCGGCGATCGCCACGGGCTGACAGGCGAAGGGCGCAAGCCTCTTGGCGAAGCCGGGATGCGCTTCGCCCCACATGAAAGCGTGCATGCATCCCATCGAGGTGCCGAGGATCAGCTGAAGCTCGCTCACGCCCAACCCGTCGATGAGCAGCCGGCGCTGCGCCTCGACCATGTCGGTATAGTCATAGCGCGGAAACTTCATGCGCAGCCCGTCGCTGGGGCGCGACGAGCCGCCATGGCCCAGATTGTCGGGCAGGATCACATAGTAGCGGGTGATGTCGAGCGGCTGGCCGGGGCCGTAGAGTTCGTCGGCGAACTGTGGCACCAGGAACTGCTTGCCTGTGCCGCCGGTGCCATGAAGCACCATGACCGCATTGTCGATGCGGCCCTTGCCATCGCGGTGGGGGGTGCCGAGCGTCGTATAATGGATCCGGACTTCGGGAAGCGTCTCGCCGCTGGCGAAGCGAAAGTCCCGGATGACGTGATCGCCCTCGCTTATGGGCCAGTCGGCGGCCGCCGCGGGGAACGCGGTCAGGACGAGCGTCAACAGCATCAGGAATCGAATCATCGGAGGAGCGTAGGTCGTGCGCTCCTTCCGCACAAATGGCGCATCGCGCCCAAGTAATCGCGCGAGATGCGGCGACTTGTTTCAGTCCTGGCTGATTTTGCTCTCAAGCTTCCGGAGTCCGTTCAATAAAAACGTTATGACTGCGAAACATAAAAAGGTTCCGTCGTGACGTTTCCGCAACAGCCGCTTCGACTCGTCTGTTGATTCAGGCGATTCGTCGAGAGCGGCCGGAGCCGAAGACGAGTTCCATTCATTTAACTTGCGACATGATGAAGCAACTTGCCCCCACTCGCCCCCGTGCCGCGCTGTTGATCGGCGCCGCGCTCCTCGCAACCCCGGCCTTCGCCCAAGATGCGTCCGCGCCGCAGCAAAGTGTTGCTCCGCCCCCGGTGACCAGCACTGCGCCTGCGACCACGCCCGCACCTGCGCCCGCCCAACCCGCGCCGACGATCACGTTCGCGCCGAACACGCCGCAGGTCCAGCAGGCGCCGGCCACGCCGGAGCCCGAGGCTCGCCCGGCAGCGCGTGCCGAAAGCCAGCCGGCACGTACGCGTACCACGACCTCGACGCGTACTGCCGCTCCAACGCGCTCGCGCGCGGCAGCCGCACCTGCAGCGGCGGCACCTGTCGCCGAAGCTCCTGCGAGCCCTTCGACCCAGTCGGCGGCATCGCAGGCCCCGGCCGCTGACGCGGCGGCACCCGCAGCGCCCGGCGCCGCCGGCGCAGCGCCGACCGTCCCCGAGCCGGTGACTCAGGGCGATCCCAGCCAGTCGCAGGTCGATACGACGACCACGACCCAGCAGAGCGAAGCAAGCAACGAGGGTTCGCTGCTTCCCTGGATCCTCGGCGGCGCAGCGGTGCTGGCCGGTCTGATCGCGCTGATGTTCTTCCGTCGCCGTCGCACCGAGGACGAGGTCTATTATGAGGAGCCCGTCGTCGTCGACGAGCCTGTCCTGGCGCGTGAGCCCGTCGTGGTTCGCGAGCCGGTTGCTGCCCGTGACCCGATCGTCGCACGCGAGCCGGTGGTGGCACGCGAGCCGGTCGTCGCGCCGAGCGTGGACGGCGATCCCGAGCTGATCCGGATGCGCCAGGAGCGGGAGGCTGCGCTGGCTGCGGCCGCCGCAGCGCCGATCGCCGCCCATGCGTCGACCCCGACGGCGGCCGGTGACCCGGAACTGATCCGCATGCGCGAGGAGCGTGAGCGTGCCCGTCCGGTCGGCGGCGATCCCGAACTGATCCGTATGCGCGAAGAACGCGAGCGGGCGATGCGTGCCAATGCCGCAGCCGCCGAAGAGGTCGAGGTGGTGAAGGCCGAATCGGACGATGTTGCCGGCCTGACCGCTGCGGCGCCGGTGTCGAAGCGCCCGTGGCTGGAATTCGGGATGCGTCCGGTTCGTGCCGGCACGAGCGCCGACGAAGCGCTTGTCGATATCGAGCTGACCGTCGCCAATGCCGGCGACATCGATGCCCGCGACGTCCGCATCTCGACCTTCCTGCTGTCGGAAGCCGAGGCAAGCGAGATGGAAGGTCTGCTGATCGATCGCGACTCTGCGGCGGTGCCGCCGGTCACGATCCCGGCCGGTGAGGGCAAGCGTGTCGACGCCACCCTGACGCTGCGCAAGGATGGCCTGCCCGAGGCATTCAACCCGGTCGTGGTCGCCGATGCCCGCTATCGCCTGCCCGACGGCAGCGAGGGTCGCACCTCGGCCAGCTTCCGCGTCGGCCTGTGGAACGACAGCGACGCGCTGGAGCCGATCGCCACCAGCGGTTCGGAAATGCATGCCAATGTCGCAGCGGAACTGCACGGCACGCCCGAACACGCCTGATCCGCACCGATCGTCACGCGGGACCCGCCCTTCGCAATGCGAAGGGCGGGTCTTTTTCATGCGCGCGATGAGTGGCAAGGGGTGCGCGATGAACGATGACAGATTTGCAGCCGAGGTTCAGGTTCGGCTGCCTAGGGCAGGGCATGTGAGCGCAGGGAAATATCGCATCATCGGGCTGGCGAGCGTTTCGGCGATGCTGCTGGCATCGCCTGTATCGGCGCAGCAGGATCCGCCTGCGCCCGCGCCGACGCCTGCGCCGAGCCGGCCGCCGGTGGTGACCCTCCCAGGCGCGGACAATTTCAACCTGAGACCCTCGGGCGCGCAGCCGACGGCGGCGCCGACCCCGACCGTGGCACCGCCCGTGGTGCGGGCAAGTCCGAGCCCGGCAGCGCGTGCGACCCCGACGCCGCGGGCCACCGCCACCCCGACCCCGCGCGCGACCGCAACGCCCGCTGCGGCGCGGACGGCACCCGAGCCTGCAGCGGCGGCCACGCCGGCGCCGGTCGCGACACCGACCCCGGCGATCGAAGCTCCTGTGCCGACGGCTGCTGCCACGCCTGCGGCAGTGCCGACCGCAGCTGTTGCAGCGCCGGCTGCTGAACAGGGCGGCTTTCCTTGGTTGTGGGTGCTGCTGGGCGGTGTCGGCCTGACCGCGGTCGGGGCAGGGGGCTGGCTGCTCGGCCGTCGCGGCCGCGCTCAGGACGGGGATATGCTCGATGAGGCGCCGGTTCCCGCTCCCGCGCCGCAGCCCCGCCCGGATCCTGCTCCCGCACCGGCCCCGCGTCCCGTCCCGACCCCGGCGCCTCCGGCGGACCAGCCCGTCCCCGCGGCACCGCGGCCGTCGCCACCCCCCGGCACCGTCACCTTGCCGCCCCGCGCTCCGCAAATGGCCCCGCCGCGTCAGCCGGCGCCGCGCCCGCAACCGGCCCTTCCCCAAGTCGCGCCGGAGCCGATCCAGAGCCAGCTCGTCGTCGAGCGGCTGGAACTGGGCCGCGAGGGCGTGATCATCGATTTCCAGCTGCTGCTGAACGCGCCCGAGGGTGCCCAGGGCGCGCGCGCCGCGATCGCGATGATCAGCGCCAGCGCCGACCAGGACACGCAGATCGCCGCCTATCATGCCCGCCCGCCGGTCGGTGCGGCGCAGGGGCCGTTCGATCTGCCACGCGGCGAGCCCCGCCGCCTGAACGGCCAGATCATGCTGCCCAGCGACCGGATCAACGTCGTCCAGCTGGGCGGCCGGCCGATGTTCGTGCCGATCGTCATCGTCGACCTGCGCTGGAATGCCGGCCTCAGCGTGCGACAGCATGGCGCGGACTATATGGTCGGGACCGAGGCCGCAGGCGGAAAGCTGGGCCCGATCTGGCTGGACCGGCAGTTCGAGGGGGTGCTGGCGACCAGCCGTTATGTGCCGAAGCTTCCGGTGGCGGCGGCCTGAGTAATAGGTTCTTCGGTTCCCCTCCCGCTTGCGGGAGGGGCTAGGGGAGGGCGTGTCCGCTCATAGCGCCGCTCATTGTGACAGGCCCTCCCAGATGCAGGTGGACAGCCCCCCGGGCTGTCCAGGTCAAGCCGGGGGCTTGACCGACCGTGCATCTCCCTCCCGCAAGCGGGAGGGGAGAAGAAGCGCAGCGCAACCTCCCAAAGAAAAAGGCGGCCCGTTGCCGGACCGCCTCTTCCTGTGATCTGCCGAGTGGCAGCTCGCTGGATCCCGGCCGGAGCCGGGACAATCGCCTGGGCGATTACTTGACCTCGACGGTCGCGCCGGCGTCTTCGAGCTGCTTCTTGATCTTCTCGGCCTCGTCCTTGTTGATGCCTTCCTTGACCGGCTTCGGAGCCGACTCGACCAGCGTCTTGGCTTCGGTCAGGCCCAGGCCGGTGATGGCGCGGACTTCCTTGATGACGTTGATCTTCTTGCCACCGTCGCCGGTGAGGATCACGTCGAACTCGGTCTTCTCTTCTTCTGCCGGTGCGGCCGGGCCGCCCGGAGTTACTGCTGCGACGGGAGCAGCGGCGGTGACGCCCCACTTCTCTTCGAGCAGCTTCGACAGCTCAGCGGCTTCGAGGACGGTCAGCTCGGACAGCTGGTCAACAATCGCGTTCAGGTCAGCCATGGTAAACTCCATTCAAATCAATAGGATGTAGGGAAATCGGTCGCAAAGTGCCGCGTGAGTTACGCGGCTTCCTTCTCGCTGTAGGCCTTGAGCACGCGAGCCAGCTGCGCCGCCGGTGCCTGAGTGATTGCTGCAAGCTTGCTCGCCGGTGCCTGAAGCAGGCCGACGATCTTGCCACGCAGTTCATCAAGCGAGGGCAGCGAGGCAAGCGCCTTCACGCCTTCCACGTCGAGTACCGTGCCGCCCATTGCTCCGCCGACGATCTCGAGCTTGTCGTTCGTCTTGGCGAAGTCGACGATCACCTTGGCCGCAGCCACGGGATCGACGGAAGTGGCGAGCGCGGTCGGACCGGTCAACAGGTCTGCAAGACCCGTATAATCGGTGCCGTCGAGCGCGATCTTGGCAAGACGGTTCTTCGCGACCTTATAGTTCGCACCGGCGTCGCGCATCTTGTTGCGGAGGTCCGTCGACTGCTTGACGGTCATCCCGAGGTTGCGGGTGATGACCACCACGCCGACCTCGTTGAAGGTGCGGTTCAGCTCGGCAACGGTGTCGGTCTTCTGGGAACGATCCATGCCGGTTTCCTCGTTATGGATCCCCGGGGGGATCCGGTTACAATGGTCCGAGGGGCACGATCATGCGGCCAGAGATTTCCCTGGCTGACCCGGAGCCTTCCGCAAGCGGGAAGCTGCCGGTAAAAATCTGTCCCCGTCTTGGCGGGAAATTAAGACCGGCAAATCCCGGTCACCCACTGTCTCGGACGGTTTCCTCCCGAAGGAGGAAGGGCGCCCATAGCGGGATTGGCGGAAGAGTCAAGTTTTTGCGCGAGGATCAGCGCGCGGGCAGCCCAGCGAGGATCGCGGCAGCCGGCGTCGGCGACACGAGGTTCTGAACCCACCGCCCGGGGTGCCTGGCTCGTGCGCCAACGGCTCCGGGATGGAGGAAGGGTGGACCCCGGCATTCCAGCCGGGGTGACGCAGGGGGTGGGAGGGCCTTTGGCGCAAAACAAAAGGGCCGGGATCGCTCCCGGCCCTTCCTGTCATTTCGCAAAGGCGAAAGGTTCAGACGGCGGTGACTTCCGCGACGTCGACCTTCACGCCCGGGCCCATCGACGACGACAGGGCGACCTTGCGCAGGTACTTGCCCTTGGCGCCCGACGGCTTCGCCTTGACGATCGCATCGACCAGCGCGTCGAAGTTCGCGCGCAGGTCCTCTGCCGGGAACGACGCCTTGCCGATGCCGGAGTGGATGATGCCGGCCTTTTCGACGCGGTACTCGACCTGACCGCCCTTGGCTGCCTTGACGGCCTCGGCGACGTTCATGGTCACGGTGCCCAGCTTCGGGTTCGGCATCAGGCCCTTGGGGCCCAGCACCTTGCCGAGGCGGCCGACCAGGCCCATCATGTCCGGGGTCGCGATGCAGCGATCGAAGTCGATCTTGCCGCCCTGGACGATCTCGAGCAGGTCCTCTGCGCCGACGACGTCAGCACCGGCTTCGCGAGCCTCGTCCGCCTTCGCGCCCTTGGCGAACACGCCGACGCGGACGGTCTTGCCGGTGCCCTTGGGCAGCGTCACGACGCCGCGGACCATCTGGTCTGCGTGGCGCGGATCGACGCCCAGGTTCAGCGCGACTTCGATGGTCTCGTCGAACTTCGAGGTCGCGTTGGCGCGGACGATCGAGATCGCCTCGTCGATGCCGTGCAGCTTCTCGCTGTCGACGGTCCAGGTCTTCTGCTTCTTGGTCTGCTTCGCCATGGTCTTAACCCTCCACAACCTGGAGGCCCATTGCGCGGGCCGAGCCTTCGATGATCTTGGTAGCGGCTTCGAGATCGTTCGCGTTCAGGTCCTTCATCTTGACCTGGGCGATCTCGGTCAGCTTCGAACGGGCGATCTTGCCCGCGGAAACCTTGCCCGGCTCCTTCGAGCCCGACTTGAGGTTCGCTGCCTTCTTGATCAGGTACGATGCCGGCGGCGTCTTGGTCTCGAACGAGAAGCTGCGATCCGCATAGACGGTGATGACCGTCGGGATCGGCGTGGTCTTCTCGATTTCCTGCGTGGCGGCGTTGAACGCCTTGCAGAATTCCATGATGTTCACGCCGCGCTGACCCAGGGCAGGGCCGATCGGGGGCGAGGGGTTTGCGGCGCCCGCGGGCACCTGCAGCTTGATATAGCCGGTAATCTTCTTTGCCATGTCACTCTCTTTCCAGGCGCGGTGGGCGAGCCGCCGCGCCGTGATCAAGTCGAGCGGTGATAGCGGCCGCCCCGAAGGCCGGCCTCCCGCAAGATTCCATCGCTGATGCTTTGGAAGGGCGGGCCCATAGCCGAGGATGGGGTGGGATGCAACCATCCGCATGCCCGGGCCGATGGGTTCGCCAACGGAAAAGGCCGGAGCGTTCGCCCCGGCCTTTCGTGTTTCCAGCGATGTCCGCGACGCTTACTTGATGCGCTCGACGTCCTCGAAGCCCAGCTCCAGCGGCGTGGCGCGGCCAAAGATCGAGATCGACACCTTCACGCGGCTCTTGTCATAGTCGAGTTCCTCGACGACGCCCGAGAAGGTCGCGAAGTTGCCCGAGGTGACCTTGACCGTGTCGCCGATGTCGTAATCGACCTTGACCTTGGTCTTCGGCGCGGCGGCGGCTTCCTCCTTGGTGTTGAGGATGCGCGAGGCCTCGGCCTCGCTGATCGGCTGCGGCTTGCCCGACGAGCCGAGGAAGCCGGTCACCTTCGGCGTGTTCTTCACCAGGTGATAGACGTCGTCGTTCATCTCGAGCTTGGCAAGGACATAGCCCGGGAAGAACTTGCGCTCGGACTGGACCTTCTTGCCGCGGCGAACCTCGGTAACGGTCTCGACCGGGACCTCGACGGCTTCGACCAGGCGGTCGAGGCCGAGGCGGGTCGCGTCGGACAGGATCTGGTCGCGAACCTTGCCCTCGAAACCCGAATAAGCGTGAATGATGTACCAGCGCGCCATGAAGGTCCCTTACTGAGCCAGGCGGAGAAGATAGTTGACGATCGCGTCGAAGAAGGTGTCGACGCCGACGAAGAAGATCCCGAGGATCGTCGTCATGATGATGACCATCACGCCGGTCATGATCGTCTCGCGGCGCGTGGGCCACGTGACCTTCCGGGTTTCGGCCTTCACCTGATTGAAGAATTCGACGGGACTGGTCTTCGCCATCTGTCTCAACTCACGAAAGAATAGGCCCGACTTCGAGGCATGGGTCCGCTGCCCGGTCCTTCCTTGGAACCGGTGCAAACCCTACCGCGCTGTCGGATGGGTGTCGCATCTAGCGATTGTTGCCACAGAGCGCAAGCGCCTGCGCCCCGGGCACCGAATCACAGATAGGCGAGCAGCGCGAATCCGCCGACCAGCGCGATCAGGAAAAGCCAGGCGATCAGGCTCAGGCGCTTCTCGATAAATGCCTGGACCGGCTCGCCGAACCGCTTCAGCAGCGCGGCGATCAGGAAGAAGCGGCCGGCGCGGGTGATGGTCGCCAGGATCACGAACAGCGGGAAGTTGTAGGCGAAGAAGCCGCTGGCCAGGGTGACGAGCTTGAACGGGATCGGCGTCAGCCCCTTCAGCAGGATGATCGCCGCGCCATATTGCTCATAGCCGCCACGCAGTGCGACCATCTTGTCCTCCATATGGTAGAGCTGGACGAGCCACTGCCCCACGCTGTCCCACAGGAAATAGCCGATCGCATAGCCGAGCATGGCACCGAGGATCGACGCAACCGTGCAGACCGCGGCGATGGTATAGGCCTTGTCCCGGCGCGCGAGCACCATCGGCACCAGCATCGCATCGGGCGGGATCGGAAAGAAGCTGCTCTCGGCGAAGGAGACAACCGCCAGGGTGCGCAGCGCGTGGCGGTGGTGCGCCATGCGCAGGACCCAGTCGTACATTGCGCGGAACATGATCTATCCTTTTGCCCAGCGCGCCTTTCGCAGGTTGGCGCGTGCCGATCAATCCGCCTCGCCGAATTCCTCGGTATCGATCTCGGCCTGGGTGGCCGCGGGGTAGCGCGGGCCGGAGATGCGCGACGGGGCGAAGGCGGTCTCCAGCGCCGCCTCGCATTCGGGCGGGAGGGCTGCGTCGGTGACGCCCAGATTTTCTTCCAGATGCGCGCGTGAGGTGGTGCCGGGGATCGTGACGATGTGCTCGCCGCGGGTCAGCAGCCAGCGCAGGCAAAGCTGGGCGGGCGTCAGGTGCAGGGCATCGGCCTGGTCGCGCAGGATCTGGAGGAGCGCCAGGTTGCGTTCGAAATTGCCCGGCTGGAATCGCGGCATGCCGCGGCGGATGTCGCGCTCGACCAGCGCGCCGGGCGAGGCGACGCCGCCGGCCAGAAAGCCGCGGGCGACGGGCGAGAAGGCGACCAGCGTCGCGCCGAGTTCGCGCGTGGCCTCCAGCACCCCCAGCTCGACATTGCGCGACCAGAGCGAATATTCGTTCTGAACGGCCGCGATCGGATGCACCGCACGCGCGCGGCGCAGCGTCGCGGCCGACACCTCGCTGAGGCCGATGGCGAGGATCTTGCCGGCATCGACCATTCGGCCGAGTTCGCCGACCGAGTCCTCGATCGGCACCGACCGGTCCCAGCGGTGGAGATAATAGAGGTCGATCCGGTCGGTCTTCAGCCGGGTGAGACTTTCCTCGATCGTTCGGCGCAGCGTCTCCGGACGCCCGTCGATCACTCGGGTTCCGTCGACGCCAGTCATGCCGCATTTCGATGCGAGGAAATAGTCGGCACGGCGGTGCGCGATCGCCTCGCCGATCAGGCGTTCATTTGTGCCGAAGCCGTAGAGGGCGGCGGTGTCGAGATGGTCATACCCCAGGTCGAGCGCAGCGTTCAGCAGTCTCGCGCCGTCGGCAGGGCTGGGCGGCTCGCCATAGGCATGGCTGAGCGACATGCAGCCCAGGCCGATCGGGTTGACGACGGATGATCCCAGGCGACGCTTCATCATTTCCTCCACTGCGCGCCCCGATTGGGGGCTGGCCGCCGACGTGACAAGCCCCCCTTCGATCGCCCCGGTCAGCGCCGGGCGGCGAATTCGGCGACGGGCCCCTCGAGGAAGGAGGCGATCTGGCGGTCGATCCCGTCGGCGTCGCTAGACTCGCGGTTGTAGTTGTCGAGATCGAGCGAAAGGACGGGAATGCCCGCCCGGCGCAGCGCACGCAGGACGAACGGATCGGCATCCGTCAGGGCGACCGCGCCGTCGACGGCATGCCGTTCGGCCTCGCGGACATGCCAGGCGCCTGCCCAGGTCGGCATGCGCAATTCGTCGCCCATGGTGACGAAGCGCGCGGCCAGCGCCCGCATCGGATCGCGCCCGTCGTCGATGCTGCGGATATAGCCGTCGGCGGCGAGTCCGAGATACATCGACCAGACGAAGACCGCGCCATGGCTTTCCTCCCAGCGCTGGTAGAAGCCCATGTCGCTCCACATGCCGCGGCCGACCCACATCAGGCGCAGTTTCTCGCCGGGGCAGGCGGCTTCGCCGGCCTCGTGCCTCGCGCGGACCTCGTGGTAGAAATCGCGGGCGGCATCGCGTGCCCAGACGGTGCCGCGATGCCATTGCGGGACCATCGTCGCCGGCATGGTGTCGGCAACCGAGACCGGAGCCGGATGGGCACCGGCGATCAGGTCGCGGGTCCTGCGATAATAATCCTGCTGCTCGTTCACCAGCGCCATGATCTCGTCGAAGCGCCCGGCGTCGAAGCGGCGATCGGTCGCTGCCTCGATCCGCGCGATCAGCGCCTCCAGCTCGGCGACCAGCAGGTCGATCCGGTGCGGTTCGATCACCTCGTCCCACCGCCGCTGGAGGCTGTCCCACCAGTCGATCGGGAAATCGAGCCGGGTCTCGATGCTGCGTTCGAACAGGAACAGGTCGGCGCCGGTCTCGCGCGCCCAATGTTCGAAGATGCGCGGCGTGGCGTCGGTCCCCAGCACCGCCTGGACGAAGGCGGGGCGGGGCAGGCCGCCCCAAGGCGCCTGGTCCGCGTCGGTGTCGAAAGCGGCGGCAATGCCCTGCGCGCTATAGGCCTCGGCATCGGCGGGATAGCCATGGTCGCGCAGCAGGTCGAAATAGCGCGGCGATTGCTGCTTGGCGGCGACGATCGATGCCCACCATTGGTTCACGACGAACGGCACGCCCATCGCGCGGAGAATCTCCTGCGGCGAGTTGGCGTTGACGAGGGCCAGCGGTGCGCCGGAGGCGACCTGATCGCGCAGGCCCTTGAACCAGTCGCGCTGGAAGGTCCCGAAATTGCCGATCGAGGCGAGCGACTTGCGGCTGCGCCGGCCGCCCGGCTGGGCGGGGCGCGACGCCGGGTTTTCGGCCGGTGGTGGCGCCGAACCGATACGGTCGACGGCGAAGCCGCGCGCGACGAGTTCGCGCTCAAGATATCCGGCATCCCAGGCGGCAGCCTCGTCACCGGCGGATTCAACGATGGCCGCCCGGCGCACGCCGAGTTCGTCCATGCGCCGGATGACATGGTCCAGCCGGTCGGGCGCCGGAACCAGCATGCGCGGGACGAGGCGCGCCGGGTCCGCGAGGTCTTCGATCGCAACCGGGCTGGCGGTCCATGCGGCGACGAGTGGATCGCCCCAGTCCTGATCGTCGCCGACGGCGAGAAGCCCCGATGCCTCGAGCTCGCGCGTCCGGGCGGTGGAGAAGTGCGGCGATCCCAGCACGAACGCCGGATCGCCCGCGCACATGGTAGCCAGCCCGCCGAGCGCCGCGTGCCACGACCCCGGGTCGAGCGCATGCGCCGCCGCGATCGCGGCGATGCGCAGGTGACCGCCAACGCCCGACAGCATCGCCGCGCGTCCGCGTTCCTCTTCCGCTCGCTGGCGAAGGCGGTCCGGGTCGAACGGCGAACCGCCGATCTCCTCCAGCCAATCGCCCAGCGCCGCGATCCGGCCGAGATTATAGGTGCGGCTGGACGCGCGCGGCAGGTGCAGCAGGTCGAGGAAATGGATGGGGCGCGGCGGGATGTCCGCGGTCCGCAGCAACTCGCGAACCGTTGCGAACAACTGCGGCAATTCGCTGTCGGCATGGGTGAAGAGGATCGGGTCGCCGCTGTCGTCGGCGACGATCTGCTGCAGCAGCGATCGCCCGCGATGGGAGAGCGTGCCATCCCCGGCCAGCGCATCTGCATCGGGCGTCGGACCGGGGCGCGGCACCATCCGCACCGGCGACAGGCCGGCGGCCCGAAGCAGGGCGTAGGGAGCGTCCTGACCCAGCACGCGAACGACGCGCCGTCCCTCGCCGCGCAGTCGGTCCGCGACCGATCCGGGATCGTCGCATGCCGCGATCAGCAGGCGTGCCGACGCGTCGGTCATCAGATCACGCCCTGGGCGCGAAGTTCGGCGATACGGTCGGCGGAATAGCCCAGCGTCTCGCCCAGCACCTGATCGTTATGCTCGCCGACCCGGATCGGCATGACATCGTCGAAGCCGGTATCGGCGCCCGAGAAGACGATCGGGATGCCGGCGGTACGCAGGTCGATGTCCGAGTCATAGGCGGGATGCGAGACGGGGACCGCTTCGCGGCGGTCGACGACCCGCGTGTCGCGCAAGGCATCCTCGGGATGGCGGACGAGCGCCGCCGGGACGCCCTCGGCCTCCAGCGCGGCCACGACATGGGCGGTCGGATGCCGGCGCGACCAGGCGTTGATCGTCGCCTCCAGCGCGACCGCATTGGCGACGCGGCTGTCGCGGTTGGCGAAGCGCGGATCGCGGGCGAGATCGGGATTGCCCATTGCCCGGAACAGGCCCTCGGCAAGCTTTTCGTGCACGGCAACGAGCGCGACATAGCCGTCGGCGCATTCGAACACGCCGAAGGGCGACAGCCGCTGCACGGTCAGCCCGGTCCGCGCCTGCATGCCCGCCGCCGCCATCGCCGACCAGTTCTCGATCGCGACGAAGCTGGTGAGCGCGCCGAGCATGGAGACGTCGATATGCTGGCCGGTGCCGGTACGATGACGCTGTTCGAGCGCGGACAGGATGCCGATGACCGAGAAGACCGGGGCGAGCATGTCGGCGATCGGGATGCCGATCCGCACCGGCGGTTCGTCCGGTCCGCCGCTGGCATACATCGCGCCCGACAAAGCCTGGATGATGATGTCCATCGCCTTGCCACCCTCGGGCGCGGTCGCGCCGAAGCCGCTGAGCGAGCAATAGATGATGCGCGAGTTCACAGCCTGCGACGCGGCATAGCCGACGCCAAGGCGATCGGCGGTGCCCGCGGTGAAATTCTCGACCACGATGTCCGCGGACCGGACGAGATCGAGGAATATCTCGCGCGCCTCGGCACGCTTGAGGTCGAGCGAGACGCCGCGCTTGCCGCGCGCGCGGGTGAGGTGCGAGATCGAGACATCGTCCGAATGCTTGCGCTCGACGGTGATTCCGTCGCGGCCGACATAGGGGCTGTTCTCGCGCGCGAGATCCCCGCCCCTGGGGTCTTCCACCTTGATGATTTCGGCGCCCAGCCCGGCGAGCAGCAGCGTGGCATAGGGACCGGCCAGCGCGCGGGTGAGGTCGATGACGCGCAGCCCTTCGAGGGGACGGTCGCGGGTAAGTTCGGTCACGGCAATCTTCCTTCAAGCGCATCGATCTGCGCATCATCATAGCCAAGGGCGGCAAGCACCCGGCGCGTATCGGCGCCGGCGGGGCCGGCGACGTGAGGGGTGGCGGGCGGCGTGTCCGACAGATGGATCGGACAGCCGATCTGGCGGACGCTCGCCCCGCCGGACACCGGCAGATCGACGACCATGGCACGCGCATGGTTGTGCGGATCGTCCAGCGCCTCGGCGATTGTCAGGATCGGCGCGAACTGCGTGCCGGCCGCGTCCAGGAGATCGAGCCACTCGGCACGGTTGTGGGTCGCCATCACTTCGGCGATGCGCGCCTTCATTTCCGGCCAGGCGGCGCGCTCCATCTGCATGTCGGCAAAATCGGGAAGGCCGATCGCCTCGACGAAGATGCGCCAGTAGCGCGGCTCCATGTCGGTGGTGACCAGATGGAGGCCGTCGGCGCACCGCCAGATGCCGCTGTCCGCGCGGTGCATGCCCTTGGGCGGCACCCGCGACAGATCCGGGTTGCGCGACAGCACATTGGCCACCAGCGCGAGCGAACTGTCCGACATCGCGATATCGACCCGCTGGCCATTGCCGGTGGCGGTGCGCGCGATGATCGCCGCCAGGATGCCGATCACCGCGTTCGACCCGCTGAGCAGGTCGGCGACGGGCACGCCGGGAAAGGCGGGCCGGTCCGGATCCTCGCCCATTCGGGACAGTGCACCGGCGACGGCGAGCGCGACGGGATCGTGGCCCGGCTTGCTGGCATAGGGACCGGTCTGGCCGCACAGGGTCACCGAGCAATAGACGAGCCGCGGATTTAGTGCCGCCATGTCCGGCCAGCCATAGCCCATGGCAGCCATCACCCCCGGGCGATAATCCTCCACCAGGATATCGGCGTCGGCGATCAGCCGGTGGATCGCCGCACGACCGTCGTCGGAGCCGGGATCGATCAGCACGCTGCGCTTGCCGCGGGCGAAGACGTCGTGCGCACGCAGCCGGGCATTCTCTTCGTCGGACAGCTTGTCCCAACCGAACACCTTGCGCTGCTTGGCGAGTTCGCGCGGATTCTCGATCCGAATCACGTCGGCGCCGAGGTCCGCCAGCAGCCAGGTGCAATAGGGACCGGGCAGGAATTTCGAGAAGTCGACCACCTTCAGGCCGGAAAGCGCGGTCATGCCCCGCCCTCCAGCGACGACACCCAAAGCCTGCCGGGAAGCTTCACGCCGTCCACGTCGCGCCACAGGCCGCGGGCGGCGAGATGGTCGCTGGCGAGCGCATCTTCGGGCGTGTCGATCCAGGAAAGGCCGAGACCGCCGGCAGCCGACATCGCCCCCAGTTCGGCGCGGGTGTGGCGCAGGAAGAAGGCCTCGACGACCGCCTCCCACTCGGCGAGCGTCTCTCGCGGGACATCGGCGACCAGGATCGACCCCCAGTCGATCTCGACCAGCGCGCCGGCGGCATCGCCCATCGCCTTCACCATTCCGCGCATCATCGGCGGGTTGTCGACCAGCGCCCAGGTGACCCAGCCGTCCTTGCACGGCCAGACCTGGCGCACGCCGGACTTGCCGCGCACCAGCAGGTTGCCGGTGCGGTTGCCGACGCGCCCGATCCAGGCCCAGGTCAGCGGCTCGCGGTAATTGGCCAGCACCGCCGACTGATAGGCGGACACCTCGACCAACTGGCCGCGACCGCTCGCCGCGCGGGCGTGGAGCGCTGTCAGCGCCCCGATCACGCCCTGGATGCCGGCCAGTGCATAGGCCTGTTCGCCCGGCATGGTCATGGGCGCGCGATCGGGATCGCCCAGGATCGTCATCAGGCCGGAACGTGCCATCAGGGTGAGGTCGCTGGCCGGGCGGTCATCCTTGTCGCCGCCGGGCAGGAACGGCGCGATCACCACGTCGATCACCGCCGGATTGGCAGTCGCGAGCGCGTCATGGTCGCGGCCGGGATTGCGGAACACGATGTCCGCCGAGGCGAGCAGCGCCTCGCCGTCGCCGGTCTCCTTGCCATGAGTCCATGCGACATGGCTGCCCGGATCGGCCCGCACGACGCGCGCGCCGAGTTCGGCGAGCATCCGCCCGGCGATCTCGCCAAGGCCAACGGTCAGGTCGACGATGACGAGGTGCGACAACATGCCGGTCATGCCAGGGCTCCGCTCTCGACCAGGTCGTGCATCTCGGCCTCGCTCAGGCCGAGCAGATCGACGAAGATCGCGTGATTATGCTCGCCCAGATTGGGCGGAGGCCCGACGCGGACCTCGCTGTCGGAAAAGCGCAGGGGCGGTGCCGGCATGTCGCATCTGCCGAGCTTGTCATGGTCGATGGCACGATAGTGACCGCGCTCGATCAGTTCGGGATCGGTGAAGACGTCACGACCGTCATTCACCGCCTCCGACGCGATGCCGATCCCGGCAAGCCGGTCGGCCAGCACATGCTTGTCCTGCACGCGCGTCCATTCCGCCAGCGCGGCGTCCAGCGCGTCCTCGTTCGCCTTGCGTCCGTCCAGCGTCGCGAAGCGGGAATCGTCGATCGCGGCGGCCTCGGCCAGCTGCGCCCATTCGGCGTCGCTGCGGACGGCGATCGCCACCCATTGATCGACCCCGCGCGCCGGATAGGCGCCATGCGGTGCATAGCGTGCCGAGCGATTGCCCGGCTTGGCGGTATCGCCCGCCTGCGCTGCGGCGAAGCGATCGGCCGACACATGGACCAGCGGCTCGACCTGGCTGATGTCGATATGCTGTCCCTCGCCCGTGCGGCGGCGATGCTCGAGCGCCGCCAGCATCGCGACGGTCGCGAACATCGGCGCGACCACGTCGCCATAGGCGAAGGGCGGCATGTGCGGCGGGCGGTCGGGCCAGCCCGACTGGGCGGCGAGCCCCGACAGCGCGGCGGCCGAATTGCCATAGCCGCGCATTGGCCCCAGCGGCCCCTCGCGTCCGGCGACGCTGACGCTCACCTGGATGATGTCGGGCTTGATCGCCTTGAGCGTGTCGAAACCCAGGCCGACCCGGTCCATATAGCCATGGCTGAAATTCTCGACCACGAGATCGGCCCAGGCGACGAGCTTCTTCGCCACCTCGATCCCGCGCGGATCGCCCAGGTTGATGGTGACGCCCATCTTGCTGGTGTTGGTGATCGCGAAGAAGACCGACGCGTCGGGATCGCGCCCACCGCCGGCAAAGGGCGGGCTGAGGCGCCCGAGATCGAGCCGCTTGCGCGATTCGATCTTGATCACCGTGGCGCCCATATCGGCCAGGTCCTTGGTGGCGCGGGGGCCGGCGCCGACCCACGAAAAGTCCGCAACCTTCACCCCTTCGAGCGGCAGGCCCATCAGTGCTTCTCCTGTCCGTTGCAGCGGATGGCGCCGCCGGCGATCAGCCTTTGTGCTTCGTGAAAGATCGGGACCGCATCGATGCCGACTTGGCCCAGCCGCTGCGCCTGGCCGAGTGCATCGCGATTATAGAGCGCGTCGAACCCGCGCTGTTCATGCGCCGGGATCGCGCTGAAGCTGATGCCGTTCGCCTTGCCATAGTCGATCCCGGCCGCTTCCGCCTTCAGCAGCTGGCGGGCCAGTGCGGCTTCCCACACCTTGCGGCCTTCCTCGAGCACGCGCTGCAACTCGGGCGGCAGCCGCCGCCAGGCGCGATCGGACATGGCCCGTGCCGGATAGGCCCCGCGACTGAAGCGGATGGTCGTGAAATGCTTCGCGACCTCGGCGAAGTGGAGGCTGCGGATCGTGTCCGCCGGCGCGACCACGCCGTCGATCACGCCCTTGGCAAGCGCCGAATAGACCTCGCCCATCGGCATGTTCACCGGATCGGCGCCCAGCTGGCGCAGGATGTCGACGGCATCGCTCTGGGCGCGCAGCCTGAGGCCCTTGAAGTCGGCAAGGCTGCGGATCGGGCGATCGCGCGTCAGGACGCCGGGGAAATTGCCGCCCTGCACGGCAAGCACGTGGAGACCCTCCATTTCCTCGCCAAAGCCGGGAAAGCGCGCGGCGAGGCAGTCATAGACCGAGACCTGATCCTCGATCGTTCGCACGCCGCCATAGAAACCCGACTGGCCGCGCAGCAGATGGGCGCCGCCCTTGGAGTAGATCGGCGTGATCAGCCCGATATCGGCAACGCCGTGGCGGATTTCCTCGATGCTCATGTCGGACGAGAGCAATGCGCCCGACCAATAGGTCTTGAAGCCGATCCGGCCGCCGCTGCGCGCCTCGACCCACTTCATCCATTCCTGGTCGGCAAGACCGAACGGATGCGTCGGGGGGTAGGGGCTGGCATAGGTCAGCACATGCTCGTTGGTCGGCTGGGGCGTCGCCTTGCACCCGGCCAGCGCGAGCGCGGCGATCATCATGATGAACAGGCGCATCGTCAGCCCCCCGTCACGCTGGGAAGCCACAGGGTGAGCGCCGGAACGGCGATCAGCAGGGCCAGATGGAAGAAGTCGGCGATCAGGAACGGCACGATGCCGCGGAAGATCGATCCCAGCGGAATGTCCTTGCCGATCGCCTGGATGACATAGACGTTCAGGCCCAGCGGCGGGTGGACGAACCCGATCTCCATCGTCCGCACCAGGAAGATGCCGAACCAGATCGGGCTGTAGCCAAGCTCGATCGCGATCGGCAGGAAGATCGGCGTCGTGAGCAGCATCAGCGCCAGCCCGTCGAGAAACGACCCCAGCACCAGCAGCAGCAGCGCCATGACGATGATCGCCACGATCGGGCTGGTGTCCATCTCGCGCACCGTGTTCGACATCAGGTCGGCGATGCCGGTGACGCTGATGAAGGTGGCGAACAGGATCGCGCCGATGATGATCAGGTAGATCATGCCGGTCGTCGACAGCGTCTTGGCGAAGGCCGACCCGATCGCCTCGCGGTTGAACGCGCCCCGAATGGCGCACAGCACGAATGCGGAGAGCACGCCGACCGACGCGGCCTCGGTCGGGGTAAACCAGCCGATCATCAGTCCGCCGATGACGAACACGACCAGGATGATGATGTCGATGATGCCGACGATGCCGCGCAGCCGGTCGGCCCAGCCCACCCGGGGCGACCTGGGGCCGAGTTCCGGACGGAAGGCGCACAGGATCGCGATCGCCGCCATGTAGAACAATGCCTGGCTGAAGCCCGGAATGATCGCCGCCGTGAACAGCTTGCCGATCGACTGTTCGGCGATGATCCCGAACACGATCAGCGCGCCCGATGGCGGGATCAGCGCGCCCAGCGTGCCGCCCGCGGCGAGCGCGCCCGCGGCAAATCCGGGATGATAGCCGGCGCGGCGCATCTCCGGCAGCGCCGCGGATCCCACCGTCGCGACCGTCGCGAGGCTCGACCCGCTGATCGAGCCGAAGCCGGCGCATCCCGCGATCGAGGCGAGGGCAAGGCCGCCGCGCCGGTGGCCGATGAAGCGCGCCGCCACGTCGAAGAAATCGCGGCTGGCCCCCGCCGCGAAGCACAGATGCGCCATCAGCAGGAACAGCGGCAGCACGCCGAGTTCATATTTGTTCGCGACCTCGAACACGACGACGCCGGCCTTGGCGAGGGCAGCCTCGGGCGACAGCATGACCATCAGGCCGAGCACGCCGGTCAGGGCCAGGCTGACGCCGATCGGAACGCCGATCGTCAGCAGGATCAGCAGGCCGAGGATGCCGGCAAAGCCGATGAGTTCAGGCGTCATGACGCCTCCGCGCGATTGCGTCGCGGGCGAACAGTCCGGCGACGGAGACCAGCGCGACGATCATCAGCAGCCGGAACCAGCGAAGCGGAATGTGCAGCAGTTCGGAGCGCTCATGGCCGTCCCACACGTCCAGCAGGAGCATGATCGATCCGGTCGCGAGCAGCAGCAGCGCGACCGTCCCGAGGATCATCGCCACGCGCGACAGGCGTTCGCGACGCTCGGCCCCGAGCCGGTCGGTGAGGATGTGAACCGCCGCGTGGCCGCGCACCAGGGTCACGCTGACCATCGAGGATGCGGCGATGAAGACGATCGCCGCCTGGACGATCTCGATCGAGCCGAGCAATGCGAAACCGGTGTGCCGCCCGAGCACCGCGATCGAATCCGCGGCGGTTGCGAGCAGCAGTCCGGCGGAACCGACATAGAATATGACCTTGCCGGCGAATCCCGATGGGGACGCGGCGGGCGGTTCTTCGCCATGCGGCAGGTCGTTCTCTTCCACTGGGTTAGCCAAGGCCTGACCCCTCCCGATTGACAGCCCTTGGAGCGGGCAGTCTAATGACGTTAGATATCCAAATCGTAGATTAATTCAACCATCTATATTTCACCCTAATAGGGTGCAAGCGAGGCAGCAGGGTGAGCCAGGGGCGCGTAAAGGACAGCGATATCGGGGGCGACCGCCGCGTGCAGCTTGGCCGGCTGGGCGACTATGTCGGCTTCCGCATGCGTCGCGTCCAGAACCAGCTGTCGGCCGATTTCATGGCCGCCACCGCGCATTTCGGCCTCCGCGCCGGCCTGTTTTCGTCTCTGGCGCTGATCGACGCGAATCCGGGACTTTCGCAGCAGGAGCTGTCGAGCGCGGTCGGGCTCGACAAGTCGATCACGGTGCAGATCGTCGACGAACTCGAACGGCGCGGATGGGCGCAGCGCGAACGATCGAAGGTCGATCGCCGCCGCCACGCGCTGACGATCCTGCCGGACGGAAGGACGTTCCTCGACCAGCTGTTCGTCATCATGGAGACGGTCGAGGCCGAAGTGCTCGCCCAGCTCAGCCCCGACGAGCGGCCGATCTTCGACGGGGCGCTCGACCGGATGTACGACGTCTTTCATCGCTGAGCATAGGCGACGGTATAGACGGCAGGGGCGAAAGGCAGCTGCACGATCGACCGGTGGCGGGCGTCATTGACGATCCGGATCGTCGATGCGGTTGCCGGTGCCTTGCGCTCCCGCCAGTCCCAGCCGGTGACGGTGACCTGCAGCCGGTGCCCCTTGCGGAACACATAGGAGGCGGGGAGCATCGCGAACTGCAACCGCGCGGGCTCGCCGGCCGTCAGCGGTTCGGAGTCCTCGCGGAAGCCGCGATGCCAAGGGAGCCCCGACATCTGCCAAGGCGCGGCAGACGCCTTGCGGATGCTCGCCTTCAGCCGGCCCTCGGTCACGACCGTGACCTTCCCGTCGGGCGCGACATCCTCCAGATAGGCGAAGAGATGCTCGTCGGGGGCGTCCGACACGATCCACAGGTCCGCCATCGGGTGGCCGGTGATCTCGGTATCGGCCGCGACCGGCATGCTCCAGGACGCACCCAGACCCCGGATATGGCAGGGTTGCGCGCTGGCGCCGGACGCGCCGGGGCATTTGCCCTCGCGCGTGACGGGAAACGCAGTCTGCGCCGCCTTGCCCGGCCGGGTCGTCAGCACACCACCGCTTCCCAGGTGGAAGCTGCGCATGTCGGTGCCCGGCAGCGGGAAGGTCGAGGCCGAACGCCAGCCGCTGCCCGCCGGTGCGTTCACGGTGAAATAATGGACCGGGGCGTCGGCAAGGATGCCGGTGTCGATCCCCTTCAGATGCTGGTCGAAGAAGCGCAGTGCCTCGGCCGCCACACCCTCCTCGAAGCCGGTGGTGGCGCAATGCGTCCAGGGACCGATGATGATCCTGGGGCGGTTGGGCAGGTTCGCGTGGGCGATCAGGCCCTGGCCGCGGAAATCGTCGTACCAGCCGCCCAGGATATAGGTGGCCACGCGCGAGGTGCGCAGTTGCGCGGCATAGCTGCTCGCCGATCCCTCGCCCCAGAAGCGGCTGTAGGTCAGGGGGGACGTGGTGTCGCGATAGGGCATCGAGACCATCAGGTCGAACAGGTTGGTCGATCCCTGATGTTCCTCCGCCGCCTGGCGGAGCAGCGTGCGGCCGGTATCGCCGTCCACCGGCGTGGACTTCATGTCCTCCGCCACCGTGCGGGTCGGACCGGTGCCCCAGTTGGCGATGATCCCGCCACGGGTGAAGCCGTCGAACTTGTTCCACGAGAAGCAGCCTGAGAAGACCGCGGTCAGGCTGGGGGGCAGGACCGTCATCGAATGCAGCACCGCCTCGCCCGTGTTCGAGCAGCCGAACATGCCGACCTTGCCGGTCGCCCAGGGCTGGCGCGCGGCCCATTCGGTGATCTCATAGGCGTCATAGGCCTCGTTGCGGTCCTGATAGCCGCGCCGTGTTCCGAACGACGCGCCCGATCCGCGCCGGGCGGCGGTGACGACGACATAGCCATGGCCCACGATCGTCCCCATGCCGAAGCGGCCGCCGCGAACGCTGATCGGTCCGCCGTCGCCATTGGGTCCGCCAATGTCGAGCGAGCCGGTCCAGATCACGGGGAAGCGACCCTCGGCCGGCTTGTTGCCGATCGCCGGGCGGGTGACGCTGACCGCGATGCGAACCCCGTCGCGCATCGTCAGATATTCCGAGGTGACGACCGTATCGCCATATTTCAGCGCCGGCGCGTAGCGGCCGAAGCCGGGCGCCTCCTGCGCATGCAGGGCGGTCGGCGCCGCGGCGATCAACAGGCTGGCGACGAGCGTACGGATCATCTGAAGGCTTCCTCGGCAAATTTGCGGGCTTCGGCTTTCTGGGCGGTTGCGTGGGGGGCGAGCAGCCAGCGCCCGGCGACCAGCGCGTCGATCGCCGCATCGAAGCGACGGAGATAGTCGGCCTTGCCGCCGGGATAGAGCGTCGCGAGCCGATCGCTGGACAGCGGGACGCGCTGCATCGGAATCGACGGGCTGCCGATCCCCCCGCGCGGCTGGTCGCATCCGCTTGCCTCGGGCGCGGCGCCGTAGCGGGCGAGCGGGACATCAAGCTGGGCAGGGCGGATGCCGCCGATCGTGTTGCCGTTCGCGTCGCGTTGCGGCTTGCCTTCGACATGCTGCAGCCGGGGCGCGCGGGGCGGTGCGACCTTGCGACGCGACCAGGCGTCGAGATTGGCGTGCGCCGCGGCGGCGAAGGCGGCCATGTCGATATCGGTCTGGGGGTAGGGGCAGGTGTCGATGCGGGCTTCGGCCGGCATGCCCATCCGCATCGCGATCTGCCGTTCCGAAACCGGGTCGCGCCGGCGGCCCGATCCGTGCGTCAGTCCCGGCACTTCGTAGAGCCGGTGCGCACCGGGAGCGCCGTCCTTGTCGGCGGTCTGCGGCTCGCGATTGGTGATCGCCTCATTCTCGCTCTGCAGTTCGATCACCGGGACGTCGATCGCGACATTGGGCCGGCGCGGATCGCTTTCCGGCAGATTGGGCGTGTGCGAATTGATCGGCACATAGCCCGAGCGGAAGCTGAACGACGAGATGCCGATCAGATAGCCGTCGATCAGCGGTCGCCCGTCGGGCAGCCGGTACTTCGCGTGGAAACCCGAGTTGATATAGGTCCGCAGAAAGCTTCCGGTGAAGGACCAGCCCGAAGCATGGACCCGGGCGACCTTCAGGCCCGCCAGCGGCCCGGCCGTCGACCGGATCAGGCGCGCGGTGTCGGCGAACACGTCCCAGCGGATGCCGTCCTCGTCCTTCGGCCAGTCGATCGCGGCATAGCGGCCGGGATTGAACCAGGCGAGGATCTCGGTCGCCATGATCGGCGCCCGGCCGGCCGGGGCCCGCCGCGTGTTATCGTCGGCCCCGATCATCACCCCGACAAAGGCGTCGCCGCGGCGCAGGGCATAGTCGGACAGGGCGCCCCAGTTGAGATTGCCCAGTACCGGATGCGCCGGGTTGAGCTGGACCGTCCCGCTGAACCGCCCGGGATCGCGCGGGCGAATGACGATCAGGCGGGTGGTGTATGGAACCCCGCTGCGTTCGGTGCCGACCTTGCCGGCCGGGTCATAGCCATGGACGTCGGCGGTCCCGCTCTGGAACCACTCCTCGCGGACATAGCCCGCGCTGGCGAGCGCTTCGGCACCCGGCGTGCCGGGCAGGGCGGGGTCGAGCCAGATCTGCGATGCGGCGTCGGGCTCCGGCGCTCGGCGAACGGTGTCGGGACCGGGCGGGGCGGCGGCAGCGAGCGTCAGCAGCGACGCGGCCATCAGCAGGCGGATCATCGACGCGCGCCTGGGGCGGCGCATCGGAAGGACGTCGCGCTGGCTGGATTGCCGCCGCGATATCGCGCCTGCTGGGGATAGGGACAGATCAGGCGGGTGCGGGTGATCGTGCCGCTCTCGACCCTGGACGCGATCATCCAGTCCGGTGCGCGCCCCTGTTCGACCCATTGTTCCAGCGCGGTCAGCAAATCGTGACGGGCGTCGGCGATCGGCGCATCGCGTCCCGATCCCCCGATCTGGTCGGCCCCCGGTCCGCCGGCACAGTGATGGACGCCCGGCAGCATGTACAGGCGTGCAAACCGGTCGGTCGCGGACGGCCCGCCCATCCGCCTGGTCAGCGCCTCGTGATAGTCGATGACCATGCGCGCGGCGACGGCACCATCCAGCCAGCCGGTATATTGGATGAGCTTGCCCCCGCGATTCCTGAATGCGGAAATGTCGGGGTCGTCGGCGCGCAGTTGCGGCATCACGCGATCGATCGCGGCCAGATCGCGGGCGGCATCGAAATCGGCGCCGTTCCAGTCGCGCAGGCCGCGGATCGCCTGGCCGAAGGTTCCGATCGCCAGCTGCGACCGCCCGCTGTCGACCAGCACGCCGGGCAATATCCCCTTGTCCAGCGCCCGGCCGGTCGAATCGCGCAGGGGCGCGTAGAAGCGTTCGGCGAAGCGGACCTGGTCCGCGCTGAGGCAGCCGCCGGTCTGGCCGGGGCGGCACTGGAGCGAGGCGACCTTGAAATTGCAGGCGCGGGGATCCTCGACCAGTCCGTCGCGAACGCCGTCGCGCGCGTCGCACGCCTCGGTGCCCTTGTCGGCGATCAGCTTCCAGTCTGCCTGGGACATCAGGTCCGGACGACGGTCGCGCTCCAGCAGTTCCCACATGCGCCGGACGGTCATTTCCGGCGTCTTCGGACCATTGGCGCCGGTGACGATGCCGTCATAGTCGGCGGGAAAACGCTGAAGCTCCTTCAGCCCCTGCCGCCCGCCGCCCGAGCAGCCGATGAAATAGCTGTAGCGCGGCGCCGAACCATAATGGCCGGCGACGATGGCCTTGGCCTTTTCCGCCAGAAGATGGTTGGCGCGGTGGGTGTAGTTCTCGCGCGCCTGCGCATCGAGCATCCAGGCCGGGTCGGTCATCTTGTGGCCGGTATCGGTCGTGGCCGCCGCATAGCCGCGGCTCACGCCGCGCGGCAGGTCCTGGAAATTGAACGTTCCCGCCGCGCCGCCCACGCCGGCACCGAGGAACTTGCCGTTCCACTCTCCCTTTGCCGGAAGCCACAGCTCGAACGCGATGGTCTTCTCGATCCGGCCGCGTACGCGACAAAAGGGGCGGGTGGTCGAGGCGGGCTGGCCGCGGCCTGCCGGCATCCCCTGCGCCCACGCATCGCCGGCGGCGGTCGGGGTGGCGGAGTCGATGGCGACATCCGGAATCGCGAGTGCGGATATCCCCTCGCAAATTCCCTCGGGCGCCTGCGCCGGGGGTGAGGATGCCGAGCCGAGCAACAGGGCGGCTCCGGACAGAAGCATGCGTGCGATCATCTTCGCTCTCCGGCTTGGCAGACATAGGATGTGGCATGTCCGATCGGACCGCCGACATGGCGCACTCGGGCGGGATAGGCGCATGCCGGGCGCGAACGACCGGGCGTGCCGTCCTTGATTTCCACGGTCTGCACCTGTGCGGGGGCAGCGCCGCCGTCGAGCCAGTGCTCCAGCGCGGTCAGCAGATCGTCGCCGGCGTCGCGCGACAGGCCTTCGCCGTCGAGCCCACCCGCGCCGCCGAACCGGTCCGGCACCCCGCCGCCGCGGCAATGGTCCATGCCGGGCATCAGGAACAGGCGCGCGAAACCTCGCGTCCGCGTCTCGCCGAAGCGCTTTCCCAGCGCGCGGTAATAATCGATCGTCGGCACGGGCGCGACCAGCGGGTCGGCCCAGCCATGGTACAGGATCAGCTTGCCGCCGCGGCGGACGAAGCGATCGATGCGGGGATCGTCGGCATGGAGGTTCATGACCGTGTCGATCGCGGGCAGGTCGCGGGCGATGCTGAACCTGCGAACGTCCCAATTGGCGTCGCGGTAGATCCCTTGGCCGAACAGCACGGTCGCCAGATATTTGGGGCCGGGGGTGAAGGGTTCGGGCACGGCGACCGGGGATATGGGCGTGCCGGGCAGGATGCCGGAATCGATCTGCCGGCCATGTTCGTCCTTCAGCGGCGCATAAATGCGCTCGGCTAAGTCGACCTGTCGGGGCGTCAGGCACCCGGCCTGCGACGTGCCGGGCGTACAGGCAAGCTGGGCAGGGCGGAAATCGCAGCGGCGCGGGTCCTCGATCAGGCCGTCCGCGATGCCGTCGCGGGGATCGCACCGGGCGATCGCTGCGTCCGCGATCCGTTTCCACCCGGCGATGTCGAGCAGACCCTTGTCGCGATCATGCTGGATCATCTCCCACAGGCGCCGCGCGCTCATGGCAGGCGTGTTCACGCCCGGAGCGCCCGCGAGGATGCCGTCATAATCTTCCGGATAGCGCTGCAGCTCGGTCATCGCCTGGCGCCCGCCGCCGGAACAGCCGATGAAGATCGCCTTGCGCGGCGCCAGCCCGAAATAGGCGGCAGTCATCGCCTTCGCCTTCACGGCAAGCAGATGGTTGGCGCGTTCGGCATAGTTGGCGGCGCGATCCGGGCGACCGAGCAGCCAGGTCTCGTCCGATGCCTTGTGCCCCGTGTCGGTGCTTGCCGCAGCATAGCCGCGCTCCACGCCGCGGGCGAGGTCGGGCATCGCGAAGCTTCCCGCCTGGCCGCCGACGCCTGCGCCGAGGAAGCGTCGGTTCCACGCCTCGGGCAGCGGCAGCCATAGTTCGAAGCCGATCTCGCGCTCGATCGTCCCTTCGACCCGACAAAAGCCGCGGGTAGGTCGGTAGTTGCGGGTGCCCGGTACCCCATCGCCCGGCGCGACTGGCGACGCCTTCGTCACGCGCACGTCCGCCGGCAGTTCGACCCGCGTACCGCACAGGATCGCGCCGGATCCCGAGGCGGGCGCCGCACTCCCCTGAAGGAGGAGTGCGGCACCCGCCGCCGGGAGGAGGCCGATCGGAACGAGGATGGCCCGGATCATCCGCCCGGGCTCAGAACGACTTGCGCAAGTCCAGCGCGACGAAGCGACCGATCGGCGACGCGTTCTGGCCGTCCCATGCCTGGGTGCCGTTGATCACGTCGGGCGGATCGCGATCGAACAGGTTCTGCGCGCTCAGCGTGATCCGGAGACCGTTGAGCGCGCCCTGGTCCGGGAATTTATAGCCGATCGACGCATCGAAGGTGTTGTAGGCCCGGACCTGCTGGTTCGGGGTGATCAGGTTGTTGGTGTAGTCGCCGACGTGATTCCAGAACAGGTTGGTCGACCAGCGCCCGTCGCTCCAGCCGAGATTGCCGCGGATGCGGGTGTCCACGGGGAAGTTGATCAGGTTCAGCGCATTTCGGAACGGCACGCCCGGTGCCGACGACCGCTCGGCATTCAGGATCTGGGTCAGGTAGAAGCCGACATTGAAGGCGCCGATGCCGGTGTCGATCCGCTGGTCGAGCTGGATGTCGATGCCGTCCTGATGCAGTTCGCCGATATTGTCGCGCCGGCCGTCGACGATCAGCAGCATGTTCGCGGCAGGCTCACGCACATTTTCCAGATTGGGCGAGTTCAGCAGCGCCTCCACCTGCGCCACGGTCGGATTGCGAATGACATAGTCGCTGTACAGTCCGTCGCTGCTCAGGATCGTGGCCGCGGCCAGCGCGTCGATCAGGTTTGAATATTTGATGTTGTAGTAGGTGACCGAGGCGCTGAACCCCGACAGGAAGCCGGGCTTGAAGTCGGCGCCGACCGACCAGGTCTTGGCGGTCTCCGGGCTGAGGTCGTTGCGACCGCCATTCATGAAGATGCCGCGCTTCGTGACGCCGTTGTCGACCAGGTTCTGGATGAAGACGTTGAAGATCGCGTCGGAGGAGTCGATCAGCGACGGTGCGCGGAACGAGGTGCCCCAGCTGCCGCGCAGGCGCAGGCTGTCGATCGGCGTCCAGGTGATGCCGATCTTGGGATTGAAGGTGTCTCCGAAGTCCGAATATTCCTCGTACCGGCCGGCGAGCTGGACGGTCAGCTCCTGGAACCCGCCGGTCGCGTTGGCCGAGCTGAACAGGGGGATATTGAGTTCGCCGAACACCGCCTTGTTGTTGCGCGACTTGGTGCGCTGGCGATCGAGGATCAGGTCGTTGGCGAGGTTCTTGAGCGTCGAGTAGATCGTGTATTCCAGCTCGTTCTCATGATATTCGGCGCCGATCGCGACCCGCACGTCGCCGCCGCCGATGCCGAACAGCGGACCGTCGATCTTGGCGACGAAGTCGCGCCCGTCATTGACCGTGAAGCTGTCGCGATAACCGGCGATGCTGGCCAGGACCGCCGGATTGTTGTTGGCGACGGCGCCGTTGCCGAACGGGTTGAACGCAGTCGCCGGATTGCTGTCGGCAAGTGCGCGCGGAAGCGTCAGCGTGTTGAGCAGATCGTCGGTCTTCGCGCGGCCGCGATTGCGGTTGAGCGCGGCATAGGCATTGAGCTGCCACGCGCCGCCCAGGTCGTAGCGCAGGCCCAGCGTATTCTGCCAGCCGATGTCGTGGCCCGACCAGGTCGCGTCGCGCTGCGCATCGATGAAGCGATATTCGACCGTGACATTGGCGGCAGCCGGATTGGTCGCGTGAACGAAGAAGGGGTTGCTGCGCGGAACGGTGAGGTTCGAGCCTGGCGGCTGGACATCCTCGGTAAAGGTGCGTCGGCTGTAGAAGCCTTCATAGGTCAGCGTCAGTCGATCGGTGACCTCCTGAAACGCGCTGGCGAAGACCGAATGGCGTTCCTGTTCCGGAAGCAGGTCCCCCCACAGCCCCTGGTCGAAATGATTGGGGGTGCCCGCCACCAGTTGCCCGGCGGTCAGTCCGCGCCCGTCGCCATTGGGGAGGGGATAGCGGGTATTGCCGATCAGGATGTTGCCGGGTGCCGACTGGGTCGATCGCTGGTCGGTGCCGCCGATGCTGCGAAGGTCGGCGGAGGTGAAATCGCGATCGATAGCCCGCAAATTGCTGCGGAAATAATAGTCATAGGCGGCCAGGAAGCCGCCGCTGCCCCATTTGCGGCTGAACAGGGCGGACCCCTGCATCTGGTCGAGACCGTCGGCCCCGCCGTAGCGCAGCTGGACCTCGGCTCCATTGAAGGGGCGGCGGGTGATCATGTTGACCACGCCGGCGACTGCGTCGGCACCATAGATTGCCGACGCGCCGTCGGGGACGATCTCCAGCCGCTCGAGTGCGATTGCCGGGATCATCGCCGGGTCGGCCAGCGCTCGGATCGTGCCGTTCGGCGCCAGTCGACGACCGTTCAACAGCAGCAAGGTCGCTTCGTTCGACAGGCCGCGAAGGTTGATGCCCGAGGTGCGGGTGCGATTGGCCGCGGCGTCCTGAGCGCCCCCGCGCCGGCTTTCGTCCGCGCCGATATTGACCACCTGCGGAAGCGTGCGCGCGATCTCGGTCGATGTCGCCGCGCCGCTGCGCAGGATGTCCTCGCGATCCAGCTGTACCGAAGGTGATGCCGGCGGAGCGACTCCGCGAATACTGGTGCCGGTAACGACGATCTCGTCGTCGCCTTGCGGTGCCGCCTGCTCCTCGCTCTGCGTCGGTGCGGTCTGGGCGTAAGCCGTCCCCGCATGCACGAGCGATATCAATGCGACCCCGGCCCACAGGCCTGATGACGTGCGCATGCCCTTGTCCCTCTCCCATATACGGCCGCTTCGCGACTCGAATTGATATGAACATAGACAGTATGTAACGTCAACGATATTGGTTCAGACCTAAGGGGAGATTGACGAGAGACGGCAAAACGTGTCTTCGCTGTGTCCCATGTCCCGAGAGAATGAGGTCGGCGCCCTTGGCCCGCTGATCGGCTATCACCTCCGTCGCGCCTCGGGCGCTTTCGCCAGCGACTTTGCCGCGGCGGTCGATGGTACCGGCATGCGCCAGGTCCTGATCGGCATTCTCGCGGTGGTCGAGGGGACCCCGGGCATCAACCAGGGCGCGGTCGGTCGTGTTCTGGGGATCAAGCGTGCGAACATGGTGTCGCTGATCAATGAGGTGGTCGATGCCGGGCTGATCGGTCGCGAGGTCGATGCCTCCGACCGTCGCGCCTTCTCGCTCACGATCACCGAGGCCGGCCGCGCGATGCTCGCCGAATGCCTGGCGCGGATCGAGGCGCATGAACGCAGGATGCTGGCGGGGTTCACCCCTGCGGAAAAGGCGACGTTGCTCGACCTGCTGGGCCGGATCGAGCGCCGGGTCGCCCCCGACTTCGTCTAGAGGCCCAGCACGCGCGCCGCGTTGCCCTTGAGAATACGTTCGCGCAATTCGGGCTTGAATCCGGCCTCGTCATAGGCGGCGATCCACCGCTCGGGCGGGATCAGCGGAAAGTCGGATCCGAACAGGAATTTATGACCCAGCTGCGTGTTCGCATAGCGGATGATCTGCGGCGGAAAATATCTGGGGCTCCAGCCGGACAGGTCGATGAACATGTTCGGCTTGTGCAGCGCCATCGACAGCGATTCATCGGTCCAGGGCCAGCCGGGATGCGCGAGCACGATCTTCATGTTCGGAAAATCGACCGCGACGTCGTCGACCAGGATCGGTTGACCATATTTCAGGCGGATGCCGCCGCCTGCGGGCATGCCGGTTCCCATGCCCGAATGGCCGGTGTGGAAGATGGCGGGAAGGCCGTAGTGATCGATCACCTCGTAGAGCGGCCAGGCCATCCGGTCGCCCGGATCGAAATCCTGAAGCGGGGGATGGAACTTGAACCCCTTCACCCCGTAATTCTCGATCAGGTCACGGGCCTCGATCGCGGCGCGCTTGCCCTTGTGCGGATCGATCGAGGCGAAGGCGATCATGATGTCGCTATTGGCGGCGGCCGCTTCGGCGATCTCCTCGTTGCGGATCCGCTTGATGCCCGTGCCCGCCTCCATGTCGACGGTGAACATGACGAAGCCGATGTTGCGCTCGCGATAATGGGCGATCGTCTCGGGAATTGTCGGCCGCCGTCGATCAGCCTTGAAATAGGTGGTGCTGGCGTCGAGGAACTCACCGAAGATCGGATCCTCCGGGTCGTGGCATGAGACTTCGGCATGGACGTGGATATCGATCGCCGTCAGCTTGCTCACGTCCATCCGACCGCTCCTATTCGGCGAGGATCAGCGCATCGAGTGCGACCACGCCCTTGCCCCTGGGATAGACGACCACCGGGTTCAGGTCGATCTCGCGGATCGCCGGCGTTCCCTGCAGCGCCCGGCCCAGCGCCGCGATCAGCGTCGCGACCGCGTCGATGTCCAGCGCCCCGGATCCGCGATAGCCGTCGAGCAGCGCACCCTGTTTCAGGCTGCGCAGTTCCGCCAGGATCGCGTCGTGCGTCAGATCGACCGGCAACAACCGGACATCGTGCAGCAGCTCCGCGGTCACCCCGCCAAAGCCGACCAGGATGACGGGACCCCAGTCGGGATCGTTGCGCGCGCCCACGATCAACTCGGTCCCGCGCGCGCCCATGCCCTCGATCAGCGCACCGTCGAGCGCGATATCGGCATCATAGGCGGCGACATTCCCGTACAGCCGATCCCAGGCTGTCTCCAGCGCCGCTTCGTCGGCGAGGTTCAGGATGACGCCGCCGGCGTCGCTCTTGTGACTGAGCGCGGCTGCCTGCGCCTTGATCGCCACCGGATAGCCGACCGTCGCCGCGACCGCCCGTGCCTCGTCGATCGTCGCCGCGAACCCGCCCTGGGGAAAGGGAATGCCGAGCGGGGCAAGCAAGGCCTTCGCCCGATATTCGGGAACCACGCCATGCGGCAGGTCGAGCGTCACCGGCGCGCTGTCAGCGCTGGCGAAGTCGCGTTCGGCGAGACGGTTGAGATGCCTGAGCGCCCGGAAGGCGCGATCGGGCGACGAGAAATAGGTGACGCCGATTTCGCGCAGCGCGTCGATATAGGCCGCCGGTACCGGCGCACCGTCGTCGAGGCCCGCGAAGATCACCGGCTTTTCGGGCTTCAGCGCCTTCACCGCATCGATGATCGGGGGGAATTTGCGCGCACTGGTCGCCTCGTCCGTCTGGATGATCCCGAATACGAGCGCGGCGAAATTATCATCGACCAGCAGCGGCTCCATCGTGCGGCGGTACAGGTCGGGGTCGACCAGCGCCTGAGCGGTCAGGTCCATCGGGTTGGAGACGGGAATGAAGTCGGGAATCGCCTCGCGCATCCGTGCTGCCGTGGCACCGTCCATTTCGGGCAGGTCGAGCCCGATCCGCTCGGCCAGGTCCAGCGTCAGCGCCTTGAACGCACCGGATTCGGTCAGCACGGCGGTGCCCCCGCGGCGCACCGGCTTCGACCGCACGACCAGCTCGGTCACGTCGCCCAGCGCCTCGAGGCTGTCGACCAGCACGACGCCGGCCCGCTCGACCTTGGCCTTCATCAACTGCCAGTCGCCGGCCATCGCGCCGGTGTGCGTCGCCGCCGACTCCCGCGCCGCGCTGGACGTGCCGGGGTGAAGCAGGACGATCGTCTTGCCCGCCTGGCGCGCCTGCTCGGCAAGCGCGAGGAAGCGCGCAGGCTTGCGAAACTGCTCGACGATCATCGCGATCGCCGGGGTCGCCGGATCGTTCAGCAGATGCTCGACATAATCCTCGACGCCCGATGCCGCCTCGTTGCCGGTCGAGACCGATACGGTGATGCCCAGGCCCTTCGCCATCAGCGTGGTGCCCAGCACCACCGCCATCGCGCCCGACTGGCTGACGATCCCGACGGCCGGCTTGCCTTCCAGCGGAAGGACCGGCGTCTCGACGAAGGTCAGGGGGATGCCGGCGGCATAGTTCACCATGCCCAGGCAGTTCGGCCCCTCGATCACCATGCCATGTTCGGCGGCAATGCGGGCGACCTCGGCCTGGGCGGCAAGACCCTCGGCACCGCCTTCGGCAAAGCCCGCCGAGAAGATGATCGCCGCGCCGACGCCGCGCCGGGCCAGCGCCTGGACCGCCGGCAACACCGCCGGGCCGGGGATGGCGAGCACCGCCGCGTCCACGCCCTCGGGCAGTTCGTCGATCGACTTGAGGCAGGGGCGCCCGCCGATCTCGTCGCGCTTCGGATTGATCAGGTGGATCGCGCCCGAATAGCCATGGCGCTCCAGATTCTGGAGCACCGAATTGCCGAGTGCGCCTGGGGTCGGCGATGCGCCGACGATCGCGACCGATTTCGGCGAGAGCAGGCGGGACAGGTTGAGCATCGTCGTTCCTAGCCGGGCACCGGCCGGCCTGCGCCATGCGCGGACCGGCCGGGACACCCCGTATCGTTCGTCGTCACGCCGCCGGCGGGAAGCACCGGTACGGCTCGGGCAGGCGAGGGGGCGTCAGCCCTTCACTCGTTCCTTGTCATAGGCGCCGAGACCCGGCTTGTAGCTCTTCTCGTCGATGAACTGGCGGATGCCTTCCTTGCGGCCTTCATTGTCGTAGGAATTGGCCGCTTCCTGCGCGCGGACCAGATAATCCTCGGCATCCTCATAGCTCAGCAGCGACACGCGGCGAACCGCGTCCTTGGTCGCCTTGAGCGCGACCGGGTTCTTCGCGAGCAGCACCTTGGCGACCTCGGTCACCCGGTCCTTGAGCTGGTCAAGCGGCAGCGCCTCGTTGATCAGGCCCCATTCGACGGCCGTCTTGCCGTCGATATTCTCGCCCATCATCGCATGGTACATCGCCTTGCGGAACGGCATCAGCTCGACCGCCACCTTGGTCGCGCCGCCGCCCGGCAGGATGCCCCAGTTGATTTCCGACAGGCCGAACTTGGCGTCCTCGGCCGCAAAGGCCAGGTCGCAGGCGAACAACGGGCCATAGCCGCCGCCGAAGCACCAGCCGTTGACCATCGCGATCGTCGGCTTCTGGTACCAGCGCAGGCGGCGCCACCAGCCATAGCTCTCGCGCTGCGCCTTGCGGGTGCCGCGCAGGCCGTCCGCCTCGGTCTCGCGGAAATATTCCTTCAGGTCCATGCCCGCGGTCCAGGCGCTGCCTTCGCCGGTCAGCACGAGCACGCCGACATCTTCGCGGAACTCGAGCGCGTCGAGCACCTCCATCATGTCGCGGTTGAGCGTCGGGCTCATCGCGTTCCGCTTGTCCGGGCGATTGAACTTCACCCAGGCGATGCCGCCCTCGACATCATAGGCAACGACGCCGTTGCTGCTCAATTCGGTCATTCTTCGGTCCTTGCTAGGCGCGTGTCCGCGCTCGATCGGCGGGATTAGACGGTGATGGGGTCGATTGCCTCGAGGCGGATCAGATCGGGTAGTGGCCAAGTTCGGTCTCGATCGTGACCCAGCGCAGCTCGGTGAAGCTGTCGATGCCCGCGCGACCGCCGAAACGGCCATAGCCCGAGCTCTTGACGCCCCCGAACGGCATCTGCGCCTCGTCATGCACGGTGGGGCCGTTGACGTGGCAGATGCCCGACTTGATCCGTCGCGCGACCTTCAGACCGCGCGCGGTGTCGCGAGTGAAGACCGAGGCCGACAGGCCATATTCGGTGTCGTTGGCGAGTTCGATCGCATTCGCCTCGTCGCGGGCGCGGATCACGCCGACGACCGGGCCGAAGCTCTCGTCGCGGAACAGTTTCATGTCCGGCGTCACCTTGTCGACGACATGGGCGGGCATCAGCACGCCGTTGGCGTCGCCGCCATTGACCTGAACCGCGCCCCTGGCGGTGGCATCGGCGATCAGCGACTTCACATGATCGACCGTCTTCTGGTCGACCACCGCGCCCAGCGGGGTCTTGCCTTCGCGCGGATCGCCGACCGCCATGGTGGCGACCTTCGCCTTGAACTTCTCGACGAACGCATCGGCGACCGAGTCGACGACGATGATCCGCTCGGTCGACATGCAGATCTGGCCCTGGTTCATGAAGGCGCCGAATGCGGCGGCCTTGACCGCCTCGTCCAGATCGGCGTCGTCAAGCACGATCAGCGGCGCCTTGCCGCCCAGTTCGAGCAGCACCGGCTTCAGATGCTCGGCCGCGCGCTTGGCGATGATCCGGCCGACCGCGGTCGATCCGGTGAAGTTGATCCGGCGGACATGCGGATTGTCGATCAGCGCGCCGACGATCTCGCCGGCATCCTCGGGCGCGTTGGTGACGATGCTGACGCTGCCCTCGGGCAGGCCGGCCTCGGCAAAGGCTTCGGCGATCAGCGAATGGGTCCGCGGGCACTGTTCGCTTGCCTTCAGCACCACGGTGTTTCCGCACGCCAGAGGCACCGCGACCGCACGCACGCCCAGGATGATCGGCGCGTTCCACGGGGCGATGCCCAGCATCACGCCGACTGGCTCGCGCAGCGCCATCGCGATGCAGCCCGGCTTGTCCGACGGGATCACCTCGCCGCCGATCTGGGTGGTGAGGGCAGCCGCCTCGCGGACCATGCCGACCGCCAGCATCAGGTTGAACCGCGCCCAGCCTTCGGTCGCGCCGATCTCACCCATCATCGCGTCGACGAACTGGTCGGCCTTGGCGGCGAGCGCGTCGGCTGCCTTGTTGAGCAGGGCGCGGCGGGCGTTCGGGCCCATCGCCGACCAGATCGGGAAGGCGGCGGCGGCGGCGGCGACCGCCGCATCGGCATCGTCGATGCCTGCCGCGTTCGCGGTGGTTGCGATCTCGCCGGTGACGGGGTTCAGCCGGGTGAAGGTTCTGCCGGTTGCCGGCGGTGCGATGGTAGCCATGAGCGCCTCTCCTTTATTGTTATGCGATATAACCTAAACCGGGGCGATGCAAGCCGGTCGTTCGCACATCAGCCTAACAGCCCCGCGGTCGACGCGTCGGGCGAAAAGCTCAGGATCCGGTTCGCCAGCCGCTCCGCATCGACCGCGGCCAGCGGCGTTGCCGCATAGGCTGCGCAATCGACGAACTTGGATATCAGGTCCGAGTCGGAGATGGCCCGATCCGGATGGCCGGCCGCCTGGGGGACGTCGCACCGACGCGTCGTTCCGTCGCGCAGCAGCACGGTCAGCGATCCGCTCGCAGCCTGGGCGCGGCCCCAGTCGGGATTGCGCCGCTCGACCACCTTCTGGGCCAGGGCGCGGGTCCTGTCGTCCCCGATCCGCGTGGGGAGGAAGGTCGCAAGCGTCACCTCGCCGTCGAGCAGGGCGGCGGCAACCGTGTAGGGAATGCTGAACTTGGCCTCGATCGGGCGGGCAGGGGCGGCTTTCGTCGGCTGCGGCCGGATCAGCATCTCCTGAATCGGGCCGGTCTCGGCTTCGATTGCGACGATGTCCGCCAGGTCGAGTTCGCCGCGCAACGCCAGGGCCGCCTCGATATAGGGATGGGTTCCACGGCAGGCGGGCCAGGGCTTGATGCTGACATCGTCCCCCAGGAAGCGCTTGCCCAGATCGGCGAGCACTATGTCCCGAGGCGGTCCGCCGCCATAGACCGCGAAGAATCCCGCCTTGCCCTCCAGCGGCTCGGAAAAGGCACGCGCGCCGGCCCGTGCCAGCAACGCCGCCTCGACCGCCGCCCGCGCCACCAGTGCCTCGCGGACGCCGCGCATGGGGGATGTCGCGTCATATTTGATCTCGCTGGGGAAGCTGCCCTGGAGCAGCGCCAGGCCCATGGCATTGCGAACGCCGTCGGCATCCAGCCCGATCAGTTTCGCGCAGGCGGCGGCTCCCGCGATCAGATTGACCAGCGGCGGCGGATACCAGCCGCCGTCCTCATAAGCGCGTGCGGGGGCGATCGACAATCTGCAGGCCAGGTCGCTGCCCGCGGCCATCGCGGTCAGCACGGTGCCGAAGTCGAGTCGCGGATCGGCGTCGGCCAGCGCCATCAGGGCGGGCACCAGCGCCGCATTGGGGTGCGCGGGGCCGGCGTCGAACGTGTCGCCAAAGTCCAGCGCATGGGCGAGGGCGCCGTTGGCCAGCGCCGCGAGCGAGGGGGATGTCCGCCGGTCGAAGCCCAGCATCCGGGACGGCCCCGTTTCCGCCATCGCGCGTTGGCGATACGGGGCGGCGTCTTCGCCCAGCCCGGTCGCGCCCAGCATCACGCCGACAGCGTCGAGCAGCGCGCGGCGCGTCGAACGAACCGTCGCCGGCGGCAGGTCGGACAGGGTCAGCGACGCGAAATGATCGCCGATCGTCTGCGAGATTGCTTTATCACAAAACATTCTATGCAACCGCTTTCATCGGCACTATCCGGATTGCAAGCAAAAAGGAGAGGGTGATGCGTCGCAAGCTTGGTCTGGCACTCACGATGCTGGCAGTGGCATGGCCCCAGAGCGGGACGATCGGCCAGACGCGACAGGACGCGAACCTGCTTCCCGGCGGCGCGCATTGGGCTGCCGAGGTGCCGCCCGACTGGAACGGCACGCTGCTGCTCTACAGCCGTGGCTATTCGCCCAATGTCGGCTCGCCCGAGGCTGCGCCGCGCCAGCATCGCCAGGCACTGCTCGATGCGGGCTATGCGCTGGCCGGTTCGGACTATGGCAGCGGCGGCTGGGCGATCGAGGAAGCCGTCCCGGCTCAGCGCGCCACGATCGCTGCCTTCGCGGCCAGATATGGCAAGCCGAAGCGGGTGATCGCCTGGGGATCGTCGATGGGGGGACTGGTGTCCACCGCCCTGGCCGAGCAGCGGGGGAGCGGCATCGACGGCGCGGCGCCGATGTGCGCCTCGATCGGCGGTTCTCTGGGCATGATGAACATGGCGCTCGACGGTGCCTATGCGTTTCGCACGCTCGTCGCGCCCGATGCCGGTATCCGCCTGGTCGACATCGACGACGACCGCGCCAACGGCAAGCGGGTTGGCGATGCGCTGACGGAAGCGCTGAAGACGCCTCGGGGCCGCGCCAGGGTAACCCTGGCCGGGGTGCTTGCCGGCATTCCCGGCTGGACCAGTCGCGACAGGCCGGAACCCGCCGCCGACGCGTATCGCGCCCAGGCCGACGAGATCGCCCGCGCCTTCGTGATGGGCGTCTATCTGCCCCGGGTCGATCAGGAGAAGCGCGCCGGAGGTGCCTTTTCCTGGAACACCGGGATCGATTACCGCGCGCAGCTGGCGCGGTCCGGGCGCCGCGATCTGGTCGAGGCGCTGTATCGCGAGGCGGGGCTGAAGCTGGACGCCGACCTTGCGCGCCTCAATGGCGGTCAGCGCATCGCCGCCAGGCCGCAGGCGGTCGATTATATGCGGGCGCATTACACGCCGAACGCGCGGCCGCTGGTGCCGCTGCTCGCCGTGCAGACGATCGGCGACGGGATGACCGCGCCAGCGATGCAGCGCGGCTATGCCGAGGCGGCGCGAAGCGACCGGGTCAGGAGCCTGTACGTCCGCGCTGCGGGGCATTGCACCTTCGACACGCTGACCGTGCTGGCGACGGTCCGGTATCTCGACCGGCGGATCGCCAGTGGTACATGGGGGCGGGCTCCCGATGCGTTCGTGCCGCACAGGCCCGCCCCGATGCTTCGCGCGTGCTGGCGCGGCGGCAAGTGCCGCTAACGCCGTCCGGTCAGAAGCCTTTTCGCTCGAGCTTCCACTTCGGGCTGGTGCAAAGACCGCAATCGGCGCCGGTAAAGGTCCGTGCCGCCCGGGCGTCGCCGCGCAATTGCCATTCCAGCCAATCGACGGTGAACTTCGCCACCTCGCCGCCATTGGGCTCGCGGAACGTGCCGCCATGGCCGACATCGCCATCGACCAGCATGACCGGGACATGGTCGATCTTCGCGAAATCGTCGGTGCCGTTGGGCCAGGCGACATCGCCCTTGCCGCCCATCACATAGAGGGTGGGCGTGTGGAGCGTTTTCAACAGCGACTTGTCGACTGTCATCCCGCGAATGGGATTCGTGCCGTCGGTGAAGATGCCGCTGTTGTGGACGATGACCGTGCGGATACGCTTGTCGGCGCCGGCCTGGATCGCCTGCAGCCCGCCGCAGCTATGTCCGGCCACCGCGACCTGTGCGGGATCGATCAGCCCCTTGTACGGGCTGCCGGCGCGGCCATTCTCGGCCAGCGCCCAGTCGAGGCCCTGGACCACCTGCTGCCACGTCGTGGCGACCGCGAGGCGCGTGGCGACATTGCCGTCGGTCGGGCGGGGCGGCCGCGTGGCGGCACCGGGGCCGCTGAGGATCTTGCCCGGTGCGATCACCAGATAGCCGTGCGACGCGATCTCGGCGAGGTGAAAGCGAGCGCTGGCGCCGTCGTCGCTGCACCCGCCATTGCCCCAGATGAGGACGCCCAGCTTCCTGCCGCCCAGCCTGGACAGGTCGGCGGGCCGATAGACGACATGGTCCGCCAGCGTCGGATCGACCTGCTTGATTGCGGGATAGGGGCCGGTGCCCGGCGTGTCCGGCAGCTTGTCGGCCGCCGCCCGTGCTTCCGCAGCGGGTTGCGCGCTCGCGTCGACGCCGGGGGCGGCGGGGGCCTCCTGCGCCTGCGCCGTGCCGCCGATCAATGCCAGTGCCAGTGCCGCGATTCCCGTCCGCATGACTCTCTCCCAGGTTTGTTATGCGGTAAAGCTAACCTGGACGGTCGGCGATGCAAGCCCTTTCATGCGCTCTCGCGGGCGATTACCCTGAAGCCGACATCGATCCGGGTTTCGACCTCCTGTCCCGCGGCACGCGAGCGGAGTACCCGCATCACCTCGCGCGCGATCCGCGCGCCATCGACGTCGACCGACGTGATCGTCGGACGCATGTCGCCCGCCATCCGCAGGTTTCCGAATCCGGTGACCGCCAGCTGGTCGGGCACGCGAATGCCGGCCGCCTGCGCCTCGACGATCAGCCCCTGGGCGATCCAGTCCGATCCGCAGACCACGACGTCGGGCCGTTCGGCAAGGTCGCCGAGCGCGCGGTACGACAGGCGCCCCTGGCCGAAATGGCTCGGCACGTTGACGTCAAGCCGGGTCGGTTCGGGGCCGCCGTCATGCATCCACCGGGTGATGAAGCCGCTGGCGCGGCGTTCCGATCGCGTCGATCGCGGCACGACGAGATGCGGGCGGCGATAGCCGCGCTGGCGCAGGAAGCGCGCCATTTCCTCACCGGCGGCACGGTGCGAAAAGCCCACCGCCACATCGATCGGGTCCTCGGGCAGGCCCCAGGTCTCGATCACCGTCACGCCGGCCGATCGCAGCCGTTGCCGCAAGCCTTCGTCCGAGACGATCCCGGTCAGGATGATCGCATCGACGCGCCGGGCGAGCGCCATGTTGATCTCGCGGGCAAGCCGGTGGTTGTCGGGGCCCGTCAGCGCCAGCATCACGCTGTTTCCATCGCTCGCCAGTTCGTCGATCATCGCCTCGACGGTGTCGTTGAAGATCGATTGCGCGATGTCCGGAACCAGCGCCGCGATCATCCTCGACCGACTGCTGGCAAGCGCACCGGCGGCCAGGTTCTGGATATAGCCGGTCGCCTCGATCGCTGCGCGGATGCGGGCGCCGGTCGCCGCGGCGACCACCTCCGGGCTGTTGATGAAGCGCGATACCGTAGCGGCGGAGACTCCGGCCATCGCGGCAACATCGTCGAGTCGTGGATTTCTTGCCGCCATGCACCCCTGCCTTCGCTGCTGGTCCTACTCCACGCTGCGCCAATCGCAAAACGCGCTTGCAAGCGCTTTCATCAGCCTCTAGCATAATTGTTATGACACATGACTTCGACCCGCTGCAGCCCGAGACGTTCGACAGTCCGAACGCCGACTATGCCGAGCTGCGTGCGCGCTGCCCTGTCGCGCACAGCGATGCTTGGGGCGGCTTCTGGGCGTTGATGAAGCATGACGATGTCAGTGCCGCAGCCGCGGATTGGCAGACCTACATCACCTCGCAGCAGAATGTCGTTCCCAAGGTGGCGTTTACCGGACGGCGGCCCCCGCTGCACCTCGATCCGCCCGAGCACACGCCCTATCGCCGCGCGCTGGCGCCGCTGCTGACCGAACGCAAGGTCGCCCGGCTCGAGCCTGTCGTCCGCGACATCTGCCGCGGCCTGCTGTCGAAGATGCGCGACGCCGGCGGCGGGGACGTGGTGGCGGACTATTCGGCGCATATGCCGATCGCGGTCTTCGCCAACTGGATGAACCTGCCGCCCGAGGCGGTGGAGGAGCTCACCCGGGTGGGCCAGCGCTACAATATCGCGGTCCAGTCCAACGATATCGATTCGACCAAGGAGTCGAGCCTGGTGCTGTACGACATGGCGCGCGCCATCGTCGCCGACCGCAAGGCGACCCCGATGCCGGTGGACGAGGATGCCACCAGCGCGCTGCTCGCGGTTCGCGTCGATGGCGAGCCGTTGCCGGAGGAACTGATCGTCGGCACGATCCGCCAGGTGCTGGTGGTCGGGATCATCGCGCCCAGCGTGATGATCGGATCGATCGCCGTCCATCTGGGCCGCGACCGCGCGCTGCAGGATCGGCTGCGTGCCGACCCCGCGCTGATCCCGGCCGCGATCGAGGAGTTCATGCGGCTGTATACGCCGTATCGCGGCTTCGCCCGCACCGCGGTGTGCGACGTGACGATCCGCGGGCGGACGATCCCCGCCGGCGAGCCGATCGCGCTCGTCTATGCCTCGGCCAATCGCGACGCCGATGTCTTCGAATCGCCCGATGAGTTTCGGCTCGATCGCCCGAACATGAAGGACTCGATCGCCTTCGGACGCGGCCCGCACATGTGCGTGGGCGCGGCGCTCGCTCGCCTGGAATTGCAGGTCGCACTCAAGGAACTGCTGGCGATCGCGCCGGGCTTCGCCTTGGCCGGCGAACCCAGGCCGACCCGCTTCCCCGAGATCGGCGCGCTGTCGGTGCCGGTGGCGTTCGAGGGGGTTTCGGCGTGAGCCATATCTTCCTGGCTGCCGGCGATCTGGCGCCCGATCGCGACAATTATGACGAGAGCTACGACGCCACGCGCGATGTGCTGCGCGGGGCCGACATTGCCTTCGCCCAGCTGGAAACCAGCTTTGCCGAGCGCGGGGTGCGGCTGCCCCAGGCACGGCATGCGGTGCTGGCGCGGCCCGAGGGTGCCGATGCGCTCGCACGTGCCGGGTTCGATGTCATCTCGATGGCGGGCAATCATGTCCTCGACTGGGGCAACGACGCCTTTTTCGAGACGAAGGCGAACCTGGAGCGTGCCGGCCTGAAGGTCGTCGGGGCAGGCGCCAACATCGTAGAGGCGCGCCGTCCGGTCCATGTGACCCTGGGCGACGGCACCCGTGTCGCGATCCTGGCCTATTCGAGCATCCTGCCGCACAGCTACTGGGCGGACGAGCGCCGTCCCGGATGTGCGCCGATGCGTGCGCACACGCTGTACGAGCAGATCGAGCACGACCAGCCCGGCACGCCTGCGCGCATCCACACCTATCCGCACCGCGAGGACCTGTCGGCGATGGAAGCCGATATCCGCGCCGCCAAGGCCGACGCCGATCTCGTGTTCGTCTCGCTCCACTGGGGCATCCATTTCGTGCGCGCGACCATCGCCGATTATCAGCGCGACGTTGCGCGCGCGGCGATCGCCGCGGGCGCCGACGCGATCCTGGGCGGCCATGCGCATATCCTGAAGGGATGCGAACTGATCGACGGCAAGCCGGTCTTCTATTCGCTGTGCAATTTCGCCACCGATCTGCGGATGGATCCGGCGCATGCGGCGTCGAAGAGCTTCAACGAGATCCGCGTCCTCGCGGAGGAGTGGGAGCCCGATTTCGATAGCCTCTACAATTTCCCCAAGACCTCGCGCCTGTCGATGGTCGCGCGGATCGAGATTGAGGCGGGGCGGATCGTCCGGTCGGGTTTCCTGCCGCTCTATATCGACCGCGACGCCATCCCGCGCTTCGTCGAGCCGGGCAGCGAGCGGCATGCCGAGGTGGTCGACTATATGACCGCGATCACCCGCGAGGCCGGTCTCAATGCGCGCTATCGCGTCGGTGAGGACATGGTCGAACTGGAGACGGCGGCATGAACGCCAGGGCATCCGGCTTTCCTCTGGAAGGCTATGTCTTCCTGTACCTTCTGGCCTATCTGCCGAACGTCATCGTCACCAAGCTGGTGACCAGCATGCCGCATCCGGGGCTGGGGCGTCCGCTTACGGGTCTCGAAACGCTGCCGGCCTCGCTGATCATCAGCCTGGTGCTGACCTATCTCTTCATCTGGTGGTCCGGCTGGCACCGCGACGCGCACGGCGTGATGGTGCTCGGCCGGCGGATCCCGGTGCCGACCCGCTATACCTTGCTGTCCGGGATCGGCACGGCGCTGGTGCTGTTCACCGTGCCGCTGTCCTTCACCTTCGAGGGCGTCAGCATCCCGTTCATCCAGCTGCTGATGCGCGGCGACATCCTGCTGATCGCGCCGATCGTCGACTTGGCCTTCGGGCGCAGGGTGCGCTGGTGGAGCTGGGCGGCGCTGGCAATGGTGGCGCTTGCGATGCTGATCACGCTCAGCGATCGCGGCGGCTTCTACCTGCCGCCGCTCGCGATCCTGACGGTCGTGCTCTACACCATCGGTTACTTCATCCGCCTCGCGGTAATGACCAAGGTCTCGAAGAGCGGTGACCCCGCATCGGTCCGCCAGTATTTCGTCGAGGAGAAGATCTTCGCGCTGCCGCTGTCGGTGGCAATCCTCGCGGCGATCTCCGCATCCGGCATCGGCTCGCAATCGGGCGCGCTCGGCTGGGGCTTCATCCAGGTCTGGACCGACCCGGTGATCCTCCCGCTGCTGGGGATCGGCATCACGCTGACGATCGTGTCGGTGTTCGCGATCATCATCCTGCTCGATCCGCGCGAGAACGCCTATTGCGTCCCGCTAGAGCGCGCGGCGAGCCTGATTGCGGGCGTGGGCGGCGCGCTGATCCTCGCCTGGGTCTGGGGGCTCCCGCATCCGCGTCCGGCCGAGTTGATCGGCGCGGGAATCCTGATCGGCGCGATCGTCCTGCTGTCGCTCGCACCGCGCTTTCTCGACCGCCCGGCCCGTGCAGCCCGCGCGGAAACCACCTGAACACAACCATATTCGCCAAACCGCAGAGACATGCGGGGCGCAAAGAGGAGAGGGTTATGAAAACCAATATCGTCCGTCGTTCCGCCGCGTTGCTCGGCCGTACCGCAATTGGCGCGCTGGCGCTCGGCATCGCCATGCCGGCCCTCGCGCAGACCGACGAGCCCGAAGCCCAGACCGTCGAGGAGGAGCCGGGCAATTCGATCGTCGTCACCGGCAGCCGCATCCGCGGCATCGATCCGGTCGGGTCCAGCGTCATCGCGATCGATGCGCAGCAGATCCTCGAAGAGCCGGTCGTGTCGACCAACGACCTGCTTCGCCGCGTACCGCAGGTCGTGTCGCTGGGCGCCAACCGCGCCGGTGGCAGCGCCCAGAACGGCGCCGCCAATGCGACCCGCGGCGCGGGCGTCAACCTGCGCGGCCTCTCCACCAATGCGACCTTGCTGCTGTACGACGGCAAGCGCCTGCCGCCGCAGGGCACGCAGGGGCAGTTCACCGACCCGTCGGTCATCCCCTCGATCGCGCTCGGCCGCGTCGAGGTGGTCGCCGATGGCGCCTCGGCGATCTATGGATCGGACGCGGTCGCCGGCGTGGTCAACCTGATCCTGCGCAAGGATTTCTCCGGCGTCGAGGTGCGCGCCCGCCACGGCATGACCGAAGGCGATTTCCACGAAAGCCAGATCGCCGCGCTTGCCGGGCACAAATGGGACGGCGGCTGGGTGATGGCCGCGGCGGAATATTCGCGGAACAACACGCTGTACGGCGCCGACCTCGATTTCTACCAGCAGGACAATCGCTATCGCGGCGGCCGCGACCTGCGCGTCACCAACTGCAATCCCGGGACCATCACCGCGGGCGGCGGCACCTATGCCATCCCCACCGGCGGCGTCACGAACGCCAATGCCGGCAGCCTGGTGCGCGGGACCAGCAATCGGTGCTTCTACGGCGCGCTCGATCCGGTCATTCCCGAGCAGGAGCGGGTAAGCTTCGTCGGCGCGGCCAGCCACCAGATCACCGACGGCATCCGCATCTTCGCCGACGGCTTCTATTCGCGGCGCAGCGGCTTCGTCACGATCAACCCGACCGTGAACGCGACGGTCACCAACGCCAATCCGTTCTTCGTCAGCCCGATACCGGGCGGCACGTCGGTCTCGGTCGCCTATTCGCTGGTGCCCGAACTCGGCATGCTGGAAGCGCCCTATTACGCCTCCTCGTGGAACGTCTCGGGCGGAATCGAGGCCAGTCTGTTCGGCGATTTCAAGGGTACCGTCTATTACGCCCATGGCCAGTCCGAGGAAGTCGCGGACCGGCGCCGATCGGGCGTGAACGCAGCGGCGCTGACCGCCGCGCTCAACGATCCCAATCCGGCGACCGCGCTCAACCTGTTCGGCGGGGTCAACAACCCGGCGACCCTGGCGCGCATCACCGACAATCTGTTCATCATCACTGGCCGTACGCGCCTCGATGTCGTCAATGCTCAGGTCGACGGGTCGCTGTTCGAACTGCCGGGCGGCAATGTTCGCATCGCGCTCGGCGGCGAGCACCGCGTCGAATATACCTATACCGACCTGATCACCGGCCAGGCGGCGACCCCGGTCAGCCTGTCGAGCGACGGCAGCCGTAACGTCGATGCGGTCTTCGGCGAACTGTTCGTGCCGCTGGTCGGCGCGGCGAACGGGCGTGCTGGCCTGGAACGCCTGTCGGTCAGCCTGGCGCTGCGTCACGAGAATTACAGCGACTTCGGCAGCACGACCAATCCGAAGATTGGCCTGACCTATCAGCCCTGGCAGGGGCTGACGCTGAAGGGGACCTATGGCACGTCCTTCCGCGCGCCGACCTTCACCGAAGTGTCGACCGTCGGCGGCGGCGCCGGTCTGTATTTCGACACGCTGCCTGGCCCGTCGGGCAACCAGATCGGCATCGGCATCGCCGGCGGCAATCCCAACCTGCTGCCCGAAAAGGCGAAGACCTGGTCGTTCACCGTCGAGGCCGCTCCGGTCCAGCTGGAGGGGTTCACCGCCTCGCTCAGCTATTTCCGGATCGACTATACCGACCAGATCCAGGCGCTGCGCGGCACGCCCGGCCTGCTGACCAACCCGCTCTACACCAACTTCGTCCAGTTCAACCCGACTGCGGCGGAGGTTGCCGCGCTGGTCAATTCGGGCTTGCCGATCAACAGCGCGATCGACCAGTCGCAGGTCACCTTCATCGCGGATGGGCGGCGCCAGAATCTCGGCACCTCGCTGCTGCGCGGGCTCGACTTCACCGCCGGTTATCGCTGGACGCTGGGCGGCATCGATTTCGATGCCGGCATCCAGGGCACCTATATCCTCGACTATCTGTTCCGGGCGGTGCCCGGCGCGCCGCTGGCCGATGTGCTCGACACGATCGGCTTCACCCAGAAATTCCGCAGCCAGGCCGACATCGGCGCTCGCGTCGGCGGGTTCAAGACGCGGGTCACCTGGAACCATCTCGCGGGTTATGAGAACACCACGGTCACGCCGCGCCAGCAGATCAGCAATTACGACACGTTCGACCTGCTGGTCGGCTATGACCTGACCCGGAACCTTTCGATTGCCTTCGACGTGCGTAACCTATTCAACGAGAATCCGCCCTTCGTCGACACGACCAACGGCTATGACCCGCAGGCGTCGAACCCGATCCCGCGGATGTTCGCACTCACCGCCAATCTGAAGTTCTGATGCCCGGCCTGATCGCCGCAGCCCTGGCCGGATGCGCCGCCCTGACCGGCGCGCATCCGGGCGAGGTGGTGGTGCGCGCCGCCACCGCGATCGCCCCGCCGCCGGCCTGGCAGGCGCCGGGGCAGGGGCGGGCCTATCCGGGCAGCCCGGTGGGCGTTCCCTTCTGCCGGGTCGAAGGGACGATCGAGGGCACTATCGGCTTCGAACTATGGCTGCCGGCCGACTGGAACGGGCGGCTGCTCGGCGCCGGCGTCGGCGGCGATGCCGGGGTGTTCAACTATAGCGACATGAGCCGCCGGCTGGGCGAGGGCTTCGCGACGGTCACCACCGACAGCGGCCACAAGGCCAGCCAGGCGCGGTGGATGGCCGAGCCCAAGGCGCGCGTCGATTACGAGCATCGCGCGGTCCACCTGACCGCGGTCTCGGCAAAGGCGCTTGCGGGACGTTTCTACGGCCGCGGCGTCGACCGCAGCTATTTCACCGGCTGTTCCGGTGGCGGGCGCCAGGCGCTCAAGGAAATGCAGAATTATCCGGGCGACTATGACGGCGTCATCGCCGGCGCGCCCGGACCCTATATGCCGCTCCAGTCGGTGCGGATGATGTGGTTCTCGCTGCAACAGAAATGGACTCCGGCAGGCGCGCTCAGCGACGCCGACTGGTCGCTCTACGAAGCCCGGGCGACCGCCTCGTGCGATGCCGCGGACGGTGTCCGCGACGGGATCATCGGCAACCCGATGGCCTGCTCGTTCCGCACGGTGGAGCTGCTGTGCAAGCCCGGCCAGACGAGGGACTGCCTGACCGCGCCGAAGCTGGCGATACTCAACACGATCATCGCGCCGATGCGCGACGAGCGCGGCCGGGCGATGGATGGCGGCCTGTTCCCCGGGGTTCGCACCCGTCCGGGGCCGCCGTCGCCGTTGCTGCGCGCGATGTGGGCGGACGGCGTCCATGACGATGCGAACTGGAAAGAGGACAGCTTCCGCCGCACCGCAGACCTTGCCGCGGCCAACCGCGCCATGCCCGAACTGCGCGCCGACAAGGTCGCGATCTCGCCATTCGTGAGGGCGGGGGGCAAGGCGATCCTCTATCAGGGCTGGGCCGACCCCTCGACCAACGCCGGGCCGACGATCGACTATTATGGCGCGCTCGCCCGCGCAAATGGCGGGCTCGACCGGCTGGGTCAGTCCGTTCGGCTGTTCATGGCACCCGGCATGTACCATTGCCGCGGCGGTCCGGGCGCCGACCAGTTCGGCGGGTCCGGCCAGGCGAGCTGGGCGCAGGATCCGTCGCGCGATGTCCTCTGGGCGCTGATCGACTGGGTCGAGCGCGGCCGGGCACCCGAACGGCTGACGGCGACGAAGCTGGTCGAGGGTCGCGAGACGTTCACCCGCACGCTTTGCCCCTATCCGCAGGCTGCGCGCTATGACGGACGCGGGCCGCAGGACAGCGCCGCCTCCTATCGCTGCGTCGCCGATCCGCTGCTGCAGCGATCGCTCAGTCGGAAGTCTCTGGTCGGATCCTGATATCCACGCGGCGTTCGTCGGGTCCTGCAAGACCGTCGAACGCCGCCGGGACCAGCGGGCCGGGCAGCGTGCCGACGATCCTGATCCGCTCCGCGGGAATGCCGCGCAGGATGAGCGCTCGCTGCACGACCTGTGCGCGGGTCCGGGCGAGCGACGCATCCTCCACCAGCCGCTTGCCCGATACCGTCTCGGGCCGGGTCTGAGCCACGCCAGCGATCTCGATCCGCGCCGGCTGGACGTCCAGCGCATAGTTGATCGTCGCGTCGAGATAGTAATCGGCGATCTGATAGGTGACGAAGCTGCCGCGATAGTCGAAGGGAATGGTGAACCTGCCCTCAACATGGGGTTTGTCGGGTCTCTGGCGAGCCTCGTAGAGCGGCCGGACGTTGCGCTCGGGAAGCGCGAACCGGCGGCCCTTATAGCCCTCCGCCTTGATCAGGTGGCGGGTGCACGCGTCTTCCAGCACCGATACGCGGGCAGGCTCGATCACCACCCCACCGCACGGATCGCCGGCATCCCGGGCCACGAACCCTTCGACCAGGATGGCGTGGTTCCAGTCGGGCTTGGTCGGCGCGGCGGTCACGTCGTAGCGGATGCCGCTGGCCGGATCGGTTGCCAGCCAGCATCCCGATTTGCGGCCGGCATCGGTGTCGCGGTACACCGGGCACGTGACGAACCGGACCGCCCGCTCGGTGTCCTGGGCACCGGTCAGCGCGGCCATTCCGGCAAGCAGCGCGGCGCGGATCACAGCGCCCTCATCAGGTTCACCAGGTCCTGCTTCTCCTGCTCGGTGTAGCCGATATTGTAGCGCCGTTCATAATAGTCGATCACGCCGCGCAGATCCTTCGCACTTCCGTTGGAGAAATAGGGCGCGCGGGCAGACAGGCCGCGCATCGTCTGCAGCGTGATCCGCCCGACATCGGCGCATTTGCCCGTCGTCAGCGCAAAGCTCGGATCGCTGGTCAGGATCGTGCGGCCATAATGCGGGTGCGGCTTGCCGGTGCAGGTGATGCGGAACAGCGGCAGGTGCGGCGCGGGATCGGCGAAGGGCTGGTTGGTGGTGCCCAGATCGACCTGCCCGGGCGCCACGTCCATGCCCATATAGGACATGTTGTGGCAGAAGACGCAGCTGTTGCGCACCGGATTGCCGAAGCCGATCGGCGAATTGATCCCGGCACTGTCGCTGATCAGGAAGGTCTTTTCGCGAAAGACGCGCGCGCCCCGGGCGACGGACTCGCGAAAGGCGCGAACCTCCGGCGGCAGCTTCGCCTTCTGCGCCTCGGGCATCTTCTCCCACGCCTCGAACTCGCTCCACACCGGGATGCCGCCGTCGCTGCCCAGGCGCCCGGCTTCCGAGACCTGCAGCATCCTCGGGCCGCCCTTCGCGCCGTCCGCGTCGAGCGCGCCGCCGGTCGCATCGGCCTGCTGAGCCACATAGATGCGCCGCTCGAAGTCGAGGATCCGCTCCATGTCCTGCGCGTCGAGCGTCTTGAGAAACGCCAGATGCGTGCCTGCCGCGTCGCGCATCTGGGCGCGCAGGCTGGGCACCCGCCCGTCCGCCATCAGATTGCCGCTGACCGGCTTGCCCGTTTCCGGATCGACCGGCAGCGGCATCCCCGCCTTGGGATCATAGGCGAAGCCCATCGCCTCGATATATTTGAAGTTCGCCACCGGGCGCGGCCGGCGGAAGACCGAGATCATGCCGGCAGTCTTCAGCCCGTATTTCGGATCGAGATTGCAGGTCGACGGATCGCGGACCACCTCGATGGTGAAGTCTGCCTCGATCGGCTTGCCCATCGGGTCGCGCACGGGCCAGGGGCGGGCGATGCGGATCAGCCCGTGATCGATCAGCAGCGAATGCGACGCGGCATCGGCCTGGGGCAGGCTGGGACAGTTCGATCCGTCGCTGGCGGCGAACAGCGGGTCCTTCGCGCCGTTGCGTTCCCACTGCCGCCGCGCCGAGGCGGCGGACAGGCTCATCGCATCGGCAGGCTGGTGACAGGTGACGCAGGCCCGCCCGTTCGGCCCGATCGCGGTGAAGAAGGGATGATCCTTCGTGTCCATCGGGCCATTGTCGAGCAGCAGGCGCAGCGTGCCATTGGCGTTCGGATAGTCGAGCGAGGCCGGGAAGACCCGCCCTTCGTCGGGATTCCACCAGGGATCCTTTTCCGCCGGCGCCTTGGCGAAGGTGACCGCCGCGAACAGGATGCCTGCCGTCGCCAGCGCTATGCCCCTGATCATTGCGATCCTCCCCTCGCGACCGCGAGCCGCCGCAGGGGCAGCACCAGCAGCGCGCCGATCAGCAGCAGCGCCGCCAGCACATGGACCGGCACCGCGACCGACCCGGTCTGCGCCACCGCCCAGCCGATCGCGACTGGCGCCACGCTGCTGCTCAGATTGCCGCACAGGTTGATCGTCGCGATCGCGCCGGGATTGCGCGCGCCGACGAAGCGCGTCGGGATCGTCCAGAACACCGACTGCGCGCTGCCCAGCCCGAAGCCGCCGATCATCAGCGCGGCCATCGCCAGCGCGCCTTGGTGCGTGACGATCGCTGCCAAGAACAGCGCGACCGCCGCGATCAGCATCGGCCAGGCGAGATGGTGATAGCGCTCGCCGGTCCGGTCCGAATGCCGCGCGTTCAGAATCATCCCTGCGCCGATCGCGATCCAGGGCAGGGCGCTCAGGATGCCGACCTCGAGCGGATCGGTGCGCCCCAGCGTCTTGAGCGCGATCGGCAGCCAGAAGATGATCGCATTGGCGCCAGTGATCAGCACGAACCAGATCGCTGCCGACACCCACAGGATCGGATCCTTCAGCGCGTCGCCAAGCGCGGCGCCCGGCTGGCGCGACGCGGCCAGTTCCGCACCAAGCGTGGCCTCGATCCCGTCGCGTTCGTCGCTCGACAGCCAGCGCGCCTGCGACGGCCGGTCGACGAACCAGAACAGTGCGACGAACCCCGCGACGACGGTCGCCAGGCCCTCGACCGCGAACATCACGCGCCACGACGCGATGTCGCCGGTGTCGAGGGCAAGGAGTGCGCCGCACAGCGGGCCGCCCAGGATCACCGAGATTGGGACGGCCAGCAGCGTGCCGGCGATGGCGCGCGCGCGGTAATGCTGCGGCAGCCACTGGCTGACATACCACACGACGCCCGGAGCGAAGCCGCTTTCGAACAGGCCCAGCAGGAAGCGCAGGATATAGAAGTGAAGCGGCGTCTGGATCGCGGCCATCGCGGTCGCCACGCTGCCCCAGCCGATCACGCTTCCGGCGATCCACCAGCGCGGGCCGATCCGCCGCAGCACCGCCGCGCTGGGCAGCTGGAACAGCAGATATCCGATGAAGAAGATGCCGACTCCGAAGCCATAGGCCTTGGGATCCAGCCCGATATCGGCGTTCATTCGGAGTGCCGCGAAACTCACGTTCACGCGGTCGAGCGAACTCAGGACGATCAGGAAGGCCAGCGGCGCGACGACACGCGCCATGACCTTGCGGTAGGTAGCCGGTTCCAAGCCTCTCTCCTCTTCAAAATGCTATGCGATAGAGCATTTTTATGTCAACGAGATTGTCGACAATTTCGAGGAGTTGAGACGAATGGACCGCCTTGAGCCCGGGCACCACTATGATCCGCTCGCGCACGAGGATTTCGACACGCCCCATCGGGTGTTTGCCGAATTGCGCGCGAAATGCCCGGTTGCGCACAGCGACGCGTTCGGCGGGTTCTGGATCGCCACGCGCCATGCCGACATCAAACGCATTCTCGACGACCCGGCCGAGTTCACCACCACTGTCCGCAATGTCGTGCCCGGCGCCTCCGCCACCGGGCGGCGTCCGCCGCTGCACCTCGATCCGCCCGAACACACGCCCTATCGCCGCGCGATCGATCGTGCGCTGGGCGCCAGGCGGCTGGCCGCGATCGAGCCGGTGATCGAGACGCATGTCGCGCGGTTGCTGGACGATTTCATCGCCGCCGGCGGCGGGGATTTTGTCGAGGGGTTCGGCAGTCCCCTCCCGGCACTGCTGTTCTCGGACTGGTTCCGGCTGAGCGATACGCAGACGACCCTGCTCTGGCGGACGGCGCAGGCGTTCGTGAAGGCCTGGGAGGCGTTCGATATCGAGACCGTCTCGCGCACCAGCGAGACCTTGTACGATCTCGCCCGCGACCTGATCGCAGACCGCAGCGCCGCACCGCTCGATCCCGAGGTCGATCCGGTCAGCAGCCTGCTCGCAGCGGTCGATGTCCGGGGCGATCCCCTGCCGCACGAGATGCTGGTCGGCTGCGTGCGTCAGATTCTCGTCGTCGGGCTGGTCGCGCCGCCGGTGTTCCTGGGCAGCGTCGCGGTGCATCTGTCGCGCCATCCCGATCTTGCGGCGCAACTGCGTGCCGAACCGGAGCGGATCGAGGATGCGGTCGAGGAATTCCTGCGCCTCTACACACCCTATCGCGGCTTTGCGCGGACCAGCCGCAACGGCGTCGAACTTGGCGGACGCCGGATCGAGCCGGGCGAGCCGATCGCGCTCGCCTATGCCTCCGCCAATCGCGACGAAGCCGTGTTCGATGCGCCCGACGAGTTCCGGCTGGACCGCGCCAATGTCCGCGATCACCTGGCGTTCGGGCGCGGCCCGCATCGCTGTGCCGGAATGGCGATGGCGCGGATGGAGTTCCGCATCGCGCTGCGCGAACTGCTCGCGCGCACCAGCAATATCGAACTGGCTGGCGACGTGCGGATGAGCGGCATGCCCGAAGTCGGGCCGGTCTATGTCCCGCTCAGGGTCGAAGCCGCCTGATCGCGGCCGGGGTAGCGTCGTAACGCCGCCCCGGCAGGCTCAGCCTCAGAAGCTGAACCGCGCAGTCGCGTAGATCTCGCGCGGTGCGCCGGGGATCGCAACATATTCGCCCGTCGGGGCCAGCGTGCCCTTGTAATAGGCATAGTTGGTCTTGGTGAGGTTGGTGCCCTCGACCGACAGCTGCACGCCCGGCGCGAAGTTCGGATCCCACGAGATGCGCGCGCCGACGAGCGTATAGGCATCCTGGTAGGAGGTGACGTCGGCCGGGGTCAGGAATTGCGACCCCTTGTGCGACACGTCGCCGCGCAGCGTGACCTGACCGGCGCCCGTCTCGAAGGCATAGGAGGCCCCGGCGTTGATCGACCAGTCGGGAATCTGCGGCACGCGGCTGCCCAGCACGAAGCCGCTGCCGATCGCGGCTGCGGTCAGCGTGTCGAACCGCGCATCGACATAGCCGACGCCCAGGTTGAGGTTCAGCCCGCGCGTCGGGCGCGCCGCGACCTCCAACTCGAACCCCTTGATGTCCGATCCGCCCGCATTGCGCGTGGTGCGGATATTGGCGTTGGTCAGCGGATCGACCGACTGCACCGTCAGCTGGATGTTGCGATATTCGGACAGGAAGCCGGCGACGTTGAACGTCAGGCGGTTGTTGAACCACGCGGTCTTCGCACCGACCTCATAGCTGGTGAGGCGCTCCGGATCGTAGCGCGGCGTCGGGGTCGATGCGACCGTCGATGCGCCGAAGCCGCCGGATTTGAACCCCTTCGACCAGCTCGCATAGAAGAGCAGGTCGCGATTGGGCTTGTACTCCAGCGCGACGCGCGGCGTGAAGCTGTCCCATTCGGCAACCGCGCTGGACAGCGGCACCACCACCGCGCCGTTCTGGGGGCGGATGACCGAGGTCGAATATTCCTTGCGGTCGCGATTGTAGCGCGCGCCGACCGTCACGCCGAGCCCGTCGACGAGCGTCAGCGTCTCCTGGGTGAACAGCGCGAAGCTGGTCGCCTTCATGTGGAAGGTCGTGAAGGTATTGCCGACATCCGCCGCGGTCGGCGTGCCGCCCGCGGCTCGGATCGCTTCATAGATGCCTTCGAACGACCGCGTCAGGACGGTGGAATCGCCTTCCTCCTGAAACGCATAGGCGCCCAGCAGGAAGTTCAGCCGGTCGCCCAGCGCGGTTCCGCCCAGCTGGAATTCCTGGCTCAACTGGTTCTGCGTCATCGTGGTGCGCGATTGCTGCAGCGGGTAGGGGGTCTGGTCGCCATCCACCTCGATCAGCGCATCGATCGATCGCCAGGCGCTGATCGACTTGAAGGTGACGGTGTCGCTCAGGTCGACGCTCAGCACCGCCGACACGCCGCCGATATCGGCATCGTCCTGCTGCGGCTGAAGCGAATAGATGCTGTACGGGCTCTCGGATTCCCACCGCGCGTCATAGATCGATCCCGCGGGCAGGCCGAGCGTGGGGTTCAGATAGGGCGCGGCGAACTGGTTGTAGCGCGCGATCTTGGCGACCGTCGCGCCGCTCGGCACGAAATCGATCAGATAGCCCGAGGGCGGGTTCTGGCGCTGGCGGGTATAGTCGCCGGCGATCTTCAGCGTGACGCTGGGCCCCAGCTGCGCCTTGATCGCGCCGCGCAGGATGAAGCGGTTCTCGCTGGCATAATTCACATCGTCGAGGATGCGATGGCCAAAGCCCTCGTTGCTCAGATAGGAGGCGGACAGCTTCACCCCCAGCTTGTCCTCGGCCAGCGGCAGGTTAACCAGCGCGGACAGGTCGGCGCGGCCGTAACTGCCGGCCCGGGCCTTGACCAGGCCGGTGGCGCCGCCCGACAGGCGCGGCTCGCTGGTGATGACGTTGATCGCGCCGCCGATGGTGTTGCGACCGTACAGCGTGCCCTGCGGGCCCTTCAGCACCTCGACCCGCTCGATATCCTCGAGGCTCAGCAAGCCGCCGAGCGATCGGGCGATATAGACGTCGTCAACATAGAGGCCGATCCCCGGATCGGTCGGGAACTGGAAATCGCCGGTGCCGACGCCGCGGATATAGCCGGCGAATGCCGACCCGCCGCCCGCCGGGCGATTGGTCGGATGAAGTTCGAGGTTCGGCGCGAAATTGCTGATGTCGGCCAGATTGTCGATGCCGCGTGCAGTCAGCGATTCCGACGACAGCGCAGTCACCGAGAGCGGCGCGTCCTGAAGGCGTTCGGCGCGGCGCTGGGCGGTCACGACGATCTCGCCGATCCCCTCATCGTCCTGCGCGGCCGGCTCCTGGGCGACGGGCGCTTCCTGCGCGAATGCAACGGTCGCCGACGACAGGCCGGTCAGCGAGACGCCTGCCGCGAGCGCGGCGCGAACGAGATAGCGGCGATACAGCATGCGATATCCTCCCCAGGCTGGCGCGGAGGTTCGCCTCCGTCGCCATATTGGTTATGGATCAATACAAATTTTGTCAACAATCTTGTCGGCAAAGCAATGTCAGCTGGGCAGCACGTCTCCCAGCCCCATTACCGCTGCCAGTGCTTCCTCGACATGCTGGCGCATCAAGGCCTCGGCCTCGGCGCCGTCGCCGCGAAGGATGGCATCGGTGATCCTGCGATGATCGGCATTGGCGTCGTCGATGCGATGGGGCTGATAAAAGGCCGAGAACAGCAGCCGATAGAGCGGCAGGCGCAGCCGTTCGACGAACCCGCGGATATAGTCGTTGTCGGCCCCGTCGAGGATCAGCGAATGCCACGCGTCGTTGGCGCGGACGAAGGCGGGGTGATCGCCGGTATGCTCGACGAGGTTGAGACGTTCCTGCAATTCGGCAAGCTGTTGCTTGCGCCCGGGATCGTCGGCCACGGCGAAGTCGTGCGCGGCCATGCCTTCCAGCGCCATGCGCGCGCGATAGATCTGGCGGATCTCGTCCCGGGTGAAGCGGCGGACCGACGCGCCGCGAAATTCCTCGATGACGACCAGCCCCTCGCTCTCCAGCCGCTGCAGCGCTTCTCTCACCCGGCTGCGGGTTGCGCCGGTCTCGCGGATGATATCCGCCTCGATCAGACGCTGGCCCTGCACGACCTGGCCGGTGCGGATGCGGTCGCGCAGCCATGCCGCCACTTCCGATGCGGCGAGGATGCGCTCGGGGTCGCCGGGAGCTGTTTCGATCATGGCGGAAGGTTCGCCAAACCCGGCGCCTCGTGTCAACGGGCGGCTTCCGCTTCCGGCTTCGCCGTCCAGCCGCGCATCGCGAACAGTGCGGCCGCGCCGACGATCGAGCCCAAGCCCATGATGACCGCGACGGTCTGCAGGCCATAGCCGCCGGCGAACAGGAAGCCGGCCAGCGCCGGCGCCAGCGCCGATCCGCCGCGGCCGACCCCGATCACGAAGCCGGTCGCGGTCGCACGCACCTGGGTCGGGAAGGACTGGGCGATGAGCGCATAAAGGCCCACCACGCCGGCATTGGTCGCGAACCCGGCAAGCGCCGCCACAAGCGACAGCGTGGCGAGATCGCCCTGGTCGCGGCCGAACACGATGACCAGTGCCGTGGACAGCAGCATTGCGCCGATGGTGAGCGCCAGCACGCGGATCCTGCCGGTGAGCAGGCCCAGGATCAGCGATCCGGTCGCACCGCCGATGCTCGCCCAGACCAGCACGCCGGCGGCCTGGGGGGAGGGGAAGCCCATGTCGACGACGATCTTCGGAATCCATTTGAGGATGAAGTAAAAGGTCATGATGTGCGCCAGATAGGCCAGCGTCAGCAGCAGCGTCGCCCTGACCAGCGCGGGCGAGAAGAGCTCGACCACCGGCACCTTGCGAGCGGGACCGGAGGTTTCCGGAAGCGAGTCGACCGGCGGGTGGCCCATGCGGGCGAGCGTCCTGTTGATCCGCGCGAGCGCGTTCGGCGGACGCTTGTGCATCAGGAACGACACCGACTCGGGCGAGCGCCACAGCACCAGCGGCACGAACAGCAGCGAGCAGATCGCGCCGAACACGAACACTGCGCGCCAGTCGTAATGCGCCAGCAGGACTGCGGAGATCGACCCGCCGACGATCGTGCCGACCGGATAGCCGGCCGCCATCAGGACCACTGCAAGCGCGCGGCGCTTGGCATTGGCTGCCTCGGCGACCGCCGCGTTCGTGGCCGCCAGCATGCCGCCGATGCCCAGGCCGGTCAGAACGCGCCACGCCGACAGGATCTCGACGCCGTTCGCGGTCGAGGCGCCCAGCATGCCGACCGACATCAGGACCAGGCAGCCCAGGATCGTGGCGCGGCGGCCGACCCGGTCGGCGACGCCGCCCAGGAACAGCGATCCGATCGCCATGCCGATCAACTCCATCGACAGGACCAGGCCCAGCGCGGCGCGATCGATTCCCCATTCCTTGGCGATGCCGGGCGAGGCGAAGCTGATCGACAGCACGTCGAAGCCGTCGAGCGCGTTCAGGCCGATCATCGTCGCGACGATCCCCCACTGGAATCGCGACATCGGTTCGCGGTCGATTACCGCGCGCGGGTCGATGGCCATATCCCCTCCGGTCTCCATTCGATTATTGCTATGGTCTAGAACAAATCAGCGATAGATGCGTGCGAGCAATTCCTCAAGCGTCGCCAGCTCGGCGGCGTCGAAGCGTCGCTTCAGCCAGTCTTCATGCTCGTCGACCGCCGCCTTGGCCTTGTCCAGCAGAATGCTGCCTTGCGACGTCAGGCTGAAGGCGATTTTTCGTCGGTCGCTAAGTGCCGGCGCCCGCGTCATGAGGCCGCGCTTCTCGAGCGCGTGGACCAGCGCCATCGTCGTGGCGCGGTCCATGTCGAGTGCGGCGGCGAGGTCGGTCTGCGCAAGGCCGGGATGGTCCCCGGTCAGCCACAGGACCGACACCTGCTTCTGCGTCAGCCCCAGATCGGCGAAATGCTCGCCGAAATGCCGCTGGACCGCGCCGTTGGCCCGACGCAGCCTCAGCCCCAGGATCGTGTCGAGCGGGCCGCGCGCGATCCTAGCCATGTGTCGTTTCCGCCGCGGCGAGGCGGGTGATGATCTGTCGCGCGCGCACGCTGCCCTGGTCGATCGAATAGCCGCGCAGCTTCATGTCGGGATTGGCGAAGATCGACCGCTGCTGCGCCTCGAGCACCTCGACATCCTCGTCGAACACCTGGCCCTGCTGCGCCTTGAACCGGGCGGTGAAGCCGGCATCCTCGATGTCGAAGTTGCGCGCCATGCCCCAGAAATAATGCGTCGTGGTCTCGGTCTCCGGCGTCATCGCGTCGACGACGAAGCCGCGCACCCCGGAATCATGGCTTTCGACCGTGTCTCCGGCCTCGACCGGCGACACGCCCACATCGATCAGGACCGACGACGGCGGCAGGAAATGGCAGACCTGCCAGCGATCGACCGGGCCAGCGGACTTCAGCGCATCGCGCCAGAAGGGCGGCGGCTCGATCCCCGGCATCCATCGCCGGACGAACACCTGCTCCCCCTCGACGATCGTCTCGATCGGCGCCTCGGTGATCTCGTGCTGGCCGATCGACCCCTGGTGCACCCAGGTCTCGTGACTGAGGTCCATCAGATTGTCGATGACCAGGCGATAGTCGCACTGGATATGGTTGTAGCCGCCGTCGAACGTCCATCCTGGCGCGCTGCACGGCCAGAAATCGGGGATCGACGCCGGGTCGGCGCGTGCCGGATCGCCGATCCAGACCCAGACGAAGCGATGCTTCTCGACCACCGGATACAGCGTCGCGCAGATTCCCTTGGGCACGCGCTCCGACTTGACCGGCATCTCGGTCGCCGCGCCATCGGCTCCGATCAGCAGGCCGTGATAGCGGCAGCGGATCGAGTCGCCCTCCTTGAACCCCATCGACAGCGGCAGCAGGCGGTGCGGACACGCATCGCGCATCGCGACGACGCTGCGGTCGAGCTTGCGATAGAGCATCACCCGCTCGCCGCAGATGGTGCGCGCGATCGGCGCGCGGTCCACTTCGGAATCCCATGCCGCCACATACCAGCGGTTGGTGATCCAGGTCATTGCCCTTCCCCTCTCATTTCCGTATCGATCTTTGCTGAGATTGTACGTGGTACGTACAATAATGATCCGGGGAGTCCAGATGCACAAGCCGCCATTCCGCGCCGACCATGTCGGCAGCTTCCTCCGTCCCAAGGCGCTGATCGATGCGCGCGAGGCCTATCGCGCCGGCACGATCGACGCATCCGCGCTGCGCGGCGTCGAGGATGACGCGATTCGCGGCGTCGTCGAATTCCAGGAGGGGCTGGGGCTCGACTCGATCACCGACGGCGAATTCCGCCGCACTTATTTCCACACCGACTTCCTGCTCCAGCTCGACGGCGTCGAAGAGGCCGGCGGCACGCAGGTGAAGTTCCACCAGCATGGCGGCAAGGAACTCGCCTATGCCCCGCCGGTGATGAAGATCGCCGGCAAGATCTCGCATGCCCGCGACATCCAGCGCGCCGACTACGAATTCCTCGCCAGCTGCACCTCGCGCACGCCCAAGGTGACGATCCCCTCGCCGACGATGCTCCACTTCCGCGGTGGCCGCGATGCGATCGACGCGACCGCCTATCCCGATCTCGACGATTTCTACAGCGACCTGGCCGCCGCCTATCGCGCCGAGATCGCCAGCCTGGCGGATGCGGGCTGCCGCTATCTCCAGCTCGACGACACGAACCTCGCCTATCTGTGCGACGACACGCAGCGCGAGAATGCCCGCAAGCGCGGCATGGACCCCGACGAGCTGCCGCGCCTCTATGCGCGTATCATCAACGAGTCGATCCGCGACAAGCCCGACGACATGGTCGTCTGCGTCCATCTGTGCCGCGGCAACTTCCGCTCGTCCTGGGCCGCCGAGGGCGGGTACGAGCCGGTCGCCGAGGTGCTGTTCAACGAGCTGAACATCGACGGCTATTTCCTCGAATATGACGATCCCCGCTCGGGCGACTTCGCACCGCTGCGCCATCTGCCCAAGTGCAAGACGGTCGTGCTTGGCCTGGTCACCACCAAGCTGGGCGAGCTGGAGACGGCGGACGACGTCAAGCGCCGCATCGACGAGGCGGCGCAGTTCGCCCCGCTCGACCAGCTGGCGCTGTCGCCGCAGTGCGGCTTCTCGTCGACCGTTCACGGCAACGACATCGAGGTCGAGCAGCAGGCAGCGAAGATGCGCCTGGTGATCGACGTCGCCAATCAGGTCTGGGGCAGCCAGGCTTAAGAGACCTTCAAGGCGGCACCGGCCTGCTCCCCCGCCCGACCACCCAGCTTCAGTATTCTATGGGTGGTCGGGTGGGGGAGCGGGCCGGTGCCGCAATGCGCCGGCAGGCGCATTTGCAAACAACCTCTAAGCTGGATCCGGCGCGCCGCCCGACAGGCGGCGCGTCACCAGCGCCAGCCCGACCAGCACGCCGATCAGCGCCAGATCGAGATCGGCGGAGGGCGAGAAGCGCACTGCCGCGGTCGAGATCAGCGCGGCGCCGCCCATCTGGATCGTGCCGAACAGGCTGGTCGCCGCGCTCGCCCGGGCGCGCTGCCGCTCGATCGCCTGTGCCAGCAATGCCGGCCCGGTCAGCCCGCTGCCGAACGCGATCAGCGCCATCGCGGCCAGCAGTCCCAGCAGGTTGGTGCCGGCCAGCGCGACCGTGATCACCGCAGCCGCCCCGGCGGCCAGCGCCGTGGTGCCGATTGGCGTCAGCCATGTCGGGCGATGGCGCAGCACGACCGGCACGGTCAGCGTGCCCGCGATGATCGCGCAGGCAACGAGCGAATAGAATAATCCGGACAGCGCCGGGGTCGCACCGGCGGCGTTCAGCGCGAAAGGCGACACCGCCAGGAACAGGTAGAAGCCGGCGCTGATCAGCGCGTTGGACAGCACCAGCGGCAGATAGCCGCGATGGCTCAGCACCTGCCAATAGGTCGCCGCCAGCCTGCCCGGATGGAGCGGGGCATGGTCGCCTGCACGCGTTTCCGCCAGCATCCGGCTTGCCAGCACCATTCCAATCACGGTCAGGCCCGCGAGCACCCAGAACAGCGCCCGCCAGCCGGCAAGGCCGGTCAGCGCGCCGCCGAGCACCGGCGCGATCGCCGGAGAGATCAACGTCACGCTGGTCAGGATCGCCAGCGGTGCGGCGGCATGGCCGGCGGGAGCGCGGTCGGTCGCCATCGCCCGTGCGGTCACCAGCGAAGAGGATGCACCGATCGCCTGGATCGCGCGGCCGATCAGCATCGCGGTCAGGTTCCCCGCGACCGCGCAGCACAGGGTGCCGATCAGGAACAGACCCAGCCCGCCAAGCAGCACCGGCCGCCGTCCATGATGATCCGCCACCGGCGCCCAGACCAGCTGGCCCAGCGCGAGCGTGATCAGATAGACCGAGATCACCAGCTGGCCTCCCGTGGGCGGCGTTCCGATTCCGCGCGACAGGATCGGCAGCGCCGGCACGATGATTTGGATCGCCAGCGATCCGAGCGCGGCGATCGCGCCGAGCAGGATCAGCCGGCGCGCCTCGCCGCGCAGCTCAGGCTTCCTCGGGCCAGTAGAGCCGCATCGGATTGTCGACCAGCAGCTTGCGCTGCAGCGTCTCGGTCGGCGCAATGCCCGGGATCACGTCGACCAGCGCGCCATCGTCGGGCAGCGTCTTCTCCATGTTCGGATGCGGCCAGTCGGTGCCCCACAGCACGCGGTCCGGATAGGCCTCGACCAGCGGGCGGACCGACCGGACGAAATCGGCATAGGGCGGCCCGGCGGGATCGAGGCGATCGGGGCAGGTGACCTTGGTCCAGATATCCTCGCGGCTGTCGAGCAGCGCGCGGAACGCCGTCATGTCCGGACCGTCCGGGCCCTGGGCCACATCGGGGCGACCCATATGGTCGATGACGATCGGGGTCGGGATGGCCGCCAGGAACGGCTTCATCTCGTCGAGTATGTCCGCCTCGAAATAGACCACGACATGCCAGCCGAGCCGCTGGATCCGGTGCGCAACTTCCAGGAACTTGTCCTTGGGCGCATCGTCGACCAGCCGCTTGAGGAAGTTGAACCGCACGCCGCGGATGCCGCCTTCGTGCAGCATATCCAGCTCGGCATCGCCGATCGCAGGGTCGACCACCGCGACCCCGCGCGCCTTGCCGTCCGACCGCGCGATGGCGTTGAGCGTCGCGCTGTTGTCGGTGCCGTGGCAGCTCGCCTGGACGATCACGTTGCGCGCGAAACCCAGCCGGTCGCGCAGCCCGAACAGCGCCTCGGGCCCGGCATCCTGCGGCAGATATTTGGCCTTGGGGCTGAACGGGAACTCGGCCATCGGCCCGAATACATGGCAATGCGCGTCGACCGCGCCTGCGGGCGGGGTGAAGTGCGGTCGCGAGGGCGTCAGCGTCCAGCTGCGGATCCGGCCGTCTGCGTCGGTGCTCATGCGAAAACCTCTCCGTCCATCAGCTTGCGTGCGGTGCGCAGCATGCCCGCCTCGACCGGCTGGCCCTTCGCGTCCAGCGTCACCACGCATTCGGTGACCCCGCTGGGATGCTCGACGCCAAGCGTCAGCTGCGATCCTTCCGGCACCTGCGCCACCGCCGCGGCCGGCGATCCGGGGATCAGGCACGCCGTCGCGACGCTGACGGCGCCCAGGACGCCGATCGACGCATGGACGCGGTGCGGGATCAGCGACCGGACGGCGATCGCACCGCCATTCTTCGGTGCAGCGACCAGCATCATCTTGGGTACCGATTTCCCGGTCACGTCCCCCAGGTTCATCAGCGGCCCGGCTTTCAGCCGGATCGCCTCGACCTTCGCCTTCATCGTATCGTCGGCGTCCAGCGTCTCGCGGTCCTCATAGCCGGTGATACCCATGTCGGTGGCGCGGATCACGACGCAGGGCATGCCATTGTCGATCAGCGTGCAGTCGACACCCTCGATCCGGTCGACACCATTGCCGGTCGGCAGCAGCGCGCCGCAGCTCGACCCTGCGGTGTCGCGAAAGGCGAGGGGGATAGGCGCGGCGGTGCCCGGCACGCCGCTGATCGCCGCATCGCCGGCATAGCGGACGGTGCGGCCCGGGGTCTGGACGGTCGCCACTGCGACCTGGCCGGTATTCTCCATGAAGATCGCGACGCGTGTCTCACCGTCCTGTGGGGACACCAACCCGCGCTCGATCGCGAAGGGACCGACGCCGGCAAGGATGTTGCCGCAATTCTGCGCGTCGGTGACGATCGCCTGGTCGACGAATACCTGCAGGAACAGATAGTCGATATCGACGCCGTCGCGGGTCGAGGCGCTGACGACCGCGACCTTGCTGGTCAGCGGGTCGGCGCCGCCCATGCCGTCGATCTGGCGCGGATCGGGCGACCCCATCACGCGCAGCAGGAACGCATCGCGCTCGGCGACATCGGCGGGCAGGTCATCCTTCAGGAAATAGCCGCCCTTGGACGATCCGCCGCGCATCCACATGCACCGCGCCGAGGTCGCCGTCCTCTCAGACATAGCGCAGGCCCATCTCGGCCAGCCGCGGCCGCATGTCGTAGATGTCGAGGCCAAGCTCGCCGGCGGCCAGCCGCTTGCGCTTGGCTTCCTCAGCCGCCTCGCGCGCCTGCGCCTTTTCCAGCACCGCCGCAGCATCGCCGCGCTTCACCACGCACACGCCGTCGTCATCGGCGACGATCACGTCGCCCGCCTCGATCGCCGCACCGGCGCAGACGATCGGCACGTTGACCGATCCCAGCGTGTTCTTGACGGTTCCTTGCGCGAACACCGCGCGCGACCAGACGGGGAAGCCCATCTGGGTCAGGTCGCGGACATCGCGCACGCCGGCGTCGATCACGAGTCCGCGGCATCCGCGCGCCATCGCGCTCGTCGCCAGCAGGTCCCCGAAATAGCCGTCGAAACACGGCGATGTCGGCGCCAGGACGAGGATGTCGCCGTCCGTCAACTGCTCGATCGCGACATGCACCATCCAGTTGTCACCCGGCGCCGCCGAGATCGTCACCGCACTGCCGGCGATCCGGGCACCCGCATAGATCGGGCGCATATGATGGGCCAGCAACCCGATGCGGCCCTGCGCCTCGTGCACCGTCGCCACGCCGGCGCCCGCCAGCCCGTCGATCACCGCAGCGTCCGCGCGATCGATATTCTGTACCACGACACCCATGTCTTCATCCTCCAGATCGTCCTGCCACGTCACGCGCGCGGGCGGCGCGCGCCAATCCAACTTGCGCATCCCCGATAAGTTTTTGTTATAGACGCGTCGTGCTCAAGCCCTTCGACCTCAACCTGCGCCATCTGCGCGCGCTTGGCGATGTCGCCACGCATCGCAGCCTGAACCGCGCGGCGGACGTCGCCGGATTGTCGCAGCCGGCGCTGACCCAGGGGCTGGGTAAGATCGAGCGGCAGCTGGGCGTGTCGCTGTTCGATCGGCATTCCGATGGCGTTACCCCGACCGAGGCGGGGACCGCGCTGGCCGATCGCGCGGCGCGGGCCTTCGCGCTGCTGGGCGAGGCTGCCCGCAAGGCTGGCCGGGGCGGCGCGCGCGGCTTTGCCCGGCCGGAGCGCCTGATGACCGCGACCCAGCTCGAGGCGTTCCTGCATTTCGCCGACGCCCAGGGCTTTGCCGGCGCCGCGGCTGCCAGCGGGGTTTCGCAGCCCGCGATCCACCGTGCGGTGCGCGAACTGGAACAGGTCTGTGCCACTCCCCTGGCCGAACGACGCGGGCGCGGCGTGGTGCTGACGCCTGCCGGCCGGGCGATCGCGCGCGGGGTTCGGCTTGCCGCGGGCGAGATCGCTGCCGGCATCGCCGAGGCGCGGGGCGACGCGGGCGATGGCGGCCGCATCGCGATCGGTGCGATGCCGCTCAGTCGCGCGCTGCTGTTGCCGCGGGCGCTGTCGTTGTTCCTGCGCGACGCGCCCCGCGCGGTGGTCGACGTCGTCGAGGGGTCGTGGCGCGAACTGGTCGATCCGCTGCTCGACGGGGTGATAGACATCATGGTCGGCGCGCTGCGCGACGAAGCGCCGCTGGGCGTGGATCAGGTGCCGCTCTTCACCGATCGCCTCGCGATCTTCGGTCGTGCGGGTCACCCGCTGGACGGCGGGCGTGCCGATCTCGCGACGCTGGCGCGACAGCCATGGGTCGTCGGGCCCGCCGGCACGCCGCTGCGCACGCATTGGGAGACACTGTTCCGCGATGTGGCAATGCCCGCCGTGCCGATCGAATGCGGATCGGTGATGGTCATCCGCGGCCTGCTCGCCCAGAGCGACCTGCTCACCTTGCTTTCGCCCGATCAGGTCGCGCTCGAGGTCAGTGCCGGAATGCTCGCGCAGGTCGGTCCCGATCTGCCGGATGCGGTCCGCACGATCGGCATCAGCACGCGCAGCGGCTGGCGGCCTACCCGACCCCAGCAACGTCTGGTCGACCTGCTCCACCGGGCAACCGCGGAGACAAGACTTCAGGAAAATGGATAGGGTAGGGGGCAAATCGATTGGCGGTGGAGCCTGACCAGGGGCTAGCCCGCCGTCATGATCGAGAGCGTCGCCTTTATCGGCTTTGGCGAAGCGGGACAGGCATTCGCCCGGCCTGGCGCCCGCGCCTTTGACCGCAAGACCGGGGATCCCGCGTCTCGCGCGGCGAAGCTGTCTGACTATGAGGCCAGCGGCGTCAGCGGCAGCGATGATGCGGCGGAGGCACTCGCCGGCGCCGCGGTCGCGTTGTCCCTGGTAACCGCCGACCAGGCGCTGCCTGCGGCGCAGTCCTGTGCAGCGATGCTCGATCCCGGCGCGCTGTGGCTCGACCTGAACAGCGTCGCGCCTGGCACGAAACGTGCCGCAGCACAGGCGGTCGAGGCGGCCGGCGGCCGCTATGTCGACGTCGCCGTCATGTCGCCGGTGCTGCCCGCGCGTCTTGGTGTCCCGCTGCTTGTTGCCGGTCCGCATGCGGCGGCGGGGGCTGATGCCCTGTCCGCGATCGGCTTCACAAATGTCAGCCTTGCCGGACCGCAGGTCGGCGATGCGTCGGCCATCAAGATGATCCGCTCGGTCATGGTCAAGGGGATCGAGGCGCTGAGCGCCGAATGCATCCTGGCCGCTCGGCGCGCCGGTGTCGCCGATGCGGTGCTCGCCTCGCTCGACGCGAGCTGGAAGCCGCAGGGCTGGGAAACACGGGTCGACTATAATCTCGACCGGATGCTCGCGCACGGCCTGCGCCGCGCCGCCGAGATGGAAGAGGTCGTGAAGACTTTGGAAGAACTCGGCGTCGAGCCGGCGATGACGCGCGGCACGGTGGTCCGGCAGCGTGCGATCGGCAGCCTCGGTCTGGTTCCGCCCGAGGGCCTCGCCGCGAAACTCGACGCGATCGAAGACGGAAAAGGGGAGCGCGCAGCGTGACGATGATCATCGATTGCCACGGCCATTATACGGTCCTGCCCAAGGCGCACGACGCCTGGCGCGAGGAACAAAAGGCCGCGTTCAAGGCCGGCGTGCCCGCGCCGCCCTATCCCGAGATCAGCGACGACGAGATCCGCGAGACGATCGAGGCCAACCAGCTTCGCCTGATCCGCGAGCGCGGCGCCGACGTCACGATCTTCTCGCCGCGCGCCTCGGCAATGGCACCGCATGTCGGCGACGAGGCGGTGGCGAAGGAATGGGCCTATCGCTGCAACAACCTGATCGCACGCGTCGTCGATCTGTTCCCGGAGACTTTCGCCGGCGTCTGCATGCTGCCCCAGTCGCCCAAGGCCGACATGACCAACTCGATAGCCGAACTGGAGCGCTGCGTGACCGAGCTTGGTTTCATCGGCTGCAACCTCAATCCCGATCCCGGCGGCGGCCACTTCAACCATCCACCGCTGACCGACCGCTATTGGTATCCCTTTTACGAGAAGATGGTCGAGCTGGACGTCCCCGCGATGGTCCACGTCTCGGGCAGCTGCAATCCGGCGATGCACGCGACCGGCGGCTATTACATCGCCGCCGATACGATCGCCTTCATGCAACTGCTCGAAGGGGACCTGTTCGCCGATTTCCCGACTTTGCGCTTCATCATCCCGCATGGCGGCGGCGCGGTGCCCTATCATTGGGGCCGCTATCGCGGGCTGGCCGACATGCTGAAGAAGCCCTCGCTCGACACGCATCTGATGAACAACATCTTCTTCGACACCTGCGTCTATCATCAGCCCGGCATCGACCTGCTGGCGGACGTGATCGACAACAAGAACATCCTGTTCGGGTCGGAAATGGTCGGCGCGGTGCGCGGGATCGATCCGACGACCGGCCAGTATTTCGACGACACCAAACGCTATATCGACGCGCTCGACATCGCCGATGCCGATCGACACGCCATTTTCGAGGGCAATGCCCGCCGGGTCTTTCCGCGCCTCGATGCCAAGCTGAAGGAGCGCGGACGATGAGCAGCCCGCCCGACATCCACAGCTATCTCGCCGAGTTCGAGGATATTCCCGGCACCCGCGTGTTCACCGCATCGCGCGCGCGCCAGGGCTATCATCTCAACCAGTTCGCGATGAGCCTTATGAAGCCGGAGAACCGCGCCGCATGGAAGGCGGACGAGCGCGCCTATCTCGACGGCTGGCCGCTGACCGACGACCAGAAGCAGGCGGTGCTCGACCGCGACTATAACCGGCTGCTCGATCTGGGTGGCAACATCTACTTCCTGGCCAAGGTGTTCTCGACCGACGGACAGAGCTTCGTCCAGGCGGTCAGCACCATGACCGGCATGTCGGTCGAAGAATATCAGGCGATGATGAATGCGGGCGGCCGCTCGGCCGACGGGCACCGCTCGCTGCGCGACAATGCCCGCGCGATGACAGAAGGGGAGCAAGGCTGATGGCACGCATCACTGCAGGCGTGGCGTCCAGCCATGTGCCGCTGCTCGGCGTGGCGCACGACCAGGGCAAGGATCGCGACGCCTATTTCGGTCCGATCTTCGCCGGTTACGACTGGACCCGCGAATGGGAAAAGGCGGAGAAGCCTGACGTCGTGATCCTGGTCTATAACGACCATGCTTCTGCCTTCGACATGAAGATCATCCCGACCTTCGCGATCGGCTGTGGCGAGCGCTATGCCCCGGCGGACGAGGGATGGGGCCCGCGCAAGGTGCCGGACGTCATCGGCCATCCCGACTTGGCCTGGCACATCGCGCAGAGCCTGATCCTCGACGAATTCGACATGACGATCATCAACGAGATGGATGTCGACCACGGCCTGACCGTGCCGTTGTCGATGATGTTCGGCCACAGCGATGCCTGGCCGTGCAAGGTGATCCCGCTGGCGGTCAACGTCGTCACCTATCCGCCGCCCTCGGGCAATCGCTGCTGGGCGCTGGGCGAGGCGATCCGCCGCGCGGTCGAAAGCTATGGCGAGGATCTGAACGTCCAGGTCTGGGGCACCGGTGGCATGAGCCACCAGCTCCAGGGGCCGCGGGCCGGCCTGATCAACCGCGAGTGGGACAATCGCTTCCTCGACGGGCTGATCGGCGATGGCGACGATCTGCGGCGCATCCCGCACATCGAATATCTCCGCGAAACCGGGTCGGAGGGGATCGAGATGGTGATGTGGCTGATCATGCGCGGCGCGCTGGGCAAGCGGACGCGCGCGCTGCACCGCCATTATCACGTGCCGTGCAGCAACACCGCCATCGGCCATCTCGTGCTGCGCCCCGACAATGGGGAGGATCTCGACATGACGGGGAGCGGCACCGTTTCCGCCCTCGCCGCTGAATGACCTTCCGCCCGGCGGTGCCGGGCGACAGACTGGAGCAAACCCATGAAAATCGCACTCGCGGGGGCAGGCGCCTTCGGTGAAAAGCATCTCGACGGCCTGAAGAATATCGACGGCGTCGAAGTGATCTCGGTGGTCGGCCGGCGGCTCGAGCCGACGCAGCAGGTCGCCGACAAATACGGCATCCCGCACGCCACCACCGAACTGGCCGAGGCGCTGGAACAGCCCGGGCTCGACGCGGTGATCCTGTGCACCCCGACCCAGATGCACGCCGCCCAGGCGATCCAGTGCATGGACGCCGGCAAGCATGTCCAGGTCGAGATTCCGCTGTGCGACAGCCTGGCGGACGGCGAGGCGGTGCTGAAGAAGCAGCAGGAGACCGGCCTGATCGCGATGGTCGGCCACACCCGTCGCTTCAACCCGTCGCACCAGTACCTGCACGACCGGATCGCCGCAGGCGACCTGTCGATCCAGCAGATGGACGTCCAGACCTATTTCTTCCGCCGCAAGAACATGAATGCCAAGGGCGAGGCGCGGTCCTGGACCGACCATCTCCTGTGGCATCACGCCGCGCACACGGTCGACCTGTTCGCCTATCAGGCGGGCCCGATCGTCGCCGCCAACGCGCTGGAAGGTCCGATCCATCCCGAACTCGGGATCGCGATGGACATGTCGATCCAGCTGAAGGCGGAAAGCGGGGCGATCTGCACGCTCAGCCTGTCGTTCAACAATGACGGGCCGCTGGGCACCTTCTTCCGCTATATCTGCGACAACGGCACCTGGCTGGCGCGCTATGACGATCTCGTCACCGGCAAGGAAGAGCCGGTCGACGTCTCTCAGGTGGCGGTGTCGATGAACGGCATCGAACTGCAGGATCGCGAATTCGTCGCCGCCATTCGCGAAGGGCGCGAGCCCAACGCCAGCGTCGCCCAGGTCCTGCCGTGCTACCGCGTGCTGGATTCACTGGAAAAGCAGCTCGAGGCTGCCCGGTGAAAACCCGGGTCGCGATCGTCGGGGCAGGTCCTTCGGGCCTGCTGCTCGGCCATCTCCTGACCCAGGCCGGGGTCGATTGCGTGGTCGTCGAGCGCCAGTCGCGCGACTATGTGCTGGGGCGCATTCGCGCGGGCGTGCTTGAGACGGTCACGACCGAGCTGATGCGCAAGCTGGGTATCGACGCCCGGATGAATGCCGAGGGGCTGATCGAGGAGGGCTTCAATCTCGCCACCGACGATCGGCTGATCCGCATCGACATCACCGCGCTGACCGGCAGGCACGTCATGGTCTATGGCCAGACCGAACTGACCCGCGACCTGATGGATGCGGCGCCGGATCGCGGGCTGACGGTGATCTTCGAGGCGAAGGACGTCGCGCTCCACGATCTGGAGAGCGACACGCCGTCGCTGACCTATGTCAGGGATGGCGAGACGCAGCGGATCCAGGCCGACTTCATCGCCGGCTGCGACGGCTTTCACGGACCTTCGCGCAAGGCGATCCCGGCATCGGCGGTGCGCGAATATGAGCGGGAATATCCGTTCGGCTGGCTCGGCATCCTGGCCGATGTGCCGCCCTGTCATGACGAGCTGATCTACGCCAATGGCGCGCGCGGCTTCGCACTGGCATCGATGCGGTCCTCGACCCGCAGCCGCTATTACATCCAGGTCCCGCTCACCGACCGCGTGGAGAACTGGACCGAGGATCGGCTGTGGGACGAACTGGAAATGCGGTTCGATCCGCTGAGCCAGCACGGCGTTACGCGCGGCCCTGCGCTTGAGATGTCGATCGCGCCGCTGCGATCCTATGTGTTCGAGACGATGCGTCACGGCCGGCTGTTCCTGGCCGGCGATTCGGCACATATCGTGCCACCGACCGGGGCCAAGGGCCTGAACCTCGCCGCGTCGGACGTCGCCTATCTGTCGGACGCTCTTATCGCCCATTTCCGGCACGGCGACGATTCCGCGCTCGACGGCTATCAGGCAAGGGCGCTGGCACGCATCTGGAAGGCCCAGCGGTTCAGCTGGTACCTGACCAAGCTGATGCACAGCTTTCCGGAGGACGGCGCGTTCGAGCACCGCATGCAGGTGGCCGAGTTGGACTATGTCGCCGGCTCGAAATCGATGCAGACGGTGATCGCCGAAAATTATGTCGGGTTGCCGCTCTAGGCGGGAATCCCGATCACGGGTCTGGCGGACATCCGGCTGGGGTCGCACCCGAAGGCGCCTCGATCGAGGCGGCGCAAGCCGTCTCGATCGAGGTTGCACTACCGGCCTTAGAACGAACCCGAGACCTGCACGAACCAGTTGCGCGGGCGGGCGAAGATGCGCTCGGCATAGCCCAGGGTGGCCAGCGAGGCGTTACCCTGGATCAGATAGCGCTCGTCGAACACGTTATTGACGCCCGCGGTCAGTTCCAGGCCGTTGTCGAGCTTCAGCGACAGCGAGGCGTTGCCGGTGAAATAGCCGTCCTCCTCGATCAGCGGGATGCTGCCGGTGATGAAGGTGATCTTCGACGTGTAGCTGCCGTCGATCCGCGGCGTCAGCGTCGTGCCGCCGCCCAGTTCGATCGCATAGGACAAGCCGAAATTGGCCTGCAGGTCGGGGGTGAAGGGCAGGTCGTCGTTCGGCGTCACCGTCGCAGTGGCACCGGGGATCGGGGTGATGCTCTTGATCTTGTCGTCCAGCACGCTGACGCTGCCGTCGAACATCAGCCCCCAGGAGGTGCGATAGCTCGCCTCGGCCTCCAGCCCGCGGATGCGCGCTTCGCCAGCGTTGAACAGAAGCGGCACCACGCCCTGGCGGAAGATCAGCTGGATGTCGCTATATTGCGCCTCGAACGCCGCCAGGTTCAGGCGCAGCCGCCCGATATTCGTCTTCACGCCGACCTCGTAGCTGGTGACGCTCTCTTCGCCGAAGGGGACGGGCAGATTGTCCGCCGTCGCGGCATTGTAGCGCGTATTGAACCCGCCCGATTTGAAGCTCTTCGCATAGGAGGCATAGGTGCTGATCGCCGGCGTCCAGCGATACTGCACGCTCGCCGAACCCGTCAGCGCCGAGAAGCTCTGCTGGAACGGCCGGTTGAAGATGAACAGCGGCCCGCCCTGGGTCGTTGCCAGCGTCGGCAGCGGGTTGGGATCGGGCAGGGTGGACGGGAACAGGTTGAACACCGTCCCCTGATAGAATTTGCGATCCGAGGTGTAGCGCAGTCCGCCGCTCAGCTCGAGCCCGTCGACCGGTGCCCAGGTCACCTCGCCGAACACGGCGAGCGAGTCGGTCTTCAACCGCGAGACCTGAAGGTCGCGGCTGGTCGGCCCGCCGGCGAGGATCGACGAGATCACGGGCGGCGAGGGCGGGAAGGCGAGATAGACCGTCGCGCGCTCGTCGGTGGTCTCGTTGAAATAATAGCCGCCCAGGATGCCGCTGACCTTGCCGAAATCGAGCTGCAGCTGGATTTCCTGGCTGAACTGCTGCGACTTCGACCCGACATCGGTCGTGATCATCGTGAACGGGGTATTGTCGGCGTCGCGGATGCCGCGCGATTCGGTCTCGCGATAGGCGGAGATCAGCTTGACCAGCGCCTGGTCGGTCAGCCGGATATTGGCGGTGCCTGCCACGCCCCACACTTCGGACATGCTCATCACCGGCGCGGTGCCGCCGTTGACGAAATCGCCGCGCGCCTGGAAGTCGTTGGCGCAGCGGCTGTCGTTGATCAGCGGCACGTTCGGCGCGCCGAAACGCGGATTGCCGGGTGCGATCGGCGCGAACGGGATGGTAGCGCCGGGGCAGCCCGCAGCGACGCTGACGATCGCGGCGACCGGCGCCTGTTCGTTGATCCCGGCGAAGACGAAGGGCGCGCCATGTTCGTCGCGCTTCGAATAATCGGCGCGCAGGAACAGGTCGAAATCGCTCGACGGCTCCCATTTCAGGGCACCGTTGAACGAATAGCCATTCTCGTTGCCGAGATCGAGACCGTCGACCGCGCGGATGACATAGCCGTCGCGCTTGCGAAAGCCCCCCGAGACGCGGGCGGCCAGCGTGTCGCCGATCGGGATGTTGAGCGCGGCGAAGCCCTCTACCAGATTGTCGTTGCCGACGCGGACCCGGCCGCGCGCGCCGAACTTCCCGAGTTCGGGCTGGCGGGTGCGCACCAGGATCGCGCCGCCGATCGTGTTGCGGCCGAACAGCGTGCCCTGCGGCCCGCGCAGCACCTCGACCCCGGCGATGTCGCCGAAATCGATCGCGCCGCCGACGGCGCGGCCGAGATAGACTTCGTCCAGATAGATGCCGACGCCGGGATCGACAGCCGCGGTCGGATCGACCTGGCCGACGCCGCGGATGAAGACCACCGACGATGCGCTGTTGCCCGACAATTGGCCGGCGGGCTTGAACTGCAGGCTGGGCGTGATCCGCTCGAGATCCTGCGTCTGGAGAATCTGGCGCTGCTCGAGCATTTCGGAACTGAATGCGGAGATCGCGACCGGCGTGTCCTGCAGGCTTTCCTCGCGGCGGCGGGCGGTCACGATGATCTCGGTCGGATCCGCCTCGGTCACCTCGGCGGATATGTCCTGTGCCGGACTGTCCTGCGCCAGCGCCGGAAAGGCCATTGCGGTCGTTGCAAATGCTGCAGCAGCTGCGCCGTACATGAAAGCGGCGCGTGTCGTCGATCGAAGCCCGTTCATCGATACCTCCCCTGTCGTGCGGCGATCTCTGCGCCCCCGCTCAACATATGCCGGAGTCTAGATGGACGACGGCTATTGTCAATAACTGTAATGCTTCAAAACTAATCTGGGGTTTCTCCTTTGATATGCTGCAGATACTCGAAATCGTTGAATAATATGGATAGTTGAACTAATCAACCGATGTGAAATGCTTCGGGCGAGATGACGGCGTGCTCCCGCCCGAGTTATTTGTAAGATCAATCTTGCTTGCGGGTCCGGGAAGCGCCATCAGGTCATGGTAGCGCTATCTTCGCCGGCGTCGGAACGACCATCCGATCGGACAGAAGATAAAATGGGGAGAGATGATGAACAGGATCCATGATCGGCCGATCGGGGCTCGCAACGGCAAAGCGTGGCTCCGCCTGGCGGCGATCGCTGCCGGCCTGGCCCTGTCCTCAGCCGCGGCTGGTTCGGCAGTGGCGCAGGAGATTCCGCATCTCGCCGAGAAAAACGGAAGACACGCACTGATCGTCGACGGCGCCCCGTTCCTGATGCTGGGTGCCCAAGCGAACAATTCGAGCAACTATCCCTCCGAGCTGCCCAAGGTCTGGCCGGTGATTTCGGCGATGCACGCCAACACGCTGGAGATGCCGATCTCGTGGGAACAGGTCGAGCCGGAAGAGGGGAAGTTCGACTTCTCGTTCCTCGACACGCTGATCGCTCAGGCACGCGAGCAGAAGGTCCGGCTGGTCCTGCTGTGGTTCGCGACCTGGAAGAACACCGGCAACACCTACGTTCCCGAATGGGTCAAGCGCGACACGAAGCGCTTTCCGAGAATGAGGAATGCGGACGGCACGGCGCATCATTCGATGAGTCCCCACAGCCGCAATACGCTGGAGGCGGACAAGCGCGCCTTCGTCGCGCTGATGACCCATCTGGCCAGGGTGGACCGCGACAATATTGTCATCATGGTCCAGCCGGAGAATGAGGCGGGCAGCTACACGCTCAAGCGCGATCACGCGCCTGAAGCGGATCGGCTGTTCAAGGGACCCGTTCCGTCCGAGCTGGTCCGCGCGATGAAGGTGAAGTCGGGCAGCTGGACCGAGGTGTTCGGAAAGAGGGCCGAGCAGTTCTTCCACACCTGGCATCTCGCCCGCTATATCGACGAGATCGCGGCGGCGGGGAAGGCGGCCAAGCCGCTGCCGATGTACGTCAATGCCGCGCTCGGCAATGCCTTCACCGACGAGAATGGCGATGTCGGTCCGTCGGGCGGGCCCAACTGGAACGCCATTCCGGTATGGAAAGTGGCGGCGCCGCACATCGATCTGCTGGCGCCCGACATCTACACCCGCGATGCCCCCGCGGTCGCCTCGTTCCTCGACAAATATGCGCGTGCCGACAATGCGCTGATGGTGCCCGAGATTGGCAATGCCAGCGAATATGCCCGCTTCTTCTGGCCGACCTTGGGCCATGGCGGGATCGGCTTTGCGCCGTTCGGCATGGATGCGACGGGCTTCTTCAACTATCCGCTCGGCGCCAAGACCTTCGACGACGGCACGCTCGAAGCGTTCGCCGCACCCTATCGCCTGCTGAAACCGATGGCGTCCGACTGGGCGCGAATCGCGTTCGAGAACCCGGTCTGGGGAACCGCCAAGGGCTTTCCGGAGGCCGACCAGTCGACGGTGATGGGCCGCTGGAAGATCAGCGCGCACTATGGCCTGTGGCAGATGGGCGAGCCCGAATGGAACTGGTTCAAGATCGACAAGCATCCCGAGGCCGACAAGGACACCGGCGGCATGGTAGTGGCGCAGATCGGGCCCGACACCTTCCTGGTCACCGGCACCCATGTCCGCGTCCGCCTTGGCCTCGCCAAGCCGGTGCCGGGCGAGCTGGCACAGATGATCCGGACGGAGGAGGGCAGCTTCGTCGATGGCAAATGGGTGACGACGCGGCGCTGGAACGGCGACCAGATCGACTATGGCTTCAACTTCACCGATCGCCCGGTGATGCTGAAGGTCACGATGGGGATCGTGCCGCGTTGAGATCGATGTTCGCCGCCGGGCATGATCCGGCGGCGAACTCAATGAGGTCGAGTGAGCTGACCGTTGGCCGGCTCGGGATCGACGGGGCTCGCCAGCGGTTCAGAAGGTCAGCGTGCCGCGACGCTCTGCGAACCGCCAGTCTCCGCCGATCCGGACGAAGCGGTCGTGAAAGGACCCGACCTTGGGCGGACCGTCCCCGGTGAACAGCAGCATCGCCGACTCTCCCACAGCATGGTCGGGGTCGAGCACGTCGATGACGATGTTCGAGCAGACATGGCGCGTCACGCGGTGCGGGCGCGATCGGAACGCGTCCAGGATCGCCTCGCGGCCCTCGATCCACAGGTCGGGCGCCGTCGGGCGGCACATCCGCCCCTCCGGGGCGTAGAGCGACCCCACGGCGTCCCAATCGCCTGCGTCGTTCAGATTGGCATAGCGCGCGATCAGCCTGGCGCAGTCCTGTTCGACGGCGCGCCGATCGGACCCGGCGGCCTCGACGCTCACAGGCGGGCCTCGGCGATGTCGGCGCCTTCGCGCAGCGCCCGCAGCTTCTTCCACGTCACCGCCGGGTCGATCTTGCCGTAACCGGCGAAGGTCCCGAAGCCGCAATCGGTGCTGGCGATCACGCGATCCTTGCCGACGACACCTGCAAAGCGCTCGATCCGCTGGGCGATCAGTTCGGGATGCTCGACATAGTTGGAACAGGTGTCGATAAGACCGGGCGCCAGGATCTTGTCGTCGGGCAGCCCGCCATCGCGCCACACCGTCCATTCATGCTCGTGGCGGGGATTGGCCGCTTCGAACAGGATCGTCGACGGGCGCGCGGCGATGATGATGTCGATCACCTTTTCCAGTGCGATGTCGCAGTCGTGCGGGCCTTCGTAATTGCCCCAGCAGACATGCATCCGCATCCGGTCGGCTGGGATGTTGGCGGTCGCCGCGTTCAGGGCGTCGACATTGGCGGCTGCGGTGCGCAGGAACGTCTCGTCGCTCTGATCCTGATAGCCGGTGTGTCGCGACATTGCGAGATCGGGGCAGTCGAGCTGCAGGTCGAAGCCCGCGGCGATGATCGCCTCATATTCCTCGCGCATCGCATCGACGATGTCGGCGAGATAGGCCTCGTGCGTAGGATAGTGGCGATTCACCTGGAACGCGGTGATCAGCCCGGGGCTGGCGGCGTTCATGAAGCCTCGCGCCGCACCCGCATGGCTCATCGCATGGCGGAAGCGGCGGATGTCGTCGTGCAGCGGTGCCAGCGTGCGCAGCCGGACCGGGCCGATGCACGAGGCGCGGGTGAATTCCTGGCTGCCCATGATCGCGGACAATTTGCGCGCAAGATCGGGATGCGCCGCAAGGTCCGCAGCGGGCTTGCGATCGACATGCCCGCCAAAGCCTTCCAGTCGCTCGATCATGTAGGTCGAATAGCCCACCTTGCCGAGTTCGCCGTCGCTGACGATGCTGACGCCGCTGTCCACCTGGCGCGCCACCGCATCGTCCACCGCTGCCTGGACCAGCGTATCGAAGCGGTCCGCGTCATAGGGGTCGCCCTTGTCGCGCGCGAGCAGAAGGGGGGTGAGTTCGTCGCCCCGGGGAAGACTTCCTACATGCGTCACGTCGATCGTCATCTTGGCCTCCGGTTTCTGTCGGGGGCAGATGGCAGTTTTTCATGCATGTGCAAATATCATAACCGCGAAGTTGTGGATGGCTAGCGCTCAGGCGACTTCGTCGGCCTGGCTCCTGATCGTGTCGATCAGCCAGCGCAGGCCCGGATCGTTTGCGCGGGTGACATGATATTGCGCCATCTCCACCAGCGGGGGGATGGCGACGGGCGGCGGTGCCAGCGCGATCTGGAAGTTTCGCGCCATCAACTGGGCAAGCCTTCCCTGCATCAAGGTGAGCCAGTCCGATTCCTGCAGAAGCCATGGCAGCATTGCGAAATTGGGTGCCGTCATGGCCACGCGGCGCTGGATCCCGATCCGGTCCAGATGGGCGTCGCCGAAGCTGGGCAGCCGTTCCTCACCGATCGCGACGAGCACATGGCCATAGGCCAGCATCGCCTCCAGCGTCACGGACTCGCCCAGCGCGGGATGCCCGGCACGCCCGACCAGCCAGTATTTGTCCTCCAGCAGAAAGTCGGACGGCAGGCTGGGCGTGACATAGGGCTGAAGCGTGATGAGCAGGTCGATGTCCCCGCTTTCCAGCATTTCGATGCGACGCTGGCTGGGCAGGAGCAACTCGATCCGCACGCCCGGCGCGACGGCGGCGAGGCGGGTGATGATCGGAAACAATACCGCCGTGGCGATATAGTCCGAGGTCATCACGCGAAAGGTGCGGACCGACGTCGCGGGTTCGAAATGGCGGGACGTCGCAACCACGCCTTCCATCATCGCCAGCGCCGACCTCACCTGCGGCAGCAGCGTTTCGGCAAAGGGGGTGGCGTACATCCGCTTGTTGTGCGCGATCAGCAGGTCATCGCTGAAATAGCTTCGCAGCCGGGACAGCGCGTTGCTCATCGCCGGCTGGCTGAGATTCACCCGTTCCGCGGCGCGCGACACGCTCCGGTCCGCCATGAGCGCGTCGAACGCGACCAGCAGGTTCAGGTCCAGTCCCTTGAAACGCATTGCCCGCTTCCATTCATCAGATGGATCGAAATAAATTCGAACAATCATTTTTTCAATCGTGCGTGACAGGGATAGATGGAGCTACGCAACGCCCGGCAGCGGTCGGGCACCATCTGGAGCAGGATCGTCATGAGCCGCGTCACCGAAATCCGCTATGTCGGCTACGCCGTCACCGACTTTGAAGCAGAACATGGCTTTTATCGCGATGTCTGGGGATTGAAGGAGGTCGCCGAGCAGGACGGCATGTCCTATTTCGCCACCGAGGGTGATGGCGAGCATCACGTCGTCCGCCTGCGCAAGGCCGATGAGAAGCGGGTCGACGTCATCGCACTCGCGACCGACAGCCGCGGCGACGTCGACGCGCTTCACGACAAGGTGATCGGCGCAGGCTGCACCATCATCTTCCCGCCACGCGACCTGACCACGCCGGGCGGCGGCTATGGCTTCCGCTTCTTCTCACCCGACGGCCTGCCGTTCGAGATTTCGAGCGACGTCGCGCGCGGCACAGCTCGCGAGATGGTCCGCTGGGACGGCATCCCGCAGAAGATCAGCCACATCGTCCTTCACTCGCCCGATCACAAGGCGATGGTGACCTTCTTCGTCGACGTGCTCGGACTGCGGGTCAGCGACTGGCTCGGCGACTTCATGTGCTTCCTGCGCTGCAACAGCGCGCACCACCGGCTGGCATTGCTGCCGGGACCGGCGTGCCTGAACCATGTCGCATACGACGTGCTGACGGTCGACGACATGATGCGCGGCATCAGCCGGTTGCGGAAGAAGGGCACCGACATCCTGTGGGGTCCGGGCCGCCACACCGCGGGCGACAACACGTTCAGCTACTTCACGACGCCCAACGGCTTCGCCGTCGAATATACCTCGGGTCTGGAAGAGGTGGATTTCGAAAATCATGTCGACAAGGTGCATGTCCCCGGACCGCAGATCATGGATCAGTGGGGCGTCGGCGTCGGCGGACCCCAGACGATGCCGCATCCCGAGGCCGACAAGGGCCTGTTCCAGCCGGTAGAGGCATAAGACCATGGCATTGTTCGAATATTTCCCGAACTATATCTGGAACCTGTCGGTCGCGATCGCGCTGGAGAGCGGGGGACGCATCGGCGAGATCGTCGATATGTGCCAGCCGATCCGCGACGCGGCGGCTTCGGGCGCGGATGCCGGTACGCCCCAGTTCATGGCCAAATGGGTCGAGATGGCCGATCGCCTGATCGGCCTGGCGGACGAGGATGCGGCCGCAGGGCGCGGCTTCTCCGCCTCCGACAAGCTGGAACGGGCCTCGCTGTACCTGTTCGTCGCCGAGCGGATGCAGGGCCATGGCCATCCCGGCCGGCACGAAACCTATGCCAAGGCGCGCACCACCTTCGATCGTTCGACGACGCTCGGCTCGATCAACCGCGAGCGCGTCGAGATTCCGCTCGAGACCGGGACGATGCCCGCGCTGTACACCCGCGCGCCAGGGCCGGGCCCTCATCCGGTCGTCGTTTATTGCAACGGTCTCGATAGCTGCAAGGAACTGCTCTACTGGTCGCGGCTGCCAGAGGCGCTGGCGCGACGCGGCATCTCGACGCTCAGCGTCGATCAGCCGGGCAGCGGCGAGGCACTGCGGCTGCAGGACCTGCCGGTCGATCCGCATAGCGAGACCTGGGCGAGCAAGGCGATCGACTGGCTCGAGACGCAGGGCGACGTCGATCCCGCGCGGATCGGCATGACCGGTATTTCGCTCGGCGGTCATTTCGCCCCGCGCGCGGTCGCCTATGAACCCCGCTTCGCGTCCGGCGCATGCTGGGGGGCGAACCACAATTGGGCCGAGGTGCAGCAGAAGCGGCTGAAGCGCGAGGGCGAGAATCCGGTGCCGCATTATTGGGCGCATGTCATGTGGGCGTTCGGCGCAAGGGACATGGACGATTTCCTCGCCCGCGCGCAGGACATGAACCTCAATGGCCATATGGACGGGGTTAAGGTGCCCTTCCTGGTCACGCATGGCGCGAAGGATCGGCAGATCAGCGTCGACTATGCGCAGGACTGCTATGATCAGCTGGTCAACTCGCCGCGCCGCGAGCTCAAGCTGTTCACCGAGCGCGAAGGCGGCGTGGAGCATGTCGGCGCCGACAATATGAGCTTCGGCCGCGACTATATCGCCGACTGGTTCGCCGATACGCTGGGCGGCCGTCTGGCATAACCGATACCCGCGGATCCGGTGCACGATGTGACCGCCGGATCCGCTGTTTCCCGTTTATCGAGGATCGATCGATGCGTCTTGCAACAGTGAAGGACGGCGGCCGTGACGGCACGCTGGTGGCCGTCAGCCTCGATGGAGCCCGCGTCGCGACGGTTCCCGGCTATTCGACGCTGCAGGCGGCGCTCGACGACTGGGATGCCGCACAGGATGCGTTGCACGCTGCAGCGGCAGCCGCAGAGGCGGGCAGGGTGGCCTCGCCTGCGGACTTCGCGGCGCCGCTGCCGCGCGCCTGGCAATGGCTCGACGGATCGGCCTTTCCCAATCACGGCGCGCTGATGCAGCGCGCGTTCAACCATGCGCCGATCGAGACCGATCTGCCGCTGATGTACCAGGGCATGAGCCACCAGTTCATCGCGCCCACCGATGACGTGCCGATGCCCAGCGAGGCCGACGGCATCGATTTCGAGGGCGAGTTCGGCATCGTGACCGGCGACGTGCCGATGGGATGCGCGGCACGGGATGCATTGGCGCATGTTCGGCTGGTGCTGCTCATCAACGACTGGTCGCTTCGCGCGATCGCCCCGGTCGAGATGAAGACCGGATTCGGCTGGGTCCAGGCCAAGCCTGCGTGCAGCGTCGCGCCCTTTGCGGTGACACCCGACGAACTGGGCGACGCGTGGCGTGACGGCCGGGTCTGCCTGCCGCTGACGGTCGAGGTCGATGGCCGGTGGTTCGGCAACCCCAATGGCGTCGCGATGGCGTTCGGCTTCCACGAACTGATCGCGCATGCCGCGCGCTCGCGCTCGCTGCCGGCGGGTACGATCATCGGATCGGGTACGGTCTCCAATCCCGAGCACGAGACGGTCGGATCGACCTGCATCTCCGAACGCCGCGCCATCGAGATGATCGCGGGTGGCGGACCGAAGACCGAATTCCTGTCGTTCGGCAGTCGCGTGACGATGCGCGCGGGCGAGGGTGCCTCGCCCTTCGGTGTGATCGACCAGCAGGTGGTTGCGGGCTAGCTGCCATCCGAAATCACGGTGCCGCCATCGACCACGATGGTCTGGCCCGTGGTAAACCCGCCGGCATCGCTGGCAAGGTACAGGGCGGTCGACGCCACCTCTTCCGGCGACCCCGCCCGGCGCAGCGGCGTCAGCCCGAGCCGGCGATCGGCGCGTTCGGGGCTGGACAGGATCGCGTCGGCCCATTCCGTCCGGATCAGGCCGGGGGCGATCGCGTTGGCGCGAACGCCCGACGGGCCCCACTCGACCGCCAGATTGCGCGCGAGTTGCGCCAGTGCGGCCTTGGTGACCCCGTAATGTCCGAGGTGGGAGGTACCGCGCAGTCCGGCGATGCTCGACAGCAGGACGATGCTGCCACGTCCTCGCGCGGCCATGTGCGGCGCGATCAGGCCCGTCAGGCGGATCGGATGCATCAGGTTTACCGCATAGAGCCGGTCGCGATCGGCCTCGTCGATCGCGTGCATCGGCGAGGCGGGCCCGGCGACTCCGGCGTTGCAGACCAGCACGTCGATGCCGCCGCTCAACGCTTCTGCCTGCTCGGCAAGCCGATCCAGCGCGCGGGCATCGCCGACGTCGGTGGGAAGGGAGATGCCGTCCAGCGTTTCCGCAAGCGCGTCGCACGCGGGCCGATCCACATCGGCGAGCACCAGGCGGGCGCCGGCGTTCGCGAACAGACGCGCGATCGCCAGGCCGATGCCGCGGGTCGGGCCGGTGACGAGTGCCGTCCTTCCGTCCAGCCGGAAGGCTCGCAGAGGGTCAGATGTCGGCAAGCGTGGTTTCCACAAGCGCGTGGAGCGTGCCGTCGTGCCGCATGCCCAGCGCATCGGCGCGGGGCGTGGCAAGCGACGGATAGCTGCCGAAGCTGCGCCGGATCGCCGGCTCCTCGACATGGCCGATCGCGCGGATGTCGCCGTGGGACGCCAGCTCCGCCACCAGGTCACCGATGCGGACGCGGAGCGCAGGCAGAGTCAATGCATCTCGCTGGCTCGCGTCGCCCAGGACAGCGGCGGCCAGATTGGCCGCACAGGTGCGAACCGACATCAGCCAGCTGGTGGCGTCGGGGGCGACGGGCAGGGTGCATGCAGACCCTGACCTGGCCGCATGGAAGACGTCGCTGAGAAACGCCGATCCGAACCCGCCCGCCGCCGCCGGCCTGGCGACGATCCCGGGCAGGCGCAGCACCATGCCGCCCAGCACGTTGCGCCGGACGGCATCGGCGAAGGCAAGCTCGACCATGCGCTTGTGCGTGCCATAGACGCTGTCCGGTGCCGGGGGTGTCGCATCGTCGACATGCGCCGGCAGCGCGGCACCGAATACCGCGATCGATCCGGCGATCACGAGCCTGCGGCCCTGCATGGCCTCGATCAGCGCCAGCGGCACCTCCAGGTTCGCCAAGCGCGATGCGCCGGGATCGCGCTCGGCCGCACCGCCCGGCAATGCCGCAAGGTGAAGCACGCCATCGATGTCCTGGCGGCAAACGGCCTGGGTCATGGCGGGATCGGTCAGGTCGCCGGTGACCGTCTCGAACGCTTGCGGCGCATCGAATGCGCGGTCGGCCAGCACCAGCTCGACGTCCGGCCGGGTTTCCGCCAGATGCCGGACGACCGCCCGGCCGACGAATCCCGCCGCGCCGGTGACGGCCAGCCGCATCAGCGCTTCAGGTCGGAATCGAACGCGCCATCGATCAGGATGAACGCGATCCGGCAGTTGCGGTCGGAACGGTTGGACCAGCCGTGATTGGTGCCGCGCTGGATAACGATGTCCCCGGCGCCAACGGTGGTTTCTCCTTCGTCCAGGATCAGCACCAGCTCGCCTTCCAGCACGATGCCATAGTCGATCGTCTCGGTGCGATGCATCAGCGCGTGGCGGCTGCCCTCTCCGTCGTGCGCGGAGGCGTCGCCCGCGCCGACCTCGGCGAAATGGGCGCGTGCCTCCTCGGGCGACATGGTGCGGATCGTCTCGCCTTCGGGCGGGATGTCGAGCACGCGGATGCGGGTGCCGCCCTTGGGCGGGGCCAGCTTGATGCCGTCCTCGGCAGGTTCGCCGGAGGCCGCGTCGATCGGTGCGGGCGTCGCCCGGGTGTTCCAGATCTCGTGGAACATCGGGCCCGCCGGTCCGCCAATCTGCTGGACGCGGGGAGCCGGACCGTCTTCCTGGATGATTGCCTGGCCCGAGGAATCATGGCCGGTCACGACGCGGCGAACGGGTGTCGTCATCTTATGCTCCTTGGATGCGATTGCCGGACGCGCGCATCAGCGCGACGCCCGCCGAAAGGGCCGCCGCAGCGGCGAACAACAGGAAGGTGGTCGAAAGCCCGCCAACCAGCCCGGACAGCGCCGTGGCCAGGATCGGGGCGACGAACTGGGCGAGGAAGAAGGCGCCGGTCCATATGCCTGTGCCCCGGCCGCGGGTCTCGGGTGGCAGGCGGCGCAGCACCCAGGCGAGCATCGTCGGCAACATCAGGCCGTTGCCGATCGAGATCACCACCGCGGACGCTGCGGTGAGGTAGAAGTCGGTCGACAGCGCGACACCGACATAGCCGAGCGCCACCAGTGGCAGGCCGAGCGACAGCAATCGCTCGCCACGCGCCGCCTTGAGCCTCGCGAACAGCAGCGACCCCAGCATCACGCCGAGATTGGCCGCGGCGCCCGCCAGGCCGATCCGGGCCGGGGAGCTGACCCCGGTCGCCTCGATCACGGGGCCGAGCTGGACGATGATCGTGTAGAACAACAGGCCGATACCGAAGGTGATCGCGACCAGGCCGGCAATCCCGCGTGCCGGGGCGGCGCCCGGTACGGAGGCGGCTGCCTGGCCGATGTGCGAGCGATTTGGCTCGAAGAGGATAAGGGTACCGGCGACGGCGACCGGCAACGCCAGCAGGTATAGCCAGAACGGCCCGCGAGATCCCAGCGCCTCGCCCAGCGCGCCACCGGCCGCGATCAGCGCGATCGCGCTGAGGCTTGCGGTGGCGATCTGGATCGAGACCCAGCGCTCGCGACGCTCACCCTCGAAATAATCGCCGACCAGCGCGGTGGCGACGGTCATGATGATCGCCTCGGTCATGCCCAGGGCGACACGCGCCGCCAGGATCGCATGCAGGCTGTCGAGGACCAGCGGCAGCAGGCCGAACAGCGCATAGCCCAGCAGCGCGCCGATCAGCAGTCGCTTGCGCCCGACCCGGTCGGACAGCCAGCCGGCGAGCGGGGAGAACAGCGCGACGCACAGTGCCGGTACGGTCAGCGCGATCGGCACCAGCACCGCCGATCCAGGCACTGCCGCGAATTCGCGCAGCAACAAGGGCAGCACCGGCACCAGGGCGATGATCGCCATGGTCGGCATCACCGCGGTCAGCATCAGGATCACGCCGTGTCGGGTGCTCGCCTGCCTGTTCATGTCGCTGTTCCTTCGGGTCAGATCGGCTTTGCGACCATCTCGAACATCTCGTGCGTCGCCTTGGCGTTATCGACCGGCGGTCCCTTACCGATCTGGCCCATGCAGATGCCGATGCTCGACCGGACGATATAGGCGCAGCGATCGACGCGGCGGTCGTGATAGGCGGTCAGCGCGGTATCGATATCGTCATGGCGGGCAAGCTCCTCGGCCAGCACGAGGCTGTCCTCGATCGCCATGCCGGCACCCTGGCCGAGATGCGGCGTCGTCGCATGAACCGCGTCGCCGAGCAGTGCGATCCGGCCCTTGTGCCATGGTCCGTCGATCATCAGCGCCTCGAGGGGACGATAGACCACGCCCTCGTCGTCGGTGACCTGTTCGGACAATTCGCGGATGAACGGCGCGCAGCCTGCCATCTTCGACCGCATCACCGCCGCCAGTCCCTCGCGCGGATAGCGCGGATTGTCGGGCTCCGGCGTGGTGACGAAGATGTACATCAGCTCGTTCGATATCGGTACCAGTCCGACGCCGGTCGGACCGTTATAGGCGTGAAGCGCGTCGAGATCGGCCGGACGCGGCAGATTGTAGCGCCACACCGACTGACCGGTGAATTCGGGGCGGGGCGCATCGGGAAAGATCTTGTCCCGCGTCTGCGAATAGACCCCGTCGGCGCCGATCACCAGGTCGAACCGTTCGACCGAGCCGTTGGAGAGGCGGACATCGACCCCTGCACCATCGTCCTCGAGATCGGTGGCGGTCACGCCCAGCAGGACCTGCGCGCCGCTCGCGATCGTGCGATCGCCCAGCATCTTGTGCAATGCCCGGCGGCCGATGCCCATGCTGGCCGGGTAGCCGTCGACCAGCCTGGGGGAGGGCACGCGTGCAACTCGCATCCCGTTCGGCGCATAGATCTCGACCGCGTCGAACCCGACCCCGGCGGAGACATATTCGTCGATCAGGCCGAGCTGCGACATGGCCCGGATCACGTTCGACTGCTGGATGATGCCGACGCCATAGACCGACCATTCGGGATCGCGTTCGATCACCGTCACGCCAAAGCCGCGGGCGCGCAATGCGATGGCCGAGGTCAGGCCGCCGATGCCGCCGCCGATGATGAGAATGTTACCGGATTGCATGAGATTACTTTCAGAAGCGGTCGAGGTCGTTGGCGAGCGTGATCGGCCCGCCGAAGCGGGCGCGGATTGTTGCGACGTCGGCGCGGATGCGCGCAGGATCGGGAGTGCCGGCGGCAAAGTGAGTGATGACGACAGCCTTGGCTCCCGCCATGGCGGCCAGCCGCCCGACCGCGTCGGGGGTCAGGTGATGCGTCGACAGATGCCGTTCGAGCTGCTGCCGCGCCGCTGGCGGCATATCGGGAGACGTGCGGGTGACGGTGGCCATGGTCCCGGCGAGATCGATCATCTCGCTGACCAGCAGGTCGGCGCCCTTTGCCAGCCGTTCGACCGCGGCGCTCGGGCCGGTGTCGCCGGTATAGACGATCGATCGACCCGGCAGGTCGAAGCGCAACGACAGCGACTTGTAGTTGCGATCCTCGACGCTGCCGGCAGCGAAGTCGTAATGGGTGTTCTGGGCAGTGGTGACGGTCATGCCGTCCAGCTGAAACCGTTCGCCATCCGACATTTCGATGACGGTGATGCCATCGGCCGGCGGCGCCCAGGGCTGGCCGGTTATGCCATATCCGACCCGAGCGGCGGGTTGCATCGATGCCACCATTCCGGCGACGAGTTCCCTCGTGCCGGGAGGGCCATAGATCGTCAGCCGATCGGTGAGGTTGATCTGGTTGCGCAGCGCCAGCACCGCAGAAAGCCCGCCGGTGTGATCGGCATGCAGGTGGCTGAGAAATACCGCCCTGACCCGCGGCAGCTGAATGCCGGCCTTGGCAAGCTGCTGGACCGCGCCGTCGCCGGCATCGACCAGATAGACGTGCCCCTGATGGACCAGCGCATTTGCGGGCTGCGATCGATCCGGGCTGGGGACCGGGCCGCCCATCGTGCCCAGGGTAATGAATGCGTCGCCTCCCGCCGGTGCCTGCTGCGCGGCGGCTGGCAAGGCGCAGACCATCGCGATCGACACCAGCGAGAGGAGACGGGCTCGCATCAGAACTTGAAGCCCAGGCGGGCGCCATAGGTGCGCGGCGGCCGCAGCGTGCCGACCGGGAAATCGAGGATCGGACGGGTCCCCGCGCGTGCCAGGATTTCCTCGTCGGTGATGTTGTTGATGAAGCCGGTCAGGCTCCACCCGCCCTGGCTTTCCAGCGTCAGGAATGCGTCGGCAACCGCGAACCCGTCCTGCTTCTGGTCCTCGCGATAATTGGCGTCGAGATAGCGGCTGCTCTCGATATTGCCGCGCGCGCCCGCGATCAGCGACAGGTCCCCCGTCAGTTCGAAGGTGCGCTCATAGCCGAGGTTCAGGGCCCAGCGCGGCGAGTTCACGGTCGGCTTGCCCGAGCAATCGATGTCGTAGAATCGAGCGCCGTTGACGCCGGGATTGGCCAGGCGGCTGCCCGTCGTGACGCAGCCCGTCGTTACCGGTGCGCCCGTCGGCGAGAAGTTGGCGGTTGTCAGGCTGCCATATTTGCCGTCGAGGAACTGGACGTTCAGGTTGAACAGGTCGTTGCGCGTAGGTGCGAACCGGGCCTCGAATTCGGCGCCATAGATGCGCGACTTGCCCGCGTTGACCGTGATCGATCCCTGGCCGAACAACCCGTTGCCGGTGGGCACGCCGCCGACATAGGTGATCTGCTGGTCGCGATAGTCCCAGTAGAACGCCTCGATATTCACCTGAAGCTTGTTGTCGAGGAAGCGGTTCTTCGACCCGACCGTATAGGCGGTCAGCGATTCAGGCTCGAACGTGTTGTTGGGCGGCTGGGCGACGAAGAATCCGCCCGATTTGAAGCCGGTGGCGACATTTGCATAGATCAGCGAGGCGGGGCCGGCATCGAGCTCGATGCCTGCCTTCCAGGTGAATTTCTCAAAGCTCAGGCTCCCGGTGAACGGCGCGCTGAGCGGCGGCTCGATCGGACCGGGCAGGCCGCCGGAAGCCGTCGAGGTGAGCTGCTTCTTGTCCTCGCGCGTGTAGCGGCCACCGGCAACGAGGCGGAAGGCGTCGCTCAGGTCGAACGTCAGCTGACCGAACGCCGCGATGCTTTCGGTGTTCAGGCGCGGGGTGAACCGGGTCGTCGAGATATTGCCTTGGCGGAAGAAATTCTCGGTGGCCTGGTTCTCGCCATAATAGAAGGCGCCGACGACGTAGCGCAGCCTCTGGCTCTCTTTCGATGCCAGCCGAACCTCGACCGAGGTCTGTTCGGCCAGGTCGACAAAGTCACCGGCGAAGCCGGGCAGGTAGGTGCGGAACTTCACGTCCGAGCGACGCCATGCCGGGATGACCGTGAGCGTGCCGAAGCCGAGGTCGCCGACGACCGTCGCGCTGACGCCGTAGAACTTGTTGTCGAGAAATCCGTCGGTTCCGGCCAGCGAGACGCAACCGCTGGTCACGAACCCGCCCTGGCCGCCGCAGAAGGGCGGTGCGAACAGCGTCGCGGCATAGCCCCGGATCGCGGCCTGCGCGCGCGGATCGGAAATGCTGACGCGATCTTCGAGCGGGGGCACGGCGAACGCGGCATTGGGCAGCAGGACGGCGCCCGCACCCTTGCCATGCTGGTTGTAATAGTCGGCGACGAGCGTCATCGACCAGAGTTCGGACGGCTGGATCAGCAGCGAGGCGCGGACGGCCTCGCCCTTGTCGTCGTCATAGCCGTCGGAAATATAGCCGTCGCGATCGACGATCTGTCCCGCGACCCGCAGCGCCATGATGTCGCCGATCGGCACGTTGAGGGCCAGAAAGCCCTTCTTGCTGTCGTAATTGCCATATTCGAGCAGCCCCTCGCCCGAGAACCGGCCGAGTTCGGGGCGTTTCGGCAGGACGTTGATCGCGCCGCCCGTCGCGTTGCGGCCGTACAGCGTGCCCTGCGGTCCCTTGACCACCTCGACCCGCTCCAGGTCGTAGAAGGCACCCGCCGGCGCGGTCGGGCGGCCGACATAGACGCCGTTGAAGTTATAGGCGACCGCATTTTCCGAGAAGGAATTCTGCGAATTGGTGCCGACCCCGCGCAGGAAGAAGCTCGTGGTGCCGCCGGTGGGCTGCACGACGAGCGAGGGGACCAGCTTGCCCAGATTGACGGTCTCGGTGATGCCGGACTGAGCCAGGTCGTCGCCCGTGACCGCGGAAACAGCCACTGCTGCGCGCTGCAGCGATTCCGATCGGTGCTGGGCAGTCACGACGATGTCGAAAAGGCCTTCGTCGCCGGCATCCTCGCTCGCCTGGGTGCTGTCCTGCGGATCGGTCGGCATGTCCTGCGCAACTGCGGTCTGCGCGCTCAATGCCAGGATTGCGGCGGTCCCCGCCAACAACAGTCTTTTCATGCTATCCTCCCGTGGATGCGTTTCTTTGCACGCCTTGCAATGAGGAGTGGCAAGGTCGAACGAATTATCATAACGATTTGTTTTGATGCTAAATCACAAATGGAAATGATGGATGCGTCTCGATCAGTTTGACCTGAACCTGTTGATCGCGTTCGATGTCCTGATGGAGGAGCGCGGGGTCACCCGCGCGGCGGAGCGGCTCAACCTCACCCAGTCGGCGATGAGCGCGGCGCTCAAGCGGCTGCGCGAGGCGTTCGCCGACGATATCCTGGTCCAGCACGGGAAACGGATGGTGCCGACGCCTGGTGCGTTGTCGCTCGCGCCGCATGTCGCCGCGGCGGTGCTGAACCTGCGCGGCATCCTGGCCAGCGGCATGCGGTTCGATCCGGCGCAATCACGCCGCCGGTTCCGCATCGTCGCCTCGGACTATATCACGACGGTACTGATCGGTCCCGCGCTGCGGTCGCTCCAGCGCGAGGCACCGGGAATCCAGATCGAGATCACCTTGCCGCGGTCGGACATTCTCGAACAGCTCGATGATGGCGAGATCGACATCATCATCTCACCGGAACAGTTCCTCAGCCCGGTTCATCCGCGCGAACTGGTGTTCGAGGAGAAGCATGTGGTCGTCGGGTGCGCGAGCAATCCCGCGTTGCAGCGGCCGCTGGATGCCGAGAGCTTCTATGCCAGCGGTCACGTCGTCGTGAGCGTCTCGCGCGATGGCACCTTCATCGACAATTTCCTGCGCGGCAGTGGCGAGCAGCGCCGGATCGAGGTGATCTGCGCGTCGTTCACCCAGGTTCCCTGGATGCTGCCCGGCACCACGCGCCTCGCACTGATGCACGAGCGCCTGGCGCGTGAATTTGCCGAGCAATTGTCGCTCACGATCCAGGAAGCGCCATTCCCGCTGCCGGTCATGCGCGAGATGATGCAGTTTCACAGCGCCCGCGCCGACGACCGTGGGCTGTCCTGGCTTCGTCAGCAGTTGATGGCCATGACCCGGTCAGGCGAGCCCGCCGGCCGATAAGGCGTCGGCATTCGCGCCGGTGCGGTCCAGCGCGACCCGCGCGAAGGCCGTCCCGCTGGGCAGCGCATTCGGTTTCTCGATCAGGATCTCGACCGCCTCGATCTTCGGATCCTCGAGACACGCCTCGGCAAGCAGGCGACCGAAGGTCTCGATCAGCGCGATGCGATGGGTGCCGAGCGCCTTCGCCGCGTCGACCATCCGCTTATAGTCGAAGGTCGAATCGATCCGGTCCGCTTCCGGCATCCGGATCCGCAGCGTCCCGCTGATCCTGAGCAGTTGCGGCCGGCCGATCTCGTGGGCGAGCATGCCGATATCGGCAGTCACCTCGGCGTCGCGGACGCCGATGCTGATGAACCTGTCGGTCACGGATCAGTGCTTGAAGACGACCGTTTTGCTGCCGTTCAGCAAAATCCGATCCTCGACATAGAGCCGCACCGCGCTGGCAAGGACGCGCCGTTCGATGTCGCGGCCCTTGCGGACCAGATCGTCGGGCGTGTCGGTATGGCCGATATGCTCGACATCCTGTTCGATGATCGGACCTTCGTCGAGGTCGGCAGTCACGAAGTGCGCCGTTGCACCGATCAGCTTGACCCCGCGGTCATGCGCCTGATGATAGGGCTTGGCCCCCTTGAAGCCCGGCAGGAAGCTGTGGTGGATGTTGATGCACCGCCCCGCCAGGAACTGCGCCAGGTCGTCGGACAGGATCTGCATATAGCGGGCCAGCACCACCAGGTCGGCACCCGTTTCGTCCACCAGCCGCTTGATCTGCGCTTCCTGCTGCGACCTGGTTTCCTGGGTCACCGGCAGGTGGTGGAACGGCACGTCGCCGATCAGCGAGATCGTCAGCGCCTCGCGCGGGTGGTTGCCGATGATCCCGACGATGTCCATCGGCAGTTCGCCCAGACGGTTGCGGTACAGCAGGTCGCCCAGGCAGTGATCGAATTTCGACACCAGGATCAGGACGCGCTTGCGCTGGTCGCGCGGCCGCAGCGTGAGGTCCAGCTCGAAGCTCTCGACCGGCCCGGCCAGCCGTTCGCGCAGCCCGGCGACCGCGCCGTCCTCGATGTCGAACACGACCCGCATGAAGAAGCGGTCGGTCGGCACGTCGTTATATTGCTGTGCCTCGCGGATGTTCGCGCCGCTGTCCGCCAGCGCGGTCGTGATGGCAGCGACGATTCCGGGACGATCCTTGCTGGACAGGGTAATGATGTTCTCGGACGACATGAGGGCCCCTTGAGCGAGTGAGGTGGATGGCGCCGTCATGGGGTGGCGCGATGCGAAAGCGTGACCAGCGCCGCGGCGCCGACCAGTGAACCGAGCCCCATGGCGAGGGCGACGACCGGCAGGCTCCAGCCGCCGGCGAACAGGAACCCCGCGACGATCGGCCCCAGCGCCGCGCCGCCCCGGCCTATGCCGATGACCGCGCCGACCCCGCTGGCGCGCTGCTCGGCCGGGAAGCTGGCGGCGGTCAGCGCATAGATGCCGATGATGACGGCGTTTGTGCAGAAGCCGGCGATCGCCGCATAGAGCGACAGATGGGTGAGGTCGCCCGGGCTCTGGCCGAACAGCATGACCGCGCCGCCCGACAGGATCAGGAACGCGATCGTCAGCCGACGGACGTCGAATGCCGTCACCAGCGCGCTGAACAGCAACGCGCCAGCCGCGCCGCCGACATTGGTCCAGACCAGCACGCCGCCCGCCGACGATGCGGGGAAGCCCATGTCGACCACGACCTTGGGGATCCACTTCACCAGGAAGTAGAAGGTCATGATGTGCGCGAAATAGGCGAGCGTCAGGATGATCGTCGTCCGCGCCAGCGCACCGCGCCACACGGCGCCGCGCGGCGCGCGCGATGCGGGGGCAGAGGGTGCCGCGCGATCGTAACTCGAATGGCCGAGCTGCGCCATGATCCGGTCGGCCCGCGCCAGATCCGCAGGACGCCCGCGCGACAGCAGGAACTCGATCGACTCCGGTATCAGCCACCACGCGATCGGAAGGCAGGCCGCGGTCGCCAGCGCACCGAACTCGAACACCGCGCGCCAGTCGTGCGTCACCAGCAAGCCGGCTGCAATCGACCCGCCGATCACCGCGCCGATCGGATAGCCGCACGACATCAGCGCGACCGCCAGGTTGCGGCGGCGCGCGTTCGACGCCTCCGCGACCGTCGCGCTGATCGTGGCGAGCATGCCGCCGATCCCGATGCCGGTAAGCAGCCGCCAGAAGGAGAGCGCCTCGATCGAGTGCGCCCGGCCTGCCAGCGCCATGCCGGCAGCCATCGCGGCAAGGCATCCCAGAAGGACGGGGCGACGGCCGATCCGGTCGGCGACCTGTCCGATCAGGACCGCGCCCAGCGCCATGCCGATCAGCTCCATCGACAGCACGATGCCCAGCGCCGCGCGGTCGACGCCCCATTCGCCCGCGATGCCGGGGGCCGCGAAACTGATCGACAGCACGTCGAAGCCGTCGAGCGCGTTGAGGAAGATGCACAGCGCGATCGTTGCGATCTGGCGCCAATGCAGCGGGGATTTCAACAGGGTCTGGCGCGCGTCCATCGATCCGGGGCTCCCGTCAGCCGGCTTGCCGGCGATGTGATGGTCGCGAGCCAGACACCAGATCACCCGCCGCCTGCAAGGTATTCGCGAGCAGGCATGCGATCGTCATCGGCCCGACGCCGCCGGGCACCGGGGTGACGGCGCGCGCATGGCCCAGTTCGGCGGTCACGACATCGCCGACGATGCGGGTGCCGCCATCCTCACGGGGAACGCGGTTGATGCCGACATCGATCACGACCGCACCGGGCTTGATCCAGTCGCCGCGGACCAGAGCCGGGCTGCCCGCCGCCGCGACGACGATATCGGCACCCCGCACGATGTCCGGCAGGTTGCGGGTGGCGATGTGCGTCACGGTGACGGTGCATTCGCGCTCGAGCAGCAGCAGCGCGACCGGCTTGCCGACGATGTTCGACTTGCCGATGACGACCGCTTTCAGGCCGCGATACTCCTCGATCACGGTGTCGAGCAGCATCATGCAGCCCAGCGGCGTGCACGGTACCAGCCCGCCTGTGCCGGTCGACAGCCGTCCGACATTGACCGGGTGAAAGCCGTCGACATCCTTGGCCGGTGCGATCGCGTCCAGTACCGCGCCCGCGTCGATCTGCGCGGGCAGGGGAAGCTGGACCAGGATGCCGTGAACCGCATCATCGGCGTTCAGCTGCCCGATCAGCGCCAGCAACTCCGCCTCGCTGGTTTCCTCCGACAGCCGATGCTCGAACGATCGCATGCCGGCTTTCCCGGTCTGTGCGATCTTGCGCCTGACATAGATGTCGCTTGCCGGATCGCGCCCGACCAGGACGACGGCAAGGCCCGGCGTGACCCCCGTCGTGCGAACCATCGTTGCGACGTCAGCAGCGATCCGGGTGACGAGGCCGGCGGCCAGCGCGGTGCCGTCGATCAGGATCGACGGTCGCACGTCGGGGAGGTCGATGCGCGCTTCGGCTTCGCTGCTCCCCATGATCGGCATTCTTCCATTCGCTTATCGTCGGACATTTCGTCTAGCGGAGCGTCCGCGTTTCGTCTATATGAAGTTTTCATGAGTGCGAACGAAACCTCGACCATGCTGCTGTTGCCGGGATTGTGGTGCGACCGCGCCATCTGGGCGCCGCAACTCGACTCGCTGGCCCATTTGTCACCCATCGTCGCCGACTATGGCGACGCCCGCACCCTGACCGAAATGGCGGCCCGCACGCTGGCGATCGCGCCGCCGCGCTTCGCGCTGGCCGGGCACTCGATGGGCGCACGCGTGGCGCTGGAAATCATGCGGCAGGTGCCGGAGCGGGTCGAGCGGCTCGCATTGCTCGATACCGGCATCCATCCGGTGAGGCCCGGGGAGGCGGACAAGCGTCATGCCCAGCGCGACCTTGGCCGGATTCAGGGCGTCGAGGCGCTGATCGATGCGTGGCTGCCGCCGATGCTGATGCCCGCGCACCGCGAGGCCGCCGACATCGTCGAGCCGCTGCGCGCGATGTGCCGTCGCGGCGGACTGGCGATGTTCGAGGCGCAGATCGACGCGCTTCTGACTCGCGCCGATCCGCGCGACGTGCTGCCGAACATCGCCGTACCGACGCTGATCGGGGTAGGACGGCAGGATCAATGGAGCCCGGTCGAGCAGCACCGGGACATCGCCGCGGCGATCCGCGGAAGCGATCTCACGATCTTCGAGAACAGCGGCCACATGGCACCGGTGGAAGCGCCGGAGGCAGTTACCGCCGCGCTGCGCCGCTGGCTCGGACAATAGACATAATCAAGCGAAAGGATGACCATGAGCTCTCTTGAACAGGTTCTCGGCCAGGCAGGCGACATCGTCGATCTGCTGCGCAACCAGCAGACCGGCCCGAATGCCTATCCGGGCGTCCCGGCCGAATATTCCAACTGGCGCGAAGAACAATGGGCCTGGCAGCACAGCGCCGTCCTGTTCAACCAGTCCTATCACATGGTCGATCTCGCGATCGAGGGACCGGACGCTTTCGCACTGCTCAACTATCTGGGCGTGAACAGCTTCAAGGGCTTCACCGTCGACAAGGCCAAGCAGTGGGTGCCGGTCACCCCCGAAGGCTATGTCATCGGCGACGGTATCCTGTTCTACCTTGCCGAGAATTCGTTCAACCTAGTCGGCCGCGCGCCGTGCATCGAGTGGATCGAATATCACGCGGCGACCGGCAAGTGGGACGTCACGGTCGAGCGCGACGAACGCACCGCGATGCGCAGCGACGGCGTCCGCAAGTCGTACCGCTTCCAGGTTCAGGGGCCCAACGCCTTCAAGGTCATGGAGAAGGCAGTCGGCGGCGAAGTGCCGCAGCTCAAGTTCTTCAACATGACCACGCTCAAGATCGCCGGCAAGGATGTCCGCGCACTGCGTCACGGCATGGCCGGCCAGCCGGGCTACGAACTGTTCGGCCCGTGGGAGGATTATCGGGCGGTGCACAGCGCGCTGGTCGAGGCCGGCAAGGACTTCGACATGAAGCTGGTCGGCGGTCGCACCTATTCGTCGAACACGCTGGAGTCGGGCTGGATTCCGTCGCCGCTGCCGGCGATCTACACCGGCGAGAGCCTGAAGGCGTATCGCGAATGGCTGCCCGACACCTCCTATGAAGCCAAGGCATCGATCGGTGGCAGCTTCGTCGGCGCCAGCGTCGAGGATTATTACCTGACGCCCTGGGACCTGGGCTATGGCCCGTTCGTCAAGTTCGACCACGACTTCATCGGTCGCGAAGCGCTCGAGAAGATGGCCGAGGGTCCGCACCGCCGCAAGGTGACGCTGGCGCTCGACAACGAAGACGTGCTGCGGGTGATGAGCTCGATGTTCAGCAAGGGCGACCGCGCCAAGCATTTCGAATTCCCCTCCGCGGTCTATTCGATGCATCCCTATGACTGCGTCCTGGTCGACGGTCAGACGATCGGCCTGTCGACCTGGGTCGGCTATAGCTGGAACGAGGGGCGCATGCTGACCCTGGCGATGGTGGACGAGAAGTTCGCCGAGCCTGGCACCGAGGTGACCCTGTTGTGGGGCGAGCCCGATGGCGGCACGCGCAAGCCGACGGTCGAGCGTCACGTCCAGACCGAGATCAAGGCGGTCGTCAGCCCGGTTCCCTATTCGGAAGTGGCGCGCGACGCCTATGCCGAGAGCTGGCGCACGAAGCAGCCCGCCTGAGCCCTGACGCACAGCATCTGAAAGGGCCGTGATCGTGATCGAAGCACCGGTACACGGGATGAGCAAGACCTGCGCATTGATCGACCGCTGGTCGATCGAGATCACGGCCAAGGATGCCGAACGTATTGCGGAGGCGGCTGCCGTCATCCCGCCGGGGACGAAGGTGCCGGTCACCTTCCTGCCCGGCGAGACGTTCGAGGCGCGGGTCGCCACCGCACGCGCGGTGAAGGACCTGGGATTCGTGCCGATCCCGCACATCTCCGCGCGGCGGCTTCATTCGGAGGCCGAACTGCGCGATTTCCTCGCGGCGCTGCAGCGCGAGGTCGGCAACGACCACGCCTTCGTCGTCGCGGGTGATCCCTCGACGCCGATGGGTCCCTATCCCGATGCGCTGTCGCTGATCCGGTCGGGCATGCTCGCCGAACATGGCATCCGGCGCGTCGGCATCTCCGGCTATCCGGAAGGGCATGCCGATATCGGCAACGACAAGATCTGGCAGGCGACCCGCGACAAGCGCGATTCCCTGCTCCAGGGTGGCCACGACTTCGCGATCGTCACGCAATTCGGGTTCAACGCCGGCCCGATGCTCGACTGGGTCGAACAGGTCCGCAATGCCGGCATCGACGCGACGATCCGCCTGGGCATTCCCGGACCGGCGAGCGTCAAGCGGCTGCTCAGCTTCGCCGCCCGCTGCGGCGTCGCCGCTTCGGCGTCGGTCATGTCGAAATATGGCCTGTCGATGACCCGGCTATTGTCGACCGCAGGGCCGGACCGGCTGGTCGAGGAACTGGCCGAGCGCTTCGATCCGGCGCGCCACGGCGACGTGCTGCTGCATTTCTATCCCTTTGGCGGGCTGCGCGCGACCGCCGAATGGGTGCGCGACTTCCAGAAGAAGCATGGCTGCGAGCCGGGAGGGCAGGGCTGATGGACATCGCCGCCTATCTCGAAGAGCTCGAGGATATCCCGGGCACGCACGTCTTCACCGCCCGCCGTGCGCGCCAGGGCTATCATCTCAACCAGTGCTGCATGAGCCTGATGCATGCCGCGAACCGTGATCGCTGGCGCGCCGACGAGGCCGGCTATCTGCAGGACTGGAAGCTGAGCGACGGCCAGCGCGAGGCGCTGCTGGCCCGCGACTACGCCCGGTTGCTCGAACTGGGCGGCAACATCTATTTCCTCGCCAAGGTCATCGCCTCCGATGGACAGAGCTTCGTCCAGGGCGTCTCGACTATGTCGGGCATGACGCTGGAGGACTATCAGGCGATGATGGTCGCCGGCGGGCGATCGCCCGAGGGGCTTAAGTCGAAACGCGAACAGGCCGCGCTCGCCGCTGTGGCCGAGGCTGCAGGCGAGATCGCCAACAGCCCGATCGCCTCGGGAGCGCACTGAGATGGCACGCATCACCGCCGGCGTCGGCACCAGCCACGTCCCCGCGATCGGCGCCGCAATCGACAATGGCAAGACCGACGATCCCTATTGGCAGCCGGTTCTCGCCGGATATGAATGGACCCGCGCCTGGGAGCGCGAGACGGCCAGGCCGGATGTCGTGATCCTCGTGTTCAACGATCACGCCTCGGCGTTCGACATGCGGATCATCCCGACCTTCGCGATCGGGTGCGGCGAACGCTTCAAGCCAGCCGACGAGGGCTGGGGCCCGCGTCCGGTGCCGGTCGTCGAAGGCCATCCGGACCTGGCCTGGCACATCGCGCAGAGCCTGATCCTCGACGAATTCGACATGACCATCATCAACGAGATGGATGTCGATCACGGCCTGACGGTCCCGCTGTCGGTCGTGTTCGGACAGGTGCCCGAATGGCCGTGCAAGGTGATCCCGCTGGCGGTCAACGTCGTCACCTACCCGCCGCCCTCGGGCAATCGCTGCTGGGCGCTGGGCGAAGCGATCGCGCGCGCCGTCGCGAGCTTCCCGGAAGACCTCAACGTCCAGGTCTGGGGAACCGGCGGGCTCAGCCACCAGCTCCAGGGCACCCGTGCCGGATTGATCAACCGCGACTGGGACAATCGCTTCCTCGATCGCCTGGTCGGCGACAGCGACGAGTTGCGTCACATCCCGCACCTCGAATATCTGCGCGAGACCGGATCAGAAGGGATCGAGATGGTCATGTGGCTGATCATGCGCGGCGCGATGGGCAAGGCGACCCGTCAGTTGCACCGCCACTATCACGTCCCCGCCAGTAACACTGCGGTCGGCCATATCGTGCTGGAGCCTGCGCAGGGGTAGGGGCTCGACCGCGTCCGCGTCGATCGCGTCTTATCAACGCCGCGCGGCGCGTACAGCCTTTCCCAATCGTTCATCCTTCCGAGCTTGCGTAGATGATGCATCGGCCATCCGGGAGCGACACCCGGATGGCCGACGATCTTCCAGACCAGTTGGTCCGGGCGTGTCCGGAACCTCGCGCCTCAGCGGCCGCAGGCCTGCGCGGCCTGGCCAAAGCGCATGCCCGCACCGCGCGGGCACAGCGTGTCGCCGTCGTCCGCGACGGCCGGGTCCTGCTTCTCGGCGGCACGCATCGAGCGGGGCAGGGCAAAGGGCAGGCGACCCTCGGGCTTGGCCCGGCCGGTGACGACGTCGAGCACTGCCGTATCCGATGCGCCGAACACGGCGATGATGCTGGTGGCAGGTTTCAGCAGGTTGGTCAGGATCGCGGGGCGATCCATGTCGACCACCAGGATGGTCGGGACACGCTTTGCGGCCGCGGCCAGCACTGCGTCATATGCCGGATTGCCGGCGCGGAAATCCAGCCGTCCCTCGTTCTGCCGGTTTCCGAAGAAATGATGGGGGTGGAGCTTTTCGGACGGGGTCGGCGTGCGGATGATCGCGAGATCGGCCTGTGCCAGTTCAGCGACCGGCTCGAATCCGGCGGCGCGCGCCGCCGAGTCATCGACCCCGTTCAGCCAGACGCGCCGCTTCTCCGCGGCGAGCGGCAGCAGCGCACCGCGATTCTGGAGCAATACCTGGGCGCGGCGCTGCGCGGCATCCGCCGCCGCCTGCGACTGCGCATTGCCGACCGTCCGTGCGGCTGCGGCGGGATCGACATAGGGCGCGTCGAACAGGCCCTGTTCGAACTTCACGCTCAGGATCCGGCGAACCGATTCGTCGATCCGCTCGACGCTGACCTCGCCCGCCTCGACCGCACGCAACAGCGCGCCGGGATCGTTCACGCCGCCGAACTGGTCGATCCCGGCATTGACGCCCTTGGCGAACCGCGCCTGCTGGGACAGCGTCTCGACGCCCCAGGGCATGCCTATCGCGGCGGCGGTCTGCGGTGCCGCGGCGGTAGGTGCCGAACATGCGGCGGGGCAATCGTTGGTGATCGCCCAGTCGGACACGATCAGCCCGCGATATCCCTTGTCATGACGCAGGAGCCCGTCGAGGATCTGGCGGCTGAACCCCGCGCCGACCGGCTCGAGCGGCTTCCCGTTCAGCGTGACCCCTTCGATGATGCCATAGGTCGGCATGATGCCCGCGGTTCCCGCCGCGATCACCCCGTCAAAGGCGGCGACATGGTCGGCAAAGGTTCGGTTGGCGAGCTGCAGCGTCTTGCCATAGGCATTGTGGCCGTCGAACCCCTTGGGCGCGGCGCCATAGCCCACCCAGTGCTTGACCACCGTCGCGACCCCCTGACGCGTCAGATGATCGGGGGCACCCTGGAATCCCTCGACATAGGCGGCCGCGAGCCGCGATACCGCAGCGGAATCCGAGCCGAAGGTCGCGGTCACCCGCGGCCAGCGCGGTTCGGTCGCCAGATCCGCCTGGGGCGACAAGGCCATGTGGATACCGACCGCGCGATATTCGCTCGCGGCGATCCGGCCGAAGTTGCGGACCACGTCCAGGTCGCCGATCGCGGCCAGCCCCAGCGTCTCCGGCCATAGCGAGAAGCCGGCGCCGACCGTGCTCGCGCCCAGCACGGCCTGGAAATGGTTGCGAGGGTCGGTGCTGATGGTGACGGGGATGCCGAGCCTGCTTTCCGCAGCGATGCGCTGGACCGCATTATTGGCCTCGGCAAGCTTCTCCGGCGGCAGCACGAGCCGGGTGATGAAGCTGGAAATCCCCCGCTCGCGGATCAACTGGGTGACCTGGGCGAGGTCATAGCCTTCGTTCGAAGTGCCGGTGGCCGACCCTTTTGCGGGGAGCGTGCCGTGCATCATCGTGCCGACCTTTTCCGCCAGCGTCATCCGGCCGAGCAGGTCGGCGACGCGCGCATCGGTCGGCTGGCGCGGATCCTCATAGGGATCGATGATCCCGTTGCGGTTGAGGTCGCGCGGCGGCGGTGTCTCGTCGGCGGTCGAGGGCCGGGCGGCGGCGCATGGGCCGAGGGCGAGCGCCGCCAGGGCGAGAAAGCAGAGCGGTCGGTTCATATCACTTGTCCTGGAAGAATGGGCGTGAGCGCAAGGTCGGGGCTGCGTCGCGCAGCCCGCTCATGCCGATGACGAGAAACAGGAGGGCCAGCGGCGAGGCGATCGAGCAGATGAGCGCGATCGCCTCGGGAAGCCGGTCCGGGTCGGCAAACCAATAGTCGGTCATCAGGGCCACCGTGGTGGGGCCGAAGATGCCGCCGAAGATGTTGATGAGAAGCAGGTAGAGCGCGGAGGTGCGCGCCCGCATCCGGTTCGGGGTCAGGTGCTGCAGCGTCGCATGGCCGCCGCCGAAGCTGAACCCCGCGAAGAAATTCATGACCCCGATCAGCGCCAGCGCGACGCCGGCCTCGCCGACCAGCGGGAAGGCGACCGACAGCGGCACCATCGCCGAGAAGCCGATCAGCGCGGTCAGGATGCTGCCGTGATGCCCGCTGCGCCTTTCGAAGAAGGTCGATGCGAACCCGCCGGACAAGGCGCCGACCGTACCGCAGCCAAACACGACGAGGCCGTACCGCACGCCGATCTCGCTGGTGGACCAGCCATATTCGCGGGAGAGCAGGGTCGGGATCCAGGCGCCGGTCGCGTTGCCGACGAATACCATCAGCGCGAAGCCGAAGCCGATGCCGAAATAGGCGCGGGGCCGCGACCCGATATGCGCCAGCACCGCCCGCAGCGTGACCAGCGGCACCGCGACCGCCGGTCCGCGGCGATGCGGCTCGCGAACGCTCAGCATCAGCGCGGCCAGGAACAGGCCCGGAATGCCGAGCAGGACGAACAGCAGCTGCCAGCCCCGCATCGCGCCGGCCAGCGGCAGCTGGAAGGTCGCATCGGGCGGCACGACGGTCGACAGGGCGCCGCCGATCACCAGCGCGAGCCCGCCGCCGACATAGATGCCCATCTGGTACACGCCCATCGCCGCGGCCAGCCGGTGCCGCGGAAAATAATCGGAGAGCAGCGAATAGGCGGCGGGACTGAGCCCCGCCTCGCCGGCGCCGACTGCCAGACGTGCGGCAAACAGTGCCGTGAACGACCGTGCAAAGCCGCAGGCGGCGGTGGCTGCGCTCCACCACAGGATCGCCCCGGTGACGATCCAGGTCCGGCTCGAACGGTCCGCAACCCGCGCGAGCGGGATGCCAAGCCCCAGATACAGCAAGGTGAAGCCCAGCCCGTAGAGCAGGCCCATCTGCGTATCCGACGCGCCGAGATCGTTCTGGATCGGCTGCACCACCAGCGCCAGTGCCTGTCGGTCGACAAAGGCACAGGTATTGGCGAGCATCAGGACGATCGCGACATACCAGGCCCGGCGCGGGGCGGGCCAGAGCGGGTCGTCGGCGCAATCCGGGACTGGAGCGGCAGGGGTCACTTCCGCGACTTGTCTCGCGCAGATTCGGCCACCCGCTCGGCAAGGTCGAGACGCTCGCGCCACGGATCCGCACCGGGCGTCGGACCGTTCGCGGTGAAATCCATCATCGGCCGCACATCGTCCCGATAGACCGGCCAGTCGGGCAATCCGACGCCATTGGGCGTCCCGGTCCGGGCGAAATTGACGAAATAGGCACTCATCGCCCTTGCCGCCCGGTGATCGGCCGGCGTCGTCTTGCCGGGATAGCGTGCCTCGATCGTCCGAAAGAAGAACGGGATCTCCGTGGCATGGGGCAGGCCGTCCTTCCACTCGGCGCGCATCACCTCGGGGACATAGCCGGCACGGTAATTCCAGGCGGGCTGTCCTGCCCTGGTCATCTGCTGAACCATGAACCGCGCCGGTTCGACCATGCCGGCATCGGCGAAAATCGCCCGGCGCTGCGCGGCGGGATCGCCCGCCAGCGGTCGATAGGCCACCCGCGCCCTTGCCGCATCCGCGCCGAACCGTGCGAAGACATCGGGCTCGTCCGCCGGGCCGAAGCCGATATCGGCGGAGTTGGCGCCGGCGATGAACGGCACCGCGGCGGCATTTCCCGCGCGATAGACCTGTTCGGGCGGCGCGATCAGCAGCATGCCGTCGAGCATCGGGCCCGATGCGGGCGCAACCGGCTTCTGGCCGATCCCGATCCCGGCCACCACTTTCTCCGCCGGCAGCGCCCGCAGTTCGGCGAGCGTTCCGCTGCCCGTGCCGGGCACGCCGGCCCAGCGCGCGAAGCCAAGTCCATCGCGCTCGGCGCTTTCGCCGGCGCTAGCCTCTGCCCGGATCGGCTTCATCGGGCGCGAGCGTCCGCCGCCGGACATGACGATCGCCTTCTGGAACAACCCGCGCGCCATTGGCGTGGTCATCAGCATGTTCACCGACCCGCCGCCCGCGGATTCGCCGAACACGGTCACGTTGTTGGGATCCCCGCCAAAGGCGGCGACATTGCGCTGGACCCAGCGCAGCGCGGCGATCTGGTCGAGATAGCCGTAATTGCCGAGCAGGCCGTTATCTTCATTGGCTTCACTCAGCGCGGGGTGTGCGAAGAAGCCGAAGCGGCCCAGCCGGTAGTTGAAGCTGACCAGGATCACGCCCTGACGCGCGATCTCGGACCCGTCATAGACCGCCGGCGAGGCGCCGCCATTGACCAGCCCGCCGCCATAGATCCACACCATCACCGGCAGCTTCGCGCCGGCGCGCGCGGTCGCGGGACGCCACACATTGACGTACAGACAGTCCTCGGCCGGCGGAGTGCCGAGCGGCGCTGCGTCCCCTGCGAACGGGATTTGCATGCAGTCGTTGCTGAACGCCGTCGCGGGACGGACGCCGCGCCACGGCTTCACCGGTTGCGGTGCGCGCCATCGGAGATCGCCGACGGGCGGCGCTGCAAAAGGGATGCCTTTCCACGAGGCGACGCCGCGCACGGTCGAACCGCGGACGGAGCCGGAATCGGTGTCCACCACCTGTGCCAGTGCCGGAGCGGCAAGCGTCAACGCCACCGCCGAACCCCAAATCGCCCATGGTTTCATTGCAATCCTCCCGCTGCGGTCAGGGGCGTTATCGCCCTCGAAACTTCATATTGCCACAACCCGTGCTACCAGCTATTAGCGCTAAAAGTAAGGGGGTAATTCAGCCCCCGCGACTCCCCGGAAGAGGGAGATGGATAAGCCCGCAAGGGGTCGGACGGGGAGAGGAATGAAGGGTATCGGCCGTCGCTGGCAGCTGCTTGGCGCTTGCGCAATGCTGCCGTTCGCCGCCCCGGCATCGGCTCAGCAGTCGACTGGCGACCTTGTCGCCTGCAACGCCGCGCCCGGCGAGACGCGACCATGGCTGAACCCCGCCCATTCGGCCGAATGTCGCGCCGAATTCGTCCTGCGAACCTTCGATACCGTCGAGGCCAAGCTTGCGGTGCTGACCGCCGGCGCAGGCCGCGGAACCGACTGGCTCACCGCGCTCGGCCTGCCGGCGTTGCGGGGTGGCGACGGACCTGCCGGCATTCGCAACGGCGGCGTCGGCGTGACCTCGTTTCCTACGCCGCTGACCGTGGCGGCCAGCTTCGATCGCGCGACTGCGACGCTCTATGGCGACACGCTGGCGCAGGAGTTCGTGGACTTCGGCTTCAACCGGATGGGTGGGCCCGCACTGGACATCGCGCGCAGCTGGAATTTCGGCCGCGTGTCGGAAAGCTTCGGAGAGGATCCCTTCCTGACGGGCGCGATCGCGGCGCCGCAGGTGCGGGCGATCCAGGGCCGGCACGTCCTGTCGATGGTGAAGCACTACGCGGTCTATACGCAGGAACAGGGTCGCGCCGGCGATCATCCGCTGCGCACCAGGCCGGCAGTCAACGCCGTCGTGTCCGAACGCGCGATCCGTGAAATCTACCTGCCCGGTTTCGAGGCGGCGATTCGCGAGGGCGGGGTCGGCCAGGTGATGTGCTCGTTTCCGCGGATCAACGGCGTTTATGCCTGCGAACACCCGCAACTCCTGGGCATCCTGAAGCAGGAATGGGGATTCGACGGCCAGGTGGTGCCCGATTTCCCCGATGCGCAGCGATCGATCGTCGCCGCCGTCGCCGCCGGGCTCGATGGCGGCTATATGGTCGGCCAGGCGCAACAGCAGGCGGGACCGGGCGGCTCGCTGGCCACGGTCACCGACAACAGCTTCAACGGCGAGGACCTTCGCGTCGCCGTCGCGAAGGGCGAGATATCCACCGCGCGGGTCGATGACCTGATCCGACGCCGGCTGGTGCCGCAGTTCAGGATCGGCGCGTTCGACCATCCCGCAACCCGCGTCGCCGCGGATGTCAGTACGCCCGAACGCCGGCGTGTCGCCGCCGAGATCGTCGCGCGCGGGGCGGTGCTGCTCAAGAACGAGGGCGGGATTCTGCCGCTCGCCGCCACTGCGAAGACGATCGCGGTCATCGGCCATCAGGCAGGTCCGGGCGCCGTGGTCGCCGAGATGGGATCCGCTCATGTCGCACCGATGCACCTCGCGCCGGTGCTGCCGGCGATCCGGCAGCGCGCGGGCACGGCCTCCGTCCTTCATGCACCGGGAACGCTCGGTCTGGACCGGTTGCCGCTGGTGCCGACCGGCATGGTGCGCGGCGCGGGCGATGCCGCCGGCTTCACCGCCGAATATTTCGCCAACGCCGATCTGGACTTCGCCGGCAAGCCGTTCCTGTCCCGCCAGGAAGCCGCGGTCGACAATCTCACGATCCCGACCGATGCGGCGTTTCCGGCGAACCGCGCCTGGTCGGTGCGCTGGCGCGGCAGCTTCACGCCGACCGAGGACGGCATCCAGCACTTCACGCTGGCCGGGTCGGGAACCGCGCGGCTGTTCGTCGACGGCACGCTGGCCGGCAGGTTCGACAACACCGATTTCGGCGACACGATCTATGCCAACGTACCGATGCGCGCCGGGCGGCCGGTGGCGATCCGGGTCGAATGGACCCCGCGCGTCACCTTCCGCCAGGCAGCGGTCGATGATTACGGCACCACCCTGGGGCCGGCGCTTCGGCTGGGATGGGCAGGACCCAACCGGCTGATCGACGATGCGGTCGCGGCTGCGCGCGCGTCGGACGTCGCGATCGTGTTCGTCGGGCACCGCGTGGGCGAGGGCATGGACCGGCAGTCGCTCGCCTTGCCCAGTGATCAGGACGCACTCATCCAGGCGGTTGCGGCCGCCAATCCGAATACCGTCGTCGTGCTCCAGACCGGCGGCCCTGTGACGATGCCGTGGTTGCCCAAGGTCAGGGCGGTGCTGGAGATGTGGCTACCCGGCGATGCGTTCGGCCCGGCTGCGGCCGCGCTGCTGTTCGGCGATGCCGAGCCTGGCGGGCGGCTTCCGGTGACCTTCCCGCTGGACGAGAGCCAGGGGCCGGCACGGCGGCCCGCGGAATATCCCGGCCGGCTTTCGCGCAGCGGCGCTCTGGACGATGTGGTGTTCGCCGAAGGGCATCTCGTCGGCTATCGCTATTGGGACGCGCACGGTCAGACCCCCTTGTTCCCCTTCGGTCACGGGCTTTCCTACACCCGGTTCGACACCATGGTCGGCGCGGTGCGCCAGCAGCCCGACGGACGCGTCGCGCTGGACGTGACCGTCCACAACGTCGGGGGGCGAACCGGGTCCGAGGTGATCCAGGCCTATGTCGGGCTGCCCGCCAGGACCGGCGCCGCACCGCGCCAGCTCAAGGGTTTCCAGAAGGTCACCCTCATGCCCGGCGAACGCCGGACCGTCACGATCGACCTGCCGCGAGATGCGTTTCACCATTGGGACGAGCGCCGCCATGCATGGATGCGCGAGGCCGGCACGTACAGGATCATGGTCGGGCGATCGTCGCGAGACATTCTTCATACCGCGACCATTCGACTGCCCGCCGATCGCGGCAGGCCTTCGGGAGGCCCATAACGACGGGGCCGCCGATCTGCGCGGTTTCCACCACATCGAATTCGACCGCCGGGTCCCCCGTTCGAACGGGGCCGGAGGCGATCCACTGAAACGTCAATAACCAGAAACCAAAAAACCGGGGAGTTGAATATGTCGCATAAATCGATCGCACTGCTGGTGGGCGTCAGCCTGTTTGCCCTGCCTGGCATCGCCTATGCCCAGGATGCCGTTCCGGCCGAAGACGTGGCCACCAGTACCGACCAGTCGACGTCCGTCGATGACGCCGGCGCGCCGGCGGAGGAAATCGTCGTTACCGGGTCGCGCATCGCGCGCAGCGGTGCGCAGGAGCAGACGCCGGTGACGATGGTCGCCGTCGAGGACCTGCAAAAGGCTGCGCCGACCAACATTCCCGACGCGCTCAACCAGTTGCCGCAGTTCCAGGGGTCGCGCTCGACTACCGGCGGCTCGGGCAACAACGTGCTCAGCAACGCCAATCAGCCGCGCGCGGGCAACTATCTCAACCTGCGCAATGTCGGCTCGCAGCGCATGCTGGTGCTGCTCAACGGCCGTCGCGTGCCGCCGACCTCGTTCGAGGGTATCGTCGACACCAACACGATTCCGCAGGGCCTGGTCCAGCGCGTCGACGTGGTCACCGCCGGCGCCTCCGCCGTCTATGGCGCGGACGCGGTCAGCGGCGTGGTCAACTTCATCCTCGACACCAAGTTCCAGGGCGTGCGCGGCTCGCTCCAGAGTGGCGTCACCGAGCTTGGCGACGGCTTCAACTGGCGCGGTTCGCTGGCGGGCGGCACGTCGTTCGCGGGCGGGCGCGGCCACATCGTCGCGAGCTATGATCACTTCGACAGCGACGGTGTCGGCAGCAAGGCGGACCGGCCCTATCTCTACGAGCCGCTCTACTTCCTCGCCGGGCGCGGCACATCGGCCGATCCCTTCCGCACCGTGACCAACACCCGCAACATCGGCTACACCCCTGGCGGCCTCATCACCGGCGCTTCGAATGCGGCGGCGCAGGCCCGGTTGCTGAATCTCCAGTTCCTCGACAGCCAGACGACCCGCGCCCTGGTGATCGGGGCGCCGACGCAGCAGGCCAATGTCCGCATCGGGGGTGAAGGCGCGGTCGGCATTCCCGAAACCGTACTCGCCGCCAAGCTGCGGACCGACCAGGCATTCACCCATGTCCGCTACGACCTGAGCGATACCGTCACCGCCTTCGTCCAGGGGTCCTATTCGAAGGCGTACAACCAGTACGACACGAATTTCGACAGCCGGACCGGTGCGCAGGGCTTCACGATCTTCCGCGAGAATCCCTATATCCCGACCGCCATCCGCCAAGTGCTGACCGACACGAACGCGGCGAGCTTCACCTTGTCGCGCCAGCTCAAGGACTTCCCCGTCAATCGCACCGAGACCGATACCCGGTCCTGGACGACGACCGCCGGGTTCGAGGGCAAGGTGAGCTTCCTCGAGAATGGCCGCTGGGATGCCTATTACACCCATGGCGATTCACGACTGAACACCCGCCAGGTGCAGAACGAGAACCGCAACCTGTTCGCTGCGGTCGATGCGGTCGACGAGGGGCTGTTCCGCACCGGAACCGCGAACGGCAACATCGTCTGCCGCGTCACGATCACCAATCCGTCGCTGGTGCCGGGTTGCGTCCCGGTGAACCTGTTCGGCAACGGCACGCCGTCGGCCGCCGCGGTCGACTTCATCGCCGGATATACGGAGTTCGAGGTCACCAACAAGCTCGACGAGTTCGGTGCGAACTTCAGCGGCTCGCCCTTCTCGACGGGCGCCGGCCCGGTCGGGTTCAACGTCGGCGTGACCTATCGCCGGCAGAGCCTGCTCGAGACCAGCAACTCCGATCCTTCGATCCGGGTCGACTATACCGGCGGTTCCGATCCGCGCACCCCTGCCACCTATACGGGCATCCGCGGCGTGCCCGGCCTGACCGCCGCGCTGCCGACCCCGCCGGCACGCTTCAACTTCACCAATGTCGGCACCGCGAAGGGATCGACGGAGACGAAGGAAGTCTATGGCGAGTTCGTGCTGCCGCTGCTGCGCGACGTCCCGCTGTTCAACTATTTCGAGCTGAACGGCGCGCTGCGCTACACCGACTATTCGACCAGCGGCGGGATCGAGACCTGGAAGATCGGCGGGATCTGGGAGCCGATCGACGGCGTCCGCTTTCGCGCGACCTATTCGAAGGACATTCGCGAGCCGACCCTGTACGATCTGTTCGCCGGAACCCAGATCAACCCGTCCTTCTATGACGACCAGGGGTTCACCAACCAGAATCTCGCCACGCTGTTCGTCAGCGGCGGCAATCCCGACCTGAAGCCGGAACAGGGACGCACGCTCGCATTCGGCGCGGTGCTGACTCCGCGCTTCCTGCCGGGGTTCAGCGCATCGGTCGACTATTACCGGCTCAAGATCGAGGACGCGATCGGCACGATCGGGCCGAACGTCATCCGCGACCAGTGCCGCGCCAGTGGCGGTACCGATCCGCTGTGCGCGCTGATCGTCCGACCGGGTCCGATCACCGATACCTCGCCGGCCAATTTCCCGACCGAGGTGCGCCAGTATCCGATCAACATCGCGTATCTCGAGACCGAGGGCGTCGATATCGACATCAGCTATCGCCTGCCGCTGTCGAAGCTGTCCAACGGTCTGACCGGCACGCTCTCGCTGCGTGGCATCTCGAACTACACGCCGCGCTACGAAACCAATGCCGGTGCCGGTTCGGCCACGTTCGATCTCGCCGGCACGGTGGGTCGTTCCAAGTGGCGGCACACGATCACCGCCAGCTATGACGATGGCGGTCTGGGCCTGTTCCTCCAGGCGCGCATCATCGGTGCGGCACAGCGCGACACGGCCAAGAACACGAACCAGGTCTATGTCGAGAATACCGTCGCGGCCGAGACCTATCTCGACTTCACCATCGATTACGACATCACCGTCGGCAGCCGCCGGATGACGCCGTTCTTCACGGTGAACAACCTGCTCGACAATCGTGCGCCGATCGTCGCGATCTCCTTCATCCCCGGCGTGCTGATCCCGACGGAGAGCGGGACCTACGACATCCTGGGGCGTCGCTTCACCGCAGGCGTGCGCTTCAACTTCTGATCGTTCGGGGAGAGATCCAGATGACTGACAGGGAATTCGGCGTCGATCGCCGCAACATGCTCGCGCTGGGCGGCCTTGGCGGCCTGGCGACGGTTGCCCCCGGAATCGCCCGGGGGGAATCGGTACAGCAGGCCAACAGCGCCGTCCGCGCCGGGGTTCGAACCCCGGCGCAGGATGTGGTGCCCACCCGCTGGGGGCCGGTCCGGGGCTATCGCCTCGGCCGGATCCACAGCTTCAAGGGGATTCCCTATGCAGGCGACACGGGCGGGGCGGCGCGGTTCTTGCCGCCCGCCGACCCCAAGCCGTGGACCGCGCCGTTCGGCGCGATCGCTTACGGTCCCACCTGCCCGCAAGGCGAGAACCGCCAGTGGAAGATGCCGGAATTCAACTTCCTGCTGCAGTGGGACAATGGCCTGACCGGGGAGGATTGCCTGTGCCTCAACGTCTGGACCCCGGCCATCAAGGACAATGGCAAGCGTCCGGTGATGGTGTGGATGCATGGCGGCGGCTTCTCCGGCGGATCGGCGCAGGAACTTCCCGCCTATGACGGCGCGAACCTGGCCGAGCGCGGCGACGTCGTCGTCGTCTCGGTCAATCACCGCCTCAACGCTTTCGGGTTCCTCAACCTCGCCCATGTCGGCGGCGACGCCTATGCCCTGTCGGGCAATGCGGGGATGCTCGACATCGTCAAGGCGCTCGAATGGGTGCGCGACAATATTGCCGGCTTCGGCGGCGACCCTGGCAACGTGACCATCTTCGGCCAGTCGGGCGGCGGGAGCAAGGTGACGGCGCTGATGTCGTCCCCGGCGGCGCGCGGCCTGTTCCGCAGGGCGATCGTGCAGAGCGGCGGCGGCTTCGGTCGCTGGTCCACGCCCGAGGCGTCGCAGCGGTCGGCCGACGCGGTGCTGGCCGAGCTGTCGATCGGGAAATTCTCGCGAGAGGCGCTGGCGAAGGTTCGCGCGGTCGATCTGGTCGAGGCGATGGGACGCGCGGGCGAGAAGATGCGCGCCGCGGGACAGCCGTTCGGAATGGGGCCGGTCGCGGACGGGCAGTTCATCGTTCGCGATACCGGGGCACCCGGCCTCTCGCGCGATATCCCGATGATCATCGGTGCCAACGCGACCGAGCGCACCGTCGCGCTATGGGACCCCAATAACGAGAACATGACCGAGGACCAGCTTCGCGCCCAACTCGAAAAGGAGTTTCCGGGCCATGGCGCGCGGCTGCTTCAGGTGTTCCGTGCCCGGCGTCCGAATGCGAAGCCGATCGACATCTATGCCCTCGCGGCGTCGTGGACCTTCGCGGGCGGATCGACTGCCCGCCAGGTTCATCAGCGCAACGCCCAGGCGGCCGGTGCCGCGCCGACCTACCGCTACGAATTCGCCTGGTACACGCCCGCGCTCGATGGACGCCCGCGGGCCTATCATTGTGCGGAGCTTCCCTTCGTGTTCAACAATGCCGAGCGCACCAACGCCTCCGCGGCCGGCGGTGCCGAGGCGATCACGCTGGCGCATCGCATGACCGATGCCTGGATTGCGTTCGCCCGCACCGGAAATCCCAACCACAAGGGGATTCCGCGCTGGGAACCGACATCGGCCGAACGCTGGCCGACAATGGTGTTTGACGCGAAAGTAAGCGTTCGCGATGATCGTCAGTCGACGGAACTGCTTGCACTCGAGGCAACGGCACCGCGCGGACAATGATGCGGATCGGGGCGGGATAGATCATCATGACGCGGGCGCCGCGACAATCGAGCAACGCGGTCACGATCGCCATGGTGGCGCGCCATGCGGGCGTGTCCACCATGAGCGTTTCGAACGTCGTCAACGGGCGGCATGTGCGGGAAAGCACGCGCGAGGCCGTGTTGCAGGCGATAGAGGCGCTGAACTATCGCCCGAACCCCGCCGCACGCGCGCTCGCCAGTGCGTCGGCACACCGGATCGGGCTGATCTATCCCAACTCGCAAAGCCCCTATCTTAGCGCGGTGCTGGTCGGGGCGCTCGACGCGACGACTCGGCTCGGCGCGCAACTGCTGATCCGCGGGTTCGATCATGAGGGTGCGGAGGAGCCCGTCGACGCGGTTCGCGAACTGGCGCGCAGCGGGGCGAACGGACTGTTGTTGACGGCGCCCTTGTGCGAACGGCTCGACGGGGTCGCGATGCCCGATCTCGCGCATCTCCCAATGATCGGGCTCTCTCCGGGCAGTGCGCTCGAACATACCGATTCGGTTCGGATCGACGACTTCGCCGCGGCGCGCGAGATGACCGACTTCCTCGCGCGGCGCGGGCATCGGCGGATCGGCTTCATCACCGCGCCGCCGACGCATATCGTCAGCCGTACCCGGCTCGCCGGCTATCGCGCGGGACTGACCGACAACGGCATCGAGATCGACGAGCACCTGATCGAAGCGGGATCGCTGACCTACGAGTCCGGGCTGGTCGCCGCGGAAAAGCTGCTGTCCCTCGCCGAACGTCCCTCCGCGATTTTCGCCAGCAACGACGACATGGCGGCCGCCGTCATCTCGGTTGCGCACCGGCGCGGCATTTCCATTCCCGACCAGATCGCGGTCGCCGGGTTCGACGACAGCCCGTTATGCGTCAAGATCTGGCCGACGCTGACGTCCGTCCGGCAGCCGATCGCGGAAATCACCGCCCATGCCGTGGGGAAGCTGATCGAACGGATGGCCAATCCCGACCGCACGGAGCGCAAGCCGGTTACCGCCTATCTGATGCATGAACTGATCGAGCGCGGATCGACCTGAGCGCCGCCTCCTGTGGAAATTCTTCCAGGGAAGGGCGCGGCAGCAAGCCCCGAACGGGGGCGTCAGCGAAAGTGCGGAATGGCAGGGGAGCTCGGACTCGAACCGAGGGCCTTCGGTTTTGGAGACCGACGCTCTAACCAACTGAGCTACACCCCTGTGCGGAACGCGGCTTTAGCCGTACCGTGGGGCCGGGGCAAGAGGATGTTGCGACATCCCGACCCGGTTTGTGCACCCTCTCTGGCTGACCTGTTACGGAACATTGCTGGGGGAAATTCCGGATTCCCGATTGTCCCCAAAATGGGCAGGAAGCAAGTCGATGAGCTCGTTGCCCCGATTCGTTCCGGCGAATGCCGAGGAGTTCCCCCCAATCCGGATCGTGACCCGCCTGCTGGCGGAGATGCAGACCGCGATCGTCGCCTCCGGCGTTCGCGCACTGGACGGCGGTCTTGAACGGTTCGCGATCTTCACGCTGATCGTCCGACAGACCATGCCCGATCTCGGCGGGGACAGCGGCGCCAATATCGGCCGGGCCATCTCCGTCTACTCGCTCGCCTCGTCCATGTCGCAACCCTATGAGACGGTTCGCCGGCATGTGAATGCACTGGTCGAACTGGGCCTGTGCCTGAGGCTGGAGGGCGGTGTCGCCGCCACGCCCGACGGTCTCAGGCTGCCCGCCTTCGCCTCGCTGATGATCGAGACCCATGACCGGTTCGTGCGGTTGATCGCCGATATGGCGACGCTCGACCTGCCATTGCCAAGGCCAAGGCCGGGAACGTCCTACGACCTGCGCTCCGGGGTCCAGGTGGCTGTCGACATGATGCTGGCGGCGGTGGACACCAATCGCGGAACGCATGAGGATATCGTCGAGCTCGCGCTGTTCTCGACGATCCTGTCCGGCAATCTTGCGCGCATGGCCCGCGACCGGGCGCTGGCGCTCAAATATCGCGATCAGCGCGAGCCGGTGCCGGACGAATTGCTCGACGCGATGCGAATCAGCGTTCTGGCCCGGGTGATGGGCCTGCCCGACACGACCGTTCGTCGGCGCGTGGGGGTGATGGTTGCCGAGGGCAAGCTGATCCGCAAGGGGAGCGGCGTGATCATCTCTCAGGCGTGGATGAACGACGACGCGTGCCTGGCGACCAGCCTTGCCAGCTATCGCAACACGCGGCGGCTGCTGGAACGGATGGCGACGACCGGTTTTCCGTTTCAGGCACCGGCCAGCGCCTATGTGATCGGCCGGCCCGCGGACATGGTCTTCGCCTGACGCCGGATCGTCAGGCCGCCGCCGCGGCGCTGGTCTTCGGCACGGTTAGCGCATGGGCCTCGTGCGCGGGCAGGGGTCGGCCGAAATAATAGCCCTGGACCTTGGTGCAGCCGAGGCGGCGGACCATCAGATGCTCCTCTTCGGTCTCGACGCCTTCCGCGGTCGTGGCCATGCCCAGGCTGTCGGCCAGCGCAACCACGGCGCGGATGATGGCGATCGCTTCCTTTGCGCCGCGCGACGCGGCCTGGACGAAGCTGCGGTCGACCTTGATCGACGAGAAGCGCGTGCGACTGAGATAGCCCAGTGACGAATAGCCGGTACCGAAATCGTCGAGGCTGAGGCGGATGCCGAGGTCGAGGATCTTTTCGAGCACCTGTACCGCGACGGTGCCCTGTCGCATGAACACGCCCTCGGTCACCTCCAGTTCCAGCCGTTCGGGGGGGAGTCCCGACTGGTTCAGCGCCTGGGCAACGACACTGACGAAGTTGGGATTGTGCAGCTGCTCGGGGCTGACATTCACGGCGACGCGTACCGGCGTCTCCCACCGCGCGGCCTCGGCGATCGCGGCGCGCAGGACCCATTCGCCGATCGGCCCGATCAGGCGCGCATCCTCGGCAAGGGGCACGAACTTGGCCGGCGATACCGGCCCCAGCTCGGGATGCGTCCAGCGCAGCAGCGCCTCGAAGCCGGTGAGCTTGCCCGAGTCCGCGTCGACCACCGGCTGATACTGGAGGTGCATCTCGTCATTGCCGACCGCATTGCGTAGCGCGATCTCGAGCACCCGGCGCTCTTCTGCGGCAAGGTGGAGCTGGGGTTCATAGGCATGGAACACGCCGCCGCCGGCATCCTTCGACCGGTAGAGCGCCAGGTCGGCGGAGCGGATCAGCGTCTCCGCCGTGCGTCCGTCGCGTGGACCGCGGGCCAGGCCGATCGAGGCGCCGATGTACAGGGTATGCTGGTCGACCTCATAGGGGCGCGACAGCGTGTCGATGATGGTGCGAGCCAGCCTTTCGGTCGCGGCGCTGTCGGCGGCGTCGTGAATGACGACCGCGAACTCGTCGCCGCCCAGGCGGCCGATCATCTCGTTCTCGCTCATCAGCTGGCGAAGACGGTCGGCGACCCGACCGAGCAGCCGGTCCCCGATCGGGTGGCCCAGCGTGTCGTTGACCGCCTTGAACCGGTCGAGGTCGATCATCATGAAGGCGCAGCGCGACCCCCATTTCTCCGCGTCCGCCATCGCCAGGGCGAGCGTCTCGTGGATCAGAAGCCGGTTGGGCAGGCCGGTCAGCGTGTCATAGCGCGCCATGCGGTTGATTCGCGCCGCTGAATGCTGCGCCTCGGTCACGTCCGAGCCGACACCGCGAAAGCCGATGAAGCTGCCGCGCTCGTCGAACCGCGGGGCGGCCGACATCTGCCACCAGCGCTGGTCGCTGCCGACCTGGACGGACAGCAGCAGGTCGCGGAACGGCTCGCGCGCCTTCAGCCTCGCGGCGAGTTCGCGCAGGCCGGGTCCGAACTCGCCGCTGTCCCAGCTCGGGCCGGCGACCAGCTGGAGAAAGGGCGTGCCGTTGATCGTCGCCGGATCGGCGCCGATCGAGAGGGTGAATCCCGGATTGGCGCGGCTGACGCGGCGCTGCGCATCGATCTCCCACAGCCAGTCGGCGCTGGTGTCCTGCGATTCACGCAGCAACAGGCTGACCGTCTCGTCGCGTTCGGCCAGCGCGATCTCGTGCGCGCGGATGACGACCAGCGACTTGCCGCGCCAGATCGTCGTCATCGCCAGCAAGGCGGTGAAGACCAGCGTCGCCGCGGCAAGCCCGGGGGCGGCGACGAGCAACAGCATCGCCGTCATCGACAGGCCAAGGACCGTGACGAAGGCGATCGTCGCCAGCGGCAAGGCCGCCATCGCGACCGCGCCTGCGGTCATCAGCAGCGAGAGGATGATCCACAGCGACAGCGCGGTCTCGACCGCGGCGAGATGGCCGAAGGCGAGGGGCGGAATCGACCAGACCGCGCCGAGGGCGATTCCGTCGAGCGCGGTGTCGCGCACGTCTCCCAGCGAGGCGGTGACCGCATGGCGCACGCGTCCGGCCAGGCGGCGAAAGGCGACGCCGCACGCGATCGCGGCGGCCAGCGCCCCCCAGGCGGCGAGTGCCCAGACCGGGACGATCGGCGACAGGATCATCGCGACCAGCGCCGCGCCGACGAGGTTCGCCGCGAGCATGAACAGCGCCAGCTGGCTGCCGGCATTCATCTGCGCCGCGCGGATCGGGCCCCAGTCGGTTGCGTCCGCCGGGTCATGCAGTCCAAGAAGCGCACGCGCGTCGATGCGCGGCATCGCGAAGCGGGATGTCGGCTGATCGGTCACCGGGCGACGCTAGCGCCAAGCGGTTAGCGAGACGTTGAAGGTTGCTTGCATCTGCAAGTAATTTCGGCGCGTTCGAGCGCGATCCGCAAAGAAAAGGCGCCCCGGTCGCGGGACCGGAGCGCCTTCGATGCTGTGCCGGCAAGCCGGGTCAGGCGGCGAGCGCGTAGGGCTTGATCTCGCCGTTCAGATACAGGTTGCGTGCCTTGGCGCGGCTGAGCTTGCCCGAACTGGTGCGCGGCAGGGTGCGCGGCGGGACCAGCTCGACGACGCAGTTCATGCCGGTCACCGAGCGGACGCGCTCGCGGATCTCGTCGCGCAGGCGGACGCGCTCGAACTCGTCCGAGGTGCGGCACTGGACCAGCACCGCGGGCGTCTCCTCGCCGCCGGGGGTGGTGATCGCGAAGGCGGCGATGTCGCCCTGCTTGAAGCCGGGCAGCTGCTCGACCGCCCATTCGATGTCCTGCGGCCAGTGGTTCTTGCCGTTGACGATGATCATGTCCTTGGCGCGGCCGACGATGTAGATATAGCCTTCGCTGATATAGCCCATGTCGCCGGTGTCGAGCCAGCCGTCGACCAGGCAGGCGGCGGTCGATTCGGGATCGCGGAAATAGCCGACCATCACCGACGGACCGCGGCACCAGACCTTGCCGATCGCCTTTTCGGGAAGCGGCGTGCCGTCTTCCTCGCGGATCTGGATCTCCATGTCACGCGCGGGCTTGCCGCAATTGACGATGGCGCGAAAGCGCTGCGGCCGGTCGGCACGCGCCACATCGCCGCCCGACAACTGGGTCTCCTCGACCAGCTCGACGCGAATGCCCTCGCCCGGGGGCATGATCGATACCGCCAGCGTCGCCTCGGCCAGGCCGTAGCTGGGCAGGAAGGCGGACGCCTTGAACCCGGCATCGGCGAAGGCATCGACGAATTTCTGCATCACATCGGGACGGATCATGTCCGCGCCGTTGCCGGCCACCCGCCAGCGCGACAGGTCGAACCGGTCCGACGCCTTGGTCTGCGACGACATGCGGCGCGAGCAGATGTCATAGCCGAAGGTCGGCGAATAGCTGAGCGTCGTGCCCTTGTTACGGCTGATGAGATCGAGCCAGGCGAGGGGACGGCGCGCGAAATCCTCGGTCTTGAGATAGTCGGTCGAGACCTGGTTGGCGACGACCGACAACAGGCAGCCGACCAGGCCCATGTCGTGATACCAGGGCAGCCACGAGACGCAGCGATCGCCGTCGCCGACATGCATGCCATGGCTGTGCGCGGCGAGGTTATTGAGCAGGGCATGGTGCGTGATCGCGACGCCGTGCGGGAAGCGGGTCGATCCGCTGGAATATTGCAGATAGGCAATGTCGTCGGTCTTCGCGACGGGCAGCAATGTCTCGGCCGCAGGGCGCTGCTCGAACTCGCTCCAGTCGATCCCCTCGACCCCGCGGGCGCGCGCCGCCTCGGCGCACATCGCGCCGATCTCGGGCGGATAGATCAGAATCGTGGGATCGCAGCTGGTCAGCTGGACGGTGAGCTGGTCGATATAGGACTGGGCGCCGCCGAACGAGGTCGGCAGGGGCAGCGGCACCGGCCAGGCGCCGGCATAGATCACGCCGAAGAACAGCGAGGCGAACTCGGCACCCGTCTCGGCGATCAGGGCGATGCGATCCTCGGGCTGCACGCCGGCCGCGATCAGGCGATAGGCCTGCTCCAGCGCATCGGCGCGCAGTTCGGAAAAGGGATAGGGGCGGGCAAGATTGCCGCGCGCATCGTGAAAATTCAGCCCGCGAACGCCCTGCGCGGCATAGTCCAGCGCCTCGCCGAGGGTGGCGAAGTCGGCATAGCGCCGCACCAGCATATCGTCGGTCGGCGTCGGAGCCAGCGTTGCCGGCGAGGCCGAATTGTTTTCGGGCGATCCCGTAACGTCCAAAACCATTCCTGTCTCTTTACCCCTGTGTGGCAGCCAACCCAGTGCCCCCACACGCAGAAAATCTACGATCGGTTCTGCTGCGCACTGTCGTTCAAAATCGGTTGCCACTGTGGCACAATCATGGCGCATGACCCAGCAGCGCCGCACCCTATCCCCCTTGAATCAAGCCGATCTGGAACGATTGGCGCTTCGCTATGTCGAGCGATATGCGACGACCCGCGGTCGCCTCGCGACCTATTTGCGCAGGAAAATCCGCGAGCGCGGCTGGGAGGGCGAAACCGCCGCGGACCCGGTCGCACTGGCCGAGTGGATGGCCGAGCTTCGCTATGTCGACGACCGCGCCTTTGCCGAAATGCGTGCGGGGTCGATGGGCCGGCGCGGGCTGGGGGCGCGACGGATCGAGCAGGCGTTGCGCTTCGACGGGATCGATGAGCAGGACCGGAGCGCAGTCTCGTCGATGCTGGAGGAGGAGGCGACGACCAGCGCGCTCGCCTTCGCCCGGCGCAAGCGGATCGGTCCCTGGGCGCGGGCGGTGGCGGATCCGGCGCTGCGCCAGAAACAGGTGGCGGCGCTCGTCCGGGCAGGTCATGCTCCCGATCTGGCACGGCGAATCGTGCGGATCGAACCGTCCGACGACCCCGATGGGGCGATCACGGCGGCGGGGCTGGCCTGAACGCTTCGCAATCAAACTGTCGAACCGGCGGAAACCGCCTGATACAAAGCAGTTTCCAGCGCAGAAAAAGATGATAATGTCATCGACTGGGGGAAGAATGACATGCGTGCGAACCCGCAGTTTATGCAGCCCGGGCCGGTGGCGGACGAGTTGCACGTGACCGATAGGATGGACGTCGGCGGCAGTCCGGAGGGGCTGCCCTGTTCGGGCGTCGTCAAATGGTTCGACGTGACCAGGGGCTTCGGCTTCGTGGTCGCGGACCAACCCGAGATCGGCGATATCCTGGTGCATTTCAGCGTCCTGCAGGATCATGGCCGGCGCAGCCTTCCCGAGGGGGCTCGCGTCGAATGCTTCGCGGTGAAGCGTCACCGTGGCTTCCAGGCGACGGCGATCAGCTCGATCGACATGAGCGGTGCCGTCGAACTGGTTCGCCCGAGAGCGCCCGACCGGGCGGATCGGTTGAAGCTGATCGACTCCGCGGGCGACTGGGAACCGGTGACGGTCAAGTGGTTCAACCGCATCAAGGGCTATGGTTTCCTGGTGCGCGATGGCGACAGCAGCGATATCTTCGTGCATATGGAGACGCTGCGGCGTGCCGAGATCGACGAGATCGAGCCCGGCCAGCCGCTGAGTGCGCGGATCGTCGACGGAGAAAAGGGGCCGCTGGCGGTTGCTGTCGAAAGGACAGGCTGAACTGCCATGGTGTTCGAGTATGCGTTGAGAGCGGCGATCGCCGCCACGATCCTGTTCGGGCCGACGGCGTCGGCCCTGACTCCCGCCGATGCCCAGGCCGCTCGGCCGGCCACCGCGACGATCGAGGTCGTCGTGACCACGGCATCCGGCACCCCCCACCGGTTCCAGGTCGAGCATGCCAGGACCCCCGAGGCCCAGTCGCGCGGGCTGATGTACCGCACCGACCTGCCCCGCGACGGCGGCATGTTGTTCGCACCCTATCCGGGCGACGGAAGTCCGCCGCGCGAAGCCGGCTTCTGGATGCACAATACGCCCACCCCGCTCGACATCCTGTTCATCCGCCCCGACGGCGTGATCGCCCGAATCGCGGCGAATGCGAAGCCGCTGGACGATACCCGGATCGTGTCGGGCGAAGCGGTTTCCGCGGTGCTCGAGCTGAACGGCGGACGGGCCGCGGAACTCGGTATCGCCGAGGGCGACCGGGTCGACTGGCCCGGCCGCAAGCGCGGCAGGACGAAGTGATCCGCCAAGCGGCAGGAATCGAATTGCCTCGGCACGGGGCGTCGCGCTAAGGGCAGCCGCATGGGTATCCTCAAGAATATTTTCACCTGGTGGGAAGGCGCCACCTTCGGCACCTGGATGGGTCTGCGCGGCAAGACCCGCGTCGGCGAGGACGCGCAGGGCAATGTCTATTGGCAGGGCGGAAGCGATACCGCCGGCAATCCGCGCCGCTGGGTCATCTATTCCGGCCTAAACGACGCCAGCCGGGTCCCGCCCGAATGGTTCAGCTGGCTGCACCACCAGATCGACGGGGCGCCCGACCAGTCGCTTCCCGCGCCGCGCGTGTGGGAAAAGCCGCCCGAGCCCAACCGCACCGGCACGATCGAGGCATGGCGTCCCAAGGGCGCGCTCGAGGAGGGGGGCCGCCGCGTCGCCGCGACCGGCGACTATGAGGCCTGGACCCCCGGCGCATGATCTCGCGCCTCCGCACGGCGACCGCGGCGGCGCTGCTGCTCGGTCTGGGCGCCTGTGGCGGGGACGACGCCGCAAGCGTCGGCAACAACCAGAGCATCGACGATATCGTCACGACTGACGGCGGTGACATGACCAACGTCGCGCCATCGGCCGACGTGACGGAGGTGGCGCCCGACGGCACCGAGGCGGCCGCGGCGACGCCGATGAAGGACCGGATCGCGACGATCGGCCTGCTGAACAAGCGCAACGGCCAGGAGCGCGAGCTGAAGCTGAAGCCGGGCCAGGCAGTGCGCGTCGGCGATACCATCGTCCGCCTGCGCGCCTGCGAGAAGACCGCCCCCTGGGAGAATTTCCAGGATCAGGGCGCGTTCGTCCAGCTCGACGTCCAGCAGCCGGATCGCACCTGGCGCCGCGTCTTCTCCGGCTGGCTCTATGCCGCCAGGCCGGCGCTCAACGTCGTGCAGCACCCGATCTACGACGTCTGGGCCAAGAGCTGCACGATGACCTTCCGCGATTCGGGCCCGAACACCGTCTCCGCCGGGGAAGGCGCCAAGGGATCTTCGAGCGCGAAGAAGGCGTCGAGCGCGGAGAAATCGCCTTCGGCCGAGCCCGCTCCCGCGGCGACGCCCGCAGCCTCGCCAAGCGCGGCGCCCAGCAACCCGACATAATCGTCGCGCGGAATCTCGACCGCGCCCAGCGATGCGAGATGATCGGTGATGAACTGGCAGTCGAGCAGCGTGAAGCCGCCGACGCGCAGCCGCGCGACCAGCCAGGCCAGCGCGACCTTCGACGCGTCGCGTGCGCGGCTGACCATCGACTCTCCGAAAAAGGCGCGGCCGAGCGCGAGGCCGTAAAGCCCGCCGACCAGCCGATCCGCTTCCCAGACCTCGATCGAATGGGCGAAGCCGCGGCGATGCAGCTCGATGAACACCGTCTCGATCGGCCCGCTGATCCAGGTATCGGGGCGGTCGTCGGCGCTTTCGGCGCACAGCCGGATGATCGCTTCGAAGCAGGTATCCGAGGTGACCCGGAACCGGTCCGACAGGAGGGTCTTGCGCAGCGATTTCGACAGGTGGAAGCCGTCGAGCGGAAGGATGCCGCGCAGCTTGGGTTCGACCCAGTAGACGCTGGCCGCGTCGCGATCGTCTGCCATGGGGAAGACGCCCATGGCATAGGCGCGCAGGATGAGATCGGGATCTAGGACCTGGGGCGTGTTCTGGCGGTGGCTCACCGCTTCCTTGTAAGACGCCGCTCGATCGCTTGCCAGAGGGCCGCAAAGGCCTGGGCGGCGGGAGCCCGCGGCGCATAGTCGCCCAGCGGCGCGCGGTGGGTCGCCATCGCCTCGACGATGCTGGCCATCGGAATGACCGGCCAGTCGGGATGCGCCCGGATTGCCTCGGCATGGAGCCGCCGACGGCCGTCGACCATCGAATGGACCGGCATCAACGGCACCTTGTTGCCCTTCGCCACGAGGTGGGCCGCGACCTCGTCGAAGGCGCGCATCGACAGCGGGGAGGGGACGACAGGCACCACGATCAGGTCGGCGGCGCGCATCACCTGCTCGCTGGTGTCGGTCAGTCCGGGCGGGCAATCGAGAAGAACGCGGTCATAGGCGCTCCCCAGCTGGTCGAGCAATTTCGCCAGCCGCTTCTTCTTGTCGAGCTGGTGGAAGACCAGATCGAGTTCGCGCAGCGACGAATCCGCGCCGAGCAGGTCGAGTCGATCGATCCCGCTTTGCCGGATCAGCCGGGACGCCTCGACATCCTTGGTAAAGACCGCCTGGGCGCGGTCGCGCGCCGCCGCGCCCTGGCCAAGCAGGAAGGTCGAGGCGGCCTGGGGATCGAGATCCCATAACAGGGTGCGCCGGGACGATTGGGCGGCGGAGCACCAGGCAAGATTGACCGCCAGCGTCGTCTTTCCGACGCCGCCCTTCAGGCTGTAGACCGCAACCGTCGCCACCCGCACGCTCTCCGCAAATTTGCCCGTTCGCAACAGGGCATGAAAAAGGGCCGGCGGAAAGCCCGCCGGCCCTTTTCTTGCGAGAGAATGTTACGTTGCGAAGACCGAAGGGCTTCAGGCCTTGCAGGTCTTGGTACCGACGCCCGGCGCTTCGATCGTTGCAGCCTTGGCATCGCCAGTGATCTTGTAGCCACCCTCGGCCACGAAGGGCTGGCCGGCTTCCGGCGCGCGCAGCGTGGTGCCGCCCATCGCGCCCTTTTCGGTCTTCAGGACGGCCATCGTGTCGCCTTTCATGAAGTCGACGAAGGCAAGCGTGTTGCCCGGCTGGCAGCGGAAGCTGACGCTGGCTGCGATCGCCGGCGGCAGTTCTTTCTTCGGTGCGTTCTTCACCTTCTCGGCATTGGGGTCGGCCGGGCGGCCGCCGATGACTTCGGGTTCGGGCTTGCAGGCGGACAGCGAAAGGATTGCGACCAAGGCTGTTGCGAGGATGGGGAGGGTTTTCATAGCGGATGCTCTGTTTGCCGATGGTTTCCAGCCCGTCAAGGCTTTCGTGATATAAAGTCACACAAAATTTGTGCGACGCAATGAAATTACGTTTACTCGTGAAATTCCTCGATCTCGGGAATCCGCCCAAAGGCGATCTTGCTTCCCACCGCGCCGAGTCGACCCCCGTTTAACGGTCCGACTGAGACTGCCGTGCGTCCGAACCTTTCATTGATCCGATCCATGGCACGGCTCAGCGCAAGCGTGCGCGTTTCGCGGGCCAGCGGGTCATCTGGAGCAAGCGCAGCGAACAGCGATTGCTGGTCTCCGTCAGCCGCTTCGATCTCGCACAGGGTGACGCCGATCATCCGAAGGCGGAAGCCGCCAGGGCGCTTTTTTCCCGCATCCGCGAGCCGCGGGAACAGGTGATCAAGTGCGTGAAGAATCACGAAACTGTCCTGGGTGCGCGGCAATTTGATCGAGGCGCGCCAGTTGGACTTGTCGTCTTCGAACTTGCCGTGGAGCACGAGCAGGCGCGTGCGATAGCCCTTGCGACGCAGCCGGCTGGCCGCCTTCAGCGTCAGCCGGCGCGCGGTCAGCCGGGTCGGCTCCATCCCGCGCTTCGAGGGCGACAGGACGTGGCTGTGGCCGATCGTGCGGCTCTGCGTCGGCTTGTCGGGCAGGTCGACGCCGTGGAGCAGGAACCACAACCGGTCGCCGTTCAGGCTGCCCCAGGCGGCGCCTGCGTCGCGGGGGCGTCGCTCGCAATATTGGCGGATGTCGAGAATGCCGTCCTGCGCCAGCCGCCGCTCCATCCGGGCGCCGATGCCGGCGATGTCGCGCAGCTTCAGGTCGTACAGCCGGTCGGGCAGTTCATGCCCCTGGAGCATCACCAGCCCGTCGGGCTTCTGCATGTCGCTGGCCAGTTTCGCGAGCAGTCGGTTCGGCGCGATGCCGACCGACGAGGTCAGGCATTCGCCGACATTGGTGCGGATCGCCGCCTTGATCCGACGCGCGAGCGCCAGCGCATCCTCGGGCGAATTCTCGTTGTCGAGCAGCCGGCAGGCGACCTCGTCGATCGAGCAGACCATCGTGACGGGCACATGCTTCCAGATCTCTTCGACGATGCGGTGGTGAAACTCGACATATTTCCGGTGCTGTGCCGGCGCGATCACGAGGTCGCGGCACTTGCGCTTCGCTTCCCACACCGGGGTCAGCGTGGTGATGCCATAGCGTTTCGCCTCGACCGAGGCGGCGATGGCGACGGTCGTATCGCTGTCGACCGGCGCGACGATCAGCGGACGCCCGCGCCAGGCCGGGTTCAATTGCTGCTCGACGCTGGCGAAATAGGAATTCAGGTCGAGGAACAGCCAGCGCAGCGGCCGCGGCGGAAAGGCCAGCACGGCCTCGGGCGAGGGGATGGGGTCTAGGCGACTCGGCTGGGGCATCTGCGGCGGAACAATAGTGGAACATCGCCACCGCGCCAATCGCGGGAGGGGGCGTCGCGGCCCGACCCGGCGGAGAGCCGGGCCGCGACGGGCCGGCAGCGTCCGGAGCGCTGCCGGCGATCGGGCGAGATCGGGCAGGCTCACTCCGCGCCCCGCAGCGCCCTATCGCTGCGCGGGGAAGCGGCCTCGGCACGATCGATCAGCCCGAGATATTCGCGGCGCCACATGCCGCTCTGGTTGCCGGCGAGCGCGCGGGCATCCTGCCAGCTCCAGCGCCCGAGCAGCGGATCGCCGCGCAGCAACTGGGCGAAGCCGGCGACCGACGCGGCGAAGGCCATGTCGCCCTGCGGTGCCGATGCCTGGGTCAGGAGCGATGCCGCGACGGGGCGCTGGATCAGGCGCGAACTGCTGCCCTCGGGGAGCTTGTAACGCAGCTTCACGAAGGCGAACTCGCCCCGTTCGCCGCCGGTCCAGCCCGCAGCGGTGGCGGGCGACGGGTTGGCCGAGCGGTTGGCGGCATAACGGCGCTCGCCCGTCCAGCCCTTGCTGCCGCGAGGCACCACCTCGTAGATCGCGGTGACTTGGTGACCCGCGCCGATATCGCCGGCATCGACGTTATCGTTGGCAAAATCCTGCTCGCGAAGTGCGCGATTCTCGTAGCCGATCAGGCGATATTCGCCGATCTCGGCGGGGTTGAACTCGACCTGGACCTTCACGTCCTTGGCAATGGTGAACAGGGTCGAGCTGAGTTCCTCGTCGAGCACCTTTCGCGCTTCCATCGTGCTGTCGATATAGGCGTAGTTGCCGTTCCCCTTGTCGGCGATGCCCTCCATCATCGCGTCGTTCAGATTGCCCTGGCCAAAGCCGAGCGTGGTGAGGGTGATGCCATCGTCGCGGTTGCGCTCGATCAGCTGTTCGAGCTGCGACTGGTCGGTCATCCCGACGTTGAAATCGCCGTCGGTCGCCAGGATCACGCGGTTGATGCCGTCGCGCCGCATGTTGGCGCGCGCCGTCCGGTAGGCGAGTTCTATCCCTTCGCCGCCGGCGGTCGATCCGCCGGCGCTCAGCCGGTCGAGCGCATCGCGGATTTCGTCTGGATCGCTGCTGGCGTCGAGGACCAGCCCGGCGGCACCGGCATAGACGACGATCGACACGCAATCCTGCGGGCGCAAATTGTCGGCCAGCATCGTCAGCGACTGCTTGACCAGCGGTAGCTTGTCGGGATCCCCCATCGATCCCGAGACATCGACCAGGAACACCAGATTGGCGGGCGGCCGCTGACGATAGCTCAGGTCGTATCCGCGCAGGCCGATGCGCAGCAGCCGCGTATCCGGGTTCCACGGCGTGCGCGCGACATCGGTCGTCACGCTGAACGGTTCGCCGCGGTCGGCGGGCAGGGGGTAGTCGTAGTGGAAATAATTGACCAGTTCCTCGGTGCGGACCGCGTCCTTCGGCACCGGCTGGCCGCTGGTGAGGAAGCGGCGGACGTTGGAATAGGCGGCCGTGTCGACATCGACCGCGAAGGTCGAGACCGGTGCCGTCGCGGTGCTGTGCACCGGCGAGATGTCGTTCGCCTTGTACCGCTCGCGCATCTCGGGTGGCAGGGTGGAGACGTCGACGATCTCGGGGCTGGCGCCGCCCTGATAATCGGCCTGATAGGGGGCGCCACCCGGCCCGCCGTTGCTGCCGCATCCCGAAAGCAGTGCCGCGCCGATCGCCGTGGTTACCAGATAGCTGAACCGCATCGCATACCTCCCTGCCTTGATCTTGCCTTAAATGTGGCATGATTGTGGCCAGTGAGGCAAGCGGATTTGAATGACGCCGATACGATGAATATTATCTTCTAATTTAAATGAGATAGTCTGAAAGGCGTTGCCATTCGGGAAGCTTGGCGGCCAAGCCGACCGTGTGGAGCGGACTGCTTGAGGGCAGTGCAATTAGGGCAATCGAATCACATTTTTGCCTTAATTGGGCGGTGCCGTGGCGCCATGCGGTCCCGCCGTTGAACGCGATCGCGCGAAGGTCCGGCAGCGACGCGGCGAGCGCGGCGATGTCGCGAACCTCCGGCTCGCGGATCGCGGCATCGGTGCTTCCCTTGCGCTGCGCGCTGGCGACGACATCCCACAGGCCGACATGGGCGTTCAGCAGGGCATCGAGGCGAGCCTGGTAGTCGAGCGCGGTCAGGTCGCGTCCGATGGCTGCGGACATCAATTGCCAGAACTGGTTCTGGGGATGGGCATAATAGCGCCCTTCCGCGAGCGAGCGCTCACCCGGCAGGCTGCCCAGCACCAGCAGGCGGACACGCGGATCGACGACGGGCGGAAAGGCGTGCTTGCGGGGGTCCATCATGGCCGGGCTAGCATGGCGAGTGGGGCGGAGGGGAGGGGGGAGGGCTTGGTGCGGTGCCCCGACTAAGCACTACTTTGGCAGGTTGAAGGAACCGACAGGAATCGTCATTGATTCGGATGTGTCAGTGTAGGCTGACGGATCCTTTGCGATGGCGGTGAACGAGACCTGGCGGATCGATCTGGAGCGAT
>NZ_JBDIZK010000004.1:0-357320 GCF_039652585.1 Sphingomonas rustica | reverse complement strand
GTCGCCCTCCCCAAAAGGGAACGGCAAACCCCCGTTGTCGCGGGATGGAGCAGCCCGGTAGCTCGTCAGGCTCATAACCTGAAGGTCGCAGGTTCAAATCCTGCTCCCGCAACCAACGCGACACACATCATAACCGCCTCGGTATCCACCGCAGGCGGTTTTTTTGTGCCCAACGCACGCCAGATCCCGCCACACACGGCATCACCGGGCCGCCCACAGGGGCGCCCGGAAAGGCTTGGCCGGCGTCTAGCGACCACGCGGATCGGCGCGATCCGCGATACGACGGCAAGGCCTGGTGATGCCGTCCCTCCGAGGGGCCGCGAGAGTCGCCATCGAACCGCGCTGGCTCAACTATCGGTGCCTTCGCGATACGCATCAGTAAACGCTCGGACCCCAAGCCTGATGCCTGGGGTGGCGCATATCGGACTGAAATTACACAGCGTTAAATTAATGCTTGCAACGATGCGGCCGATAACGCATCTAATTTACGTTAATCGTTCCTGAGAGAGAGTTGATCCTATGAAACTTGATCGCGTCCTTCTTCTCTCCATCGCCGCGCTGGCCATCCCCGCCGCCGGTCACGCCGAAATGCCGCAGGCGGCAAGGCAGCAGGCCGCCAAGCCGCAGTCGGCGAAACCGCAAGCCGCAAAGCCACGCTCGACCAAGCCGCAGGCGGCCCGGCCTCAGTCCGCGCAGAGCACGGCGGGTCGCGAGACCGCTTCGGCTGCTGGGCCGAGGGTTCATGTGTCCAAGTCGAGGGATATCACCGACTGCACCGCACGCACCCAGGGCGGGCCGCGGTCGGTCGCAGGACTCGGGCTGGGCGCCCTGGCTGGGAGCAAGGTCGGTGGCGGTGCGACGGGCGTCCTGGTTGGCGGTGCCGCAGCGGGCGCTGTCGGCGAGGCCATGGATCGCAAGGCGCGCTGCGGACCCTCCGCGCAGGTCGAAAGCAATGCCGCACCCGAAGAGGCGCCCAAGAAGAAGAGAAAGCTCAGCCTGGGCCGTATCCTCGGTCAGTAATCGGCCGGTCAGACAATAGCGGAGCATGTTGCGGTGAAGAAACACACGATATCGTCGCTGTCCGTTGCGGCCGCGCTGGTCCTTGGCCTGTCGGTGCTGCACCTCGACAGTGCATCGGCGCAACGCCAGACCGTCTTCATCTGCAACGGCGTGGCGCAAGGGAGCCCGAATTGCGCCCCGCCCACCCCGGTGCTGAAACGGTACATCCATGTCGACCGGTCGTTCGGCGCACTTGCCTATGACGAGGCGAAGGCGGCCTGGTATGGCAGCTACCAATATCCCTCGAAATCGGCAGCCCAGAAGGGCGTGCTGGAACATTGCCGGGAAAATGGCGGCGCCACGTGCAAGCTGATGCTGTCCTATACCAATCAGTGTGCGGCGGTGACCCGGGTCGTCGAGGGCGGGGCCGAAGCGAGAGGCAAGGATTCGGTCAACACCGGCAGCACCCAGGACGAGGCTGAAGCGAACGCCATCCGCTCCTGCCAGGCCGATTGGGGCGTGCGCACCTGTACGGTGAAGCTGGTCAATTGCAGCCACCATAACGTCACCCGTTGGAGCCGCTGGGAATATGAGTGACGGTCCGGGCGGGGCCGCCGCCCGAGCTTTCGTTTCAAAGAGGCGACGATCACCTGTGTGTCGGCGGGCAGCCTCACGATCGGCTGCCTGCCGAACTCACAGCGACTTGCCATAGATCACATAGGCCTTGTTGAGCACGCCGCGCACGGTCTCCGCGACCGATCGCATTCCCTGATTATCTTCAAGGACCCATCCGATCTCGGCGCGGGTTGCCCCGTAGTTAGCGACCGCGGCGCGGCGGGTATTCTCGATCATCATGAAGGCAAGCTGCGCAGCCAGCCGGGAGTTCTGGAGCCTGCTGGCCACGCCCATCAGCGGCACGCGCATCGTCCGCACCTTCGGTTTTCGCAGCCACCAGGCCAGCTTCAGCCAGCCGAAGGGAAGGAGCGACCCGTTCAGCCGCTTCAGCGCTTCGTTGAGATCGGGGAGCGTGATCATGAAGGCGACCGGCTCGCCGTCGAGTTCGGCGATCTGGATCAGGTCGTTGAATACGAGCGGCTTCAGCTTCTTGCCGACATCGCGGATCTCGGGCTCGGTCAGCGGGACGAAGCCCCAATTGCTCGACCAGGCATCGTTGAGAATGGCGAGGATGATTGCCGCCTCCTCGTCGAACCGCGACTTGTCGGTGTCGCGGACCCGAATGCGGGGATCGGCATTGCCGGCCTTGATGATGCGCTGGACGATCTTCGGGAACTCCCGGGTGACATCGAGCTCGAACGTCAGCAGGCGCTTGACCTCGGCATAGCCCGCCCGTTCGATCCAGGGGCGGTATTCGGGTCGGGCATGGCCCATCAGGATGGTCGGCGACTGATCGAACCCCTGGACCAGCAGGCCCGGCTCTTCCCAGATCGACATGCTGACCGGACCCAACGCTCGGGTCATGCCCTGTTCGCGCAGCCAGTCTTCCGCACGGGCCAGCAGCGCGAGGAAGATGTCCTCGCGCTCCGCCTCCATCAGCCCCCATTGCCCGACTCCCGGCCCGAATCCCTGTTCGGGCGGCATGGTGAGCGCCAGCGTATCGATGTGCGCGGAAATCCGCCCGACAACCCGGCCACGCTCGCGGGCGACGAAGAGCTGCGCGCTCGCGTGGCTGAACCAGCCATTTTTTTCCGGGGTGATCGCCTCCAGTGCCTCGCCGGTCAGCGGCGGGACCCAATAGGGATCGTCCCGGTACAGGCGATAGGGAAAGCGTACGAAGCTCTTGCGATCACGCGGCGAGTCGACGCGCTCGATTGTCAGGTAGCGCACTATGGGCCTTTCACGTCGTCGCGACGTCGAACCGCTGGTTGTCCAGTAGTCCCGTCGTGACGCGGCTATTCCCGAAGATGTGCCTGGAAGAAACAAGAGCGAGGTTTCCGTTGAAACCGCGCTTGCGGACCCGTCCGAGCAACCGATTGATGGCTGTGGTTACCGGTGAAATCTTCGTGCGATTTCATCTTACGTCAGACGCCCGATTGCATCAGCTACAGGCCTCGATCCCGTGATCGGGGCGACCTTTGAACTGTTCCGGACCATGTCTCATGCCCCGCTTGTGTTTGGCTGCAACCTTGCCAGCGATGCTGGTCGTGCTGGCTTCGGGCCAGGCGATCGCGTCGGATACGTTAGAAGGCGCGATCGCGGCCAACGCGATGCTCGAGTTGCTGAAGCGATAGGATAGGAATGCGACGCATGGCCAAGGGGGCTGCGACCGACCAACAGGCTGCTTGGTCGGACATGGCGGGCGGGCGGTGGCGGATGATCACGCTTGCCGCGCTCGGCGGAGCGCTCGAATATTTCGATTTCATCATCTTCGGCATCTTCGCCCAGTCGATGGCGGCTGCCTTCTTCCCGGCCGGGGATCGGCTGGCGCTGACCCTGGCGCTCGCGGTCTTTGCCATCGGCTATCTGGCGCGACCCATTGGCGGGATGATCTCGAGCCATTTCGGCGACCGATATGGTCGCAAGCGGGTGTTCGTGGTCACCCTGGCGCTGATGTCGGCCTGCACCTTCGGGATCGGCCTGCTGCCGACCTACGCATCCTGGGGGATCGCCGCCACGCTGATGCTGGTCCTGCTGCGCCTCGGCCAGGGCCTGTGCATCGGGGGCGAGCTGCCCGGTGCGATCACGTTCGTGGTCGAGAGCGCGGGGCGCCGTCCCGGGCTCGCGTGCGGCATGGTCTTCGCCCTGGTCAATGCGGGCGTTCTTCTGGCCGCCTTCGTCAATCTCTGTCTGACCGCCTGGCTGAGCCCGGCGGCCATGCTCGACCATGGCTGGCGGATCGCGTTCGCAATTGGAGGCATGCTCGGGCTGGTCAGCATGATCTTCCGTCGCTCGCTGGAGGAGACCTCGACCTTCCTGCGCTTTCGCCATGCGGCGGTGCGCCAGCCGGTCCGCGACGTCCTGCGTACCCGGTGGCGCGCGATCCTGCTGGGCTGCGCCGTGGTCGCGCCCACTGCCGGGTTCAACGGCCTGCTCTTCGCGCACATGCCCGCCTATCTCGGCCAGGTCATCGCCTATGATCGGCAGGCCGTCGCCGGCGCGATGAACCTGGCCCTGCTGCTGATGTCGTTCTCGCTGCTGACGGCGTCCTGGTGGGCGGACCGGATTCCCGCACGTCATCTGCTGATGGGATCGTCGGTCGCGCTGCTGTTCGGCGCGCCGGTCACCTATGTCCTGCTCGCGCGCGGGGATGCCAACCTGATGCTGGTCCTGCCGTTGTTCGCGATCGCCGCCGCCGGCGCCAATGGCAGCTTCGCCTATCTGATCGCCGGCCTGTTTCCGCCGCAGCTTCGGTTCAGCGGCGTGGCGCTCTCGCTCAACATCAGCTTCACCCTGCTGAGCGGCCTCGGTCCGCTGTGCGCCAATGCCTTGATCGACGCTACCGGATGGCGCGCCGCGCCGGCGCTGATCCTCTCGACCGTGGCGCTCGTCGGGCTTGGGGCAAGCATCGCGCTCGCCGGTCGCGATCTGCGCGGCGATGCCCCGCCTGGCGCGTGATGCGGTGTCGAGTCCCGATCGGTTACAAATGAAGGCAAGGCCGCGTCGACAAGCCTGCTTATCCTGCAATTACATCGCCCGCGTCCGGGACCCCCGGCGCGCCGCGGCTTCGCCGATCGCTCCGACCGTCCCATGCCCAAGGAGTGTCTCATGAGGATCATCGTCCGCCCCCTGCTTGCCGCCGCTGCGCTGATTGTCGGGATCACCGCCGGCACCGCCCATGCCCAGATCGCCCGTCAGGAAGCGCCGGCGCGCAGCGTCAACAATGTCGTGCTGGTACACGGCGCCTTCGCCGACGGCTCGGGCTGGCGCGGCGTATATGACGAACTGACGCGGCGCGGATACCGGGTGACGATCGTCCAGAACCCGCTCACCTCGCTGGCGGATGATGTCGCCGCGACGAAGCGCGCGCTGGATCGTCAGAACGGACCGGTCATCTTGGTCGGGCATAGCTGGGGCGGCACGGTCATTACCGAAGCGGGCGTCGATCCGAAGGTGGTCGGGCTTGTCTATGTCTCGGCGCTGTCGCCCGATGCCGGCGAGACCACGGCCCAGCAGTATAAGGGGTTCACCACGCCCCCCGAATTCGTTCTCCACACCCACAAGGACGGCTTCGGTTTCATCGATCGCGAGAAGTTCAAGGCGGGCTTCGCGGCCGATGTCGGCGATGCGGACGCGGCGTTCATGCGCGACTCGCAGGTGCCGATCAACATGTCGGCGTTCGAGACCAGGCTTCAGAATGCCGCATGGCGGACGCGGCCGAGCTGGGCGGTGATCGCGACCGCCGACAAGGCGTTCGATGCGCGCATGCTCCAGGCCATGGCCAAGCGGATCGGTGCGAAGGTTACCGAGGTGCCTGCCAGCCACGCGCTGTTCATGACCCAGCCCAGGGCCATCGCGGACGTGATCGACGGCGCAGCCCGCGAGGTGAGCGCCAAGTCACGCTGAGCCCGGGACTGCCAACGCCGCCCGAAGCGATTGCGTGACGGTCGTAACCCCAATCGGCGGACCTGACATCAAGGGGTGTTGGATCCGCGCTACCTGAATGTCAGGAAGGCCCATCTTCCGCGGGAGGTGCGTCGGATGGGTCTGCCGCGGTCGCGAGGCCGCGGCGGGCGCGCCGGCAGAAGACCCGACCCACCGCGCCGGCGCGCCCTTCCAACCCGGTGATCAGGGCTTGCGCGACGCCGCGCGCAGTTCGCGCTCGCTCCGACGCAGACGAACCTCGGCGGAAGCCAGCGCGGCGAGCGACGCGAGCAGCTGTTCGTCCCGCGCGCTCATCGTGCGGGCCTGATAATCGATCACGCACAGCGATCCGACCGGGAAGCCATCGCCGTCGAGGATCGGGGCGCCGGCGTAGAATCGAAACCCCGGCTGGCCGGCCACGGCCGGATTGTCGGCAAAGCGCATATCCCCGGCCAGGTCCTCGACCATGAAGACCCGTTTCTGAAGAATGGTGTGATTGCAGAAGGCCCAGCTTCGCGGCGTCTCCGCCAGCGCCAGGCCGATGCGGGACTTGAACCACTGGCGTGTCGGGGTCAGCAGCGTGATGAGCGCGATCGGCGCGTTCAGCGTCTGCGCCGCCAGCCACGTCACCCGGTCGAACGCCTCTTCGGGCACGGTGTCGAGCAGCCCGGTCCGCTCGAGCGCCACCAGCCGCTGCGCCTCGTTGATCGCAACGGGGAACGGGCTCTCCCCGGCCGCCGGTGAAGGCGTCGACTCCGGGATCAGCGACCGGCGGACGGCAGCCGGGAGCGCCTCCGGAGCATCAACGGCCACGATCCGCGTGGCGCCCGCCCCGGTCAAAGGCTCGGCCATGCCGACGGCATAGAGCCGGCTGTGTCCGAGCGACGGATTGTCTTCGAGCCGTCGAAGAAACTCGGCCCAGTGCGGATCGCCGCCGGTCACGTCGACGATCACTCCATGAGGGCGAAGCGTCGCGATCGTGAACAATGCGGGATGAAGCGCGTCGAAAAACTGTACCCGGCATTCTTCGAGTTCGGCGAACAGCCGCCGATAACGTTCGAGCCTTTCGGCCGGCGCGACGATCACGAGGTCGGCCGACAATCGCCGGGCTTCGGCACCGCGCCCCTCGATCAGCGCATCGATATCGGCGTGATAAACCCGACGGTGTCCGCCCGGCGTCTTCCAGGACGGCACCGAGCCGCCCTCGATCAGCAGCTGCGCGGTGCGAATGGACACACCCAGCAGCCTTGCCGCGTCCGCCGTCGTCAGAATGTCCTTCGTCATGCTGTCCTGCCTTTTGGCGATCCATGTCGGATTATCAGATCGATCACAGAGCATAAATTTATGATCATTGCTATATTTGATAGAATTGATACCACGTCACCATCTCGCTCGACTGCAATGCGGCGGCGACCCGGGTCCGCCGGCCATGCGGCGAAAGATGGAAGGCTGCGCAATGTATCATTACGCCACCCAGTTCGATCACGCTGTCCCACACTCGCCCGCCTTCGTTCCATCGGCCAGGATCGGCCGGGTCCTGCTGGTCGAGGAGGTGCCGGACGCCCGTCGATCAATCCTGTCCTACCTTCAGGATCGTCAGTGCACCGTCATTGGCTGCGGCGCGATGGATGCGCTGCGCCAGATCCAGCATCAGCCGTTCAGCCTGGTGCTCGTCAACGCGCGGTGCGGAACGTTCAGCGGGCTCGACGTCCTGCGCCAGATCCGTGGACGATCCCATGTACCGGTGATCCTGTATCGCGACGGTCCCCCGGCCGATATGGAGCGGATCATCGGGCTCGAACTGGGGGCCGACGATTTCCTGTGCGGTCCGCTCGATCTCGACGAACTGCTCGCGCGGGCCCGAGCGACGCTGCGGCGCCAGCAGCTTGGCCGGCTCGATCCGGCGCCGCTGCAGGGAGGCTATCGCTTCGAGGGATGGGAATTGAGTCACGCGAGCAGGCGGCTCACATCGCCCTCCGGCAAGGTCGTCGAGCTTACGAAGAGTGATTACACGCTGCTGAATGCACTGCTCGAATCGCCGGGACGGCCGCTTTCCCGGCTGCATCTGATGCGGGCGACGAGGATGCATGAGGATATCCACGACCGCAGCATCGACGTGCAGGTGCTCAGATTAAGGCGCAAGCTCGGGCGCAGCGGGGCGGGGGACAGCTTCATCCGGACCGAACGCGGGTTCGGCTATGTCCTCGCGGCCCGTGTGGAACCGCTCTACTAGCGCCGGCCGCGGCGTGACGGCGGCCCCGCGCCGCTATTTGGCGAGTATCGGAATCACGGGTGCGGCCGTGATTCGCCCGCGGCCGTCGATCGGGTCTTCCTCCGCATCGACCCGGGTGTTTTCCCGGTGAGCGCCTTGAACGCGGCGATGAACGCGGCCGTGCTTTCATATCCCACGGCCAGGGCGACGTCCTGGATCGCTTCTCCGGCGGCAAGCCGGGTGAGCGCGCAGCAGATCCGGGCATGTCGCCGGAACTGCCGGAAACTCATGCCGGTTTCCGCCACGAACAGCCGCAGCAGCGTCCGTCGGCTGGTACCCGCCTGATCGGCAAAGCTGTTCAACGAGCGTGGGTCGGCAGGATCATCGAGGATCGCCTGGGCAACCCGGACGGCACGTGGATCGGACGGCATCCGCACGCCGCAGCGGACCGGCGTGCTGCGCCGGAGATCCTCGATGAGCAGGGGATGGCCGTGACGCGTTTCGAATGTCGGATAGTCGCAGTCGAGGATCGCCGCGAGCGCCTGGCTGACCGGCAGCAGGTCGTCGGCGGCCGCGACGATGTCGCCCGCGTCGGTCAGGACCAGGTTGCACGGGCTAAGCGCGGTAATCCGCACGAGGTCGGCGGCCTTCGCGACGATCGCATGACCGGCGGGAACGATCCGGCCCAGCGTCGGAGCGTCGATGCGCGCCAGGCCGTTCAGGACGAGGACGATCACCGGAGAAGGCCGGGGCATCAGCTCGAGTATCCGGTTCTTGCCGACGATGTTCCTGCGAAACGGCGCAGCAGACATGTCGCCGTGCGGGAAGAGGAGAGGTGAGATCAGCATCGCTGGACCTTCCCCCCAGTTCCGGCGCCGCGCAATCGCGGGGCCGTTACATCGGACACCGTCAGGCTACCGACCCGCCCGGTCGGGCTGCATCGGTAGGTCTGGTATGCCCCGGTATCGAGCGCGACCCAGTTGACGCGCTGTCGCTCTCGCAGGGGCCGCATCTCCCTTCGACTTTCCGATCCTTTGCCGAGGCTGATCGACGCAGTGCTGCCCGTCATCATGACGGGCAACCGCTTTTGGTTACCGATCGTCAGAAATCAGCCGATAATCGTTACGACTGTGATCTGTCCTATTCTGGATCGGTGACGCCAATCTTAGGAAGCCGGGCCTGCTTTTTCGAGGCGAGTTTATTGTGAGGCTCCAGTGGCATTTATCGATACGGCTGAACTTAGTTCACAGGTCAAGTCTGCCCGCGTCCTGGTCGTCGATGACGATCCGGCGATGCAACGGATGATCGTCGGTTATCTCACCGAGCATAATCTTCGCGCGAATGCCGTTTCGGGCCGCCAGGGCCTGATCCACTCGCTCGTCGCGCGCGAGCCCGATCTCGTCATTCTCGATCTCCATCTCGGCGAGGATGACGGGCTCGACGTCCTGCGCGAATTGCGGACCAAGAGCGTCACGCCGGTCATCCTGATCACCGGCAACCGGCGCGAAGAGATCGACCGGGTCGTCGGCCTGGAACTGGGCGCGGATGATTATCTTACCAAGCCGTTCGGCCTGCGCGAGCTGCTCGCGCGGGTTCGCGCCGCGCTTCGCCGTCGGTCGATGGACCGGCTGAGTCCCGCGCGGCAGCGCGAGGCCGTCTTCACCTTTGCCGGCTGGCGGTTCGATCAGCGCAACCGGGAGCTGGTGTCTCCCCCCGGCGACACCGTCGCGCTGACCAAGGGCGAGTTCGCCTTGCTGAGCGCATTCGTGCAGGCGCCCCGCCGCACCCTGTCCCGCGAGCATCTGCTTCAGGCCACGCGGGTGCACGAGGACGTGTTCGATCGCAGCATCGACGTCCAGATCCTCCGGTTGCGCCGCAAGCTCGAGGACGACGCCCAGGCGCCCCGCTTCATCAAGACCGAGCGGGGCGTCGGCTATCGGTTCGACGTCGATGTCGAAATGCTCTGACGGGCCCAATCCGGGGTTTGCCAAAGCGTGATGCCGACTGGCGACGCGGTGTCCGATCGGGCGCCGCGTCGCCGGCTCACATCGCGCCGGCCGGCTCCGACTCGACCAGCGCCGCTGGCAACAGCTCGGCAAGCTCCCTGCGCTGCAACGGATAATTGAGCCTCGCCGCGACGATGGCCGTCCGCAGCGACCGGCCCAGGGGCGTGGCGAGCAATAGGGGCAGGGAAGCCGTGATATTCGACAGCGTATCGGCCACGTTCAGGACGGCCTCCGGGTCGCGCGAGGCGATCAGCGCCGCGTCGCATGCGGCCAGCGCGGCCGACAGCGTGACCGGGCTGGCGCACAGCGACACCGAACAGGGTTCGTAGCCCAGTTCCGCCAGAAGCTCCTCCTCGGCCTGCCGCTCGCCTGGTTGCCCCAGCAACAGGATCCGGGCGCCGTCGCCCGGAATGCCGAAGCCGTCGCCCTCGGCGATCTCGGGCAGCCACATGGTGAAGCGGGCGCCGGGTGCGAGATTCTCGACATCGATCGTGCCGCCATGGTCCTCGACGATTTCCCATGCGGTCGACAGCCCCAGACCGGTGCCACCGAGCTTCATCGTGAAGAAGGGCTCGAACAGGCGGGACCATGCCGCGTCGGGAATGCCCGGTCCGTGGTCGCGGATCGACACCGTCACATAGTTGCCGGGAGCAAGCGTGGCGTGGCTGAACCGGCGCGGTGTCTTCAGCGTGCCGCGCCCGGTCACGATGGTGACCGGGTCGTTTCCGCTCACATGCCCTGCATTGTTGCAGATATTGAGCAACACCTGCTGAAGCTCGCTTCCGGCACCCATGACGCAAAGGCGGTCGCCGGACGATGTGAGCTGAAAGGCATCGCGGCGGGACGAGGCGGAGAGCAACTGGACCGTTTCGCGCAGCACGGCGAGAAGATCGGTCGGGCGTTTGCTGGTGCGGCCCTGTTTCGCGAAGGTCAGTATTTCGTCGACCAGATCGCGAGCGCGCTCGACGGCGCTCAGGATCTCCTCGAAATGCCGATGGGCGGGCGAATGCTTGCGGGTTCGTTCCTGACCCATTTCGGCAAAACCGCCGATCGCGCCGATGATGTTGTTGAAGTTGTGGGCGACGCCGCTGGCCATCGCGCCGATCGTCTCCATCCGCCCCGCCCTGGCGATGGTCCGCTCGAGCCGTTCGCGCTCCAACTGGAGCACCTCGCGGCGCGCACCGTGGGCGATCGCGACGATCGCCGAGGCGATTCCGGCCATGTGATCGCTGCGCTGGGCGGAGGCGGCGCCGTCCGGTTCGAACCCGATGATCACCTGATAGGGCTCCGGCGTCCTCAGCAGCACCAGGTCCTTGATCCCGGCGGCGCGCATCGTCCGGTTCAAGGCGCATTCGCCGCCACGGCCACGCGTCGAGGCGATCACCCTGTCCGCCACCCAGGCATCGTTCGCATCCGCGGCCTGGACGAGGCGGCAGAACCACTCCTGGTCTTCATCCGCGTCGCCGGCCGAGAAATGCTCGGGGTTGGGCACGCCGGGAATCGTCAGCCGCAGCCTTTTGGCGCCGAGATGCGATGCGAGCCGGTCGACCGCGCTCTGGACGCGCGCGGCGAACGTGGCACCGACGGTGTCGATCAGCGGCATCGCGATCGCGGCGCTCAGCCGCTCATTCTCCGCCTGGGCTTCCAGGTCGCGCGTCCTCTGTCGATGGACCAGGACCAGCGCGGTAAGCGACGCGGCCAGCATCGCGAGCAGGACGCCGAACGATACCTGAAGATGGCGCACCTGGTCTCCGCGCACGGCCGCCTCCGCGCGCAGCAGGTTCTGCAGCCGGTCCACGCGCTCCTCGATCCGCATGCCGCGGATCGACTGGAGCAGCTGGTCGATCTCGGGAAGGATCCGCACCAGCAGCCTGGCATGGGAAACCAGCTGGCCCTCGGGCCCGGTCGCCGCGATGCGCGGCAGATCGTCCAGCGCCGCGCGCGCCTCGGTCACGGTCGATGTGCTGGTGTCCAGCGTCAGTTTCAGGATCCAGGCGGACAGGATGTTGTGGTCGCCGATCTGGGCGCTGCCATCGGTCGTGAAGCGGTTCAACGAATTCTGCAGCAAGGCGTTGTGGCTCTTGAATCGTTCGACCATCCGCTCTTGGCGGTCAGCTGCCGCAATGATGTCGCGAAGGACCTGCCGGGCCGGATCCTCCATCGGCAGCTGCTCCAGCGCCGACAGGCTCTCGTCCGCGTCGACCATGTCCGCATTGACCGGATCATAGTTTCTCAACAGCCCTGCCCGTGCGGTCAGCAGGTCGACCTGCAGGGTCCGTTCGGCGAGCGAATAGCTCATGATCCCGTTGCTGGCGGCGGTCGACCAGGGCCGCATGTCGCTCATCATGCGCAGCGCCAGCACGGCGACCACCACCGTCGCGATCGCCAGGATGACGCTCGCGAGCCTGAGGGCCGCCAGCCACCTCATCTCGCATGTCCGGGCGCTGCGCGGCGCAGGCGCGTGCCTTCGTAACGGCCGGTCAGCGCGGTCAGGAAGGCGGCGATGTCCGCCGCGTCCCGATCGCTGATGGCCAGGTCGAGCTGCGCGCGGCCCATCTGGCGAACTGCTTCGGGGAGCGACGCGACGCTGCCGTCATGGAAATAGGGGGGCGTGACCGCCACGTTCCTGAGGCTCGGCACCCGGAGATATCGGGGGTCCGGTTTGCCGAGTGGATGGAAGATGCCGCGACGCTGGAAGATGTTGCCGCCAAGATTGGCACCCTGATGGCAGCTTGCGCAACCCAGGACATTGAACCGGTTCAAACCACGCTGCTGGCGGGGGCTGAGCGCGGTCCTGTCACCGCCAAGCCAGCGATCGAACGGGGCGTCCACCGTCACCAGCGTGCCTATGAACGCGGTCAGGGCATCGGCGACGGCACCGTCGCTCGGCAATGAGCCATAGAGTTTGCGAAATCGCCTCAGCATGTCAGGATCGGCGGCAAATCGACGGGCCGCCAGGTCCTTGCCGCCCATCAGATGGTCGGTCGTCAGCGCCTGAAGCGTAAACGCGCGCAGGCTTCGGGTGCTGCCTTTCCAGCCGAACCTGAAATTGTGCACGCTGTTGAACAGCGTCGGCGTGTTCCAGGCCGTCGCCCTTCCCGAATCGCCACGATCCATCGCGGCGGCCGAGGCGCCATTGGTGTCGAGGTCGTGGCAGGACGCGCAGCTCAACTTTTGCGACCGAGAGATGCGGCGGTCGAAGAACAGCATTCGCCCCAGCGCGATCTTGGCGGGATCGCCATGCGGCCGGGCGGGCAGGGGAGAGAAGGCGGCTTGCGAGCCTTGTCCTGCGGAAGCCTGGGGTTGGGCGACGCATATCCTGACCAGCACCGCGCAGAAGATCAGCGCACACGTCCACGTGGCAGGCGAACCCGCGAGACAGGCGCGGAACGAGGTCAGCACGCGCGCCGTCCCAGAGTGCCCGGGCATCGCAGCCTTGCCTGCCCGCCTGCCATGGCGCCCTTGAGCGCATATTGCTGGGCGTCCACCCTGTCCGGTACTTGTCGCTCGCCCATCCCGCACTCCGGCCCTGAAGCGACCCGTCATCCGATCCGTGCGCTTCAAGTCGATTTCGGCGGGGTCGAAGGCGGTTACGGTCGTAGCCAGATATCCTGCCGGAGTTGCCGAGCCCCTCGCCCGAAGGGCTTCGGTCGTAGCCCGTCCGCAGCGCCCTGAAACCGCCGCGTAGCCCGTGCCGGCAATCTCGATCGCCTGTTTTTTCCGGGAGACGATGAATGCGTGCAGGCGACCAGGGCGCTGAGGATCTGTGGGCCTTCGAGCGGGAGCTCGCCACTTTGCCGATCGACCGGCTCGACGTCGCGCGTCCGCGCCTGTTCGAGCTGGGGCTGGCACCCCGGTACTTCGCGCGGATGCGCCGCGAAGCCCCGGTCCATCATTGTGCCGACGGCGCCTATGGATCCTATTGGTCGATTACCCGCCATCATGACGTCGAGCGGGTGGAGCTCGACACCGGCACCTTCTCCTCGGATCATTATAACGGGGGGATCACGATCACCTCCCGCCCGGACGATCCGCAGTTTCTCCCGGCGTTCATCGCGATGGATCCGCCGCGTCACACCGAACAGCGCCGGGTGATCGCGCCCGCCTTTTCGCCCCAGCGCCTGGGCGAGATGGGAACGCAGATTCGACGCTGGTCCCGGGAAATCCTGGATGGCCTTCCCATCGACGAGGCGTTCGACTGGGTCGACCGCGTTTCGATCGAACTGACCGCCCGCACGCTCGCATCCTTGCTGGGCTATCCGGTCGAACGGTCGCGCGACCTGATCCGCTGGTCCGATGCGATGGTGGCGCTGCCCGGCACGCCCGCCTTCCCCACGCTCGAGGACAAGCTATCCGTGATGAAGGAGTGTTTTGCCACGTTCGAGACGATCTGGCGCGAGCGGCTGAAGGCGCCGACCGGAAATGACCTGGTCTCGATGCTCGCCGGACGACCGGAAACCCGGGAGATGAGTCGCGAAGAGTTCTACGGCAATATCCTGCTCCTGATCGTGGGCGGGAACGACACGACCCGCAGCAGCATCAGCGGCAGCGTCGTCGCGTTCGATCGCTTCCCGGCGGAACTGAAGAAGCTGCGCGCCGAGCCGGGTCTGGTCGCCGCGCTGACGCCGGAGGTGTTGCGGTGGCAGACGCCGCTGGCACATATGCGCCGAACGGCAATGCGCGACGTGTCGATCGGCGGCCGCCACATTGCCAAGGGCGACAAGGTGGTCCTCTGGTACCTGTCCGCGAACCGCGACGAGACGGTGTTTCACCAAGCGGACGACTTCATGATCGATCGGCCCAATTCGCGCCGGCATCTGTCGCTTGGCATCGGGATTCATCGATGCATCGGCGCGCGGCTGGCCGATGTGCAGGTCCGGACGCTGTGGGAGGAAATTCTGAAGCGCTTTCCCAGAATCGAGGTGCTGCGGCCGCCGGCGAGATCCTTTTCGACCTTCACCCACGGCTATTCCGAGCTTCAGGTCCGGATCCCCGCCCGGCTTGCCTGAGCGTTTCCGCGCACCGAGCCGCGGGCGAGCCCAAGTCCGAGCCAGAGCGCGACCATGACCAGCACGCAGCTGGCGGGATGCGATGTGCCCGCCGGCTGCATCATCGCGTAACCGAGGATCGCGGTGATTGTCAGGGCACCCGGCAGGGCTGCCCTGCGGGAGGACAGCAGCATCGCCGCCCCCGACATCGCCCAGCAGGATGCAAGCGGGCTTCCCGCGGCAACGATGCCGGCGCTTTCCAGCGCTGTGAACGCCGGTGCCAGTCCGGCGATGGCGTCCAGCAGGACGGTGGCGGCGACGAGCATGACCAGGCCGCGGCCCAGTGCGGCGCCGGGTTGGTGGCGCCGTGTCATGGGTGGATCGCGACGAGCTGGATGCCCAGCAGCACCAGGATGCCGCCGGTGACCCGGTCGAGCGTCGGAACCACGCCGGGGCGTCTCAGCCACGGGCGGATGCCCCCGGTGACGATCGCGAGCATCGTGAACCACAGCATCACGATCAGACCATGGGTCGCGGCCAGGAACAGCGCGCGGCCTTCGCCGGCCGCGCCGGCGGGGATGAACTGCGGCAGCAGCGTCAGATAGAAGGCGCCGACCTTCGGATTGAGGATATTGGTGACGAAGCCACGCCCTGCGGCGCTGGCGATCGTGCCTCGTCTCTCGCCCTCGCCATCGTTGAGGAAGGTCGGCCGCGGGCGCAGGAGCAGATTGGCGCCGAGCCAGGCGAGATAGGCGGCGCCGAACCACCGCAGCAAGTCGAACGCGAGCGGCCAGGCATCGATCAGCGCGGCCAGGCCGAAGGCGGCGGTGCCGCCCCAGCACAGGCATCCGACGGCGATCCCGGCAGCGGCGGCGACCCCGGCCGGTGGCCCCTCGGCCGTCGCCGAGCGAAGGACCATGGCCGTGTCCAGACCGGGCACCATGGTCAGCAGGGTCGCCGTCACCAGGAAGGCTGCGTAACTTTGCGTCAGCATCTGAAATCTCGCAATCTGGGAGCGCGCAAGGCGCCCATTGGATTGTCGGGATGTGCGCGTTGGGGGTTGCAGCCCCGCTTCATCGCTGCCGCCGCATGGCTGCAGTTGTAATGGTCCGGTGTCGCGGTTGCGGGGATCAGCGCTGGGCGATGATGATGGTGCCCTTTTCCGCCGGGGACAGCACATGATAGCGCACCGTCGAGAAGCCGGCCCGCGCCAGCATCCCCGCCAGCTCGGCATAGCCGAAGGTGCGCGTGCCCGTCTCCACCAGCAGCGTCAGCCCGAATGCCGCGCCGAACAGGCCCGGTGTGGTTTCGGCCGGATAGTCATGAATGATCAGCTTGCCCCCGCGCCGCATCGCCTTGCCCATGTGGCGGAAGATGCGTTCATTCTCCTTCGCGGTCATGTTGTGCGCGATCGAAAGATACAGGACGAGGTCATAGTCCTCGCCCCAGTCGCAGTCGCGAATGTCGGCGGGCGACACGGTGATACGGTCGGCAAGTCCCGTCTGACGGATGCGGGCACTGGTCCCCTGAAGGGCGCTTTCCAGATCGACGATCCTGGCTTCCAGCTGCGGATGCTGCCGGCAGAGCGCGATCGAATGAACGCCGTGCGACCCGCCCAGATCAAGCAACCGCGCCGGCCCGACGGGAAGCTCGATCAGCCGCGCGAGATCGGGCGCCAGGTGATGCGCGAAGGCTCGCATATAGCGTGCGAACCGGACGCCGAGCTCCGGCGCCTCGTCCATCCTGTCCCATAACAGCCGCGCCGGCGCGCCGCGGCGTACCGCATCGGACAGCTCACCCATGATCTCCCACGCATCGGCGGTCCAGACGAGCCCGGCATTATAGTCGGTGTCGCCGTGGCTGGTGAACCAGCGCATGGTTGCGGGTGCATTGGCGATGTGATCGCCCCGCCGCCGGAGATGGCCGGTCTCTATGAGGAAATCCGTCAGGCGCGCGATGCCGATCTCGCTCGCTCCCGATGCGGCGGCAAGCGCGCCGGCGGTCAGCGGGCCGGAGGCAAGTGCCTCGAACAGGCCGATGCGTCCGGCCGCGATGAGTGCGGACGCGCGCATCATGTCGAGATAGGCGTGGAGCATCGGCAACGCCGGTCCGGAAAATTCCGGCTGCGTGTTCGTGGGTTCATCCGTGCATGGGTCCAGACCGAAGTCGAACGCGCTGAAAGTATCGTCCATCCTGAACCCCTTGCATCTGTATTCCAGCGCGGAATGCAGGATCGAGGTCACGGATCGGCTTCACCTCGTCGGCGCCGCACTACTCCTGAAACGATTTCGTGGCTTTCGCGCCTGTCGCTGGTCATGAGCCACGCCGCTTCGGCAGCCTGATCAATGCCTTTTTGAGCGATAACGGCGGCGGAAACCGATCCGCTATCCGCCGCCCAGTTCGCGCGCGAGATCGAGAAAGGCCCTGAACGCGGCCGACGGGTTCCTGCGTCCCGGGTAATAGAGGCACAGGCCACCAAAGGGTGGCGTCCAGTCGTCGAGAACGCGGATGAGACGGCCGGCTTCCAGTTCCTCATGGACATCCTGTTCCATGAAGAAGCCGAGTCCCAGACCTTCGCGCACCGCGATGCGGGCGATGCTTGCTTCGTCGAGCGTTACCGGACCGCTGACCTCGACCTGCGCCGTCTCCTCGCCCCTGCGGAACTGCCAGCGATACAATGCGCCGTCGGGCAGGCGGACGCGGATACAGCGGTGGTCGAGCAGGTCCGTCGGGATGCGCGGCCGGGGGCGGGTTTCGAAATAGCCGGGCGACCCGACGACCGCGAAGCGCTGCGGCCGGCGCAGCGACAATGCGATCATGTCGCTGGGGACGAATTCGGACTCGCGCACGCCCAGGTCGAACCCGTCGGCGACGATATCGACCAGGCGTCCCTCGGTGACGATATCGATATGGACCTGGGGATAGCGGCGGACGAACTCGACGACCAGCGGGACCATGATCGTCCGGGCCGCGGTGGGAAAGGCGTTGATCCGGATCGTGCCCGACGGGGTCGCCTGCTGCGCCCGCGCGGTCTGCATCGCCCCATCGATGTCCTGCAACGCGGGCCCGACCTGCTCGACGAATCGGCGCCCGGCATCGGTGAGCGACACGCTGCGCGTCGTGCGGTTGAACAATCGCACGCCGAGGCTGGCTTCCAGCTTCCCCACCGCGCTGCTCAGCGCCGTGGTCGATATGCCCAGATCGAGTGCGGCGGCGCGAAACGACCCGCGTCTCGCAATGGCGATGACCGCCGACAGATCCTTCAGTCCGGCATGATACATCGCCCTGTCATTCCGGGCTTCGTCCTCCGGATCAAGTCCGCATCCTGGGAAGACCGTCGTTCCCTCATCGGGCGCAATCGCTCCAGCTTTCATCGCGCAGCGCGGTCCGGCGATCCCGAAGGTCGTTGGCGCGCAACAGATCGAGATCGTCCGAGCAGTAGGACCGGACCAGGCCATTGACGGCCCTGTTCGGGGCCGAGCGCAGCAACGGCAGTCCCTCCTGCCCGTCGGACCCGGACACCTGGCTGCCAGCGCTGGCCGCAGCCACATGGCCCGGCAGTTCGACAACCAGGTGAACGAGCAGCAGCGTCCCCGCCAACGATGCTGCGGCCCCTGCAGCAATTCCTTTTCCAGTCATGTGGCACCTTTCTGAAATCGTCGGTGCCGGCCTATTCGGGTCTGGATGCGAGCGGACTTCAGTTCGGCGCGATCGCGTTTCAGGGGCAATGCCGGGTCGAAGGCGTTCGGGATTACTCGGTTTCTGGACGGGGGCGGCCTGAAAGGATCGAGGCCAGGACCAGCCCCCCGATCATCCCGACATGTTCGGTCGCGGTGTGGAAGGCGATCGTGCGGAACGGCTCTTCGGGGATCGACCAGAAGTGATGCACGAGCAGGATGGTGAGGCCGGTGAAGACGCCAAGTGCGCCTGCACCCAGCCATGCGAGCCGGTTGATGACGATCAGCAGCGATCCCGTCAGCTGGACGATGATCGTGGCAACCGCAAACCAGGCAGCGGGCTCCAGCCCGAAATGGCTCATCTCCTTCATCGCCGCGTCAAAGTCCGACAGCTTGGCGAGCCCGCTTCCCCAGAAAGGGAAGGTGAGCGTGATCCGGGCAGCCAGCGCGACGATCGGGCGTTGCAGGAAATGCTGGATGATGGCGCTCATGGGCAGGCTCCGAATGATGGGCGAAAGGGCGGGTCGGCTGCCCGCCGCTGACGCGTGCGGCCGGGCGCCGCGCCGGTCCTTGCAGCGCGGCGTTCGGGAAAGGAGTTCGATCGATCTCGCGCTTGGATAATGCGATACGGCGTACAGCACGAGCGCGTCGATCAGGAGGGTGCGGATCGGGCCGGGTTCGGCCCGACCGGGTTCCGGTTCAGCGGACATCCGCAATCCATGACTTCGACCTGCGACCACGCGGTTGCATGGTCGGACCGCATGGCTACGCCTGAAACGCCGCGAGATACCATCGAGGGCGTCACCATGCCGACCGTCTGGCCGGCGCCAATGCCGCGGCGAGGAACGGGCGGCGCAGAGGCCGCCCGCTGCATCGTCAGTCCTGCCGGGCCAGGACATTGTTGACGGCGCGGTCGCCCGCCTGCCAGCGCCGCAGTGAATCATGCGCGCCGGCGCGCTGGATCGCGGTCACGCCGTCCATGCCCTCGGGCTCGTCGCAGAATTCGAGCATCTGGCCATCGGGATCCTCGACATAGAGCGAGCGGGCATAGCCGTGGTCGAACATCATCGCCTGGTAACCCGCCTTTTCCAGCCGGTCGCGGAGGGCCGCCTGCTGCTTTTCGTCGGCCTGAAGCGCGAGGTGAACGAACAGGCCCTGGCGCTTGGCGGCATTGCGCTCTTGAATCTCGCAATCGGCGAAATTGAAGAAGGACAGGGCGCAGCCGTCGCTCAGGGCATAGAGGGCGAGACTGAACTCATGGACCACGCCGCCCAGCGTCTCGCTTTCGATCCAGAAGCCCGTCAGCGGAATGCCGAGGACATCCTCGTAGAAATGGCGCGTCCGCTCCTGATCGGCGGAAACATAGGCCGTGTGATGAAGACGGGTGGCGAACGGGGCGAGCGCATCCGCGGATGCGGCCTTTTCGAGAAGGTCGGTCGTCATGGGCAACTCCTTGCACCGGCGTCGTTGCCGGCCCGATCGACCTATCGGGAGTGCGCTACCGCACGATAACTTGGGTCCGCTCGCTTGTTTACCAACGTAGCGGAAAGGGATCGCGGCACCGCCCGGCGACACCGTCGCTCCGCGTGACCTCAGCTGTCGACGGGAAGGACCTCGCGGACGTGGCGCGGCAGCCATTCCCAGAGCCGCACAAGGTCGCCGACCGAGGACGCATGCAGCTTGCGCATCACATTGCCGCGGTGAAGCTTGACGGTGATCTCGCTGATTCCAAGGTCGTGCGCGATCTGCTTGTTGAGGCGACCGGTCGCGACCGCGCGGAGTACCTGGCGCTCGCGCGGCGTCAGGGTGGCGATCAACGCCTCATGCTGTCTGGCGACCCGGTCCGCGGCGCGACGCCGACGGTCCTGTTCGATCGCCAGCGCAACCGCGTCGAGCAGCGTCTGGTCGCGGCAGGGTTTGGTCAGGAAGTCGACGGCGCCAAGCTTCATCGCCTGGACGCTCATCGCGATATCGGCGTGACCGGTCAGGAACACCACCGGCCGGCCGACGCCGTTCGCGATCAGGATCCGCTGCAGGTCGAGACCGCTGAGGCCGGGCATGCGCACGTCGAGGATGAAACATCCCGGCCGATCGGGCAATTCCGCCTGCAGCATGTCCCGGCCCGACGCGAAACCGATCGCGTCGATCCCCACCGTGTCGAGGAGCGCGATGGTCAATTCGCGGAGCAGCGGGTCGTCGTCGACGACGATCACCAGCGATTCGGGCTGATCGTCGCCATCCTCGTCGCAAGGATCGGGCAGGAGCCCGGGGCCGCGCGCCGGCCCCCGTCCGGGACGAGTGCCAATGCGCTGGGGCGGCCGGATATCCTGGCGCATTTCCGGCCTGGACCAGGCAAATGCCTGCGTCATCTCGTCACTCCTTTGCGAACGCTCGATCGATCCTCAGTGTCCCACAGGGTCTCGTGCGACTGAATCCCGAACCCATCGATCGGCGGGCAACCCATTCGGGTGACGCGATCCTGTACCCGGCATCAGTCATGGCGCTGCAGGACGACCGTCCGCCTTCCGAACATCAGACAGTCCGACGAGTAGGCGCCCGGACCGAGCGCCAGGATCGCGGCGATCTCCAGTATCTGTGCGCCGGCCGTCACGGGCAGCGCCCCCTTCAGCAACGCCACCAGCGCCACCCCGATGCCGAGCAGGGCAACAGCCCGTGTCCAGAAGCCTAGGATCAGGCCGATTGCGAGCAATGTCGTCACCCAGGGACGGGCCGCGGCCGCGGCCAGCTCCGGCGTGATCAGGATCGAGAAGGCGCCTGAAAGACGCAGCATGAGGAGCCCTGCGCCGACGCGCCCATTGGGGAAATTGGCGACAATGCCTGGCATGTGTGGACAATAATCCCGCCATCCGATGCCTGACATCCCGATATGGGGTACCGTCAGACTGACCTTTTGGGGAATGGCTGCGCTACGCCATCGGGATAGCCTGGCGTCGGCAGGTCGAGGTCGGCCGGAGGGATGACATGGGCGTCGAAAGGCAGGTCGTGCGCGAGGCGGACAGGGTGTCGATCCTGCGTGCATGGCGGGCGCCCGCCGGTGGACTCGCTCTGGTGCTGCTTGCCCTGCTCGCCGCACCGGCAAGGGCGCTCGACCCCGAGCGGGACCTGCAACAGTACAAGCATAGTCGATGGACGATCGCGGATGGCGTCCCGCAAAGTATCTGGGCGCTGGCGCAAGGCGCCGATGGCTATTTGTGGATCGGAAGTTCGTCTGGGGTCTACCGGTTCGACGGGGTAAGCTTCGAACCCATTCCGCTGCGGGTGCCGCGTTCGGAGAACTGGCGCGCCACGGCATTGCTTGCTGCCGCCGACGGGACGATTCGGGTTGGATACGACAATGGCGCCATGGCCATTTACCGCGATGGTGCGCTGCGTCTGGATGCTGCGGTACCCGATACGGGCGCGTTCACGATCCGCTTTGCCCAGACCGCGGACGGTGCGATCTGGGCAGGGATGGGCCGAAAGGAACTTGGTCTGCTCCGGCTTCGGGGAGGCCGCTGGCAGGAAATCGGCAGCGAATGGGGCTTCCCCTCCGAATGGCTCATGGACCTGACCGACTCCCGTGACGGGGCGCTGTGGGTCACGACATTGGGGTCCATCCTGGTGCTGCGGAAAGGCTCGCACAGGTTCGAAAAGGTCGGCGTGCCCAACGGCCACGCGGCGATCAGCGAGGATCGCAGCGGTAATATCTGGCTATCCGACGATACCGGAACGCGCATTCTGGCAGGCGCATCGGGCTCGATCTACGGGGTCACCCGCACGCCGGTCGCGCTCCGCGCTTTCGATACGAGCTTCGATCGCGACGGCAATCTGTGGGGAATGAACGGCGCCGGCATTTTTCGAATGCGCGCGCCGGGCATCTGGCCATCGCGGCCGTCCGCGAAGCGGGTCGAGCGGTTCGGCGCCGAAGACGGGCTGAGTTCCGACCTCAGCCGGTCGGTGCTGGAGGATCGCGAGGGCAATATCTGGATCGGCACCAGCCTTGGCCTCGACCGGTTCCGACCCGCCAATGTCGTCGTGTCGAGCGGGATCGGCCCGGAGGGCACCTGGGGATATGCGTTGCTGGGCGCCCTCAACGGCGACATCTATGTCGGAGCGTCGGACGGGGTGTACCGGATCGTGCCCGGCGGCCGTCCGAGGCGCCTGGTCGGAACCGGCGCGGAGACGCATTATTTTTGCGAGGCGCCGGACGGAAGCATCTGGGCGATCCAGACAGACTCAGTGACCCGCATCCGCGGCGACAGGATCGATCGGATCGCGCTGCCGCCATCGCAGGACTGGCGGGCATGCGTCGTGAATGTCGCGAACACGCTGTTCATTGGCGGGCGCGAGCCGCTGCGCCTCTCCCGCTCCGGCAGGTGGCAGCGCCTGTCCTTCGGCCCCGACGACTTTCCCCAATTTCTGATGACCGACGGCAGGCGACGCACGCTCGCGCTTCTCCATTCGAGCCGCCTCGTCACGCTGGACCCCGAAGGCGCCATGGCCGGCGACGTGCTTGGCCAGCGCCTCGAGGAAGTCAGCACGATTCTGCCCGGCGCTCGCCACATTCTGTTCGCTGGCGTGTCCGGAATGGCCAGGTTGGTCGAGGGGCGGCTCCAGACGATCGATGGTGCCCGCTATCCGTGGCTGATCGAGCCGTCGGGGCTGGTCGAGACCCCGGACGGCCAGACTTGGCTGATCGGGCGTGAGGGTATCGTCGGCCTGTCGTCGGCGCAGTTGAGCCGTGCATTTGCCGATTCCCGGGCACCGCTCACGCCGCGAATTCTCACCCTCGAGGACGGGCTTCCCAATGTGTATGCCCGCGACGGCCGGCTAAACGCGGCGCGCGGAGGCGATGGTCGCCTGTGGTTCGTGACGACCGGAGGGGTGGTCTGGGTCGATCCTGCGCGACTGACCCGGAATGCGCTGCCGCCACCCGTCGCGATCCGCGCCGTCACCGCTGGACGCTTGCGGTATCGCGATCCCCACGCCCTGACCCTCGCCAAGGGCACGTCGCGATTGGCGATTCAATATGCCGGGCTGAGCCTGGGCAAGCCCAGCCGTGTCCGCTTCCGCTATCGGCTGGAGGGCATGGACGAGGACTGGATCGACGCCGGGGCGCGGCGCGAGGCCTATTACACCAATCTGGCGCCCGGCCGGTATCGCTTCAGGGTCCTGGCGGCGAATGACGACGGCGTCTGGAACCATGACGGGGCGACGCTCGACTTCACCATTCCGCCTACCTTCCTCCAGTCGATCTGGTTCAAGCTGCTGGTCGCGCTCGGGGTGGCCGCGATCCTCGCCGCGCTCTATCTCCTGCGGGTGCGGCAGGTGACGGCTCGCCTGCAAAGCCGGTTCGATATCCGCATCGCCGAACGCGAGCGGATCGCGCGGGAACTTCACGACACGCTGCTGCAGGGGTTCCAGGGCCTGATGCTCCAGATCAAGGCGGGCATAAACCGCCTGCCTGATCCCGCGACGCGCCAGCCTCTGGACGAGGCGTTGATGCGTGCGCAGGCGGTGCTGGTCGAGGGACGCGATCGCGTGCTCGACCTGCGGATGCCCGACCAGCCCCGCGACCTTTCCGAGATGTTGCTGGACGCGGCCGCGGTCGTGGTGGGCGACAAGGGGCCTCGCGTCCAGCTGATCGCGGAGGGCGCTTCCCGCGACCTTCACCCGGTCGCGCTGGAGGAATTGCAACGGATCGTGGAGGAAGCGCTGCGCAACATCGTGCATCATGCAAAGGCGAGTTCGATCGAGATGCTGGTGATCTGGGGCGGTCGTCGGTTGAGCCTGTCGCTTCGCGACGACGGTGTCGGCATACCCGCAACCGTCCTCACGCAGGGGGAGCGAGCCGGTCATTTCGGGTTGCGCGGCATGCGCGAGCGCGCCGAGCGGATCGGCGGCCAGCTGACGGTATCCAGCCGCAACGGTGGCGGCACCGAAATCGCGCTGATCGTACCGGGAGGCGCTGCCTATCGCGATGCGATGACTCGGCCCCGGCTCCCAGGTCTCGAGATGCTGCGCAGGGTCATTGGGAAGGGCACGCTATGAAGTCGGGTCCGATCCGTGTCCTCGTCGTCGACGATCACATTCTGTTGCGGCAGGGGATCACCGGCATCCTGGCGCCCGAGGCCGATATCGAGCTGGTCGGCGAGGCCGGGAATGGCGAAGAGGCGGTCGAGAAGTTCGAGCAGCTTCGGCCTGACGTCACGCTGATGGATCTCCAGATGCCGGTCCTGTCCGGCATCGACGCCATCGCCCGGATCACGGCCAAGGCGTCCAATGCAAGGATCGTCGTCCTGACCACCTATCGCGGCGATGTTCAGGCGGTCCGCGCCTTGAAGGCGGGCGCGCGCGGGTACTTGCTCAAGAGCTCGCTGATCGACGAACTGCTCACCGCGATCCGCACCGTCCATGCCGGCCAGCGCTACATTCCCGCAGACGTCGCGCAGGAAATCGCCATCCATGCCGCGGAGGATCCGCTCAGCCCCCGCGAGATCGATATCCTGGCGCTGGTGGCCACGGGCAAGGCGAACAAGGTCGTGGCACGCGAACTCGACGTGTCGGAACAGACGGTCAAGGCGCACCTGCGCACCATCTTCCAGAAACTCGGCGTCCAGGACAGGACGCAGGCCGTGACGACTGCGCTGAGGCGGGGAATCATCAGCCTTTGATCGTAAGCCTGTAGGCTGGCCTTGTGGATAGGTAACCCTGTCCCCGGGGATAGGGTGGACGCCGTCGGTGGCGCAAAATCGCCCGGCGACTCGTAACGTTTGCGCCGCAACCGACACGTCCAGCCGAATTGGCCCGCCAGGCCCTGACAGTCACATTCGCCGCTCCCGAAAGACCGATGTCCCGGAGGAGTGGAAGAATGACGAGCGCGACGCATCAGGATGACGCGGAGTTTCACGCGCGGGCGGCTGCAAACCAGTCCCGCCTGACCGCAGCGCTGAAGCCCACCTATGACTTTATCGTCTGCGGCGCGGGAGCGTCCGGGTCGGTCGTTGCGGCGCGTCTGGCGGAAAATCCCGACGTCCAGGTGTTGCTGGTCGAGGCCGGCGGCAGCGACGCGGTCGAGGCGGTGCTCGACCCGGCGCAATGGCCGGCCAATCTGGGCAGCGAGCGCGACTGGGGCTTTGCGGCGGAGCCCAATCCCCATCTGAACGGACGCGCGCTGTCGATGTCGATGGGCAAGGTCCTTGGCGGCGGATCGAGCGTCAACGTGATGCTGTGGGCGCGGGGCCATCGCAACGACTGGGACTATTTCGCCTCGGAAGCGGGCGACAGCGGCTGGGGTTATGACACAGTCCTCGACCTGTATCGCCGCATCGAGAATTGGCAGGGCGCCCCCGACCCCCAGTATCGCGGCGACTCCGGCCCCGTCTGGGTCCAGCCCTCGGCGGATGCCAGCCCGGTCGCGCATGCGATGCTGGACGCAGCTGCCGAGCTTGGCATCCCGACGTTCGACAGCCCGAACGGCCGGATGATGGAGGGGCCCGGTGGCGCCGCGATCACCGACGTCCTGGTCCGCGACGGTCGCCGCAACTCCCTGTTCCGCGCCTATGTCCGGCCCGTGCTCGACCGGCCCAATCTGACGGTGCTGACCGATACGCTGGTCCGAAGGGTCGTCCTGGATGGAAACCGCGCGACCGGCGTCGAAATCATTCACGGTGGTGAGCCCAAGACGATCAAAGCGACGGGAGAGGTCATCGTCTCGCTCGGCGCGATCCAGACCCCCAAGCTGCTGATGCATTCGGGCATCGGCGACCGGGAAGAGCTGGAACGTGCCGGCATCCCGGTCGTCCACCATCTGCCCGGTGTCGGCCAGAACTTCCAGGACCATGTCTCGTTCGGCTGCACCTGGGAATATAAGGACCCGATCGCCCCGAGAAACGGGGGAAGCGAGGCCACCCTCTACTGGAAGAGCCGTCCGGACCTCGATGCGCCCGATCTCCTGTTTTGCCAGGTCGAGTTTCCCGTGCCGAGCGAGCGCACTGCCGCGCTCGGCGTGCCGGAGCATGGCTGGACGATGTTCGCCGGCCTGGCACAGCCGAAGAGTCGGGGGCGGTTGCGGTTGCGCGACGCAAATCCGCTGTCTCCGCTGCGGATCGACACCAACATGCTTTCCGATCCGGAAGATGTCCGTGCCGCCGCCCGCTGCGTCGAACTGTGCCGCGAGCTGGGCAATTCACGGGCGTTCAGCCCGTTCGTGAAGCGTGAGGTCATGCCGGGCAACCTGTCGGGCGGTGCCATGAGCGATTATATCCGCGACGCGGCCGTCACCTATTGGCATCAGACCGGCACCGCGAAGATGGGGCGCGACGCCCTGTCCGTGGTCGACGCCTCGCTCAAGGTCTACGGAATCGAGGGACTGCGCGTCGCCGACGGGTCGATCATGCCGCGGGTCACCACCGGCAACACCCAGGCGCCCTGCGCCATCATCGGTGAGCGCGCTGCCGAGCTGATCCGCCTCGCCCATCACCTTTAACCCGCGGCCAGCGGTCGTTCGGACGCCTCGCGTCGAACGCCGGACGGGGTTCCGCACCAGATCGGGAGCTGTCGAAATGTACCATGGTGTCATGCCTGTCGACGGTAGCCATCAAAGCCTCCTGCCGGTCCCGCCCACGCGGATCGGGCGGATCCTTGTCGTCCAGGACGATGGCGATGCGCGCCGGTCGACCCTGTCGCACCTACGCGATCATCAGTGCGACGCAGCGGGTTGCGGCGCGCTCGACGTCGCGCGGCATGTGCAGAACCAGACGCTCAGCCTGATCCTGGTCGATTCCAGGCTGGGAACCTATAGCGGCCTCGATGTCCTGCGGCAGATCCGCGGACGGTCGAGCGTGCCGGTCATCCTGTACGGGGATCGGAACCAGGCCGATGTCGAACGCATCATCGGGCTTGAACTCGGCGCCGACGATTTCCTGTGCGCACCGCTCAACGTCCACGAACTGCTTGCCCGAACGCGCGCGATCCTTCGGCGACAGGATCTCGGCCGCCTCGGTATCGGGGCCCTTCGGGGCGGCTACGGGTTCCGGGGCTGGGCGTTGCGCCACGTCACTCGGGCGCTGACATCGCCTTCGGGCGAGCCCGTCGGGCTGACGAAAAAGGAATATGCGCTGCTCGTGGCGCTGCTGGAAATGCCGGGGCGGCCGCTGTCCCGGCTCCACCTGATGCGTGCGACACGGACGCATGAGGATATCTACGACCGCAGCATCGACGTTCAGATCCTGAGGCTCAGGCGCAAGCTCGAGGCCGATCCTTCCGGCGTGGGGTTGATCAGGACCGATCGCGGCGTGGGCTATATCCTCGATGCCGAGGTCGAGACCCTCTTCTAGGGCCTCCGCCGGTCGCTACGCGATCCGCCCGTCCCAAAAAAATGCAGTCGCCATGGAGGAGGGGCCCATGGCGACTGCGGGGTAGGGAGGGTACTCCTGCATCCGGAAGCTCCCTTGCGAGAAGCCTCCGGATGCGAGTCTTGTAGCGGGAGCGTCTTGCGGCTCCCTCACGCGCCTGTGACGAAATGTTTCCGTCAGGCAGCCGCCAGCTTGTTCATGCGGTCGTTGGCACCGTCGAGCGTCACCGTGTCACCGGCCGCCCTGCGACGCGAACACCAGTCGCGCAGAAGTTCCGAGCAGGTATGGTCGATCGCGGTACAGCGGCTCATGTCGATCCGCACGTTCGAACCGTTCGGCATCGCGTCGAGCCGCTCCGACAGCTTGGGCAGGCTGACCATCGTCGCCGCGCCGTCCAGGGTCAGCGTACGGCCCTGTTCGGTTTCGGTTTCGTCGACCTTCAGGCGCAGGCGGCGCAGGTTCGGCAGGAGTTCGATCAGCGACAGTCCGATACCGACCAGAACGCCGGTCAGCAGGTCCATCGTGACGACCAGGATCAGCGTCACTGCCCAGATCAACGCCGGCAGAATGCCATAGTCCTTGAACAGGTGCTTCGCATGGTCGAGGTTGACCAGCTTGACGCCGGTCACGACCAGCACCGCGCCAAGCGCAGCCATCGGAATCTCGCGCAGCATCCAGGGGAGCAGCGCGACGAAGGCGAGAATCCACGCACCATGGAGGATTGCCGAGGCCCGGGTCACCGCGCCGGCCTGGACGTTGGCGGAACTGCGGACGATCACGCCGGTCATCGGAAGGGCGCCCGCGGCACCGCACAACAGGTTGCCGACGCCCTGGGCGCGAAGTTCCTTGTTATAGTTGGTGCGCACGCCGTCGTGCATCCGATCGACCGCGGCGGCCGACAGCAGCGTCTCGGCGCTGGCGATGAACGCGATCGCGATCGCCGCGGTGATGACTGCCGGGTTCAGGAACTGCGTCAGGAAGCCGTCCTGGGGGAGGGCGACTGCGGCGACGATGCTCTCGGGCACTTCGACGCGGGTCACGTTCAGCGCCATGAAGAAGGCGATCGCGGTTGCGATCAGCACGCCGACCAGTGCGCCTGGCACCAGCTTCATCGATGCCGGACGTATCTTTTCCCAACCGATCATCGACACGATCGTGACGATGCCCAGCGCGAGCGCGAGCTCGGTCTGGCGGATATCGGGCGACAGGCCGAGCAGGCGACCGGGAATGGCCGCAAGATTGGCGAGGCCGCTCGACAACGGGGTCGCGTCGAAGAGGACGTGGAACTGGCCGATCACGATCAGCACGCCGATGCCGGCGAGCATGCCGTGAACCACTGCGGGAGAGATCGCGCGGAACCAGCCGCCGACGCGGAAGACGCCGGCGAGGAACTGGATGATGCCCGCCATCATGAGGATCGGTCCCAGTGCGGACAGACCCTGGTCGCGGACCAGTTCGAAGACGATCACCGCCAGGCCGGCGGCCGGGCCGCTGACCTGCAGCGGCGAACCCGCCAGCGCGCCGACGACGATGCCGCCGATGATACCGGTGATCAGTCCCTTCTCGGGCGGGACGCCCGACGCGATCGCGATGCCCATACACAGGGGCATCGCGACCAGGAACACGACGATCGAGGCAGTGAAGTCGCGGGCCATCCAGCCCGCCGGCTTCGTCGCTTCGCTACTCATTCAGCGGCCTCCGCATAATGGTTGCCGCTCGCCAGACGGCGGCCGGCAGCCAGGGCGACCGGAAGCGGGCCCTCTTCGTTGATCGGCAGGAACCGGCCCGACTGGCCGTCCAGCGCAAGCACTGCGCCGGCGCCGATGTCGAAGAACCAGCCGTGCAGCGCCAGCTCGCCGCGGGCGATCGCGGTGGCGACCGACGGGTGCGTGCGCAGATGGGCGATCTGGACCACCACATTCTCGAGGCTGGCGGCGCGAACCGACTCGCCATTCTCGAGCTCGGGATAACCGCGCTCGACGACGCTCTGGGCCGCGTGGCTGTGACGCAGCCAGGCAGCGACGTTCGGCATGCCGTTCAGCATCTCCGGGTTCATCAGCGCCTTCATCGCGCCGCAGTCGGAGTGACCGCACACGATGATATCGCGCACCTTCAGCGCCTCGACCGCATATTCGACGGTCGACGACACGCCGCCATTCTGGGTGGCGAAGGGAGGGACGATGTTGCCGGCGTTGCGGCAGACGAAAAGGTCGCCAGGCGCCGCCTGCATGATGTGCTCGGGGACCACGCGGGAGTCCGCGCAGGAGATCATCAGTGCCTTGGGGCTCTGGCCATGGGTTGCGAGCTTCGAATAGAGATCGCTCTGGTTGGAAAAGACTTCCTTCGAGAAGCCGTATACCCGTCCAATAAGTTCATTCACGGTGCAATGCTCCATTACACGCCCGGAATTCGGGCACGCTCTAGAGGTAGCGAGGCGAGTTTGCTGCGACGCAGCGTCCGTGTAATGAATTGTTTCCGGATTCGCCGGCCCGTTTCAGACCATCGGCAGGCAGATTTCGGCGCGCAGGCCGCCCTTTTCCCGATTCGTCAGGCGCAGCGTGCCGCGCTCCGCGTCGACCGTCCGCTTGACGATCGACAGGCCGAGTCCCAGCCCGACCGTGTCGCGCGCGCGGGCGTGATCGAGCCGCACGAAGGGCTGCAGCACCTTCTCCAGCGAGTCTTCCGGGATGCCGGGCCCGTCGTCCTCGATCCTGACGAGCGCAATTTCCTCGTGCGCCTCGATCGTGATCCATACCCGCTTGCCATAATGCAGGCCATTCTCGACCAGGTTGCTCAGCGCGCGCTTGATCGCACTGCGCCTGACCGTGAGGTTCAGGTGGCGCGGGCCGGCATAGCGGACGTCGAGGCCGCGATCGCGCGCATCGTCGGCGATCGTCGCGCACATCACCGCCAGGTCGATCCGCACCGCCGCCTCGCCATTGGCGTCGCCGCCATAATATTCGAGCAGCGAGTCGATCATCGCCTGCATCTCGGTCAGGTCGGATTCCATCGCCTGGTAGACGTCTTCGTCCTTGATCGCGTCGGCGCGCAGGCGGAGGCGGGCCAGCGGCGTGCGCAGGTCGTGCCCGACCGCCGCCAGCGCCTGGGTCCGGTCCTCGATCAGCCGGTGGATGCGCGCCTGCATGCGGTTGAACGATCCGATCAGCCGGCGAACTTCCCGGGTGCCGCTCTCCGGCACTTCCTCGGCGCCGTCGCCGCCGACATGTTCGGCGGCACGGGTCAGCCGGCGCAGCGGCATCAGCGTCTGACGCACCAACAGGCCGCCGATCAGCACCATCGCCACCGCCGGGGCCAGGCCGAACAACAGCCGTTCGAACGAGAAGCCGAGGTCATGGACCGGTTCGCGCGTGGCGAAGGTCATCCAGCTGCCGTCGGGCAGGGTCAGCCCCCCGACGATCACCGCGTCGCGTGCGGGACCAGTCAGGCGCAACCGGACATTCGCCCTGGCGAGCGACGGTTCCCAGGTCACGACCTGCGTATGGATCCGGTCCAGCGTGGGCGGGATTTTCAGTGCCGGTGGCAGCGTCTTCGACCAGCGAACCTCATAACGCGACGTCGTCAGGTCCTCGGCCAGGTCCGACCGCTCCGCGGCCGGGTGTTCCGACAGGAACTTGCTCGCGATCACGAGGTGCTCGGCCAGGCGCCGCGCCTCGTCGTCGCGCACCGAAAGCCGGCTTTCGCGTTCGTGAAAGAAGGTGCTGGCACCGAATTCGATCGTGACCGCCAGCAGGAGGATCGCGAAGATCCGGCCGATCAGACCGATCGACGGGTGGGGAATGCCCTTCACTCGCGTTCCACGGGCGCCTTGAGCATATAGCCGATGCCCCGCACCGTCGCGATCGGCGCGGCGCTGCCGGCGGTGGACAGCTTGCGGCGAAGCCGGCTGATCAGAACGTCGACGCTGCGGTCCGAACTGTCGCCCAGTCGCGTGCGCGACAATTCGATCAGTCGCTCGCGCGCGATGACCCGCCCGCCATGCTCGCACAGCGCGACCAGCAGGTCGAACTCGGCACCGGTGAGGTCGACCACCGATCCTTCGGGCGAGAGCAATTCACGCCGCGGCAGGTTGATCGTCCAGCCGTCGAAGCGGAAGATGCCCTTGGACCGGTGCACCGTATCCTCGCGTCCGCCCTCGCGGCGAAGCACCGCGCGGATGCGGGCGACCAGTTCGCGCGGGCCGAACGGCTTGGTGAGGTAATCGTCCGCGCCGAGTTCGAGCCCGACGACCCGGTCGGTTTCGCTGCCGCGTGCCGAGATGAAGATCACCGGCACCGTGCTGCGCGTGCGGAGCATCCGGCACAGGTCGATCCCGCTGGTGCCCGGCAGCATGATGTCGAGGATGACGAGGTCGACCGGGCCATTGTCCAGCGCCACCCACATCTCGGCACCGGTCGCGGCCGGACGAACGGTGAAGCCGTTTTCCTGGAGGACCCGGGTCGTCAACGTCCTGAGCGCCGGGTCGTCCTCCACCAGGATGATCGTCTGGGAGGTCATGGGCGGCGGTTGATGCATCCGGAACGAGTTAGGAACCCCTTCCTTCAGGGTCAAGCAAACTCGCCGCCGGCGTCTCCGCGCGGCCCAGCGCCGACAGGACGATCCCCCCCAGGATCAGCGCCATGCCGGCCGCGTGATAGCCATGAAGCGTCTCGCCCAGAAAGCCCGCCGCCAGCAGCGCGCCGAATAGAGGCAGCAAGGTCGATGCTTGGCCGGTGCGAGCCGCGCCCAGGGTGGCGACCGCCATGTTGAACAGCAGATAGGCGATCAGCGACGGGAACAGCGCGACATAGAGGATCGCCGCGATGGTGCCCGGCGTCCACAGTATCTGTCGCCCGGCCAGCGCCTCGCCGATCGCGAGCGGGGTCATTGCCGCCACCCCGATCGCGAAGGTGACCGCCAGGAACGACAGCTGCGACACCGCTGGCCGGTCGCGCAACAGGCTGGTGTAGAGCGCCCAGGCGGTCACCGCGATCAGCATCAGGATTTCGCCATAGCCCAGCCGCAGGTCGAACAGCGCGAGCAGGTCCCCGTGCAGGACGACCAGCAGCACGCCCAGCGTCGAGACCAGTACCGCCAGGATCGCACGCCGCGTCGCGCGCAGGCCGATGAACAGGCGATCGAACAGCAGGACCAGCGCCGGGACCGCTGCCTGGAGCAACAGGCTGTTGGTCGCCGGCATATGTTCGAGCGCGGTGTAGAGGAACGCGTTGAACGAGGCGACGCCGAGCAGGCCCAGCACCAGGATCCGCGTCCATGCCGACCGCACGGCCGGAAGGTTGGCGACAAGGTCGCGCCACACGAAGGGCAGCATCACCAGCAAGGCGCCGGTCCAGCGGAACCAGGCGAGCGTCAGCGGCGGCACCTGCCCGTGGATCGCGCGTCCGACGATCGAATTGCCCGCCCAGAGCAGCATCACGACCACCAGCATCGCATAGGCGCGACCGGTTCCGGAGCGGGACGCGGCTGGCGGAGGGGTCAGACAAATGCTCCGAGCTCGGCCATGCCCTCGGCCACCGGATAGCCGGTGACCTCGACCCCGGCGGCGTCGAGCCAAGCATGGGCGTCGATCGGCTTGTCGGTCGAACGACGCGCGCCGAAATGGACCGCGCTGTCGATTCCGCGGCGCTTCAGCATGGCGTGGGCCGCCATCGCCTGCGGCAGGCACACCGCCTCGAAGGGAACATGGGTCGCTGCTCGGGTCACCGCCCAGCCGACCTGGCGAGCGGTCCGGTGCTGCGCCTCGGGCGCTTCCGCCCGGCATGCGGCAATTCGCGGATCGCCCGGGGGAACGAAGGTGCCCAGGTCCTTGGCGATCGCACGGAACGGCAGGAGACGGATTCGCATCCGGGCGGCCAGCAACTGCGCCGACGCCTCGATCAATAGCGCGCGCTCGCGCCAGTCGACCATGCGCAGGCGTTCGAACTTCGATTTCCAGCTGCGCTTGCGGCTCACTTCCGGCCCCTCGGGCGGAAGTTCAGCCGCCGCGACACGTTATAGTCCACCACCGCCATCACGAAATAGGCGACGAACTGCTTCACCCGGGTCAGCACCCCGGTGCGTGCGCGGTGGATCTCGCGCGTGATCCGCACCGAATTGGCGATCTCGTTGTCGATATAGTCGCAGACATGCGCGGCAAAGGCATGATCCTCGATCCGCAGCATCAGCTCCAGGTTCAGGTACATCGACCTGATGTCGAAATTGGCCGATCCGATATGGACGACATCATCCACGACATAGAGCTTCGTATGCAGCTTGGTGGGCTGGTACTCGTAGATTTCGACCTTCTTGCGCAGCAGGCCGGCATAGGTGAAGCGCGCTGCCCACAGCGACGCGGTATGATCGACCTTGGACGGCAGGACGACCCGCACCCGCCCGCCGCGACGCGACGCCTTGTCCAGGCGGCGCAGCATCGCCGGATTGGGCGCGAAATAGGAGCTGATCAGGTCGATCCGGTGGGCAACGCGCATCTCGCGCTTCACCACTCGCGCCCAGGGCGACAGCCGGCGCATCGGCCCGCCGAGCAGCCAGCGCGTCGCCCCTTCGGGCTCGCTCCAGCTGTCCAGCGTCTTTCCCAGCTTGCGCATCGACGGGCGCGACTGTTTCGCCCAGCGGGAAAGCGCGTCGAAATAGCCGACCAAGCGGGCGGCGGCGGGTCCCTCGACCAGCAGGCCGAGGTCGCGCCACGCCTGATCCTCCGCGGTGCCGAAATAGCTCGCCTGGATGTTGAACCCGCCGATGATGACGCGCGCTTCGTCCGCCAGCGCCAGCTTCTGGTGATTGCGCAACAGGTAGCGCCTGCCCCAGCGCGGCACGAAGCGGCAGACATCGACTCCCGCATCGTGCAGGGGATCGAAGAAATGCCGGCTCGCCGCATGTTCGCTGCCCAGGCCATCGACGATCAGCGAGACGCGCACCCCGCGGCCGGCCGCGGCGATCAGCGCGCTGCGCACCGCTGCGCCCGCCTCGTCATTGACGTAGATATAATAGAGCACCCGCAGCGAATGGCGCGCCGAGCCGATCAGCTCGAGCAATGCCGCCAGCCGCTCGGGTCCTTCGGTGAGCATCCGCAGCCGATTGCCGTCGACGGTGAAGCTGGGCTGGGTGACGCGCGCGTCCATTGCGGCTCCACATGCGGGGACGCGCGGCAAAGGGCAAGGCCGGGCACGCGCGCCGGCGGCAAGGCCTGCATTTTCTTGACTTTGCGCGGTCGCGTGACTAAGTGCCACGCCTTTCCCGGACACCATTATTCTAAGGAAGCCAGATGGCGCGCGTCACCGTCGAGGATTGTGTCGACAAGGTTCCCAACCGGTTCGACCTCGTGCTGTTCGCGGCACAGCGTGCCCGCCAGATCTCTGGCGGTGCCGAACTGACGCTTGATCGCGACCGCGACAAGAACCCGGTCGTCGCGCTGCGCGAGATTGCCGAGCAGACCGTCCGCCCCGATCATCTCGAGGAATCGGTGGTCAGCAGCCTGCAGCGCGTTCAGATCGACGACGAGGAAGCGCCGGACGCGATCGGCAGCCTGTCGGCCTCGGCCGAGGCGCTTCGCCTCACCGCCGCCGCGCCGCCGCGCAACCAGAATCTGGGCGGCGACTACGACGGCTGATCCGTTCTCAAGCCGGTTCGAAAAGGGCCCCGGAAGCGATTCCGGGGCCCTTTTCCGTGTCCGCGATCACGCCGGCTCGCGGTCCTCGCCGGACCCAGTATCCTCCGGCGCGTCCTTGCGGCCCTTGAAGCCCTGAGCCACCACGAACCACTCGACCGATCCCTTGCGGCTGGATGGCGGCTTGGCGTGTTTTACGGTCGTAAAATTACGCTTCATCTCGGCGACCAGCGCCGAGTCTGCGCCGCCGGCAAAGACCTTCGACACGAAGTCGCCGCCGGGCGCGAGCACCTGAACCGCGAAATCCAGTGCGGTCTCGACCAGGCCCATGGTGCGCAGTGCGTCCGTCTGCGGATGGCCGACCGTGTTGGCCGCCATGTCGGACAGGACCAGATCGGGGGCACCGCCCAGCGCCTCGATCAGCGCGCCGGGCGCCGCATCGGCCATGAAGTCCATCATCAGGATCTGGACGCCGTCGATCGGATCGACCGGCAGGAGGTCGATTCCCGCCACCGCTGCCTTGGGCACCTGACGCCGCAGCACCTGGCTCCAGCCGCCCGGCGCAATGCCCAGGTCGATGACCCGCTTCTTGCCCTTCAGGAAGCCGAAGCGCTCGTCGAGTTCGATCAGCTTGTAGGCGGCCCGGCTGCGATAGCCCTCCGCCTTCGCGCGCTTCACATAGGGGTCGTTCAGCTGGCGCTCCAGCCAGCGCGTCGACTGGGTCGTGCGTCCGCGCGCGGTCTTGACCCGCGTATGTCCCCTGGCACCGCCACGGCTCATATCGTTTTTCCGTTCATCAATCGGCGCAATATGCCTTCGCGAATCCCGCGATCGGCAATGCCCAGCCGCTCGGCAGGCCACAAGTCAAGGATGGTCTCGAGAATCGCGCATCCGGCGACGACCAGATCGGCGCGCTCCGCACCGATACAGGGCACCTTCGAGCGCTCCGCCAGGCTCATTCGCGACAGTTGCTGGCTGACGGCGCGCATCGACGGTGCCGGCACGATCAGGCCATCGACGATCGACCGATCATAGCTTTCCAGCCCGAGATGAACGCTGGCGAGGGTGGTGACCGTCCCACTGGTTCCCAGCAGGCGGCGCAGCCCGGCCGGCGGTTGGAGCCGGTCGACAAACGGCTTGAACGCCTGCTCGACGCGTGAGCGCATCTCGGCATAGGCGGCGGCCCGACCTTCGGCGCCTTCGCCGTGCCCGACCGCCTCGGTCAGCGACACCACGCCCCAGGGTGCGCTGTGCCAGTCGAGGATTCGCGGAACCGGGTCGCTCGAATCGACCAGGGCGAGCTCGGTCGATCCGCCGCCGATGTCGAACACCAGCGCCGGCCCGTCTCCGGGCTCGAGCAACGCGTGGCATCCCAGCACCGCCAGCCGCGCTTCTTCCTCCGCGGTGATGATGTCGAGCGCGATGCCCGTCTCGCGATAGGCGCGCTCGATGAATTCCGTGCCGTTGGATGCGCGGCGACATGCCTCGGTGGCGACCGATCGGGCCAGCGTGACCCGGCGCCGCTTCAACTTGTCGGCGCAGATCCTGAGCGCAGCGATCGTGCGGTCGATCGCGGCATCGGACAGGCGACCGGTCGTCGCAAGTCCCTCGCCCAGCCGGACGATCCGCGAAAAGGCATCGACCACGGCAAAGCCGCTTCCCTGCGGCCGGGCGATCAGCAACCGGCAATTGTTCGTGCCGAGGTCCAGCGCCGCGAAGTGGCGCGGTTCGCCCCAGCGTCCACGCACCGTACGGCCCGGACCGGGCGCGCTTCCCATGATGACGGGGGATTGATCCCGTCCCTGGGGTATTCTGGCTGAGCCATCCCCCATCGTCTCGACTTTCTTATGTTCTCTCCGTCTCGGCGGAAGGTCCGCCGTCCGGTGCTTGGGGGCGAGGCTAGCGCGCCCGGGCCGCGGGGGCAAGCGAAGGCGCTCAGCATGGTTGACACGACTCGCCGGCTTGCCTAGACGCGCCGCTCCACGGTGCCCCGTCGTCTAAAGGTAAGACTACGGACTCTGACTCCGTCAATTGAGGTTCGAATCCTCACGGGGCATCCAGGCTACTTAGAACCTTTGGTTTTTGCGGCGGCGTACGGACCTGTTCCCGCGTTGCATGCCGGCTTGGCAATGAGGCCTTGGGTAGCGTGTGCAACTGACCCCGCATTTTCTCCGCTGCGTGTTGCGCCGCGTCCCGACCCCGCTAATCAGGACAGCTCATTGGGGGGTGAGCAATCGATGACGAACGGGCCGCGCATGGTCGAACTCGATGTGCTGCGCGGCTTCGCCGTCGCGGTCATGATCCTTGTCGTCAGCCCGGGTTCGTGGGCGCATTCACTCCCGCAGCTGCAGCACGCCGCCTGGCATGGATGGACCTTCGCCGACTTCGTCTTCCCCGACTTCCTCTTTGGCGTCGGCATGGCGCTCGGTCTTACCTTTGGGCGATCGCTTGACCCGAGGGACCCGCGAGCCTTCTGGCTCAAGCTGTGCCGGCGGGTCCTAGGCCTCATCCTTCTCGGACTGGCGCTCAACTATCTGGCCGTGGTGGCTGGCCATCTCGGGGCGCCGCCCACCGGCCCCGACGATCATACGACCTGGCGTATCCCGGGCGTCCTCCAGCGCATCGCGGGTGCCTATCTGATCGCGGTCCTGGTCCTGCTGGCAACCAGCCGGCGCGCCGCCGGGGTACCAATGCAGCCGAATCCGCCTGCGATCCTCGCCGTCCTTGCGGTCTTGCTGATCGGCTATTGGGGATTGCTGACCTTCGTGCCGGTGCCAGGCTTCGGCGCGGGCGATCTCGGCATGGCAGGCAATCTGCCCGCCTATGTCGATCGAACGGTGTTCGGTACGGAGCATATGTGGCCCCTCGGCGCGGCGAGCTGGCGCGGCCCGATCCTCTACGATCCCGAGGGATTGCTCGCGACGTTGCCTGCGAGCGGGAACATATTGTTCGGTATCCTTGCGATCTGTATTTGGCGGCGCCCGGAGCGGGCGCGAATTGCGGCACTCGCGATCATCGGCCTGGGGCTCGTCGCGACGGGCCTGCTCCTCGACCCGATCTTCCCGATCAACAAGAAGATCTGGACCAGCTCGTTCGTACTGCTGACAAGCGGACTGTCCTTCCTCGCGCTGCTCGTCGCTGCCGCCCTGCTGCGGGCGCGGCTGACACCGCTGTGGCCGCTGAAGGTTCTTGGCGGAAACGCCATTCTGGCCTTCTCGATATCGATCGCATTGTCGGCGCTTTCGGCAATCCCGCTAACCTTCGGAGGCGTCACTGCGACTCTTCAGGAGCGCGGCTTCGCTATCGTCTCGCGGTTGATCCCCGAACCCTATGAAGCATCGCTTGCATGCGCATTCGGCGTGGTCGCGTTCATCATGCTGCTCGTCTGGCCGCTGCACCGGAAGGGCATTCATCTCAGGCTCTGATCGAGTCGGCGAGCCAGGCGAAGATGGTTATTCAGGGACGATTGCCGAAAGCGTGTTGCACCTGACGCTAACGCTCCTTAGGAAGCGTAGCAATCGATTGCAGACTTTGCTGCAACGGTGAGGAGGGGGTGCAGATGACACCGACAGATCAGGCCGGTTTCCGAACGATCCGGCGGCGGCGCCCCATTCCGCTGAGAGCGCGCCCAGTTGCGCCGATCACGTTCACTTTCGGATTGGGGAAACGGCCATGAAACTTCACCACCTGCTGACGCTCGCGGCAGGACTCGTTTGCGCAGCGCTTCCGGCATCGGCGCAGACCGGTCTCAAGGTGGGTGCCGCGAAGGTCGACGTCACCCCGACGGCTGCGGACCTGCCCAAGACGATGCTCGGCGTCCTCGACCCGCTCAACGTCCGCGCGATCGTCATCGATGACGGCAAGACGCGTGCCGCGCTGGTGACGGTCGATGCAGGTGCCATCTCGAGCGACACGTGGAAGAATGTCACCGCCCGGCTCGAGCGCGAACTCAAGATTCCGGCGGCGCAGGTGCTGCTGACGGGTACCCATACGCACAGCGCGCCGTTCATGCGCGGCCCGGCCTATGAGAGCCAGATCGTCGAGGCGGTGCGCAAGGCGGCGGCCGAGGCCAGGCCGGCGCGCATGGCCTATGGCACGGGCGTTTCGTACATCAACGTCAACCGCAACATCATCGACCCCGAAACGCATCGCTGGTGGGAGGGGCCGAACTACGAAGGCCCGTCGGACAAGACGGTCGCCGTGGTCCGGTTCGAGACGCCGGCGGGCGCGCCGATCGCCATCTATTACAACTACGGCGTGCACGCGGTGCTGACCGGCAATCTCGACATGGTCAGTGCCGACCTGCCCGGTGCGACGTCCAACTATATCGAGGAATCGCTCGGCGACGATGTGGTCGCGGTCTATTCGAATGGCGCGGCCGGCGACCAGAACCCGATCTTCTTCCAGCAGACCTATGACCTGCGCGCGATCCGGGTGGCCGATTATGCGAAGCGGGGCGAAGACATCAGCAATGCGATGCCGCCCGGCGGCACCGGCATGGACCGCAACAATCCGCGGGTTGCGATGCTGATGAAGCAGCAGAAACAGATGACCCTGTCGATGGGGCAGATGCTGGGCGAGGAGGTGCTTCACGTCACCCGCGCGAGTCTGGAACGTCCGACGACGGATGCCCGCATCCAGGGCGCTCAGACGATCGTGACCTGTCCGGGACGCAAGCGCCTCGACAAGGGGCGTGCGGGCTATCCGGGCGTGTACGAGGATGCCGATCCGGTCTCGCTGCGCCTCAGCCTGGTGCGGATCGGGGACACGGTGATCGGCGGTGTCGATGGCGAGGTGTTCACCACCATCGCCCAGCGGTTCAAGCGCGAGTCGCCGTACAAGCATACGATGATGACCACCTTGACCAACGGCATGGCCGGATCGGGCTATATCCCCAACGATGCTGCGTTCGGCTACAACACCTTCGAGGTGGTATCGTCGCGGCTCAAGCCGGGCTGCGCGGAAACCGCGATCGTCGACGGCCTGCTGGACCTGATCGACAAGTCCGACGGACGATAGATTGGACAGGCTGTGCCGCGCCCCTGTTCCGGCGCGGCACATGCAGTCCACCGCTCAGATGGACGGTGTCGTCGCGGCCGCTTGCGCCAGTGCGATGGCGCCCATGGGCCCGGCATCCGTGCCGAGGCCCGCCGGCTGGACGATGTGTTCGACGCTGTCGGGTGACAGAAACGGCAGATAGCTGCCAAGCTGCTCGACGATCTGCGCCCGGACCCAGGGCAGCAGGAACGGGCGAGAGGTGGCGACACTGCCGCCGAACAGGATCCGCTGGGCGGAACTGGTCAGCAGGATCGCGCCGCACAGCTCCGCGATGTCGGAAGCGGCGTGGCGCCAGCCGGGATGGTCATCCGGCGCCTGCGCCGGGTCCATCCCGAGCCGCTTCGCCAGCGCCGGGCCGCATACGAGGCCTTCGATGCAGTCGCCATGGAACGGGCAGGCACCCTGGAACGCGTCGCCTTCGGCGCGACGGAGCCGCAAATGACCGATCTCCGGATGCATCGCGCCGTGGACCGGTCGGCCCTCGATCAGCAGTCCGCCGCCCAGGCCGGTCCCGATCGTGACATAGCAGAGGCTGGTGCATCCCTGTCCGGCACCCCAGCGATATTCGGCCAGGGCCGCGCCATTGACGTCGGTGTCGATCCGCCAGGGACAGTCCAGGCCACCGGTCAGGATCCCGGCAACCTTCGCCCCACTCCAGCGCGGCTTGGGGGTCGCGAGCATCTCCCCGAACCCGCGCTTGCCCGGATCGAGCTGGAGCGGACCGAACGAGGCGATGCCCAAGCCATCGAGCGGCGTACGCGCCTGCCATGCATCGATGCGGTTGCGCAGCGACGTCAGCGTGGTTCCGGGATCGCGTGTCGGCTCGACATGACGTTCGATGATCCGGTCGCCCTCGGCTAGGATCGTGATCGCCTTGGTCCCGCCCAGCTCGATGCCGGCAAATCGACCGATGCCCGGCATCGCTACGCGACCAGTCCTGCGCGCGCGCCGTCCAGGCGCAGCTGAAGCATCGGCGCGAAGGTCGCACCGAACCGCTTCGTCCCGCTGTCCCCAGCCTCCAGGCCCCAGGCGTCGATGAAGCTGGTCACCTGAAGATCCGGCATCACCAGCCAGCTATAGGCCTGGCGCGGGGCCTCCGCGGGATTGGCGAACACGAGCCCGGTTCCGTTCAGCGGGGTCCATCCCCCGTCCAGGCGATCGGATACCATGCCGTACAGGCCGGTCGGCCCGGTCGCGCCGTCGGGATTGAAGACGTGGCGCTGGGTGGACCAGAAGAGATAGTACAGGCCGTCATGGTAGACGACATGCGGCCGCTCGAGTTCGTTGTTGAGCCTGTCCGCGCTCAGAAGGGGCGGACGGATTTCCCAGGCTCCGAGCGGATCGTCGAGTGCCACCGCCGATCCGACCACGCCGTTGAAGGCCGAGCGCGACCCGGCCAGCGAGGCGGCGAAGAAGACATGGTGCCGCTCGTCGCGCGGGTCGAGGAAATAGGCCGGATCGCGAAACGCCTTGATCGTGCCGACCGCGCCGGTTCCGGCGTCGCTCGCCATGTAATGCGCCGGGTCGCGGACGACGAATTCGGCGAGACTGCGCCAGTCGACCAGCTCGAAGACACCGTTGACGTGCCGCAATGTCGCCTCGGCACGGAACAGCCGCTGCTCGAAGGTCGGTACCGGTTCGCCGCGCCGCCCGGTCGCGGTGAAGTAGAGCGCCAGCGACGTGCGGTCGGATGCAAGGACCGCGGAACCCGACCATTCCCGGCTTCCCGGCGAGAACCCGTCGGGCAGCGCCGGGCCGAGGTGGCGCCAGCCGGATGCGCCGCGCGACAGGAGGTGGATCCGCGCATGGCCGTGCCGCTCCTCGGGATCGGCGAAGCGCGGCGAGCCCAAGGCCATCCACAGCGTCTCGCCTGTCGCCATCACCGACGGCATCCCGTCGCTGTCCTGGATCGGCCAGGCGTCCCAGATATCGAGGTCGGGCGAGACGCGCACGACATCCTCGTCGCGGATCAGGGGCGGCGAGCCTGGGTCGCCGGGTGCGGACCTGAGCTGGGCAGCGGTCCACGCATCCGGCGCGAGCGCGATCGATGGTTCCGAGACCCCGGGGGACGACGATCCGGTCAACGCGCGGCCCGCCCTGGTCCGGATGCGCAAATGGCCGCGATGCCGGCGCTCGATGTCCAGGTGGCGCACGCGCCAAAGTGCCGGATCAAATCCATCCTCCGCTTGTTTGCCAGCACCCTAACCGCAAGCGAAGCGAACCACAATCGATTGCACAATGCTTTTTGCGGCAATGGTGATCGATCGCTATCGCTGGATAACACCGTTTATCGCCTTGCGCGTCAGATGATACAATCGATTGCCGTTCCTCTTGATCTCCACGGTCGAAACGGGTCTGATCGCAGCAGCGGCGAAGCAGGCGCTGGACATGCAAAGTGGCGAGAGGGTGCATATGGCGGACGAAGGTCTGAAGTCGGGTCAGGTAGGTCGGCGCTCTTTCCTCGCAACGGCGGCAGGGCTGGGTCTGAGCGCGGTTGCCAAGGCGCAGGATTTCCCCAAGCTGCCGCCCATGCCCAAGGCATGGACCGACGCAGAGCAGATCCCGCTGTGGCCCGAAGGACCGCCGACCCGCGGCTTCGCCGCGCGGCCGGTTCCCCCCAACTGGCCCGATATCATGGTTCGCAACATCGAGCGCCCTGCGCTCCACGTTTTCCGGCCCGAGCGGTCGAACGGCCGCGCGCTGTTGTCGATCCCGGGTGGCGCCTATACCTTCGTGTCGATCCTGAACGAGGGCGTCGATATCGCCCGCGCCATGACCGCGCGCGGCTATACGGTCTTTGTGCTCACCTATCGCCTGCCGGACGAAGGGTGGGCGGACCGGGCCGACGTTCCGCTTCAGGACGCGCAGCGCGCGATGCGCGTGATCCGCGCCAATGCGAAGCGATACGGGTTCCAGGCCGATGCCGTCGCCGCCGTCGGCTTTTCCGCCGGGGGGCATCTGGGGGCCAGCCTGGCGACGGGCTTCGACGAAACGCTCCATCGACCGCGCGACGCGACCGATGCGCTCGATGCGAGGCCTGCGGCGATGGGGCTGGTCTATCCGGTGATCAGCGTCACCGCACCCGTCACCCACGCCGAATCGGCGATGCGGCTGCTCGGCGACCACCCTGTCGCCGATCTGGTCGCGCGGCGCTCGCCGGCTCAGCATGTCACCGAACGGACCCCGCCGGTCTTTCTGGCGCACGCGATCGACGACCGCGCGGTCCCGGTCGAGAACAGCCTGATCATGATGCGTGCGCTCCAGGCGGCCAACCGGCCGCTCGAGGTTCATCTGTTCGAGGAGGGCGGGCACGGCTTCGGCCTGGGCCCGGCTGACAAGCCTTGCGGTCAATGGTCGACCCTGTTCGCGGCCTGGCTGGATCGCCATCTCGGCAAGGGGCGCTGAGCCAGCGGTTCAGGGCTGGGCTGCCGGAACCAGCGCGACCGCGTCGTCGGTCCGGTAATCGTCGATGTCGCGCGCGGCGAGCATCGCCGCGAACGGCGCGCGGGCGAGGTTCCAGCCGCACAGCAGCGCCAGCAGGCTGGCGAAGATCGCACCCAGGACGACGCTATAGGCACTGTCGCCCAGCCAGTCGCCCAGCGCGCCCATGGCCAGCGGAGCGAACACCGCGCTGACGCAGGTGAAGAACAGCAGCAGCCCGGCGATCGAGCCGTGGCGCCCCTTGTCGTAGCAGCTGATCCCGGTCGAATTGATCGTCGGGTACAGGACCGACATGAACAGTCCGGTTGCCGGCAGCGCGAAGATCGCGACCTCGCGCCCGCCGATGACGGCGATCCACATCAGCAGCGCCATCGCCGCACTGCAGGCGAGCAGCACCGCCCCCCATTCGAAGCGCGACAACAGCCAGACGCCCAGGAAGCGCCCGACCGCGCGCAGGATGAAGAAGATCGAGACGACATAGGCGGCCAGCCAGGTCCAGGATCCCGAATAGCCGGCCAGATAGGTCGGCGCCCAGACATAGATCGCTGCCTCGGCACCGACATACAGCATCAGCGCGCCGCCGAAGAAGCGGGCGGCGGGATCGGCGGCCATGCGGATCGCCGCGCCAGGGTGCACCGGATCGGCGCGGCTGACGATCGGCCGCGGAAACCGGGCGACGGCCGACCCGAGCACCAGCAGCCCGCACAGCATGGCGGCGATCAGATAGACCCATTTCCAGCTCGCCCCGGTGTGCAGCATATAGGCGACGATCGCCGGCCCGATGATCGCGCCGATCCCGAAGAACCCCTCGATCAGGTTCATCGTGCGCGCATGTTCGCGCGTCGAGCGCGACAGGTCGCCGATCAGCGCCAGGGCGCCGGCCTTGAAGATGCCGATCCCCAGCCCCGACAGGAAGAGGAGGGTCACGAAGAACAGGAAGGAATGACCCGCGGCGAACAGCGCCGAGCTGAGGCCGAACAGACAGAGCCCGATCAGGATCGTCGACTTGCGCCCGATTCGGTCGGCCAGGAACCCGAGCGCGATTGCCGAGATGCCGATCCCCGACATGGTCGCGTACTGGAAGGATCCGCCCGCGGTCAGGCCCAGGTCGAACTCGCGGATCACCTCGGGGATGACGGTGCCGACCGAGTCGGTGGTCATCGCGAACATCGCGAACATCAGGAAGACCAGCGCCTTCAGCAGCGTCGTTCCGCCGGCAGAGTCTGCCCGGGCTTGGTTCTCCATCGTCCCCTCCGCTATATGCTTGGCCGAACCGGCACGAAGACTATTGCGCGGCGCATATCAAAACGCAATCGATTGCGTATCAATGGGTGTGCCGATCGATCGAGGGTCGGACGACAGGAGGGGAAGACAGGATGCGAATTTCGAAGTGGAGCGCAGGCGCGCTCCTGCTGACATCGGTGGCGCTGCCCGGCGGCGGGAAAGCGCTTCCCGCGCCCGCGCCCCGCATGTCGACGGCCGAGCGCTGCGCGGCGCTGGCCGGCAAACAGCTGGACCAAGGCGTGCGGATCACGTCGACGAAACATGTCGGCGCTGCGGCCCCGGGGACCGTACCCAGCGGGTTCGGCCCGCCGATCCCCTCCGGCATCCCCGCCCACTGCCTGGTCGAGGGCACGATTGATCCGCGAACCGGAGCGGGCGGGAAGCCCTATGGCATCGGCTTCGCGCTCGCATTGCCCGACACATGGAATGGCCGGTTCCTGCTTCAGGGTGGTGGCGGCCTGAACGGCAGCGTCGCGCCGCCGCTCGGCGCGGTGGCGGCGGGCGATACGCCCGCGCTCGCGCGCGGCTTTGCGGTGATCAGCCATGACAGCGGGCACAAGGGGGCGGTATTCGACGCCAGCTTCATGGCGGATCAACGCGCGGCGCTCGACTTTGCCGAGGCATCGGTCCGCACCGTCACGCTGATCGGCAAGACGATCACCACCGGCTTCTACGGCAAGCCCATCGCCCACAGCTACATGACCGGATGCTCGACCGGCGGCCGCGAATCGATGCTGGCATCGCAGCGCTATCCCGAACTGTTCGACGGGATCGTCGTCGGTGCACCCGCGATGCGGACCGGCGATTCCAACCTCGCCATCGCCTGGTCGGCGATCCAGTTCAACCAGGCCGCGCTGCGCGACGCCGACGGGCTTGCGAACGTCTCCGGAATCTTCCCGGCGTCGGACCGCGCTCTGATCCTGAAGGGCATGCTCGACCAGTGCGACATGCTGGACGGCCTGGCCGACGGGATCATCCAGAATGTGGCGCAGTGCCGGTTTCAGCCGGCCAGGCTGCAGTGCACGGGTGCCAAGACGGACAGCTGCCTCAGCAAGGCGCAGGTTTCGGCGATGGACCGCGCCTTTGCCGGGCCGAAGGATGCGGCTGGCTATCCGGTCTATGCGCCGGTGCCCTATGATACCGGCATCGTCTATGATGGCGCGCCGTTGCCCGGCTATCTCCCGACCGGAGCACCGGGCGTGTTCGGCCCGGCGCCGCGCGAACTGTCGATGGACCTGGATGCGCGAGTCCAGGCAATCCGCGCCGATGGCGTCCAGCGGCTGACCGATACCCATGTCTGGACCAACCTGAGCAGCTTTCTCGGGCGCGGCGGAAAGATCCTGTTCTACCACGGCGTCAGCGATCCGTGGTTCTCGGCATTCGCGACCTGGGACTATTGGGAACGTGCCCGTACGGCGAACGGGCCGGCCTGGGACGCGGCCAGCCGCTTCTACATGGTGCCGGGAATGGCGCATTGCGCCGGCGGTAACGCGTTCGACAATTTCGACCTGCTGGGCCCGGTGGTCGACTGGGTCGAGAAGGGGACCGCCCCGCAGGGCGTGACGGCGTCGCGCCAGACGCCGGCAAAGGCGTCGCGGCCGATGTGCCCGCACCCTGGCTATGCCCATTATGTCGGCGGCGACCCGGCACAGGCGGAGAGCTTCCAGTGCCGCATGCCGCAGCGGTGAGCGCTGCCGGCTGAACGAAAACAGGCGGAAGTGCGTGGGCACTTCCGCCTGTTTCAAGGTTACGCCCTGACGCGACCCTTACGGGGTGATGCGGAATCGCAGGCCGATCGTGCGCGGGGTCGGGCCCTGACCGGACAAGGGGCCGTTGGTCCCGACGAAGGTCGGTCCGCGCTCGTCGGTCAGGTTGTTGGCGATGAGGGCGATTTCATAATCGCCCCGACGGATGCCCGCCGTCAGCGCCACGACGTCATAGGGCTGTGCGGTGATGCCACTCGCCTGCAAGCGATCGCCGCTGTGGCTGAGCGAGAGATTGCCGAAAAGGTTCAAGTCCGAACCGATGTCGCGGTTGTAATTGACGTCGAAGCGGTAATTGTTGGCCAGCGTGTTGGTCAGCCGCGAGCCCGGCTTCAGCAGCGGCTGTGCCGCGGCGATCACCGGGTTGATGCTGTCATATTTGCTGTCGTTGAAGTTGCCGACGAAGCCCAGGTTCAGCCCCTTGACCGGTGTGTTCCAGTGGAGCTCGATATCGACGCCCTTGGTCGTGGCGTCGCCGAAATTCGCGAAGCCGTTGACGCTGTCGATACCGCCGGTGACCGAAGTCTGCAGGTTGGTATATTCGAGCTGGTAGAGGTTGAGGCCGACGGTCAGCGCTCGGCCCGGGCTGCGCCACTTGAGGCCGAATTCATAGTTCTTCGACGATTCCGGGCTCAGCGCCACCTGGGCCGGCACGCCGACCAGCGCGAGCGATTCGACCTGTACGCGCGACTGCACGATTCCCGGACGGAAACCGGTCGCGGCGGAGACGAACATCGTCAGGTCGTCGGTGGGCAGATAGGACAGGTTGAGCCGCCAGGTCGTGACGTTCTCCGTCGTCGGGACCTTGCCCGTGCTGTCGGCGAAGGCGCGGTCGTCATGATAGGTGCGCAGGCCGACCAGCGGCACCAGCTTGCCGCCGAACAGGTCGTAGCTGATCTCGCCGAAAGCCGCGTAATTCTCGGTCAGCGTGTCATTGTCGGCGTTGATGACGAGCCCCGGCAGCGTCAGCGCGTTGACCTGTGGTCCCGACCCGTTCTGATAGGACCCGCCGATCACCCAGTGGAGCGGACCGGTGCCGGTCGAGTTTACGCGCAGTTCCTGCGCGAACATCTTGGGCAGGAACTGGCTCGAGAAGGATCCCGCAGGGGAAAGGGGGATATTGATCCCGAAGACGCCCTCCAGGTTGCTGGTGGCGCTGGTGACACTGAAGGCGTTGAAGTCGACGTTTGCGGTCAGGCTGTACAGCGTGAAGGCGCCGTTGGAGAAGCCCTTCTGGCCGGCGGTGTTCTCGAAATAGGGCGGCTTCACCGACGCGGTGAAACCGGTGAAGTCCTGCGTCGGATTGAAGTTCCAATATTGCGCGCGGATGCTGACATTGTCCGCCGGCTTGAACAACGCGACCACGCGGATGTCGTCGTTCTTTGCCGAGTTGACGCCCTTCTGGTCGGGGGTGCCGTCATAGGGCCCGAAATAGGCGTCTGCCCAGCCGGCGTCGCGTGAGAAGCCGCCGCTGACGCGGACCGCGAGCACATCCTTGATGATCGGGACCGACAGCGCCCCCGCCATGCCATAGTTCAGGCCTTCAGCACCGCGCGTCTGCGATGCTTCCGCCTCGAATGCGTAATCGATCTCCTTGAGGTTCGGATCGCGGGTGCGGAAGATGAAAACGCCGCCGGACGAGCCCTGACCATAGAGCGTCCCCTGCGGACCGCGCAGCACCTCGACGCGATCGATATCGAGGAAGCGGACCGGCGGCGCGATGCCGAAATTGGTCACGATGAACGGTGCGTCGTCGAGATAGTAGCCAATCGGCGAATCGCCGTTCTGCGTCACGCTGCCGCGCAGGTTGTAGAAGCGCGAGCCGTTCGATTGACGGAAACCCTCGAAGGCGCCCGGAACGCTCGAGACCAGGTCGCCGATGGAGGTGATGTTGCGTTCCTTCAGGTCTTCGCCGTCGAACGCCTGGATAGCGAGCGGAACGCTCTGCAGCGTCTGCGCGCCCGACTTCTGGGCGGTTACGACGATCTCCTGGCTGGCGTCCTCCGGACTTGCCTGGGCCTGCTCGGCGGGCGTCTCGCTCTGCGCCCAGGCAGCGGACGACATCATGCTGACGGCAACCGCGATTGCGGCAACGCCGCTGTGGAATTTCTTCATAACCCCTCCTCCGATTATCTTTTCAATCGATTGCATAAAGTCGGCTGGTAGAGGCGTCAAGAAAGATGGCTCAAATCGCATCTTATCGGGGGGAATGCAGGGGTAATCGGTCGATGCAATCGTTTGCATCGACCGATGGCCAGTTGTTCTAGTGTTGCTGTTAGGGAGCGCGACGCGCCACCGGAACGTCGGGGGGAATCGGCTAGCGACGCGGGCCGTTGAAGGCGCGGCGAAGTGCCTCGACCCGGGCGCGGGTGAACTGCCTCGCCTGCGGGCTGTCGGGCGCTAGCTGGTCGAAGCCGTGAAAGGCGCCGGGGATCACCAGCAATTCGGTGGCGACGCCGGCATCGTTGAGGCGCCGGGCATAGTCGATGTCCTCGCCCACGAAGAGATCGACCCCGCCGACCTCGATGAAGGCGGGGGGAAGTCCGGCGAGGTTGGCGGTGCGGGCGGGCACCGCGCGGGCGGGCACCGCCGCGGTTCCCGGCTGCTGGCGCAGAAAGGCGCGCCAGCCATATTGGTTCTCGGACGCGCTCCATCCAACAGTGGCGATATGCGGTGGCACCTGCACCGCTCCTCCGGTGCGGTCGTCCAGCATCGGATAGACCAGTGCCTGGAACAGGATCGGTATTTCGCCGCGGTCGCGCGCGGTGATCGCCAGCAGCGCGGCATGGCCGCCGCCGGCGCTCTCCCCGCTGACCGCGATCCGGGTACGGTCGAGCCCCAGCTGGGCGGCGTTGCCGTACATCCAGCGCAGTCCGGCGTAGTTATCCTCGATCGAACCTTTATAATCGGTCTCGGGCGCCAGGCGATATTCGACCGACACGATCACGCAATCGAGCTCGCGCGCCAGTTCCTGCAGGCGCCGGATATCGGTCGCGGCGGTGCCGAGAATGAAGCCGCCGCCATGGGTATGGAGGATGCCGGGGCGGCTGGTCCCCGCCCTGGCATTGACCACGTACAGCTTCACCTGCGGCCCGCCATCGGGACCGGGGATCATCTGCTCGGCGACCGGCACGTCGCTCAGCCGCTCGGGGGCGGGCGGCCCGCCGCCCCGCTTGCGCGAGGCGAGCACCATTTCCTCGTTGATCGTGCCCATCATCCTGGAAAAGCCCATCGCCTTCAGCGCGGCTTCGCGAAGTTCAGGCGCGATCGGGCGCAGCCTGGCCTCGTCCGCCGGGCTGAGCGGTGCCGTTGCCGGGGACGCCGGCTGGGCGTGGGCGAGGGGGGCGAGCGAGAGGGCCAGCAGGGCTGCCCCGCAAAGGGCCGTGATCTTTGCCGTCATCTCGCTTGCTCTCCTCATGTCGATCAATGTTCCGATGCCTTGGAGGCACCAATTCCGGTTTCGGACCGCACGCGCTGCGCGACATAACCGGCGCGGTCGCGTTCGGCGCGGGCGCTGCGGTCGAGCGCCGAGATGATCCAGATCGCCAGGAAGCCTAGCGGCATCGAGATCAGCGTCGGCGACGCCAGCGGGAAGATCGGTTCGGCCGCGCCCAGCTGCGCCACCCAGATCGTCGGCGACAATATCGTCAGGACGACCGCGGACAGCGCGCCGATGGCCGAGCCCCACGCCACCCCGCGCGTCGTGCAGTCCTTCCACAGCATCGACAGCAACAGTGCCGGGAAGTTGCTCGACGCCGCTACGGCGAAGGCCAGGCTGACCATGAAGGCGACGTTCTGCTTCTCGAACACGATGCCGAGCACCACCGCCAGAATGGCGAGCGCGAGCACGGTGAGCCGCGACAGCCTGAGCTCGGCCACGGGATCCGGATTGCCCTTGCGCAGCACCGATGCATAGAGATCGTGGCTGATCGTCGATGCGCCCGCGAGGGTAAGGCCCGACACCACCGCAAGGATGGTGGCGAACGCCACGGCCGACACGAAGCCCATGAAGATGTCGCCGCCCACCGCCTCGGCCAGATGGATCGCCGCCATGTTGTTGCCGCCCAGCATCTTGCCGGTGGCGGGGTCGAAAAAGGCCGGGTTGGCGCCGACCAGGATGATCGCGCCGAAACCGATGACGAAGGTCAACAGGTAGAAATAGCCGATCCAGCCGGTCGCCCACAGCACCGACGTCCGCGCCGTCTTCGCGTCGGGAACGGTGAAGAAGCGCATCAGGATGTGCGGCAGGCCGGCGGTACCGAACATCAGCGCCATGCCGAGCGAGACGGCGGAGGCGGGATCCTTGATGAATCCGCCGGGCGCGAGGATCGACAGTGCGGACTGCGCCGCTGTCGCCTCGTCTGCGCCTGCCTGCCCGGCGAGCGACGCCTTGACCGCGACCGCCTGGGCGAAGAGCGCGTCGAACGAGAAGCCGACATGATAGAGCACGGCAAGCGTCATGAAGGTCGCGCAGCCGAGCAGCAGCACCGCCTTGATGATCTGGACCCAGGTGGTTGCGATCATCCCGCCGAACAGCACGTAGATCGTCATCGCCAGGCCGACCGATCCCACGGCATACATATAGGGGATGCCGAACAGCAGCTGGATCAGCTGTCCCGCCCCGACCATCTGCGCGATCAGGTAGAACAGGATCACCGTCAGCGAACTGAAGGTGGACGACAGCCGCACCGGCGCCTGGCCGAAGCGGAATGCGGCCGCATCGGCAAAGGTATAGCGGCCCAGGTTGCGCAGGCGCTCGGCCAGCAGGAACAGGATGATCGGCCATCCGACGAGGAAGCCGGTCGAATAGATCAGCCCGTCATAGCCATCGGCGAAGATCAGCGCGGAAATGCCGAGGAACGATGCCGCCGACATATAGTCGCCGGCGATCGCCAGGCCGTTCTGCCGCCCCGTGATCCCGCCGCCGGCGGAATAGAAATCGGCCGTGGTGCGGGTCCGGCGCGCCGCCCACCAGGTGATGCCGAGGGTGATGGCGATGAAGAGGGCGAAGGTCACGACCGCGGGCAGGTTGACTGCCGATCGCGCGCCTGTGGCTGCCTCCGCAGTCGCGGGCAGGGCGAGCGCCGCCACGGTAATCGCGGCTCGGGTCCAGGCCCGGATCACGACTGATGGTCCTGCAGCAGGGCGGCGGTCGCGATATCGAAGCGGTGATTGGCGATGGCGACGTAGATGCCGGTCAGCGCGATACCCGACAGGATGACGAACAGACCGATCGGAATGCCGATCGTCGTCGTCATCCGCCCGATAGGCGCGCCCAGGAACGGGCCCGCAAAGGCCACCAGCAGCATGTAGCCGAAGAAGATCGTCATCACGACGATGCTGAGGATCCACGAAATCCGCCCCCTCAGCCGGACCAGCGCCTGATAGCGCGGATCTTCGGCAATCCGGTGCAGCCGTTCATCGTCGCCGTTGCGCTCGTTCATGCGCATCTTCCCCTAGGATCGCCGGTCGACGGGCAATGCCGCCGCCGGCTGGTTGACACCGTATTAGCAATCGATTGCAAGTCAATGGCTCCGCCCCGTCCGGCGGAGGATCACGAGGTTTTTCGGACGATCAGTTCCGGATTGAGGATCACCGACCCGGTGATCTCGCCGGCGATCCGCTTCATCAGGCTGTCCACCAGATGCGTTGCGCCCGCCGCGATGTTCTGACGCACGGTGGACAATGGCGGCGCGCTGGTCTGGGCCATGTAGAGGTCGTCATAGCCGACCACCTTCACGTCGCCGGGGACCGAGAGCCCGCGCGTCGCGAGCACCTGGATCGCGGTGAGCGCGATCAGGTCCGATGCCGCGAAGATGCCGTCGGGCGGAACGTCGCTGTCGCTGAGAAACTGGTTGATGTCCGATCCGCTGACTTCGGATGCGAAGTGAGTCGGCGCATCGACCAGCTCGATATCGTCGCGGGCGCGGATCGCGGCCTTCGCCCCTTCGAGCCTGAGCGAAGGCTCGAGTGCCTGCGGGTTGCCGAGGAACGCGATGCGGCGGCATCCGCGATCGATCAGATGCTGGGTCGCCAGCCGCCCGCCCAGGAAATTGTCGGTCCCGACCGAGCAGTGAATCTGGCCCTGGACGAAGCCGCCCCAAGCTACGAGCGGCAGATAGTCGCTCGCGATCCGGTCGAGCACCGGCGACTGGTCGGACTGGCCCACGACGATGAACCCGTCGACCCGGTCGGCATCGATCAACTTCGACAGCCAATTGTCCTGGTTGGGAATGACGCGGGAGAGCATCAGCTCGAACCCGCGTTCCGCCAGTTCGTCGGCCAGCGAGCCGATCAGCGTCATGAAGAAGGGGTCGGACAGATGCTGTCCACGGTCGTGACCCAGCGGAACCACCACGCCGATCGCCCCGCGTTGCTTGGTCCGCAGGTTGCGCGCCAGCGCACTGGGCCGGAAATCATGTTTCTCGGCAAGTTTCCGGATGCGCTCGGACGTCTTGGAATTGACCATGTTCTTGCCGGCGAGCGCGCGCGACACCGTTGCGGCCGAAACGCCGGCAAGTTCGGCCAGATCGTAAATGGTGCGGATCTTTCCGGCCAAACCCAGTCTCCAACAAGATGTCGAGGGGATAGGTTTGCTGCAATTCGATTGCAACTGCGCGTGCAAGTTGCAGTGCAGTCGGGACTATTTCGGCGCGAAGATTTTCACGTCGATCGCCTCTGCCATCGCGGCATTGCCCGCATCGTTGGGATGAATATGATCGCCGGGATCGAAGTCCGGCCGCATCCGCGACGGTCGCGCGGGATCGCGCACGGCCGCGTCGAAGTCGATCACCGCGTCGAAGGCGCCGCTCGTGCGGATCCAGCGATTCACTGCCTGCCGTATGGCCTCGGTGCGCTCGCTGTAGAGCCACAGCCCCTCGGTCGGGGTGATCGTGGCGCCTGCCACCTTGATGCCGTGCAGGTGGGCCCGGTCGATCAGCTGGCGATAGGCGGCGATCAACTGCTCCGCGGTCACCGCTTCGCTCGCCGGGATGCCGGGAATTTCGGCGATGTTGATGTCGTTGATCCCTTCCACAGGATCATCCAGCGCACGCCGGGACGGGCCAGCACGTCGCGGTCGAAGCGTGCGAGTGCCGAAAGGCCGGCGCCATCGCGGCGGACGCGGTTGCCGGAAATGCCCATGTTGAGAACCGACAGTCCCTCGGTCGCTGGATTGCGCTTCAGCGTCGCGGCGAGCAGGTCCGGCCAGGCGCGCCCGGCGTCCGGGCTGGTCGCATAGCCGTCGGTGATCGAATCGCCGAACGCGACGATCGCGCCGGCGGTGGGCGGGCTCAGCACCTCGACACCGGCCAGCCAGAAATAGGATCGGTTGGTGGCTGCACCGGGCAGCGCGGCAGCTGCGGTCCGATCTCCCTTGGCGACATAGGTGGTACGCAGGCCCAGCGGATGGAGCGTGTTCACCGCCGTCTTGCCGGGAAGGTGGATGGAGACGGCAAGCAGATCGAGCGGCGCCACGTCGAGCGAGACGGGGTCGCTGATCGCGATGGCGCCCGGCTGGATCGTGACCGAGGCCTCACCGCTGAAGCTGACCGCGCGATCGGTCGCCGCGACGATTCCGTCCTTGCCGGCGCTCCTGGCCAGGTGCGCCCGTCCGATCGTGACCGGCGCTCCGCCCGAGGCGTTGGAGAATTGCAGCCGCAGCTGGCTGCCGCCGATCGACGGGCGGACGATCATCCGCACCGTCTGATCCTCCAGCGTGTCGGGCGTCGGGACGATCGGCCACGGGCCGGAGGGCGGCGGCGGTGCCGGCCGGGTGCTGCCCGCCGTGCGCGGCGGCATGGGCGGCGGAGCCGGCATCGGCGCGAGCTGCTGGGCAGTGGCCCAGCTGCTCACCCAATGATCCTGCGCGACAGCGGTGGTGCTGGTCAGGGCAAGCAATGCCGCAGCCAGGCGGGCGATCATCTTCGTGCAGGACATGGTCTTCCTTCCGGCGGCGCGCCCGACGGCGCACCGCATCCCGTTTCAGTAATTGACGCGCAGCCCCAGGCCGATGGTCCGCGGCCGGGGCCCGGCGAGCAGGGTCGGGCCATTGGCGGCGGTCGGCCCGCGTTCGTCGGACAGATTCTCCGCGAAGATGCGCAGCTCGTAATGGTCGAAGCGCACCCCGGCGCTGGCGCGATAGAGCTGATAGGGTTTCAGCTCGTTGACCGTCGCATCGCCGTTGCGGGTCCGGCCCACCGCGGTCGCCGACGCATTGGCGAAGACGCCGATGTCGCCGAACTCGCGATCGAAGCTCGCGTCGAACCGGACATTATAGGGCGGCGTGTTCAGCAGGCGCTGGCCATTGGCGACGCGTGGATTGGCGCCGGCAAATGCCGGGACGACATCGGTAAACTCGGACGAGTTGAAGTTGGCGATCGCGCTCAACGTCAGTCCCTTGACCGGCGTGTCCCAACCCAGTTCGAGATCGAGGCCGCGCGTCTTCGCGTCGCCCAGATTGGCGAAGGCCGCCAGGCCGATCGAGGTGTTGAACGCGCTTTGCAGGTTCGTGTATTTGATGTCGTAGACGCTGGCCGCGATGTGGAACTTGCCGGCCGACCCCTTCACCCCGACTTCCAGGTTGCGCAGCTTGTCGGGCGTCAGCGACAGGGCGCTGGGCACGCCGTCGGCGATCACCGCATCGGCTTGGGCCTTTGATTGCAGGATGCCGCTGCGAAAGCCGGTGCCGGCGTTGAAGAAGACCATCCAGTCCGTGCTGGGATAATAGGCCAGGTTCGCCCGCCACGTGAGCGCATCGGGCTTGGCCTCGCTGGATGCCGGAACGCCGCTCGACACCGAATCCGACGACCGGTTGTCCTTGAAATAGCGCAGACCGACCAAGGGCACGAGCTTGCCGCCGAACAGCTCGTAGCTGATCTCGGAGAAGACCGAGGCATTCTCGGTCCGGGTGATCGTGCTGCCGGTGATCGCCAGCGTCGGAAAGTTGATGCTGAAGTCGTAGAGGCCCTTCGCCTTCTGATAGAAGGCGCCGCCCACCCAGTGGAACGGACCGGTGCCCGAGGTCGACAGGCGGAATTCGTTGACGAAGCTGCTCGCGTCGCCGCCATTGACCAGCGTTCCGATCCCCAGCGGCGGCCCGAGATTGAGCGCCACCCCGAAGCCGCCGGGAAGCGACTTCTGATAGGCGGTCGCGTTGGTCAGCGTCAGGCCGTCGAACTCGTAGGTGAAGGTGCCCGAATAATATTCGGCGCTGCGCTTGTCATAGCCCTGAACATTGCCCTGATAGGCGGCATAGGGCGGATCGACCGAATTCATGACGTTGAGATAGTCCTGGTCGGTGCTGAACTTCCATGCGCGCAGCCTGAGCGTCGCGCGGTCGGTCGGCTTGAACAGTACCACCGCCTGGAAATCCTTGGCGACGACGTCATTGGCGTCGGTCTTGTACGGCGTGCCGGTCGGCGCGCCCTGATAGATGTCGTTATAGCCGGCGCGATAGTCATAGCCGGCGCTCAACCGGATCGCGAGGACGTCGGCGATGAGCGGGACCGAGACCGCACCGGCCGCGCGGTAGTTGAGATTGCCGGCGTCGCGCGTGGTCGACAGCTCGAAGTCGCCCGCGACGGTGACCTTTTCGAGATCGGGATTCTTGGTGCGATAGATGATCGCGCCGCCCATCGACCCCTGGCCGTAGAGCGTGCCTTGCGGGCCGCGCAGCACCTCGACCCGCTCGATATCGAAATATTGCAGCGGCGGGGCGGTCTGGTTGTTGGGAATGCCGAACGGCGTGTCGTCGAGATAATAGCCGATCATGCCGTCGCCGATCGGCCCGCCAGCACCCGACCCGCGGAACGAGAAGATCCGGTAGCCCGCACCGATTTCCTGCGCCTGCGACGCGCCCGGGATCAGCTGGATCAGGTCGGCCGCATCGCGCACGCCGCGCCCTTTCAGCGACTCCTCGGAAAATGCCTGGATCGCGAGCGGGACGCGATCGAGCTGCTGCTCGCCGGTCTTGAGCGCGGTGACGACGATCTCATTGTCATCGGCGGCGTCTGGCGTCGCCACCGGCGCGGGATCGGACGACTGCGCCAGCGCAGGGGTTGCGGCAAGCAGCGCGAAGGTCAGCGCCAGGATGCTGGACCGCGCGGTCGGACGGAAACGAGGCGACCCGGCGCTGGACGATGCGAGCGCGGATTCGGACGACGGGCACGAAGTCATGTTCAACCCCTCCAGACAACATCGATTGTCGTTGATCGCAATCGATTGCAATCTCGCTATGCCAAGCTGCAGCGAATTGCAAGTGCGATCATGCAATCGATTGGAGGGTCGTGTGGGTCCGGCGCGCCCCAGATGCGGGCGACGCGCGGTCGAGGTGTCGTGTGGTTACTTCGCCTCGGCGATCAGCGCGCGTGCTTCCTCGCCGGTCCAGTCCATGCTGCCGGTCATCCGCCAGACTTCCTTGCCCTGCGAGTCGTACAGGATCGTCGCGGGCAGGTTCACGCCCATGTTCAGGCTGAATGCGGCGTCCGCGTCCAGATAGGGTTGCAGCTTCTTGAAGCCGGACTTGGCGAAATAGTCTCCGACGCGCTTCTTGCCGTCCTCGATGTCCTGGCTCAGCACAACGACCTGCTTGGTATCGCCCAGCTGGACTGCGAGCGCGTCGAGCGTCGGCATTTCCTTCACGCAAGGCGCGCACCAGGTTGCCCAGAGATTGAGCAGCAGCGGCTTGCCGCGAAATGCGGCCAGGCTGGTCTTGGTGCCTTTCGGATCCTGAAACGCGAAGTCGGGCGCCGCCTCTCCCTTGTGGCTGCGGTCGAGCGTCCGGGCGCTCTCGCCGGGGGCGCCTTCGGCTCCCGCCGCCGCATTTGAAGGGCCATTGCCCGCAGGCGCAGGCGCGGACAAGTTTTCGTTTGCTTGCTGCGCGCCGTTCGATTGCCTATCGCAACCGCCGATTCCGACACTGGTCAGCAGGAGAAGCGCGATTAGCGGGCGCAAGGACAGCTCCAATAGCATGTGGGGAGGGCGCTTCGCCGAAGGCCCGTCCGCGGTGATGCGCGAGATAAACGCGTCGATCCCCTTCGACAAGCGAATGTGGCGACAGGACCTGGCGGGCAGCCAGGCGCATGTCGCGATGCTGGGCAAACAGGGCATCATCCCGCTCGAGGACGCGCAGGCGATCTCGGCCGGGCTTCACCGTGTCGCAGAGGGATTCGAGGCCGACGGCGTGCCCGTCGATCTCGCGCTCGAGGACATTCACATGCTGGCCGAAAGCCGGCTGGCGGACGGCATCGGCCCGAGTGCGGGACGGCTGCACACCGCACGGTCGCGCAACGACCAGGTCGCGACCGACTTCCGCCTGTGGGTACGCGATGCGATCGATCAGGCCGACGCGGCGCTGGCGGCTCTGGTCGACGCGCTGCTCGGTCGCGCCGACGAGCATGCCGACAGCGTGATGCCCGGCTTCACCCATCTCCAGGTCGCCCAGCCGGTGACGCTCGGCCATCACCTGATGGCCTATGTCGAGATGTTCACGCGCGACCGAAGCCGGTTGCGCGACGCACGGGCCCGGCTGAACCTGTGCCCGCTCGGTTCCGCCGCGCTGGCCGGTACCGGCTTCCCGATCGACCGTGGGGCGACCGCGGCCGCGCTTGGCTTCGACGGGCCGACGCGCAATTCGCTCGATTCGGTGTCCGACCGCGACTTCGCGATCGAATATCTGACGAGCGCGACCCAGTGCAGCCTGCACCTCAGCCGCCTGGCCGAGGAGTTCGTGATCTGGGCGAGCCAGCCCTTCGGCTTCGTCGCGCTGAGCGATCAATGGTCGACCGGCAGTTCGATCATGCCGCAAAAGCGCAACCCCGACGCGGCCGAACTGGTTCGCGGCCATTCGGGCCGGATTGCCGGCAGTCTCGTCAGCCTGATGATGACGATGAAGGGCCTGCCGCTGGCCTATTCGAAGGACATGCAGGACGACAAGCCGCCGGTGTTCGAGGCGCACGACCTGCTGGGCCTCAGCATCGCGGCGATGACCGGCATGGTCGAGAGCGCCACCTTCCGGCTCGAACGGATGCGTGCGGCGGCGGAGGCCGGCTTCTCGACCGCGACCGACCTGGCCGATTGGCTGGTGCGCGAGGGCGGCATCCCGTTCCGCGAAGCGCATCACATCACCGGGCGCGCGGTCGCCGAGGCAGAACGCCAGGGCATACGCCTCGACCAACTCGATATCGGTGCGCTCAAGGCGATCGACGACAGGATCGACGATCGCGTGTACGATGTGCTGAGCGTCGATGCGTCGGTGGCGAGCCGGACCAGCTTCGGCGGGACGGCGCCGGTGCGGGTGCGCGAGGCGATTGCGGCCGCGCGTGCGGTCCGCGAGGAGGAAGATCGATGAAGCGACTGCTGATTGCGGGACTGGCACTGGCACTTGCCGGATGCGGTGCGCGCGAATCGCTGGCCCCGCCCAAAGGGGCGTCGCTTCCGGTCAAACCGGCGGTGGCGCGCAGCCAGCCGACCTCGGACGACCTGCTCAAACCGCCGTCGCAGACGCGCCCCGCGCGCAGCGACGACCTGATCCAGAGTTCGCAGGAACGTCGCAGCGACGAGTTCGACCTCCCGCCCCAATAGCCGAGTTTCCATGACCGATTTCGAATATTCCAACGGCGAGCTTTACGCCGAACAGGTTCCGCTCGCCCGCATCGCCGAACAGGTCGGCACGCCGGTCTATGTCTATTCCGCCGAGGCGTTCCGCCGCCGCGCCCGCGACTTCCGCGACGGCGTGGCGCAGGCGGGCCGCGTCCATCTCGCCTTCGCGATCAAGGCCAATCCAAATCTCGCGGTGCTGCGCCTGCTCGCCAATGAAGGCTATGGCGCCGACGTCGTCTCGGGCGGCGAGATGGCCCGCGCGCTGGCCGCGGGCATGGCGGCGAAGGACATCGTCTTCTCGGGCGTGGGGAAGACCCGTGCCGAACTGGCGACCGGGCTCGACAAGGGCATCGGCCAATTCAACCTCGAGCTGGAGGAAGAGGGCGTCGTCCTGGCCGAGATTGCGCGCTCGAAGGGGCTGGTCGCGCCCGCGACGCTGCGCGTGAACCCCGACGTCGACGCCGGCACCCATGCGAAGATCTCGACCGGCAAGGCGGAGAACAAGTTCGGCCTGCCGATCGACCAGGCGCCCGACATCTTCGACCGGCTGGCCCCGCTGGGGGGGCTGAACCTGCGCGGCGTCGCGGTCCATATCGGCAGCCAGCTCAAGAGCCTGGATCCGCTGGAAAAGGCGTTCGTCCGCGTCGGCGAGCTGGTCGCCGAACTGCGCGGCCGCGGCCACACCATCACCCATGTCGACCTGGGCGGCGGCCTGGGCGTGCGCTACCAGGACGGCGACGTGCCGCCGACGGCGCAGGAATTCGGCGCGATGGTTGCGCGGGTGACGCAGGGCTGGGACGTCGAGCTGATGTTCGAGCCGGGCCGCGTCATCTCCGCCAATGCCGGGCTGCTCGTTACCGAGGTCCTGTGGGTCAAGCCGGGGGTGACCAATCCCTGGGTGGTCGTCGATGCGGCGATGAACGACCTCGCCCGCGTCGCGCTGTACGACGCGCACCACGATATCTCTTCGGTGAAGCCGAGCGGCGAGCGCATCGTCGCCAATGTCTGCGGACCGGTGTGCGAATCGAGCGACGTCTTCGCCAAGGACCGCGAGATCGACGCGGTGAAGGGCGGCGACCTGATCGTGCTCCATTCTGCCGGCGCCTATGGCGCGACGATGGCCAGCACCTACAACAGCCGTCCGCTGGTCCCCGAAGTGCTCGTCTCGGGCGATCGCCACGCGATCGTCGCCGGCCGCATCGCCGCCGAGACGATCATGGACGAGGAACAGGTTCCGGACTGGCTCTGATGGCACTCGCCGCGCTGCCGCTGTTCGTGAAGCTGGCGGGGCGGCCGGTGATCCTGCTGGGCGAGGGTGAGGCGGCCGATGCCAAGCGCCGCCTGCTCGAACGCGCCGGCGCGCGGGTCGTCGGCGAGAATGCGGACGCGGCGCTGGCGATCGTCGCGCTCGACGAGCCCGAGGCGGCGGTCGAGCGGCTTCGCGCGCGCGGCATCCTGGTCAACGCGGTCGACCGCGCCGAATTGTGCGACTTCACCCTGCCGGCGATCGTCGATCGGGATCCGGTGATCCTCGCGATCGGTACCGGTGGCGTCTCGGCCGGGTTGGCCGCGGCGCTGCGCCAGCGGCTGGAGACGCTGCTGCCGGTGAAGCTGGGCAAGCTCGCCTGGGCGCTGTCGACCGCGCGCGGCCGCATCCGCGCCCGCTGGCCCGACGCCGCCGACCGGCGCCGTGCGATCGGTGCCGCGCTGAGCGAGGGCGGGCTGCTCGATCCGCTGGCCGAACATGACGGCGATTCGGTCGAATTGTGGCTCGCCGCGCCCGAGGTCGTGCGCGGGTCGGAACTCGTCCGCATCCGCCTGCGCAGCGATGACCCCGACGATCTGACGCTGCGCGATGCACGGGCGCTTGCCCGCGCCGACCGCATCTATCATCGTGGCGCCGTGCCGACCGCCATCCTCGACCGCGCGCGCGCCGATGCCGCGCGAATCGCCTGCGATGCGCCGCCGGCCGATCCGGGAGCCGGACTGTCGGTCGATGTGGAGCCTGTCGCATGAGCGGTTTCGCCTGGGTCGTGAATGACGGCAAGGTTCAGTCGGTGGGCATCAAGCAGGCGCTGGGCCAGCCCGGTGAACTGGTGTGGGTCCACCTCACCACCACGGATGACCATGCGAAGGAATGGCTGGGCGGTGAGGCGCAATTGCCGCCCTTCGTGATCGAGGCGCTGACGGCGGCCGAGACGCGCCCGCGTTGCGACGCGGTCGGCGACGGCGCGGTGATCAACCTGCGCGGCCTGTCGTCCGAGGCGATGACGGCATCCGATCCGCTCGCTTCGATCCGGCTGTACGCGCATCAGGATCATGTCTTTTCGGTCACGCGCAAGCCGTTGAGCGCGCTCGATCCCGTGCAGAAACAGGTAGCGGCCGGGCGCATCCTCGATCCGGGCGACCTGATCTCCGAAATCGCGCAGCAGATCACCTCCGAGCTCGACCCGGTGGTCGCCGACCTGGGCGACAATCTCGACGATTGCGAGGCGCAGATCGCCGCCCATGCCGCGTGGGAACTGCGCCGGATGGTCAGCGAGACGCGAAGCAAGGCGATCGGCTATCGGCGCTTCCTCTATCCCCAGCGGCTGGCGCTGGAGCGACTGGCCGCGCTGCCGGGCGAATGGCTGCGCGAGGATGATCGGCTGCACCTGAATGCCGCCGCCGATCGCGCCGCACGCATGGCCGAGGAACTCGAGAGCATCCGCGAGCGTGCCGCGCTGACGCACGAGACGTTGACCGACCTGCGCGCCGAACTGATCGACCAGCGCTCGCTGATCATCGCGGTCGTGGCGATGGTGTTCCTGCCGTTGACCTTCGTCACCGGATTGCTGGGCATGAACGTCGCCGGGATCCCCTTCGCCCACAAAACCTGGGCGTTCTGGGGCGTGGTCGGCTTCTGCATCGCGATCGCGGCAGTGATCACGCTGTATTTCATGCGCCGCCACTGGTTTCCGAAATAGCCGCGTTGCGGCGTTTCGATGCGGACCCTAAAGCAGGGGGATGTGGCAGCTTTACCAGTTCCCCCTCTGCCCCTTCTCGCGCAAGGTCCGGCTTCTGCTCGGCGAGAAGGGTGTCGGCTATGAGCCCGTCCGCGAGTCGCCGTGGCAGCGGCGCGACGAGTTTCTCGACCTGAACCCGACCGGCCAGGTGCCGGTGATGGTCGACAGCGAGCGCGGGGTGACGTTGATCGATTCCAGCGTGATCTGCGAATTCTTCGAGGAGACGGTGACCAAGTCGCCGATGCTCAACGGGACCGCGCCCGACCGGGCCGAGATCCGCCGGCTGGTGATCTGGTTCGACACCTATTTCTACCGCGACATCACCGCGCCGCTGCTGAACGAGCGGATGCTCAAGCGGCTCGTCTATCGCCAGGCGCCCGACGGCCAGGCGCTGCGCGGCGCGATGAAGGCGGCGGTCGAATATCTCGACTATATCGACTATCTGCTCGATCACCGCACCTGGCTGGCCGGACCGATGATGAGCCTCGCCGATCTCGCTGCCGCGGCGCAGATTTCGGTGGCCGACTATCTCGGCGGCATCGACTGGAAGAGCCACGAACAGGCCAAGCGCTGGTATATCGGCATGAAGAGCCGGCCGAGCTTCCGCAACCTGCTGACCGAACGGATGGACGGGATCGCGCCGCCCGCCGATTACGAGAAGCTGGACCTGTAACCGGATGCTCGAGCACGTCCCGCACTGGCTGGGGGCGGCGCTGAAGCGGCTGCGCGCCGGACAGGACAAGCTGGCGATCGCCCATGCCGGCCTTGGGACGTTCGACTCGCTGAACCTGTCCAGCATGGCCTTTGCCAATGGCGATCGCCTGCCCGAACGGTTCACCGCCGACGGCGTGGGCGTGTCCCCGCCGCTGTTCTGGACCGGGGTTCCGGAAGGGGCCGAGCGGCTGGTGCTGATCGTCGAGGATCCCGACGCGATCACCCCGGCCCCGACCGTCCATGCGATCGTCTGGGGTCTGGCGCCGGACGGCGAACTGAAGGAGGGCGCGATCCGCGCCGATGGCGAGGGCTCGGCGGACGGCAGCGATGTCGGGCGTCACAGTTTCTTCGGCGAAGGCTGGCTGGCACCCGACCCGCCGACCGGCCACGGGGTGCATCATTATGCCTTTCAGCTCTTCGCGCTGGGCCCCGGCCCCGACGTGCGCGAAACGCCCGGCCGCGGCACGATCCTGAAGGCGATGGCGGGGCGGGTGCTGGCGGCGGGCCTGCTGACCGGAACCTATTCGCGCGGCGAACCGGCGCCGACGGGCCTGGTCGGTGCGGCGGTGCCGGCGCGGTGACGTCCAGGCGGTAACCTGAGCGACCATATCCCTTGTTGCACGGCAGCATGGTTTGCCCCATGCCGCCCACACCGATTTGAGGACCACTGGTGGCCAGTCGCGCTGCAACGACATTGTTCGACGCCGGTATCATCGCCGATCGCTGGGTCGTGGACTATTGCAGCGGGGGGCGCGGCGACGATGTCCTGTGCGCTGCCGGCCCGTCCGATCCCGCCTGGCGTGCGGTGTTCGAGGAACTGGCCACGCTGGGCGGCGACATGCTCGACCACGCCCGTGAGCGCGCCCAGCGCCAGGCGGCGGAGATCGGCACCGGGTTTCGCATTGTGGGCGAGGGGGAAGAACGGCCCTGGCCGCTGTCTCCGGTACCGCTGCTTATCGGCTCGGACGAATGGCGCGGCATCGAGAAGGGTGTCGCGCAGCGCGCCACGCTCATGGAAGCGGTGCTTGCCGACCTCTACGGCGATGCGACGCTTGTGGAGGCCGGCCATCTGCCCGCCGCGCTCGTCACCGGCAGCCCGTTCTTCCTGCGGCCGCTGTCGCATCTCGTTCCTCCCGGCGGATCGCACCTGCAATTCGTCGCGATGGACCTGTGCCGCTCGCCCGGCGGCGAATGGCGCGTGCTTGCCGATCATCTGCGCGCCCCTGCCGGCGCCGGCTATGCGCTGGAGAACCGGCTGGCGATGGCGCGCACGCTGGGCGGGTTGCAGGGCCGGCTGAACGTCGAACGCCATGCGCCCTTCTTCGCTGCGTTTCGCGAGGGGCTTGCCGAGCGATGCCGCCGCGCCGATCCGCGCATCGCGCTGCTGACGCCGGGCCGCCTCAACCCAAGCTATGCCGAACAGGCACATCTCGCGCGCTATCTCGGCTTCCTGCTGGTCGAGGGGCCCGATCTCGCGGTGCTCGACGACCAGCTTTACGTGCGCACGATCGCCGGGCTGAAACGGATCGACGGGCTGTGGCAACGACTCGATCCGCGGATGATCGATCCGCTGGCGCTCGATTCGCATTCCGCCATCGGCGTGCCCGGTCTGATCGACGCGATGTCGGCCGGAAATGTGGTGCTGGCCAACGCCCCCGGGGTGGGACTGATGGAGGCGCCGGCGTTCGCCGCCTATCTGCCTGCGCTGGCCGAACAGCTGCTGGGCGAGACCCTGTCGCTGCCCAGTGTCGCGACCTGGTGGTGCGGGAACGATGCGGGCCGGGCGGAGGTAGAGGCGCGGCTTGGCGATCTGTTGATCGCCCCGGCTTTCGGTCCGCATCCGCTGGGCCTGCCCGACGGGGCCGTCCTGGGGCAGGCGCTGACGGAAGAGTCGCGGGCGGCGCTTCTCGCCGATCTCGCACGCCGGCCGCAGGATTATGTCGGGCAGGAGGTCGCCAGCCTGTCGACCATGCCCGTGGTCGCGGGCGATCGCCTCGAGCCGCGGCCGTTCACGTTGCGGGTCTTTGCGGCGCGCGCCGCGGATGGCGGCTGGGCCGTGCTGCCGGGAGGTTTTGCCCGGATCGGCGAGCATCCCGACCCGCGCGCGGCGGTGATGGGCCAGGGAATGTGGTCGGCGGACGTGTGCATTCACGGTTCCGACCCGGTCGCACCGGTATCGCTGCTGCCGTCGGGCGATTCGACCCAGCTCCGGCGCAATCCGGGGACCTTGCCCAGCCGGGTTGCCGACAATCTCTTCTGGCTGGGGCGCTATCTCGAGCGCGGCGAGGCCCAGCTTGCGGTGCTGCGCGTCCTGCTCGGCCATTCGATCAGTGCCGATACCGGCGCCGCGCTCGAGGCCGGCACCGTCGAACGGCTGGTCGGGCTGGTTGCGGCTGCCGGCGCCGCGCCTGCACCCGCCACCTTCCGCCGCGCCGAACTCCAGCAGCTTGCGCGCACCGCGCTGGAGGACGAAAGCGGTTGGTCCTCGATCCGGGCGATCAACGCACAGGCGCGCGGCATCGGCGCGATCTCGCGCGATCGGCTGTCGGCCGACATGATCCAGCTGCTCGACGCGCCCTTCCCGACCAAGGGATCGCTGCTCGACAAGGCCGGCACGCTCCAGCGGCGCTATTCGGCGCTGGCCGGCCTGTCCGCCGAACATATGGCGCGCACCGATGCATGGCGCTTCCACGATCTCGGCAGGCGGATCGAACGCGCGGTGGCGACGATCCGATGGGTCAGGGCCTTTGGCGGCGCCGATGCCACTGCCGACGACCTGTCTACGCTGCTCGACCTTGCGAACAGCCAGATCAGCTATCGGCAGCGCTATCTGACCGGACTGGCGCGCGTGCCCGTGCTCGACCTGGTCACGCTCGACAGCTTCAATCCGCGCGCGATCGCCTTCCAGATCGGCAAGGCGGCGGCGCATCTGAACAAGCTTCCGCTGCTGTCCGACGACGGGCTGGCCGAACCGCAGCAGGAGGGCGCCCGCGAACTGGCCGCGATGATCGTCACCGCGCGCGCGACGACCATCGGCGAACCCCTGCTGCAGGACCTCGACCTGAAGCTCGCCCGCCTGTCCAGGTCGATCGCCCGCCGCTATTTCCTGCAGGGTGCCGAACCGCTGCGCGCTGCGGGCATGACGCTGGCCTGATGCTGTACGCGATCCGTCACGTCACCCGCTTCGACTATGCCCAGCCGGTCGGGTTCGCGCGCTGCAACCTGCGGCTGAAGCCGATCCTGTGGTCGGGCCAGACGATCGAGGACTATAGCCTGAAGGTCGAGCCGGGCGGGCGCACCTACCCCGCGCGTGCCGAGGCGGGGCTGGCGAATGTCGTGCGGCTGGTGGTGGAATCCCCCGCGACCAGCCTGACGATCGAGAGCATCGCCCGGATGCGCGTCGAGCGGCTGTTGCCGATCCCGTCGCCCTCCGATCCCGATCTGGCGACGATCGCGGCGCTTGCTCGTGTCAGTCGCGACATCTCCCCCGCATCGCCCGCCAGCTATCTGTTTCCGTCCCCGCTGATCCCGCTCGACCCGCATATCGCCAGATGGTGCGCCGAGGAGCTGGATCCGAAACGCGGCGTGCTCGACGCGGCAATCGCGCTCGCCACCCGCATCCAGCGCGATTTCGCGTTCGACGCCACCGCCACGCTGGTCGACACCCCGCCGCGCGAGGCGTTCGAGCAACGCCGCGGGGTCTGCCAGGACTTCGCGCAGATCATGATCACCGGCCTTCGCGCCATGGGGCTGCCCGCCGCCTATGCTTCCGGCTATCTGCGGACCTTGCCGCCGCCCGGCCAGCCTCGGCTGGTCGGTGCCGATGCGACCCATGCCTGGGTCCTGCTGTGGTGCGGTCCCGATCTGGGCTGGGTCGGGGTCGATCCGACCAACGGGATCTGGATGGCCGAGGACCATGTCGTCATCGCGATCGGCCGCGATTATGCCGATATCGCCCCGATCGACGGCATCGTCCTGGGAACCGGGGCGCAGAACATGCACGTGTCGGTCGATGTCGAGCCGTTGACGGAACCTGCGGCCTGAGGCTTGCGATTTGGCGTCGCCGCGCCGATGTACGCCGCGGACAGAGGGACAAGAATGGCCGATCCATACGCAACCCTGGGCGTTGCCCGCAATGCCAGCGAAGCCGAGATCAAGAAGGCATATCGCAATCTGGCGAAGGAACTGCACCCCGACCGCAACAAGGAGAATCCCAAGGCGTCGGAGCGGTTCAGCCAGGTCACCCAGGCCTATGACCTGCTGAGCGACAAGGACAAGCGGGCGCGCTTCGATCGCGGCGAGATCGACGGGTACGGCAACCCCGCCGCGCCCTTTGGTTTCGGCGGCGGTCCCGGCGGGCAGCAGGGCGGGTTCCGCTCGACCGATTTCGGCGGGGACGGCGGCGATTTCGGCGACATCTTCGAAGGGTTGTTCGGCAACCGGCGTGGCGGCGGTGGCGGCGGCGCGGCGGGCGGCTTTGGCGGCGGGTTCGGCGGCTTTGGTCGCCGCCCGGCAGCAAAGGGTGCCAACGTCCCCTATCGCCTGTCGGTCAGCTTCGAGGATGCGGTGAACCTCGCCACGCAGCGCGTGACCTTGCGCGACGGCAAGACCATCGACCTGAAACTCCCCGCCGGCGTCGAGAGCGGCACCCAGATGCGCCTGACCGGCAAGGGCGAGGAAGGCCCGGGCGGGAATGGCGATGCGATCGTCACCATCGAGGTCCAGCCGCACCGCTTCTTCACCCGTTCGGGCGACGATGTCCGGCTCGACCTTCCCGTCACGCTCTCCGAGGCGGTGTTGGGCGAGCAGGTGCGAGTGCCGACCACCGAAGGTGCGGTGATGCTGAAGATGCCTAAGGGGGCGACGTCGGGCAAGACGCTGCGGCTCAAGGGCAAGGGCTTCCACCGCAAGGGCGGCGGCCGCGGCGACCTGCTGGTCACGCTGATGATCGACCTGCCGGCGGACGATGCCGAACTGCGTGCCTTCGTCGAAAGCTGGCAGGGCCGCGACCAGGGGAACCCGCGCGCGAAGCTGGGCGTCTAGACACAGGTGGAGCAACCGCCCGGAATTTCGCCCGAATCGCCCGAAGCCCGTCGCCACGGGTTCGGAAGCGCGGTGCGGGGCGGCCTGAGGTCGCTGGGGGTCGGCGAACGCTTCTTCGTCGTCCTGAAGCGCGTTGCGATCGGAACCTATAATGACGGCTTCACCTATGCCGGCAACCTTGCCTATCTCTCGCTGGTCACGCTTTTCCCCTTCTTCATCGTGGCAGCGGCGATCGCCCGGCTGATTGGCCAGACCGGCGAGGGGCTGCACGCGCTCGATGCCTTTCTCCACACTGTGCCGCCCGAAGTCGCGAGGGTGCTTCGCCAGCCGATGCAGGATGTGCTCCAGGCGCGGACCGGGAATCTGCTCTGGTTTGGCGCGCTGGTCGGCCTGTGGACCACCGGCGGCTTCATCGAGACGGTCCGGGGCATCCTGCGCCAGGCTTATGGCACCAACTCATCGACGCCCTTCTGGCGCTACCGCCTCGGCGCGATCGGGGTGGTGGTCGGATCGGTCATCCTCGCAATGGCCGCGTTCAGCTTCCAGGTGATCCTGACCGGCGTCGAACAGTTCATCTACCGAATCCTGCCGTTCGCGGTCGATGCGCAGCGCCTGGTCAATTATACCCGCTTCGTCCCGGCGCTGGCGCTGTTCGGCGCGCTCTACATGCTGTTCTATTCGCTGACCCCGCGAAAATACCGCAAGTCGGGCTGTCCGAAATGGCCGGGGCCGGCATTCGTGACCGTGTGGTGGATGTCGACCACGGCATTGCTTCCCTTGGTTCTGTCCACCCTCGGCGGCTACGACCTGACCTATGGCAGCCTCGCCGGGGTGATGATCGCGCTGATCTTCTTCTTCATCATCGGCCTCGGGGTCGTTGTTGGTGCGGAATTGAACGCGGCACTGGCGGAGACGCCCGAGGAAGGTTTAGAGGGGGCGCCGAAGAAGCAGGAGAATACACCGTCGTGACCGGATTGATGCAGGGCAAGCGCGGCCTCATCATGGGGCTCGCCAATGATCGTTCATTGGCCTGGGGCATTGCGAAGCAGCTCGCCGATCAGGGTGCGGAGCTCGCGTTCAGCTATCAGGGCGAGGCGCTGGAAAAGCGTGTTCGACCGCTTGCCGAGCAACTGGGCAGCGATTTCCTGATCGACTGCGACGTTTCCGACATGGCGGCGCTCGATTCGGCGTTCGAGACGCTGGCGGCACGCTGGCCGACGATCGATTTCGTCGTCCATGCGATCGGCTTTGCCGACAAGAACGAACTGCGCGGCCGCTATTACGACACGTCGCTCGACAATTTCCTGATGACCATGAACATCTCGGTCTACAGCTTCACCGCGGTCGCCAAGCGGGCGCAGGCGATGATGCCGAACGGTGGCAGCCTGCTCACGCTCAGCTATTATGGCGCCGAGAAGGTGATCCCGCATTACAACGTCATGGGCATCGCCAAGTCGGCGCTCGAGACCTCGGTCAAATATCTTGCCGTCGATCTCGGCCGCGACAATATCCGGGTCAATTGCATCTCCGCCGGCCCGATCAAGACGCTGGCGGCCTCGGGGATCGGCGACTTCCGCTATATCCTGAAGTGGAACGAGCTGAATTCGCCGCTGAAGCGCAACGTGACGATCGAGGATGTCGGCGGCGCGGGTCTCTACCTGCTGTCCGGCCTGGCCGCGGGCGTCACCGGCGAGATCCACTATGTCGATGCCGGCTATAACGCGATCGGCATGAAGGCCGAGGACGCGCCGGACATGTCGCTGGCGTGACCATCGCGATTCGCGGCGCGACCGGCGGGGACGTCGCGGCGATCGATGCATTGCTGCGGTCCAGTTTCGCGCAGCCCCGGGAGGCGCAGCTGGTCCAGCAATTGTGCATCGACGGCGACATGGTGCTGACGCTGGTTGCCGATGACGACGAGACCGGCAAATTGGCCGGCATGGTCGCGTTCAGCCGGATGGAGGTCGAGATCGATGGCAAGGCGATCGCCGCCGTCGCGCTTGCTCCCGTCGCCGTCGCGGACTCGCATCGCAGCCAGGGCGTGGGCGAAGCGCTGATCGCGAGCGGACTGAAGCATCTGGGCGACGCCGGCGCGATGCTTGCCTTCGTGCTCGGCGAGCCCGGCTATTATGAGCGATTTGGTTTTTCTGCTGACTGGGCAAGCGGATTTGCCTCGCCCTATGCGGGCGACTATTTCATGGCGCTGCCCTTGCAGGACGGGGCAATGCCCTGCGGAACCCGCGGTCAGGCGGCACATGCCGCCGCATTCGCGCAACTGAGTAGGGAATTGTGAGCTTCAACAGCTTCGGTCGCGTCTTCCGCTTCACGACCTGGGGGGAGAGCCACGGGCTGGCCCTGGGCGCGGTCGTCGATGGCTGTCCGCCGGGGCTGACCCTGTCGGAAGCCGATCTCCAGCCCTTTCTCGACAAGCGCCGCCCGGGCCAGTCGCGCTTCACGACGCAGCGACAGGAGCCGGATCAGGTCCGCATCCTGTCGGGCGTCTTCGAAGGCCGCACGACCGGCACGCCGATCGCCCTCCATATCGACAATGTCGACCAGCGGTCGAAAGACTATTCGGAGGTGGCCAAGGCCTATCGGCCCGGCCATGCCGACTATGCCTATGACGCCAAATACGGCTTTCGCGACTATCGCGGTGGCGGCCGCAGTTCGGCGCGCGAGACGGCGGCGCGGGTCGCGGCGGGTGGCGTCGCCCGGCTCGTGATTCCCGAAGTGCGGATCCGTGCCTGGGTCGAGGCGATCGGCGGCGACGCGATCGACCCGGCGAATTTCGATGCGGACGAGATCGATCGCAATCCCTTCTTCTGTCCCGACGCAGCCGCGGCTTCGCGCTGGGAAGCGCTGGTCGACGGCGCGCGTAAATCGGGATCGTCGCTTGGCGCAGTCATCGCCTGCGAGGCGACCGGCGTCCCCGCGGGCTGGGGCGCGCCCCTCTATGCGAAGCTCGACAGCGAGCTGGCCGCCGCCTGCATGAGCATCAATGCGGTCAAGGGCGTAGAGATCGGCGACGGCTTTGCGGCCGCCGCGCTCAGCGGTGAGCAGAATGCCGACGCGATGCGCCCGGGCGAGGATGGCCGGCCGCGATTCCTGGCGAACCATGCAGGCGGCATCGCCGGCGGCATCTCTACCGGACAGCCGGTGCTCGTGCGCGTCGCGTTCAAGCCGACCAGCTCCATCCTGACACCCGTGGAAACCATCGATCGCGCAGGCGACGCCGCCGAAATCTTCACCAAGGGCCGGCACGACCCTTGCGTCGGTATCCGCGGGGCGCCGGTCGTCGAAGCGATGATGGCATTGGTCCTGGCCGATCAGAAGCTGCTGCATCGCGCTCAGTGCGGCTGAGAAACGTCTAAAAGCCGGCGTTTATCGAGCTGATATGCGGCAATATTGCCTCAATTGCCCGTGAGTCTGCAACGCTTCACCGATCCGCTGCGTTGAATTGGTGGAGTCGGGAGGTGGGCTGCGGATCTATTTGTCGCGACCATTACTTGTTTCTGTGACACCACGTCATGGAGTAAACATCACATGCGTATCAAGATGATCATCGGTGCAGTTGCCCTCATGGGTTCGACGGCGGTCTATGCTCAGGACACCACGCCGCCGCAGCAGCAGGATCAGACGACGACCGCACCGGCGCCTGAGCCGGCCCCGGCACCTGAGCCCGCTCCGGAACCGGCCCCGGCTCCGGAACCCACGCCGACCCCGACGCCGACCCCTGATTCGGCGGATGCGCCGGCACCGACGCCCCCGGGGCGCTAATACCGGCCTGCTGAACCTCGTTCAGTCAGATACGGCCCGATACCCACGGTATCGGGCCGTTGTCCGTTACGGCTGGATCAATCCGCGAACGGATCGCGCACCAGGATCGTATCCTCGCGCTCGGGGCTGGTCGACACCAGCGCCACCGGGCACTGGATCAGCTCCTCGATCCGGCGGATGTACTTGATTGCCTGTGCCGGCAGCTGCGCCCAGCTCCGCGCACCGGCGGTGCTTTCGCTCCACCCCGGCATGCTCTCGTAGATCGGCTCCACCGCTGCCTGGTCGGCGGCATTGGATGGATAATAATCCAGCGTCTCGCCGCGCAGACGGTAGCCCGTGCAGATCCGGATCTCCTCGAACCCGTCGAGGATGTCGAGCTTGGTCAGCGCGATGCCGGTGATGCCGCTGACCGCGGCGGACTGGCGCACCAGCACCGAATCGAACCAGCCGCAGCGCCGCTTGCGCCCGGTCACCACGCCGAACTCGCGGCCCTTGGTGCCCAGCGTCTCGCCGATCTCATTGTCCTGCTCGGTCGGGAAGGGGCCAGAACCCACGCGGGTGGTGTAGGCCTTGGTAATCCCCAGCACGAAGCCGACCGCGCCCGGACCGATGCCGCTGCCGCCCGCCGCGGTGCCAGCGATCGTGTTGGACGAAGTGACGAAGGGATAGGTGCCATGGTCGATGTCGAGCAGCACGCCCTGCGCGCCTTCGAACAGGATGCGCTTGCCGCGCGCGCGCGCCTCGTTAAGCATCCGCCATACCGGCTCGGCGAACGGCAGGACGAAGCCGGCGATCTCGCGCAGCTGTTCGACCAGCGCGGCGCGGTCGACGGGATCGGCGCCGAAACCGGCGCGCAGCGCGTCGTGATGTGCCAGCAGCCGGTCGAGCTGCGGGTCGAGTTCGTCGAGATGCGCCAGGTCGCATACGCGGATCGCGCGGCGCCCGACCTTGTCCTCATAGGCCGGGCCGATGCCGCGGCGCGTCGTGCCGATCTTGCCCGATCCGCTGGCATCCTCGCGCATGCCGTCCAGCTCGCCATGCAGCGGCAGGATCAGCGGGCAGGTGTCGGCGATCTTCAGCGTGTCGGGCGTGACGTCGACGCCCTGGTCGCGCAGCTTGGCGATCTCGGCGCGCAGCGCCCAGGGATCGAGCACGACGCCATTGCCGATCACCGACGGCGTGCCGCGCACGATGCCGGAGGGGAGGAGCGACAGCTTGTAGGTCTTGTCCCCGACGACGAGCGTATGGCCTGCATTGTGCCCGCCCTGGAACCGAACGACGACATCGGCGCGCTCCGCGAGCCAGTCGACGATCTTGCCCTTGCCTTCATCGCCCCACTGGGCGCCGATCACCGCGACATTGGCCAAAGAGAATTCCTTTCGCGGGCCCCCTAGAGAGGGATCGCTCAGTCGTCCAGCGCTGCGCGGATTCGAACGGCCAGTTCGTCGAGTGCGAACGGCTTGGCGAGCACCCCCTCGTCGCTGCCCACGGTGTCGCGGGTATAGCCGCTGGTGAAGAGCAGCTTCAGCCCGGGCAGCAATTTCGATGCGCGCGCGGCGAGTTCGCCGCCGGTCATCTCCGGCATGACCACGTCGGTGAAGAGCAGCGATACCAGCTGACCGGCCTCGATCAGTTTCAGGGCGGAGGGGCCGTCGGGTGCCTCGACCACGCTATATCCAAGCTCGCGAAGCGCCTCGACCGAATAGGTCCGCACCCGGGCTTCGTCCTCGACCACCAGGACGATCTCGTCGCTCGTGCCGTGGGGCAGCGCGCTCGGCTCACGGGCGGGGGGAATGTCCGGCAGGTCGCCGTCATGGACGGGCAGATAGACGCGCACGATCGTGCCGCGCCCGCTTTCCGAATCGATCCGCACATGTCCGCCGGACTGGCGCGCAAAGCCGAACACCTGGCTGAGGCCAAGGCCGGTTCCCTTGCCGACTCCCTTGGTGGTGAAGAAGGGGTCGAAGGCGCGAGCCATCACCTCCGGATCCATGCCGGTTCCCGTATCGGCGACCGCGATCATCACATAGTCGCCCGGGGAAATGTCGAATGCGACCGCCTCCTGGCCGTCGATCGTGCAGTTTGCGGTCTCGATGATCAACTGCCCGCCGCCGGGCATCGCGTCGCGCGCGTTCACCGACAGATTGAGGATCGTGTTCTCCAGCTGGCTCGGGTCCGCCATTGCCCTGTGAAGATTGGCGGGCAGGCGCGTGTCGATGCGGATCGTCTCGCCGATGGTGCGCGACAGGAGCTCGGTCATGCCGCGGATCGTCTGGTTGGGATCGACGGCGACGGGCATCAGCGGCTGCTGGCGCGAGAAAGCGAGGAGCCGCTGGGTGAGCGCCGCGGCCCTGCTGGCGCCGTCGCGGGCCGCGGTTACATAGCGTTCGACATCGGTCTGGCCCTGCGCGATCCGGCGCTCCATCAGGTCGAGCGCGCCGATCACCACCGCCAGCATGTTGTTGAAGTCATGCGCGATGCCGCCCGTCAGCTGGCCGACCGCCTCCATCTTCTGCGCCTGGCGCAGCTGCTGTTCGGCCGCCATCAACTGGCGCGTCCGCTCCTCGACCGCGCGCTCTAGCTCCTCGCGAGAGCGGGACAGCACTTCGCGGGCATCGACGATATCCTGGATATCGGTACAGGTGCCGAACCAGCGGGTGATCATGCCATCCTCGTCGCGTACCGGCTGGGCGCGGCCCAGGACCCAGCGATAGACGCCGCTGTGATGCCGCAGGCGGTATTCGATATGATAGGGATCGCCGGTTTCGAGGCAGTGGCTCCAAGCCGTCCAGGCGCGATCCTGGTCCTCGGGATGGAACATGCCGTTCCAGCCCTCGCCATCGGTGCTGCCGTGCGGCACGCCGGTATAATCATACCAGCGGTCGTTATAGTAATCGTGATAGCCGTCGGGCCGGGTCGACCAGATCATCTGATCGATCGAATTGGCGATCGCGCGGAACTTGGCCTCGCTCTCCCTCAGTGCCTGGTTCGCGCTGACCCGCTCGACCGCGTCCCATGAGATTTCCGCGACCGCCTCGATCAGGCGGACATCCTCCTCGCTCCAGTCGCGGGCCTGGGCGGCATTCGCGTAGAGGGTGGCGACCCAATTGCCACCGCGAAGCAAGGGCACGCCGACCCCGGATGGAGAGGTGCGCGAGATCGGGCTGTCCGGGAATTCGCTGGCCGAATCGCGCATCACCAGCGTCTCGCCGCGATGATAGGGCGACTGCGCTGCCGCGAAAGTTCCGGCCGGAACCGATCCGTCGAGGATCGGCAGCGATCCGCTGCTCCAGCTTGGCCCGAACTGCAGCATGTTCTCGCCGGCGATCCAGTAGAAGCCGACTCGATTGGCACCGATCCGTTCCCCCAGCGCTTCGGCCGTCAGGCGCATCACCGCTTCGGGCGTTTCCAGCAGCCGCTGCCGCCCTGCGAGATCGTGGACGAATGCCTGGCTTTCGGTGGCGCGGCGCAGATCCTCGACCGCAGCGCGCGCCGCATCTTCCGCATTGCGCCGCTCGGTGACGTCGAAGCTCAGTCCCGAAAAGCGCGTCGGCTGGCCATGCTCGTCATAGCGGCAGCGGCCCTGGGCATTGATCCATCGATGCGATCCGTCGCCGCGGCGAATGCGATATTCGATCGAATAGGGCGCGCCCTCCTCGATCGACCGGCGGATCGCCTCGCGCACCCGCGGGCGATCCTCGGCATCGAGAAAGGCGTAGAAATTCTCCATCGACCCTTGCCCGGTGGCAAGTCGCTCGGCGGGCACGCCGAACAGCCGCGCAAACCGCTCGTCGCCGCTGACCCTGTCGTTGGGAATGTCGATGTCCCAGGTACCGATGCCGAGCGGGGCATCGAGCGCAAGCTGCAATCGCTCCTGGCTGTGGCGCAGCGCGTGTTCGGCAAGCGCGCGGTCGGTGACGTCGGTCGCCTGCACGAAGATCGACCGGGTGACGCCACTGGCGTCCTTGATCGGCTGATAGACGAAATCGAGGATGCGGGTTTCCGCGTCGGCATCCGCCACCCGCTGCAGCATGACCGGCGTGTCGCTGGCGCGAAACGCCTCGCCGCCATCGCGAACCTGGTCGAGCAGGCTGATAAAGCCCTGTGCTGCGATTTCGGGAAGCGCATCGCGAAGCGGCCTGCCGATGATGTCGCGATCGCCGATCAGCGCAAGATAGGCGGGATTGGCCAGTTCGAACACATGATCCGGACCCGACAGCAGCGCGACGGCTCCCGGCGCCTGTTCGAACATCTCGCGCAGCCGGTCGATCTGCGCACTGCGACGCTGCTCGGCGAGCACGAAGCGGGTGGTTTCGTTGCCCTGGTTCAGCAGCCCCAGCACTTGGCCGGTTTCATCGCGGATCGGCGTGAAGCTGTAGTTCCACCAGGTTTCGCGCCTCTCGCCGCCGCGTTCCATGGCGAGCGGCTGGTCATAGGCGGTGAAGCCGCGATTGCGTGCCACCGCCTCCTGCATCTGCGGCCCCACCACGTCCCAGATTTCCGGCCACACCTCGGCACCGGGGCGGCCCAGCGCAAGCGGGTGGCGTTCGGCCGGAATCGGTGCCCAGGCATCATTGTACAGAAGGCGAAAGTCCGGCCCCCAGTAGATCGCCGTGGGAAAAGCCGATCCCAGCGCCAGATCGAGCGCGAAGCGCAGCGGCGCCGGCCAGGTTTCGGGGGTGCCGAGCGGATGCGCCGACCAGTCGTTTTCGCGGATGCGCTGCGCCATCTCGCCATGGTGATCGAGAAAGGCGGGCGCTGAATGCATCCGTTGAGCGTTGCCACCTCAGACGGGGCTGTCAACTGCTCGACATATCGGCGATGCTGGTTATGGAGAGGCCGAGGAGAAGGTATCAAATGAAACTAGCCAGCCTGAAGCAGGGTCGCGACGGCAAGCTCGTCGTCGTGTCGAACGATCTCGCCTGGTATGCCGATGCCAGCCTCATCGCGCCGACATTGCAGGCCGCGCTGGACAATTGGGACGCGGTCGAAAGCGACCTGCGCAATCTCCATACCGACCTCGAGCATGAAGCGATCCCGATGATGCGCTTTCACGAGCGCCAGGCTGCATCGCCGCTGCCTAGGGCCTATCAATGGGCGGACGGCTCGGCCTATGTGAACCATGTCGCGCTGGTCCGTCAGGCACGCGGCGCCGAGATGCCCGAGACCTTCTGGCAGGATCCGCTGATGTATCAGGGCGGATCCGACGGGTTTCTCGCCCCGCGCGACCCGATCCCGCTGAAGGACGAGGCCTGGGGCTGCGACCTCGAGGCCGAAGTCGTGGTGGTGACCGGCGACGTGCCGCTGGGCGCGAGCCGCGACGAGGCGCTGGCGGCGGTCCGGCTGGTCGGCTTGACCAACGACGTCAGCCTGCGCAACCTGATCCCCGGCGAACTCGCCAAGGGGTTCGGCTTCTTCCAGTCCAAGCCGGCGAGCAGCTTCTCACCGGTATTCGTGACGCCCGATTCGCTGGGCGACTGGTGGCGCGACGGCAAGCTGCACCGCAAGCTGATGGTCGACCTGAACGGCGCGCCGTTCGGCAGGGCCGAGGCGGGCGAGGACATGACCTTCGATTTCGGAACGCTGATCGCGCATGCGGCGAAGACGCGCCCGCTGGGTGCGGGCACGATCATCGGATCGGGCACCGTGTCGAACCGCGACAGCGACGGCGGCCCGGGCAAGCCGATCAGTGAGGGCGGCGTCGGCTATTCCTGTCTTGCGGAAGTCCGCACCGTCGAGACGATCCAGCGCGGCAAGGCCGAAACCCCGTTCCTGAAGGCGGGCGACACCGTCCGCATCTGGGCCGAGGACGACAAGCATCACGCGATCTTTGGGGTGATCGAGCAGACGGTGACCGCGGGCTGAGGCGTCAGAAGCCGAACGAGAACTGGCGCGACACCAGGGGCCAGCGTGTCATCACGACGTGCTGGCCCTTGCCGTGGATGCTCCGGATCAACAGCAATTCCTCGACCAGCCATCCGACCGGATCGATCGGAATCGTGCGGTCCACGGGCGCGCCATAGTCCAGCGAGACATGCGGCCGGAACCGATAGGGAAGGGTCGGCAGCCCCTTGGACTTGAGCCGCGAACTGAGCGCTCTTTGCCACCGTCGATAGGCGGTCATCCCCTTACCGATCAGGGCGTTGCTGTGCAGATGGTCGAACCGGACGGGAAAGGGGCTGACCTCGAGTGATCTGACCATCCGGTCCAGCGCATCCAGGTGCGAGTCAGGATAGGCTGTGACGTCGCCAAGAGGCAGGACGGTCGAGTGAAAGCGGTATCGGTCGTAGCTGCTGGAGATGCCCAGATCCCGGCGCCGGCCCTCGATCTGAACCGCCTCGTCTTCGGGCGGCTTGACCATGATGTAGAGCGGTTCGAGTCCGGTCATCGTGCCTCTCTCAGTGAAAATCATGCGACTTGATCGGGATGAGATCCTCGTCCCGCGCGTCCTTGCGGGGCGGCCAGGATTCGGCGGTGCGCTGGCGGGGCCAGCCGGGCATGCGGCGGTCGGTGGTCTTCCAGCCGACCTTGCGGTCGCGCGGGTCGATCGTGCCGCCATGCGTCGCCCCGTCGCCGGGCATGGTCATCCGCGGCAGGTCGAGTTCGCCCAGTTCGCGCAGCCACGGGGTCAGGTCGGTGATCGTCTCCGCGACCAGATGGATCACGATCCCCTCGCGCTGGACCCGGCCGCGGATCGCCAGCATCGTTGACGTCATGACGGTGCGGCGATGCGCCTCGAACCGGTCGGCCCACAGCACCGCATTGGCGATGCCGCTTTCGTCCTCCAGCGTGACGAACACGACGCCCTTGGCGCTGCCCGGCCGCTGGCGCACCAGGATCAGCCCGGCCACCTCTACCCGCGCGCCGTCCCTCATGTTCGACAGCGCGCCGCACGGGACGATGCGCCGTGCCGCCAGCCGATCGCGCAGGAAATGCAGCGGATGCTCGCGCAGCGTCAGCTGGGTCGCACGATAATCCTCGACCACTTCGCGTCCTGCGGTCAGCGGCGTCAGCTCGACGCTGGGCTCGTTCGCCTCGGGCAGGATCAGCCCGGCACGATCGTCGGCGGCGCTGAGCAGCGGCAGCGGATCGTCGCGCAGCGCCTTGATCGCCCACAAGGCCTGGCGCCGGTTCAGCCCCGACCCCTGAAACGCATCGGCGCGCGCCAGCCGCTCCAGCGCTGCCGGTTTCACCCTGGTGCGCCGCCACAGCTGCTCGATCGAGGTGAACGGGCCGCGCGCCTCGCGGTCCTCCAGGATGCGTATCGCGTCCGCCTCGCTCAGCCCCTGCACGATCTTCATGCCCAGCCGCAGCGGGCGAAGTGCCACCCAGTCCGCGGCGTCACCCGTGAAGGCTGCGGGAGGGCGCGGACGGGGTACCTGGTCGGGCGCATCGACGAGCGTATCCCACAGGCTGGCATTGATGCAGACCGGACGGACCTCGACGCCGTGTTCGCGCGCGTCGCGCACGATCTGCGCCGGCGCATAGAATCCCATCGGCTGCGAATTGAGCAGGGCGGCGCAGAAGATGTCGGGATGCCGGCACTTCATCCAGGACGAGGCATAGGCGATCTTGGCGAAGCTGGCGGCGTGGCTCTCGGGAAAGCCATAGCTGCCGAACCCCTCGATCTGCTTGACCAGCCGCTCGGCGAAATCCTGGCTGATGCCGCGCTCCAGCATGCCGCTGATCAGACGCGGGCCGAACTCGCCGACGCCGCCGGTCGACTTGAACGTCGCCATCGCCTTGCGCAGCCGATCCGCCTCGCTGGCCGGGAAGCCGGCGCCGATGATCGCCACCTGCATCGCCTGTTCCTGGAACAGCGGCACGCCGAGTGTCTTTTCGAGCACTTTTTCCAGTGCAGGTGAGGGGTACTCAAATTTTCGCTTCGGGTTTTGCCGCAGCAGCTCGCGGCGCTTGAGATAGGGATGGACCATGTCCCCCTGGATCGGGCCGGGACGGACGATCGCGACCTGGATGGCGATGTCGTAGAAATTGACCGGCCGCATCCGCGGCAGCATCGACATCTGCGCCCGGCTCTCGATCTGGAACACGCCCAGCGTGTCGGCGCGGCAGATCATGTCGAAGGTGTGGGTGTCATCCTCCTGCAGCACCGGAGAGGCGAGGGTCATGCGCAGCTGCTTGTGCTCGGCCAGCAGGTCAAAGCAGCGCCGCATGCACCCCAGCATGCCTAGGCCGAGAATATCGACCTTCATCATGCTCAGCGCCTCGATATCGTCCTTTTCCCATTCGACCACCCGCCGATCGACCATCGCCGCAGGCTCGATCGGCACCAGACTGTCGAGCCGGTCGCGGGTGAGGACGAACCCGCCGGGATGTTGCGACAAATGGCGCGGCGTCCCGATCAGCTCGCCCGCCAGCTGCAGCGTCAGCGCCAGGCGCGGATCGGTCTTGTCCAGGTTCAGCGCATCGGCATGTCTGTCGTCGATCTCGTTCGACCAGCCCCAGACCTGGCTCGACAGCGCGGCGGTCACATCCTCGGGCAGGCCCATCACCTTGCCGACCTCACGCAATGCACCGCGCGATCGGAAGCGACTGACCACCGCGGTCAGCGCGGCATGGTCATGGCCATAGGTCTGGTAGATCCACTGGATCACTTCCTCGCGGCGCTCATGTTCGAAATCGATGTCGATATCGGGCGGCTCGTTGCGATCCTCCGACACGAAGCGCTCGAACAGCAGTTGATGCTTGACCGGATCAATCGAGGTGACGCCCAGCAGGAAGCAGATGAGCGAGTTGGCCGCCGAACCGCGCCCCTGGCACAGAATGTCCTGGCTGCGCGCGAATTCGACGATCGCCAGCACGGTGAGGAAATAGGGCGCGTATCGCATCTTCGCGACGAGGCCGAGTTCCTTGGCCAGCAGGTCGCGATAGGCCGGATCGGCCGCCATGTCGGGCTGAGACTCCAGCGCCTGCCAGGCAAGCCGGTCCAGCGCCTGTTGCGGCGTGCGATCGTTCATCACGATCTCGTCGGGATATTGGTATTTCATGAGGCGCAGGCTGAAGCCGCTACAGCGTTCGGCGATCGCCTCGGCTGCATGCAGCGCCCGCGGATAGTCCCGCATCCGCCGTGCCATCTCGGCCGGTGTCTTCAAATGGCGATCGGCATTGCGCTCGCGGCGGAAGCCCAGTTCGTCGATCGTGCATTTCTCACGAATCGCGGTCACCACGTCCTGCAGCATCCGCCGATCGGGATGGTGATAGAGCGTATCCCCGGTGGCGAGCGGAGTTAGGCCATGCTGCTGTGCCGCCAGATTCAGCTGGTGGAGGCGCAGCTCGTCGCCCGGACGGCGATGATGCGTCAGGCACAGATGGCCATGGCCGCGCCCGAACAGGTCGGCCATCCAGCCGAGCGCGAGGTCGTCGCCACTGTCCGCCAGGCCGGGGACGAGCGCCGCGACCAGCCCGTCGCAATGTTCGGCGACATCCTCCCAATGCAGGAAGCAGCGGCCCTTCTCGCCGTGCTGGGCGTCGGCGCGCGACTTGCCGAGCGTGAGCAGCCGGGTGAGCCGGCTCCACGCGGCCAGATCCTCGGGCCAGACAAGGATGCCGGTGCCGTCGACCAGGTCGAGCCGGCATCCCGCGACCAGCCGGGTGCCGGTCGCCTCGGACGCGACGAGCGCGCGCACCAGCCCACCGACCGAGTTGCGATCGGTGACGCCCAGCGCCTCCATCCCCATCAGCGCCGCTGTGGCGAACAGCTGGTCGGGCGGCGAGGCGCCGCGCAGGAACGAGTAGTTCGTCGTCGTCTGGAGCTCGACCCAGCTCATCCGAACACCCCGTGGAGATACCAGCTGAGATCGCCGGTCACGCTGCGCTCGCCGTCGCCCTTGCGGAACAGCCAGTAGCGGCGGCCCTGATCGTCCTCGACCCGGAAATAGTCGCGCACGCTGTGCGTCTCGCTGGCGCGTTTCCACCATTCGCCATGGACGCGTTCGGGGCCGTCGGCGCGCACGATCTTGTGGGCGGTGCCGCGCCAGGTGAATCGGCGTGGCGCATGGTCGGGAAGCTCGGCCATGACATGGTCGATGCGTTCGGGCCGGCGCAGCAGCCGCGCGGGCTTGGGCCAATGCGGGTGCCAGGGTTCGAGCGCGGGGCTGCGATCCAGCCGGCGGACATCGTCTGCCTTCATCGGCGCAGCCGAGCGGGCGGGCGGATCGAGCACGGGCGCGCGGGCGATGCTGCGTTCGGGCACGTCGCTTTCGATCGGGCGCATCCGCCACATCCGCTGAAGCCCGATCCGCGTGGCGAGCGTATCGACAAGAGGGGCCAGGTCGGGCGCCACGTCTTCGTCCAGCCGTTCGACCACCGGTTCCGGGCCGAGCAGGTCGGCGCGCCGGACATGCAGGGCCATCGCGTCGATGCCGAACCCGGGCTCGATGCTTTCCATCCGCCGCAGCAGCAGCCGCAACAGGTGCGCCGGGTCGCGGCTCGGCCGGGCAAGGCCGATCCGGATATTCTGGGGCACGCCATCGACGCGATCGGCGACCAGCTCGATCCGCAGCGCGCCGAGCCCGCGTTCGGCCAGCGCGGCGACGATGCGCGGCACCAGCAGCCCGAGCCAGTGTTCGATCGCCTCGGGGGTCGCGATCGGTTCGGCAAAGCGGCGCGTGGCGGCGATCGGTTGCGGCGGCACCACCGGATTCAGCGGTTCGGGCAAGGCGCCCAGTGCTTGGTGGATGCGGATCGCGATCTGCTTGCCGAATCGTTTGACCAGTGGCGCCCGCGGAATTTCGGCAAGCTCCCCGATCCGGTCGATGCCCAGTCGCTTGAGCAGTTCGTTGTCGCGCGCGTCGATCCGCAGCGCACGGACGGGCAGGGCGGCGATCGCCTCGGCATGGCGACCGACCGGACAGATCGTCACCGGTCGGGCCTGGCGTGACAGGGCATGTGCCGCGCCCAGCGTATCGGCCACCGCGATCCGCGCGACGTAACCCAGCCGGGCAAGCAGGCGGATGATCCGCTTCGCCATCATCGCCTCTCCGCCGAACAGATGATCGGTCCCGCTGACCTCGATCGCCAGCGTCTCGTCGTCGGCGATGGCGACGATCGGCGAGAAATGCCGCGCCAGGGCGATGGCCAGGCGGTGCAGTTCGGCCCGGTCGCCCTCGGGATCGGCCGGGCGGATGTCGAGGCCGGGCACCAGCACCCGTGCCTGGGTGATCGCCATGCCGGGCGCCAGGCCGATCGACAGCGCCAGCGGACAGGCGGCACCGATCAGGTTGCGATTCTCGGCCCGGAGCGCGGTGACCAGCGGTGCAGCGCCCGCGCCGGTGGCGCGGACATGCGGGAGCACGTTGCCGGAACCGCCCTCGTCGGGGGGCATGGCGCGAAACGGATGGCCCGCGGCCTCGTCGCGCCGCCCGATCTCGTGCTTGGCCGGGCGGCGCGTGTCGGGAAGCGCGGCGACGCGGGCATGGACCCCGTCATCCTCGCGGGCCCAGCGCGCGCCGGGACGCCAGCCGCCACCGCGCGGCACCGAACAGGCATGGTCCTGTTCGGCGGCGACGGCGTCGCGCATCGCATCGAGCGATGCGGGGATGCGCTGTGCCTCAGGCGGCGCGGAGGTTCGCTCGGCCCGGCGCAACCGATCGATCGACCAGTGCGGCAGGTAGAGCGCAGCGACCCGTTTCATCGCAGGCCTCCACAAGCTGGGAAAAGGGCTCGCCGCCCTTCTGGCGGACGAGATCGAGCATCCACCGCGCCCGCCCGACCCCGGGCACCGTTCCCGGCAGGGGCGTCGAGGGTGCCGAGGTCACCCGCCAGCGCGTGATCGCGGCCGAGGGAAGGCGCAGCGGATCGGACGTCTCGCGGATATGCCGCATCATCAGCAGCGCGATGGTGCGGCCGCCCTCGGCGGCAAGCTGGAGGCGGCGGGTCGCGGTCATGTCGGCCCGCTTTGCCTCGCCGATCACCGCGCCCAGGCCGCGATGGCGCAGCCCTTCCTCCATGATCGCCAGCATTTCGGCATCGTCGGCGGCTTCGGCATAGATCAGGCGGCCGGCGGACAGGCCCGACTGCGACACGCCCGGCGCGAACAGGTCGTGGCGGCGCACCACCCACAGCACCGGTCCCCAGGCACGTGCGGCGATCCCGGCCATGAAGAGGGTGGCGGCGCAATCATCCGCCAGATCGGCCGTGCCTGCAGCGATTTCGTGGAGCGCGTCGAGCCGGAACCCGCCATTGGCCAGGCGCGTATCGATGGCATGGATTCCCATGGGCAGCACCGGTCGACGCCGAAAACCCTTGGTTTCCAGACCTTGCAGCGTCTCGCGCAATTGCTTCAGGACGGCAGGGTCGGCCATGCTCTCTAACGACTCGGTTGCGACTCGGTACTTTCAATGTTCCTATTCTGTTCCAGATGGTGCCGGAGTCAAGTCCGCTCGAGGCTGTGCAGTTGCCATTCACACGGCACCGGCTAAGTTGCTGTTATTCCTATCATCGGAGTTTTCATGTCCCGAATGACCCGGCGCCAGGCGTTGCTCGCCTCCGCTACCACACTGATCGCCTCGCAGGTCGGCGGCGCGATTTCCGCACTTGCCCAGACCGCCGCAACGGTCGACCCGTCCCCGCTGCTCAAGCCCTGGCCGGGCAATTATGGCGGCACCCCGCCCTGGGACCGGTTCACCCCGGCGATGTTCCCGCCCGCGTTCGAGGCGGCGATGGCCGATCTGCGTCGCGAGATGCTCGCGATCCGCGACGCGAAAACGAAGCCCGGCTTCAAGACGGCCATCGAGCCGATGGAACTGGCCGGCGAGACGATGGATCGGGTCCAGGCTGCCTGGGGCGTCTATACCAGCAACCTGGCGACCAAGGAGGTTCAGGACATTGCCCGGGTGTGGAGCCCGAAAATGGCCGCCTTTTATGACGAGCTCTATCTCGACCCCAAGCTGTTCGCCCGGGTGAAGGCCGCCTATGACACGCGCGCCTCGCAGGGGCTGAACGCCCAGCAGACCCGCCTGCTCGAGCGCAGCTATCGCGGCTTCGTGCGCCGCGGCGCGCTGTTGTCCGATGCCCAGCGGGCCGAGGTCTCGACGATCAACCAGGCGCTCGCCTCGGCCTTTGCCGAGTTCAGCCGCAAGGTGCTGGCGGACGAGGAGACCTGGATCGTCGTCGACAGCGAGGCCGAGCTGGCCGGACTGCCCGACAGCTTCAAGGCGTCGCTCAAGGCGGCGGCGGAAGCGCGCAAACTGCCGGGAAAATGGGCGGTGGTGAACACCCGCTCATCGGTCCAGCCGCTGCTGATGAACTCGACCAACCGCGCGCTGCGCGAAAAGACCTGGCGCGCCTTCGTGATGCGCGGCGACAATGGCGACGCCAACGATACCAAGGCGATCATCGCCGAAATCCTGAAGCTGCGTCAGCAGCGCGCGGTACTGCTGGGATTCAAGAACCATGCGAATTTCCGCATGGACGACACGATGGCGGAAACGCCGGCCAATGCGATGAAGCTGATGATGTCGGTCTGGCCGGCGGCACGCGCCCGCGTGGCCGAGGAAGTCGCCGACATGCAGGCGCTTGCCGACAAGGAAGGCGCGAAGATCACGATCGAGCCCTGGGACTATCGCTTCTATGCCGAGAAGGTCCGCAAGGCGAAGTACGACCTCGATGAGAGCGAGATCAAACCCTATCTCGAGCTGAACAACATCCTGATGGGCGCCTTCTACGCCTGCGGCAGGCTGTACGACCTGGACTTCAAGGAAGTGAAGGACGTGCCGGTGTTCGATCCCGAGGTCCGCACCTTCGAGGTCACGAACAAGGTCACCGGCAAGAATGTCGGGATCTTCTACGTCGACAATTATGCGCGCTCGGGCAAGCGTTCGGGCGCCTGGGCGACGCGCTATCGCGGCCAGCAGGAACTGGGTGGGCACCGCAACGTGCTGGCGTCGAACAACAATAATTTCACCAAGGGTGGCAATGGCGAGCCGACGCTGATCAGCCTGGACGATGCGACCACGCTGTTCCACGAATTCGGCCATGCGATCCACAGCCTGCTCCAGAACGTCACCTATCCGGGGCTGGCGGGGACGCCGCGCGACTTCGTCGAATATCCCAGCCAGGTGAACGAGAACTGGCTCCTGACTCGCGACGTGCTCGACAATTATGCCCGGCACTACAAGACGCGCGAGCCGATGCCGCAGGCGCTGGTCGACAAGATCGAGAAATCCTCGACCTTCAACCAGGGGTTCGAGACGGTCGAGTATCTCGCATGCGCGATCCTCGACATGCAACTGCATGATCGCGAGACGCCGGTCAGCGATATCGCCGCGTTCGAGAAGGAAGCGCTGGCGGCGATCGGCATGCCCAGGGAAATCGCGATGCGGCATCGCATGCCGCAGTTCAATCACCTGTTCTCGTCCGACGGCTATTCGGCCGGCTATTATTCCTATCTTTGGTCCGAGACGATGGACGCCGACACCTGGGCGGCGTTCGTCGAGACCGGCAATGTATGGGACAAGAAGACTGCCGACCGGTTCCGCCTGACCCTGTTGTCGACGGGCAACGAGACCGACCGCAAGGTCGCCTATCGCGCGTTCCGCGGCCGCGACCCGGACGTGACCGCCTTGTTCAAGCGGCGCGGATTTCCGGTTACCTGATCGGACCCGCCCGGCCCGTTGCGTCCGGGCCGGGCGGGCCGCGTCACTTGATCGCGGCGAGTTCGTAGAGGAAATCGATATAGGCCATGGTCGCTTTCTCCAGACCCGCGACCTTCGGGTTGGTCGAATCGATCACAAGATACTCGTCCGGCGCATGCGCGCCGGCGCCGTGGCCGATGCCGAAATGGCCGGCGGGCAGCGAGACCGGCGCACTGGTGAACACCGCGCCGGGCCAGGATCCGGCAAGCCGCGGATTGAGCGTCGCCTTCACCCCCTGGCGCGCATAGGTCGCCAGCTCGGCGCGGATGAGGCGGCTGTCCTCGGCGGTCTCGGTCGGGTCGTAGCCGCCGCTCACCTTCGCCTCGATATCTGTGAAGCCGCGCTTGTCGAGATGCGCGCGAAGCTTCGCCTCGCAATCGGCGCGGGTCTGGTTCGGCACCAGCCGCATGTCGATCTTGGCGACCGCGCGCGCCGGCAGCACGGTCTTGCCGCCCGGCCCGGTATAGCCGGCGACCAGCCCCTCGATATTCACCGTCGGCTGCGATGCCAGCCGTTCCAGCGCCCGGGCGAAGGGCAGGTCGTCGATCCAGGCGGGCACGCCCAGGCCCTGCTTCATGTCGGCTTCGCTGTCGTGCGCGGCATTCTCGGCGATCAGCGCCTTCTCGCGCGCACTCAGGGGGCGGACCGTGTCGAACCAGCCGTCGATCGCCGGGGTGTTGCCGTCGGGCGTGACCAGGGTCTGCAGCGCCTGCACCAGCCGCCAGCTGGGCGAATCGACCATCGCCTTCAGGCTGGAATGCACGTCCTTCTTTGGGCCGCGGCCCCATTTCTCGCCGCTGGCGATCAGCTCGAGCTCGATGATCCCCTTCGCCCCCAGATTGACGTCGACCGCGCCCTGGCTGTTCTGCCAGCTGGCCGGCAGGAAGATGCCCTCGCACCGCTTGAGCGCCGCCAGGATGTGCGGCTTGGTCACGATCTGACGGAAATTGGGTGAGCCGATCTCCTCCTCGCCCTCGGCAACGAGCACCAGATTGACCGGCAGCTTGCGTCCGGCCTTCCTGAACGCATGCAGGGCGGCCAGGAAGGTGGCCTGCGGTCCCTTCTGGTTCACCGCGCCGCGACCGACGATCGCCTTGCCGAAGCCGGGCTTGTCGACGAGCCGCGCCTCGATCGGCGGCGACGACCATTCGGTCGCGTCATATTGCTTCACGTCATACATGAAATAGATGCCCAGCGTCCGCTTTGCGCCCGAATCGAGCACGCCGAACACGCCAGGATGCCCGTCGGTCGGCACGATCTCGACGTCGGTGAACCCGGCGTCGCGCGCAAGCGCCGCCATATAGTCGGCGCCCTTCTGCATGTCGCGATTCTCGGCGGCGATCGCCGGAGTCCGGATCCATTCCTGGATGCGCCTGATCGAGTCGTCTCGCCCGGCCATGACCGCGCGCTCCAGTGCGGCGAGATCGCCCGACCGGGCCAGTGCGGGTCCCGGAGTAATCAGCGCGCCGGCACCGATTGCGGCGCCGGCGAGAAGGGTACGTCGATCGACATGATGCGTCGGCATTGGTCATGCTCCCCCTGGTTGAGCCCCGACTATCCGCTGTCCCCGACGCGCTGTCCATCGGCTGGGCCTGCAACCAAAACGACATTTAAGGTCAGCAGCACTGACCTTCTTGCGTCGTCGTTTGAAATTTTATAACAAGGCTCCGAAACGAGCTCCCGGGCGTTCTACGGCACGGGGGACGGAATTGTTTTCGGAGAGCCCATGTCGGTCGAACGTGATCGTTCCAACCTGCCCCCGCTGTCGCTGCACGTGCCGGAACCCAAGTTCCGCCCGGGCGACGCGGTCGATTTCACCGAGATCGAAGTGCCGCCTGCCGGTGCCCAGCGGCGCCCCGACACCGCGGAGAAGGCGGACCAGTTCCACGATCTCGCCTACACGCTGGTCCGCGTGCTCGACGATCAGGGCAATGCGGTGGGCCCCTGGGATCCCAAGCTCGATCCCGATACGCTGCGCAAGATGCTGCGCAGCATGGCGCTGGTCCGTGCGTTCGACGAGCGCATGTTCCGCGCACAGCGCCAGGGCAAGACCAGCTTCTACATGAAGTCGAGCGGCGAGGAGGCGGTCTCGGTCGGTGCGGCGACCGCGCTCGATTACGAGGACATGTGCTTCCCGTCCTATCGCCAGCAGGGAATTCTGCTGACGCGGGGCTGGAGCCTCGTCGACATGATGAACCAGATCTATTCGAACAAGGGCGACCGGCTGCAGGGCCGCCAGCTGCCGATCATGTATTCGGTCAAGGAAGCCGGCTTCTTCTCGATCTCGGGCAATCTCACCACGCAATATCCGCAGGCGGTCGGCTGGGCGATGGCCAGCGCGGCCAAGGGCGACAGCCGGATCGCCGCGACCTGGTGCGGCGAAGGCTCGACCGCCGAGGGCGACTTCCACTCGGCGCTGACCTTCGCGACCGTCTACCGCGCGCCGGTGATCTTCAACGTCGTCAACAACCAGTGGGCGATCTCGTCCTTCTCGGGCTTCGCCGGGGCGGAGGCGACCACCTTTGCGGCGCGCGCGATCGGCTATGGCATTGCCGGGCTGCGCGTCGACGGCAACGACATCCTCGCGGTCTATGCCGCCACGCAATGGGCGGCCGAACGGGCGCGGACCAACCAGGGACCGACGCTGATCGAGCATTTCACCTATCGCGTGGAAGGCCATTCGACCTCGGACGATCCCACCGCCTATCGCTCGGCCGGTGAGCCCAGCGCCTGGCCGCTCGGCGATCCCGTCGTCCGGCTCAAGCAGCACCTGATCGCGCTGGGCGAATGGGACGAGGAGCGCCACGCGGCGCAGGACCTCGAACTCGCCGAGATGGTCAAGGCGGCGCAGAAGGAAGCTGAGAAGAACGGCATCCTCGGCCATGGCATGCACCAGCCGTTCGAGACGATGTTCGAAGGGGTGTTCGAGGAAACCCCCTGGCATTTGAAGGAACAGGCAAAGCAGATGCTGGACGAGCAGAAGGCGGCCGGGCTGTGAGCGACGACGTGATCGAAACCGAAGCGGGCACCACCACCCGCATGAACATGATCCAGGCGATCAACTCCGCGATGGACGTGATGATGGCGCGCGATTCCGGCGTCGTCGTGATGGGGGAGGATGTCGGCTATTTCGGCGGCGTGTTCCGCGCCACTGCGGGCCTGCAGGCCAAATATGGCAAGACCCGCGTGTTCGACACGCCGATCACCGAATGCGGCATCATCGGCGTGGCGGTCGGCATGGGTGCCTATGGCCTGCGCCCGGTCCCCGAGATCCAGTTCGCGGACTATATCTATCCCGCGCTCGACCAGCTCGTGTCGGAGGCGGCGCGGCTTCGCTATCGCTCGGCAGGCGATTTCACCGCACCGATCACGGTGCGCTCGCCCTTCGGCGGCGGCATCTTCGGCGGGCAGACGCATTCGCAGAGCCCGGAAGGCATCTTCACCCATGTCTCGGGCCTGAAGACGGTGATCCCGTCGACGCCCTATGACGCCAAGGGCCTGCTGATCGCATCGATCGAGGACAATGATCCGACGATCTTCTTCGAGCCGAAGCGCATCTATAACGGCCCGTTCCACGGCCATTACGACAAGCCGGCGACGACCTGGGCCAACCATCCCGGCGGCGAGGTGCCCGAGGGCTATTACCGGATCGAACTGGGCAAGGCGGCGATCACCCGTCCTGGCAACGACGTGACGATCATTGCCTATGGCACGATGGTCCATGTCGCGACGACCACGGTCGAGGAGACCGGGATCGACGCCGAGATCATCGACCTGCGCACGCTGGTGCCGCTGGACATCGAAACGATCGAGGCGTCGGTGAAGAAGACCGGGCGCTGCGTGATCATCCACGAGGCGACCCGCACCGGCGGCTATGGCGCCGAGCTTGCCGCGCTCGTCCAGGAGCGCTGCTTCTATCATCTGGAGGCGCCGATCGAGCGCGTCACCGGGTTCGACACGCCCTATCCGCACTCGCTGGAATGGGCCTATTTCCCCGGACCGGTCCGGATCGGGGAAGCACTCAAGAAGGTCATGAGGAACTGATGGCGCGCTTCGAATTCCGTCTGCCCGACATTGGCGAAGGCATTGCCGAGGCCGAGATCGTCGAATGGCACGTCAAGGTCGGTGACCGTGTCGAGGAGGATGGCCGGCTGGCCGACATGATGACCGACAAGGCGACGGTGGAGATGGAATCTCCGGTCGCCGGCGTCGTGCTCTCGCTTGCCGGCGAGGTCGGCGACCAGATCGCGATCGGGTCGACGCTGGTGGTGATCGAGACCGAGGGCGAGGCCGAAGCACCGGTGCCCGAGGCGGTCGAGGACCAGATCGCGGCGGAAACGCCCGGCGTCGACGAGGCTTCGGTTGCCGAGACCGCGGCGCCAGAGCCCGTCGCGGCGGCTCCGGCGCCGAACGACGGGGTCGCGCCAAGCCCGGCACCGGCAAGTCCGGCGCGTGTCGAGCCGGTCGTACCTGCCACTGCCGATCGCCATGCGCTCGCCTCGCCCGCGGTGCGCCAGCGCGCCAGGGATCTCGGCATCGACCTCGCTTCGGTGAAGACCGAGGGCGACCGCGTCCGCCATGCCGATCTCGACGCCTATCTTCGCTATGGGTCGGGCGAGGGCTATCACGCCCCGCATGCCAGCCGCGCGCGCGACGACCAGCCGGTCAAGGTGATCGGCATGCGTCGCCGCATCGCCGAGAACATGGCCGCGTCGAAGCGGACGATCCCGCACTTCACCTATGTCGACGAGATCGACGTCACCGCGCTGGAAGCGATGCGCGGCGATCTGAACGCCAATCGCGGCACGCGTCCCAAGCTGACCATGCTGCCGTTCCTGATCGTCGCGATCTGCCGCACGATTCCGCAGTTCCCGATGCTCAACGCGCGCTATGACGACGAGGCCGGCGTGGTGACGCGCCACGGCCGGGTTCATCTGGGCATGGCGACGCAGACCGATGCGGGGCTGATGGTCCCGGTGATCCGCGACGCGCAGGACCGCAATGTCTGGCAGCTTGCGACCGAGATCACCCGCCTCGCCGAGGCTGCGCGCACCGGCAAGGCGAAGTCGGAAGAGCTGTCGGGTTCGACGCTCACCGTCACCTCGCTCGGTCCGCTCGGCGGCATCGCGACGACTCCGGTGATCAACCGTCCCGAGGTGGCGATCATCGGCCCGAACAAGATCGTCGAGCGTCCGATGTTCTACGGCGACGAGATCGTCCGCGCCAAGCTGATGAACCTGTCGATCAGTTGCGACCACCGCGTCGTCGATGGCTGGGACGCGGCAAGCTATGTCCAGGCGCTGAAGAAGCTGCTCGAGACGCCGGTGCTGCTCTTCGCCGACTGACGCCCGGCCAGATAAGCCAATGCCGGGCCCTGTCTGGAGCGTGTCACATGCGCGCGCTAGGCGGGGCCCATGTATTTCGACCCGATCCAGTCGCTCAGCCTCGCCGGCGACGCCGCGATTCCCAATGACGATCGTGTCGGCAGCGCCCATGCCCATGCCTGGGTGATCGACGGGGCGACCGACCTGGGCGGTCCAGGACTGGTCGGCCCGCGGGGCGGGGCCGCATGGCTGGCCGATCAGGCCCAGGCAGCGTTCACCGCTGCTCCGGACGCGCCGATCGCGACCCTGTGCCGCGGCGTGGCCGACCGGATCGCTACGGCCTATGCGGCGGCGCGGACCCGCGATCCCGAAGGGCGCTGGGAATTGCCGATCGCGTCGTTCCTCGCGGCACGGCTGGATGGTGATGCGCTGGAAGCGGCGTGGCTGGGAGATTGCGTCGCCTTGCTGATCCGCGGCGACCGGGTCATCCGCCTCGGCCCGGTGCGCGAGACGCGCGATGCCGAGACGGCGACCGCCTCCAGCCTGGCGCATCACGGGCTGGGCGCGCCGAAGAAGAGCGCGCCGATCCTCGAGACGCTTCGCGCCCGCCGCGGCCGGCCGGGCATCCGCGTCCTCTCGGTCGAACCGGAGATGATCGATCATCTGGAGACGGCCCGGATTCCCTGCGCGCCCGGCGACGACCTGTTGCTGATGACCGACGGCTTCGCCGCGCCGGTCGACAGCTATAGCGCGCTGGACGAGGAGGGGCTGGCGGCGCTGCTGCCGGTCGAGGGGCTTGCCGGCCTCGCCATGCGCCTTCGACGGATCGAGGCGGAGGATGCCGACTGCACCCGCTATCCCCGGTTCAAACGGTCCGACGACGCCACCGCGCTCTGGCTGCGGATCGCCTGACCGACAGGGCCAGGCCGTGCCGGAATGTGCCGGCTTGCCCTGATCGACATGTCGCGCGATGGCAGGGGCATGTCCGGTGCTTCTTCCTCCCGTGCGTCGACGGGCCTGTTGCTGGCGTTCGGCGCCTATGGCCTGTGGGGCATCCTGCCGCTGTATTTCCATCAGCTGAAGGGCGTGCCCGCGGGGCAGATTCTCGCCCATCGCGTGCTGTGGTCGCTCATCCTGCTGATCGGGCTCATCCTGGTGCTGAAGCGGGTCCGGGCGCTGATCGCCGCGGCGCGGGGGCGTACGCTGGTGCTGCTGTTCGCCAGCGCGACCATCATCGCGACCAACTGGCTCATCTACATCTGGGCAGTGGTCAGCGATCATGTCCTGGAGGCGAGCCTGGGCTATTTCATGAACCCGCTGGTGAATGTCGCCCTCGGCGTGGCCGTGCTCGGCGAGCGGGTTCGCCGCGTGCAGGGCATGGCGATCGCGATCGCGGCGGCCGGGGTCGCGGTGATGGCGTTCAGCGGCGGCGGTGCGATCTGGGTTTCGCTCGCGCTCGCCGCCACCTTCGCCCTCTATGGCCTGCTGCGAAAGGTGATGGCGATGGATGCGCTGGGCGGCCTCACCGTCGAAACGCTGCTCATCGCTCCCTTCGCTGCCGGATTGCTGTTCCTGTCGATGCGGGACGGGACCAGTGCATGGGGCCAGTCGGGCGGGCTCGACCTTCTGCTGGCGCTGGCCGGACCGATCACCGCCGTCCCGCTGCTGATGTTCGCCGGTGCCGCCCGCAGGCTGCCGCTGTCCACGCTCGGCCTGATCCAGTATACCTCGCCATCGCTTCAGTTCATGCTGGCCGTGTTCGTGTTCGGCGAAGCGCTGCACGCCGAGAATATCGTGACCTTCGCCCTGATCTGGAGCGGCTGCGCCCTATATGCCTGGGACAGCTGGCGCGCCAGCCGGCCGGTGCGCCCGATGCTGCCGGAATAGGAACCGACATGGCCCATTATCTCCTGATCTATGATCTCGCGCCCGATTATCTGGAACGACGTGCCGCGTTTCGGGAGGCGCATCTGGCGCTTGCGTGGCGATCGGTCGAACGCGGCGACCTGTTGCTGGGCGGCGCGCTCGCCGATCCCGCGGCGCAGGCGATGCTGCTGTTCCAGGGTGAGGGGCCGGAGGCTGCCGAGACATTTGCCCAGGACGATCCCTATGTCGCGGCGGGCCTCGTCACGCGCTGGCGCGTGCATCGCTGGACCACCGTGGTCGGTGCCGACGCCAGCACGCCGGTTCACCCGAATGATCGTTAAACCGGTCGGTTGACTATCTGGGGTGGTGTGCCATATTCAACCACATGGTTGAACAACGACTCGATGCCACCTTCCAGGCGCTGGCCGATCCGACCCGGCGGTTCATGCTCGCATCGCTTGCTTCCGGCGAGAAGAGCATCGGCGAACTGGCCCAGCCCTTCGCGATGAGCTTCGCCGGTGCGTCCAAGCATGTGAAGGTCCTCGAAGGTGCAGGGCTGGTCGCCCGGCGGAAGGTGGGACGGACCCAGCTGTGCCGGTTGCGGCCCGACCCGCTGGCCGAGGCCCAGCAATGGCTGCGGCAATGGGAGACGTTCTGGACCACGCGGCTCGACCGGCTCGACGCGCTGCTCGGCGAGGAGGCGGGACAATGAGCAGGGACAGCGGCCGGCCGCCCTTGTCGCTGACCGTCACGCGCGATTATGCAGCTTCCGCCGAGCGCGTATTCGATGCCTGGCTCGATCCCGACATGGCGCGACGCTTCCTGTTCGCCACGTCCGATGGCGAGATGCTGCAGGTGCAGATCGACGCTCGTGTCGGCGGTGACGCCCTGATCGTCGAGCGTCGCGCACAGGGCGACGCGCGTCACCGCATGCGGTTCGAGGTGATCGACCGGCCGCGGCGGCTGGTCTTCCTGTTCGCGGCGGGAATCGACGGGGAAGCCGACGCCGACTGGTCGCGGGTCGCGATCGATATCGTCTCGCGCGACGGCGGCGGCTGCACCCTGACCCTCCACCATGAACTGGATCCTGCCTGGTCGGACTGGGCAGACCGGACCCGTGCGGGCTGGACGATGATGCTCGACACCCTTGCGACACTGACAGGAGACTCATGATGATCGACGTGGAACGTCTCGGGCCCGACACTATCCGCATGGTCCGCATCCTCGATGCGCCGGTCGAGACCGTGTGGCGCTACCTGACCGAGTCCGATCTGCGCGCCCTGTGGTTCGCCGGCGGCGAGATGGAACTGTGCGAAGGCGGAGCGGCAACCCTCGTCTTCGACCATGATGCCCTGTCGGCCGATGACGTCCCCTATCCGGAGAAATATGCGGCGCACCAGGGCGCCACGGGCCGGGAGCGCATCACCGAGGTCGCGGCGCCCCGGCGCCTGGCATTTACCTGGGATGGCGGTCGCGAGGGTGTGGCCAGTTTCGAGCTGGCCGATGCCGGCGAAGGGCGGACGCGCCTCACGCTGGTGCATAGCGGGATCAGCGGTCCGGCACCGATGGCCAATTTCGGCGGCGGCTGGCATTCGCATCTTGCAGTGCTCCAGTCGCGGCTGGCCGGCCGGCCGGTGCGCGACTTCTGGGCGCTGCATGCGCAGTCGGAGGCTGCCGTCGCCGCGGCGCTGACCTGATCGGGGGTCAGTCGGTAAAGGCCGGCGCGCGCTTCTGCAGGTTCGCCATCACTGCCTCCACCTGGTTGGGACTGCGCATCAGCGCCTTCTGCTCGACGCTTTCCGCCATCAGCATCGAGGCCGCATCGCCTTCGTGATTGGCGAGCCGCTTGGCGGCACGGATCGCGTCGGGATTGCGTCCGGCGATCGTCTGCGCCAGCGCCAGCGCCTCGGCATGCGGGTCGGCGGCGATTCGCGTCACGAATCCCAGCCGTTCCCCCTCCGCCGCGTCGAATTCGCGCGCGGTATAGACGAGCTCGCGCAGCGCGTCGTCGCGCACCAGCCCGCGCCACAGCGCAAAGCCCGCCATATCGGGGACGATCCCCCATTTCATCTCCATCGCGGACAGGCGCGTGTCCGGGGCAGCGATGCGGATATCGGCGCCGCTGGCGATCTGAAGCCCGCCGCCGAACGCGACGCCATGGACGGCGGCGATCACCGGCACCTTCAGCGCGCGCCAGCCCCAGGCGACCTGCTGGACGATGTTCGCGGGGCCGGCGGTGCGGGTCATGATGTCGATCCCGGATCCGCCCGACGCCATGCTCGCCATGTCCAGCCCGGCGCAGAATGCGCGACCCTCGCCCGACAGCACCACCGCGCGCAGGCCGGGCGTGGCGTCGAGCTCGGCAATGCCGGCAACGATCGCTTCGAACATCGCGGGGTCCAGCGCATTCATCTTGTCCGCGCGGGTCAGCCGCACATCCGCCACGCCGCCCTTGATCGCGATCGTCACCCGCTGCTCGCTCATCTGCCTCTCCCGTGATGCGTTGCGCCATGACTAGGTCAAATCGCGCGCCTTGCCCACCGGGGCGTCCCCGGCGACATGGTCGATTGATTTGGCGCATCGCCTCGCCGTTGCTAAGCGCGCGTCCATGAGCTTCGTCTTCGATCCCGAACGGTTCTTCTCCAGCCGGATTGGCGGCCATGGCGGCCTGCTCGGCATCACGCTGGGCACCTATGGCGCGGACTGGGCCGAGCTGCAGTTGCCCTGGCGCGAGGATCTGGTCGGGGATCCGGAGTCGGGCGTGCTCGCCTCGGGACCGATCCTGGCGATGATGGACATGGCCACATCGATCGGCGTCTGGCTGAAGCTCGGCATGTTCCATCCCCATGCCACGCTGGACCTGCGGATCGACTATCTCCGTCCCGCCACGCCGGGCAGGACCGTCATCGGCCGCGGCGAATGCTACCGCGTCACCCGCTCGATCGCCTTTGTTCGCGGGCAGGCGCATGACGGCGACCCGGACGATCCGCTGGCGCATGTGGCGGGGACCTTCATGACCACGGGATCGTACAAGTGAGGGCGCTGCCGCCCTATGCCGACGCGCTCGGCATCACCATGGCGTCGGTGGACGGCATGCCGGTGCTGACCCTGCCATTCGCCGACACGGTTATCGGCCGGCCCGGCTTCCTGCACGGCGGCGCGATCGGCGGGCTGCTGGAGGTTGCGGCGATCGCCGCATTGCACCAGGCGCTGGAGGCCGAGGGCGGGGGCAGGATCAAGCCGGTCAACGTCACCATCGACTATATGCGCGGCGGGCGAGAGAAAGCGACCCATGCGCGCGGCACCGTCACCCGGCTCGGCAACCGCGTCGCCAATGTCGAGGCGACCGCCTGGCAGGACGATCCCGCCAGGCCGATCGCCGCGGCGCGCATGAACTATCTGATCGTGCGCTGAGCCGCGGGGCGGCACCGCCGCCCCGCTTCGCCCACTCAGCCCTTCGGCGTCAGCTTCAGCATCCGGCCCTGCGAATCCCCGCCGTCCTCGAGGACGTAGATCGATCCGTCGGGCGCCTCCTCGACCTCGCGGATGCGCGCGCCCATGTCCCACTGGTCGCCCTTGGCCGCGTCGGTGCCGTTCACGTCGACCCGCACCAGCGACTTGCTCGACAGGCCGCCGATGAACAGGTCGCCCTTCCATTGCGGCCACAGCTTGCCCGAATAGACCATCAGGCCGCCCGGCGAGATGACCGGGTTCCACCACACCTTGGGCGCCTCGAACCCGTCGCCGGGCTTGTGATCGGGAATGTCGCGGCCGTCATAATGGCTGCCGTTCGACACCTTGGGATAGCCGTAATTCCGGCCGGGGAGGATCAGGTTGACCTCGTCGCCGCCCTTGGGGCCCATCTCCTGCTCCCACAGATTGCCCTGCGCGTCGAACGCAATGCCCAGCAGGTTGCGATGGCCATAGGACCAGACCGCAGGATGGAAGCCCTTGGCTGCCAGCGGGTTGTTCGCCGCGGGCGTGCCGTCGTCGTTCAGGCGCAGGACCTTGCCCAGCGTCGCCTTGGGGTCCTGGGCAGGGTCGAACTTCTGCCGCTCGCCATTGGTGAAGAACAGATGGCCGTCGGGTGCGAACGCGATCCGGCCCGAGAAATGGCCGTCGCCCTCGACATAGGGGGTGGCGCGGAAGATGACCTGGACATTCTCCAGCGACGGAGACGCCCCGTCCTTCAGCGTCCCGCGGGCCAGCGCGACGCCCTTCAGGCCTTTGGCGTTGGCCTCGGAGAAGCTGAAATAGACCAGGCGGTTCCGGGAGAAACCGGGATGGAGCACCACGTCCATAAGGCCACCCTGGCCCGCGCTGGACACTGTCGGTGTCCCGCTGACGACCGAGCGGGTCTTTCCGTCGGCCGATACCAGGATCAGCTGGCCGCGCTTCTCGGTCACCAGCATGCGCCGGTCGGGCAGGAAGGTCATCGCCCAGGGCGAGTCGAAATCGGCGATCTCGGTGATGGTGAAGGGCGCTGCGCCGCTGGTCGACGGGCTCGACTGGGCGACCGCGTCGCTTCCCTGGTTGCAGGCGGCAAGCACCGCGATCGTCGGCAACAATAAGGCCCTGGCCTTGCGCATCATCGTCTCCTCTATCCGGGGGGTCGGATGCGCAACGTGTGTGCCGGGCCAGGGGTCCGCGTCAAATGATCGTGAAGGCTCGGCTTCCCGCCGGGCGCTCAGGCCTCGGCTGCCTCCGCGCCATCCTCGTCCAGGTCGCGCGCGACCTTGGGATCGCGCAGCAGCTGGTCGATCCGGGTGCCCTCGTCGAAACTCTCGTCCAGCAGGAATTTCAGCCGCGCGGCATATTTGGTGTTCACCCGCTGCGCGACCTCGCTCTGCAGGAACGCGGTGTTGGTGCGCAGCGCCTTCAGCACGACCGCCTCGTCCTTGCCCAACAGCGGCTTCACGAACACGGTCGCGTGCTTCAGGTCGGGCGACATCCGTACCTCGGTGACGGACACCAGATGCTTGGCCAGCACGTCGTCATGCACATCCCCGCGCGCAAGGATGTCCGACAGGACGTGACGGACCTGCTCGCCCACCTTCAACAGGCGAACCGAACGGTTTTCCGGGGTTTCGGCGTGCTTCATTCGAACCTCTTGCCCACATCGGCCGGCGACGGGCCGGTGATGTGGAAAGAGGGCGACGGCCCGGCCGTCACCCTCATTTCCTCCCGAGCCGCCGGCCCGGGCCCTGTCCTTCTCCCGCCAGGGGAGAAGGGCCTTGTCACAGCGTGCGTTCGCGCAGCTCGACCTCGAAGGTCTCGAGATAGTCCCCGGCCTTGATGTCGATGAAGTTGTTGCTGAAGGTCACGCCGCATTCGAGGCCGGCGCGGACTTCGGCAACATCGTCCTTGAAGCGACGCAGCGACGCGATCTCGCCCACATAGACGATGACGTCGTCGCGGGTGATGCGCGCCTTGAGCGCCTTGCGGATGACGCCCTCGGTGACCAGCAGACCGGCTGCCTTGCCATGCTTGCCCGCAGAGAAGACTTCGCGGATCTCGGCGCGGCCGACGACGGTCTCGAACGCCTCGGGGCCAAGCTGGCCGGCCATGCCGGCGCGGATCTCGTCCGTCAGGTCGTAGATGACGTCGTAATATTTCAGCGCCACCTTGTTCCGCTCGGCGATCTCGCGCGCCTTGGCGTTCGGACGGACGTTGAAGCCGATGATCGGCGCGCCCGAGGCCGCAGCCACGTTCACGTCGCTCTCGGTGATGCCGCCGACGCCCGAGTGCAGGATCCGGACCTTGATGTCGTCGGTCGAGATCTTGTTCAGCGAGCCGATGATCGCCTCGACCGTGCCCTGGGTATCCGCCTTGACGACGAGCGGATACTCCATCGCCTGCTTCTCCTTCAGCGCGGAGAACATGCTCTCCAGGCTTGCGGGCGTGTTGGTCGTGCGCTTCTGCTGGATGACGCCGGCACGATAGGCCGCGACCTCGCGGGCGCGTGCTTCGCTTTCGACGACCTGCAGCGGATCGCCCGCCATCGGCACGCCCGACAGGCCCAGCACCTCGACCGGAACCGAGGGACCGGCTTCCTTGAGCTGCATGCCCTTGTCGTTGACCAGTGCGCGGACCTTGCCGCTCTCGGCGCCGACGACGAACACGTCGCCGACCCGCAGCGTGCCGCGGTTGACGAGGATCGTCGCGACCGGGCCGCGGCCCTTGTCGAGCTTCGCCTCGATCACGGTGCCTTCGGCCTCGCGATCCGGATTGGCGCGCAGTTCGAGCAGTTCGGCCTGGAGCTGGATCTTCTCGACCAGCGTATCGAGGCCGATCTTCTTCAGCGCCGACACTTCGACGTCCTGCGTCTCGCCGCCCATCTCCTCGACCTGCACATTGTGCTCGAGCAGACGCTCGCGGATCCGCTGCGGATTCGCCTCGTGCTTGTCGACCTTGTTGATCGCCACGATCATCGGCACGCCGGCCGCCTTGGTGTGGTTGATCGCCTCGATCGTCTGCGGCATCAGCCCGTCATCGGCGGCCACGACCAGCACGACGATGTCGGTGACGTCGGCGCCGCGCGCACGCATCTCGGTAAAGGCCTCGTGGCCCGGCGTGTCGAGGAAGGTGATCTTCGACTTGTCCTTCAGCGTGACCTGATAGGCGCCGATATGCTGGGTGATCCCGCCGGCCTCGCCGCGGACCACGTCGGTGCCGCGCAGGGCGTCGAGCAGCGACGTCTTGCCGTGATCGACGTGACCCATGATCGTGACGACCGGGGCACGCGGCTGCAGCGTCTCGTCGGCATCGGCCTCGGTCTCGACCAGGTCGATATCGGCATCGCTGACGCGCTGGATATTATGGCCGAATTCGGTGACCAGCAGTTCGGCGGTGTCCTGGTCGATCGTCGCGTTGATCGTGACGGGCATGCCCATCTTGAACAGCGCCTTGACCAGATCCGCGCCCTTCTCGGCCATGCGGTTCGCCAGCTCCTGGACGGTGATCGCCTCGGGGACGACGACGTCGCGGACCTGCTTCGCCTGCGGCTCGCGCGGGCCGCCATAGGAACGCTTTTCCTTTTCGCGGGCGCGCTTCAGCGCGGCGAGGCTGCGCGCACGCGCACCATCGTCGCCGCCCAGGGCACGCGTTACGGTCAGCTTGCCCGACTGGCGACGATCGTCGCCGGGACGGCCGGCCGTGCGGGCCGGGCGGGCCGGCTCGGGACGGCGCGGCGCGGCCGCACCGGCACCCGCCGGCTGAGGGCGCGCCTGGACCGGTGCCGGCGAACCAGGGGTGCGTGCGGCGGGCGCGGCACTTTCCTGACGCGGCTCGGGCTTGGGCTCGGGCTTCGGGATTTCCGGGCGTTGCACCGGGGTGAAGCGGCGCGGCGCAGGACGGTTCGGATCCAGCTGCAGCATGAACGGCTCGGGCGCCGGAGCCGGCGTGGGGGCCGGCTTCGGAGCGGGAGTCGGTGCGGGCGCCGGGGCAGCGGTCGGTGCAGGTGCCGGAGCCGGGGTCGGCGCAGCGGCAACGGGCGTCGGCGCAGGTGCAGGCGTGGGAGCCGGCGCAGGGGCGGGCTCTTCCGCCTTGGGGGCAGGCGCAGGCGCAGGCTCGGGCGCCTTCGCGGCCTCGGCCTCGGCGCGTGCCTTTTCCTCGATGCGGCGCGCCTCGGCCTGAGCGGCTTCCTGTCGCTGGCGCTCTTCGCGGCGACGCGCTTCTTCCAGCGCCTGCATGCGCTGCTCGTCAGCCTCGCGCAGAAGCTTGGCCTGACGCTCCTGCGGCGAAAGATTGTCGGCTGCCGGACGCGGCGCAGGGGCCGGCGCGGGTGCGGCGGGTGCGGGGGTCGGTTCGGGCGCGGGTGCGGCGGCGGCGGGTGCCGCTTCGTCCTGCACCGGCTGGCCCTGCGGACCGAGCACGCGGCGACGCTTGACCTCGACCACCACGGTGTTCGAACGGCCATGGCTGAAGCTCTGCTTCACCTTGCCCGTTTCGACCGTGCGCTTGAGGCCCAGCGGCTGGCGCATGCCCAGTTTCGGCTTTTCGTTTTCGTTGTCGCTCATGCGCCTGCTCAAAGTCCTTCAGTCAATGCGTCGTTTTCGTCTGTCCGCGATCCATCCGGCGGAAGCGCCGATGTGCCCTGCGAAACGGATTCGCAAGAGCGTCGAGCAGGATCGGGTCCGATAAAATGCAGCCACCGGTCGAGCGCGTGGCTCACCCGTTTGGCCGCTTTGGCGTCTATAAGGCCGGCATGTACCACATTTTCGCGGCCAAGTGCCATTGACAATATGGTGCGCGGGACCGGCAATGTTAACCCCTTGAGGCCGCTGCCTTCGCTGTCGCTGCCCACGCGCCAGGCCTGGGCGAGCTTCGACGCACCGTCGGCGCCGGCATCGGCGGCGTGCAACAGCATCCGCAGCTTGCCCATCCGCGCCGCCTTGTCGAGTTTCTCGCCGCCGGTGACGACGAAGCCGGCCTTGGCCTCGAGTCCCAGGCGATCGAAGGCGGCGCGCTGAAGCTGCGTCTCGATCCGTTCGGCCAGGTCGGCGGGGATACGGAAGTCGCCGGTCTTGAAGGCACGCGCCAGCGCGCCCTTCAGCCTGCCCTTGGCCTGGGCTTCCTCGAGTTCGCTGCGGGTCGTGCCGATCCAGGCGCCGCGTCCGGGCGCCTTGGCGCGGACGTCGGGCCACACGTCTCCGTCCGGCGCGAGCACCAGGCGGACCAGGTGCTCGCGCGCGTCACGGTCTCCGGAAATGATGCATTTCCGGATCGGACCATCGGCGCTGTCTAGCGACGGGTTCTCATCGTTCGGGGTCCGCAACAGCGTCCTCCCCACCGGCGGTTGCCGGCTCTTCGTCCGCGAACCAGTGCGCGCGGGCTGCCATGATGATCTCGTTACCCTGCTCGTCGCTCAGGCCATATTCCGCCAGGATGCCGCCCTTGTGCTCGGGGCGCTTGGGCGCATCCTCGTTGCGGCGGCGCGGCTCGACCCGCTTCTTCTCGACCAGCTCGTCGGTCGCCAGGTCGGCCAGGTCGTCGAGCGTCTTGATGCCCGCCTTGCCCAGCGTGACCAGCATCGCCTCAGTCAGATACGGGATCGCTGCCAGATCGTCCTCGACGCCCAGGCCGCGACGCTCTTCGCGGTTCGCCTCCTCGCGGCGGTCCAGCGCTTCCTGCGCGCGGCTCTGCAGCTCCTGGCCCAGCTCGTCGTCGAAGCCCTCGATCGTCGCCAGCTCGTCGAGCTCGACATAGGCGACTTCCTCGAGGCTGCCAAAGCCTTCGGCCACCAGCAGCTGCGCCAGTGTCTCGTCGACGTCCAGCTCGTTCTGGAACATCTCGGAATTCTGGACGAACTCGCGCTGGCGCTTCTCGCTCGCGTCGGCCTCGGTCAGGATGTCGATCGCCTTGCCGGTCAGCTGGCTGGCCAGGCGGACATTCTGGCCGCGGCGGCCGATCGCCAGGCTCAGCTGGTCGTCGGGCACCACCACCTCGATGCGGTCGTCTTCCTCGTCGATCACGACGCGGCTGACGTTCGCCGGCTGCAGCGCGTTGACGACGAAGGTCGCGGTGTCGGGCGACCAGGGGATGATGTCGATCTTCTCGCCCTGCATCTCCTGCACGACGGCCTGCACGCGGCTGCCCTTCATGCCGACGCAGGCGCCGACGGGGTCGATGCCCGAATCATGGCTGATCACGCCGATCTTGGCGCGGCTGCCGGGATCGCGCGCGGCGGCCTTGATCTCGATGATGCCGTCGTAGATCTCGGGCACTTCCTGGGCGAACAGCTTCTTCATGAACTCGGGATGCGCCCGGCTCAGGAAGATCTGCGGTCCGCGATTCTCGCGGCGCACGTTCAGGATGATCGAACGGACGCGGTCGCCGACGCGAACCACTTCGCGCGGGATCTGCTGGTCGCGACGGATCACGCCCTCGGCGCGGCCCAGGTCGACCACGATGTGACCGAACTCGACGCGCTTCACCACGCCGGTGATGATCTCGTTGACCCGGTCCTTGAACTCTTCGAACTGGCGCTCGCGCTCGGCGTCGCGGACCTTCTGGAAAATGATCTGCTTCGATGCCTGGGCCTGGATGCGGCCGAACTCGATCGGGGGCAGCGGATCGACGATGAAGTCGCCGATCTTCGCGTCCTTCTGGAGCTTCTGCGCGCCCTTCAGGTCGACCTGCTTGAAATAGTCGTCGACCGCCTCGACCACCTCGACGACGCGCCACAGGCGCAGGTCGCCCGACTGCGGGTCGAGCTTCGCGCGGATGTCGTTCTCGATGCCGTAGCGGTTCTTGGCGGCGCGCTGGATCGCGTCTTCCATCGCCTCGATCACGATGGCGCGATCGATCAGCTTTTCCTTGGCGACCGAATCGGCGATCGCGATCAGTTCGGCCTTGTTCGCGGAAATGGCAGTGGCCATCCTCTTACCCTTCTACTTCGATGATCTGGTCCGCGCCTTCGGTCGAGATGGGCGCGGTTGCGGCAATCAGTGCGTCGGTCATGTTCAGCTTGGCGTCGAGCACCTGCGCGAACGGCACCGTGACTTCGCGATGCTTGCGGACGTCGACGGTAATCGAATCGCCCTCGATGCCCATCAGGATGCCGGTCAGCTGCTTGCGGCCGTCCTCGGTGCGCTCGGTCAGGTTGACGCGGGCCTCATGCCCCTTCCAGTCCTCGAAGTCCTGGAGGCGGGTGAGCGGGCGGTCGATGCCGGGCGAACTGACCTCGAGCCGATAGGCATGGTCGATCGGATCGCGGCCGGCCGCCTCGAGCGCGTCGAACCGGTCGGAGATGCGGCGCGACAGCGCGGCGCAATCCTCGATCGACAGCTGGCGGGTGTCGGGCCGCTCGGCCATCACCTGCAGCGTCGGATCGGACTGTCCGCCGAACATCTTGACGCGCACCAAGGCGAGCCCGAGCGCCTGCGTCTCCGGTTCGATCAATGCGGTCAGTGCGGTCAGTGCGGCGATGTCCGCCATGCGATTCCTTGCAAACGAGTATGCGCCTTCGCTGCCGGGAACCTTCCGGTTCCGGCTCGGCATGTTTGACGATGTCGAGAAAGCAAGCGGGGATATACGTCGCCTGGGCCGTTCCGGCAAGTCCCCAATGCGGTTCAGGCCGCCCGGAGGATCAGGCGGGATTGTGCCTGGCAAGGAACGCGCCGACCCGGGTCAGGAAGTCGGCCTCGTTCGCCGGTACGCGGATCGAGTGATATTCGCCGCGATAGGGAACGAACTCGTGCGGCTGGCCCAGCTTCTCCAGCGCGCGGTGCAGCCTCAGCGACTGGTCGAACGGCACCGTCTCGTCGGCGGTGCCATGGGAGATCAGCAGCGGGATGCGGATTCGCGCCGCCTGTTTCAACGGCGAGATCGAATCGAGCGGGAAGGCGCCGTCGCCCTGGATGCGGCGTTGCCACCCGCGGAACGACCGTCCGCTGTCGAAGGTCGGCTTGTCGAAGGCGAGCTGCGCGGCAATGTCGGAAACGCCGGCATAGCTGATCGCGCAGCGATACTGGTCGGGGTTTCGGATCGCCGCCCACATCGCGGCATAGCCGCCGAACGATGCCCCCATGATGCACACCCGCTTCGGGTCGATCGTGCCGGCGCGCGCCAGCCAGGCGACGCCGTCGTCGATATCGTCCTGCATCGCCCGGCCCCATTGCCCGTCGCCCAGCGTCTCGAAGTCGCGTCCGAATCCGGTCGAGCCGCGGAAATTGGGCTGGAGCACCGCGTATCCGCGCGTCGCCAGGAACTGGACCCAGCTGTCATAATCCGCCGTGTCGCGGGCGAACGGGCCGCCATGCGGCATGACCACCAGCGGCAGCCCCTTGTCGCCCCGGCCGGGCGGCAGGGTGAGGTAGCCGCCCAGGTGCAGGCCGTCGCGCGCGACGAAGCGGACCGGGCGCACCGTGGCGAGCCGCTTGCCGTCCAGCGCAGCGCGCGGGTTCGACAGAAGGGTCGCCTGGCCGGACGCCCGATCGAACAGGAACCAGCCGCCGGCCTCGCCATCGGCGATGCTCCACACCAGCAGGCGCGGATCGCTGCTGGCCAGGATGCGGTTCGCCCGACCGGGCAGCGCCGCATCGACGCGGCGCTGGAGCGCGCGCATCGCCGGGTCGAGCCATCGCACCTGCTCGCGGTCTTCGGTGAAGATCGCACCGACCAGCCTGCCGCTGCGATCGGTCTCGAACCCGTCCAGGTCGACGCGCGCATGCTCGTAGATCAGCGCACCCAGTCGGTTGGCGCCGAAATCATACTGATAGAGGCCAATTCGTCCCTTCGCCGATCCGGCGATGGCATAGCCCTGGGCGGTGCCGCGGACCGGAACCATCTGTTCGATCTCGGGCGTATCGCTGGTCGACTGAGGCGTTCGCGTGAACCTCTGGTCCTCGCCGGCGCGGTACAGCATGGCCGGCCGGCCGCCGGCCCAGGCCAGCCCGGCGCGCACGACCCCGTCGCCATCGGCATACCAGGTGCGCACCCCCTTTTGCGGCGCGACGATCCGGTCGGAGGCGCCGGTCGACAGGTCAACGCGGAAGACGCCGGGCGATTCGGGATCGCCCCCGCTCAACAGCATGAACCGCCCGGCGCGATCGATATGGATGATCCGGCCGTCGCGCCGGATCGCGACGTCGGTGCCGGCGGCGATGTCACGGACGAGATACCGGGTGCGGTCCGCGCTGCGCAGGCCGAGCACCAGCAGTCGGTCGCCGGCCCAATTGAAACTGTCGAGGCTCTGGCCCGCGGGCAGGGGGACCGGCACGCTGCGATGGTCGGCGTAGCGGACATCGACCAGTATCAGCGTCGGCACGCCGCGAACCTGCCCGAGCGCGGCGACGCGGGTGCCGTCGGGGGACAGTTGCGGCTCGCCGAGGACCGGCGGCGCAACCAGGTCGGCGGCGCTGGGAAGCGTCGGCGTTGCGGCCGGGGGCGCTGCCGGATCGGACGCGCGCGCCATTGCGGGGTGCAAGATACCCAACGCAAGCGCGGCGACGATCAGCAACTGCTTCATGGCATGGACCCCCGTCACATGATGAACGCAACATGACCGGCGGCAACGCCGGCGGCAAGCACGGACAGACGCGTATCGGGGCCGTTCCGATCCGGCCGGGATCAGGACGGGTTGCGCTTGTCCGGGCCATTGTGGGGCATCCGGCCAGCGCCTAGGACAGTGCGATGGCCAAACTCTATTTCTACTATGCCTCGATGAACGCGGGAAAATCGACCACGCTGCTCCAGGCCGATTTCAACTATCGCGAGCGGGGCATGCGCACCCTGTTGTTCACCGCCGCGGCACATGACCGCGGGGGGCATGGCGTGATCGATTCCCGCCTGGGCCTGAGGGCGGATGCGATTCCGTTCGATGCCGGCACCGACCTGCGCGTCCTGGCCGAGGCGGAGCATTTCCGCGCACCGCTCGCCTGCATCCTGGTCGACGAATCGCAGTTCCTGTCGGCGGCCCAGGTGCGGCAGCTCGCCCATCTCGCCGACGAGGTCGGCATCCCGGTGCTGTGCTACGGCCTGCGCACCGATTTCCAGGGGCAGCTGTTCCCCGGCAGCGCCGAACTGCTGGCGCTGGCCGACGCGCTGGTCGAGATCAAGTCGGTGTGCGAGTGCGGTCGCAAGGCGACGATGAACCTGCGCGTCGACGATGAGGGGCATGCGGTGCGCGAGGGTGCGCAGAAGGAAATCGGCGGCAATGAGAGATATGTCGCAATGTGTCGCAAGCACTTCATGCAGCGCACCGGCGTGCCTATCTGAGTGGGTGGAAGGGGGCTGTTCTTGGTCACAGGAAATGCCCGATGAAACTGAAGTCCATCCTGCTCGTCCCGGCATTGCTTGCCGCATTGCCCGTCGCCACCGCCGCCGCTCATTCGGCACCGCCGATGAAGGCGCAGGAGGCCGAGATTCCGTTCGCCACGACGATGGGGATCCGCACCTTCACGCCCGACGATGACGGCCACGGCATCTATCTGCAGGATCAGCGCCGCACCTGGTACCATGCCGAGCTGGCGGGGCCATGTTTCGATCTGCCCTTCGCGATCCGCGTCGGCTTCCAGACCTTTGGCGGGTCCAGCAGCCTGTCCCGCGGTGACAGCATCGTCGTCGGCCACGACCGCTGCATGATCACCAGCCTGGTCCGCAGCGACGCGCCGCCGGCGCGCGGTCACAAGGCCGCAAAGCAGGCGACGTAGGGATAAGCGCGATGGCGGCTGGACAGAGCCGCCATTGTCACCACGCGCTCCCGCGCCTAGGTCCGCGCGAAATCGCACCCGCGGAGTGACGACGCTTGGTCGACCTGTTGTACCGAATTGCCACCTGGCTGCTGCCGCTGATGCTGTCGCTCGTTCTGAGCGACCTGGTGCCGGCGCTGGTCGCCAACCTGCTGGGCGATGGCACCGCCAAGGAGCGTGGGCGCCTGTCGCTTAACCCGCTGGTCCATGTCGATCCGCTGGGGACGGTGCTTATCCCGCTCGCGCTGATTGCCGCCGGGGCGCCGGTGATCGGCTGGACCAGGCCGTTTCCGCTCGACATCAATCGCCTCAAGAACCCGCGTCTCGACAGCGTGCTCGTCGGCTTTGCCAGACCGGTGACCAACCTGCTGCTCGCCGCGCTTGGCGCGACTTTGCTCGGTTGGCTCCCGTCCGGCATGGCTCAAGGCGGCTCCGGTCCGTTCGGGGTCTTCATAAGCCACAACCTGCTGAATCTGGTTTCCATCAACGTCTTCCTGATGATCTTCAGTCTCGTTCCCATTCCGCCCTTCCCGGGCGCGCAAATCGTTCAGGGGCTGTTGCCCCCATCGATGGCCGCCCGGTTCGAGGATATTCAGCGCTATGGCCTGCTGATCGTCGTCCTGCTCTTCTTCGTGCTGCCTTTGCTCTCTCCGCAGCTCAACATCTTCCAGCAGGTGATCTCGCCGCTCGTGTTCGGCGTCGTCCGCGCGTTTCTCGCCAGCGCCGGCGTTACGGTCGGAGCCTGATCCCCGGGCATTGCCGCGGGCCGGTCGCCTACCTAAAGGCGCCACGATGCATGGCTGGATCATTCTCGACAAACCGCTGGGGCTAGGTTCGACCCAGGGGGTGAGCGCGGTGAAGCGCGCGCTGCGCGACGGCGGTTACGGCAAGTTCAAGGTGGGGCATGGCGGCACGCTCGATCCGCTGGCGACCGGCGTGCTGCCGATCGCGCTGGGCGAGGCGACCAAGCTGGCCGGGCGGATGCTCGACAGCGACAAGATCTACGACTTCACCGTCGACTTCGGCGTCCAGACCGATACGCTGGACGCAGAAGGCGTGCCGGCCGCGACCAGCGATGTCCGACCGGCGCCGGGCGCGGTCGAGGCGGTGCTGCCGCGCTTCACCGGTCCGATCGACCAGGTGCCGCCGGCCTATTCGGCGCTCAAGGTCGATGGCGAGCGCGCCTATGACCTGGCGCGCGCCGGCGAGGCGGTGGTCCTCGCCAGCCGGGCGGTCACGATCCACCAGCTGTCGGTCCTGAGCGTCGAGGGCGATGCCGATGCGCTTCGATCGGTCACGCTGCGTGCGCATGTGTCGAAGGGCACCTATATCCGCAGCCTCGCGCGCGATATCGCGCTGGCCATCGGCAGCGTCGGCCACGTCACCATGCTTCGCCGGGTCAAGGCGGGGCCGTTCGACCTGGATGCCGCGATTTCGCTGGACATTCTGGCCGATGCGGGTAAGGGCCGCACGCTTGAACATTACCTCCTGCCGCTGAGGGCGGGGCTGGACGACATCCCGGCTCTACCCCTCGATCCCGACCAGGCAGGGCTGCTCCGCAGGGGGCAGGTTCTGGCCGGGACGCACGCTGACGATGGCCAATATTTCGCGCTGCTGGGGGAAACCCCGATCGCGCTGGTGGAGGCTCAGGCCGGATTCGTCCGGGTCGTTCGCGGGTTCAACCTGTAATGAAGAAAGGACGACGATGTCGATCACTCCCGAGCGCAAGGAAGCGCTGATCACCGAACATGCCCGCGCACAGGGCGACACCGGCAGCCCCGAAGTCCAGGTCGCGATCCTCACCGAACGGATCGTCAACCTGACCGAGCACTTCAAGACGCACGCCAAGGACAATCACTCGCGCCGCGGCCTGCTGATGCTGGTCAACAAGCGCCGCTCGCTGCTCGACTATCTCAAGAAGTCGGACGCGGAGCGCTACACCGCACTGATCGCGAAGCTCGGTCTTCGCAAGTAACCGGAAAGGCGGCCTTCGGGTCGCCTTTTTGTCATTCCGGCGTAACCGCCGGGCCCCAGCGTGACACGCTGGCAACCGTGTTGCCGCCTCGTGCGGGAATGCGATGCGGGGAAGGCAATTCGGCCGACCCCAAACGAGCCACTCTCGGCTCACACAAATCGGACGCCGTGCCGGCGTCCTCGATTGGCCCCCCGCGCATAGGGCGCGGGGAGTGAAGGAAATCAAATGTTCGACAAGAAAACCGTATCGATCGAGTGGGGCGGCAAGACGCTGACGCTCGAAACGGGCAAGGTTGCCCGCCAGGCTGACGGCGCGGTCATCGCGACGCTCGGCGAAACCGTCGTGCTGTGCGCGGTCACCGCCGCCAAGACGGTCAAGGAAGGGCAGGATTTCTTCCCGCTCACCGTCCATTACCAGGAGAAGTTCTCGTCCGCCGGCCGTATCCCGGGCGGCTTCTTCAAGCGTGAGCGCGGCGCGACCGAAAAGGAAACGCTGGTTTCCCGCCTGATCGACCGTCCGATCCGCCCGCTGTTCCCGGAAGGCTTCTACAACGAGATCAACGCGATCTGTCAGGTCCTCTCCTATGACGGCGAGAACGAGCCCGACATTCTCGCGATGGTCGCTGCCTCCGCGGCGCTGACCATCTCGGGCGTTCCCTTCATGGGCCCGATCGGCGCTGCCCGCGTCGGCTACAAGGACGGCGAATATCAGCTGAACCCGACCGACGCGCAGGTCGCCGAGGGCGATCTCGACCTGGTCGTCGCCGCGACGCAGGACGCGGTGATGATGGTCGAATCCGAAGCCAAGGAGCTTTCGGAAGAGATCATGCTGAACGCCGTCATGTTCGCGCATCGCGAGTCGCAGAAGGTGATCGGCGCGATCATCAAGCTGGCCGAGCAGGCTGCCAAGGATCCCTGGGAGCTGGCACCCGTCGAGGACAAGTCGGCGACCATGGCGAAGCTGCGCGGGGCGATCGGCGACGACCTCGCCGCCGCCTACAAGCTGACCAACAAGTCCGAGCGCCAGAACGCGATCAACGAGGCCCGCGCCAAGGCGCGGGTCGCATTCGCCGACCTGAAGGAAACCGATCCGGCCCAGTATCTGGGTACGCTGAAGCTGGTGAAGAAGCTCGAGGCCGACATCGTCCGCGGTGCGATCCTCAAGGAAGGCCGCCGCATCGACGGCCGCGACACCAAGACGGTTCGTCCGATCGAGGCGGAAGTCCACTTCCTGCCGCGCGCGCACGGCTCGGCCCTGTTCACCCGCGGCGAAACGCAGACGATCGCGACCTGTACCCTGGGGACCCGCGACGCGGAGCAGATGATCGACGGTCTGGGTGGCCTCAGCTACCAGCACTTCATGCTGCACTATAACTTCCCGCCCTATTCGGTCGGTGAAGTCGGCCGTTTCGGCGCGCCGGGCCGTCGCGAGATCGGCCATGGCAAGCTGGCATGGCGCGCGCTGCACCCGGTGCTGCCGACCAAGGAAGAATTCCCCTACACCATCCGTCTGACCAGCGACATCACCGAGTCGAACGGCTCGTCCTCGATGGCGACGGTGTGCGGCGGCTCGCTCAGCCTGATGGACGCGGGCGTTCCGCTCAAGCGTCCGGTCTCGGGCATCGCGATGGGCCTGATCCTGGAAGGCAAGGACTTCGCGGTCCTGTCGGACATCCTGGGTGACGAGGATCATCTCGGCGACATGGACTTCAAGGTGGCCGGTACCAGCGAGGGCATCACCTCGCTGCAGATGGACATCAAGATCGCCGGCATCACCGAGGAGATCATGAAGGTCGCCCTGGCGCAGGCCAAGGAAGGCCGTGCGCACATCCTGGGCGAGATGGCCAAGGCGCTGGGCGATGCCCGCACCGAGCTGTCGGCGCATGCGCCGCGCATCGAGACCATGACGATCGACAAGACCAAGATCCGTGACGTCATCGGCACGGGCGGCAAGGTGATCCGCGAGATCGTCGCGACCACCGGTGCCAAGGTCGACATCGACGACGAGGGCGTGATCAAGATCAGCTCGTCCGACCATTCGCAGATCGAAGCTGCGATGAACTGGATCAAGGGCATCGTCGAGGAAGCGGAAGTCGGCAAGGTCTATACCGGCAAGGTCGTGAACCTGGTCGATTTCGGTGCCTTCGTGAACTTCATGGGCGGCAAGGACGGTCTCGTCCACGTGTCGGAAATCCGCAACGAGCGCGTCGAGAAGGTCTCGGACGCCCTGAGCGAAGGCCAGGAAGTCAAGGTCAAGGTCCTCGAGATCGATCCGCGCGGCAAGGTTCGCCTGTCGATGCGCGTCGTCGACCAGGAAACCGGCGAGGAGCTGGAGGACACCCGTCCCGCCCGTGAGCCCCGCGAACCGCGCGGCGACCGTGGTGATCGTGGCGACCGTGGCGACCGTCGTCGCGAAGGTGGCCGTGGCGGCGATCGTGGCCCGCGTCGCGAAGGCGGCGGTGGTGGCCGCGACCGTGGTCCGCGTCGCGAAAATTCGGAAGGTGGCTCGAAGGACGAAGGCGGCGACAATATCGGCCTGCCCGCTTTCCTGACCGGCAACGACGACTGAGATCCGGCGAAAGTTCGGAGAGGATGGGGGCCCGGAAGCAATTCCGGGCCCCTTTTCCGTTCGGGATCGTCGGACCTTGATCCGCTTTACTTGCTATCGCCACCGCACGCGCCATGGTGGTGCCCGGCGTAGGGGAGACCATCGTGACGAAGAGCAGCGACTGGCTGGCAAGGTTGCCGCTGGCGCAGGGCCGGCCGGTCCTGGGCGTGGCGGTGATGCTTGCGCTTGCCGGTACTGCGTTTGCGGTGCGCTGGTTCGCCGACCCGATGCTGCCGCCGGGCTTTCCCTATGTGACCTTCTTCCCGGCGGTCATCATCACGTCGTTCCTGTTCGGCGTGCAGATCGGTTCGGCCAGCGCGGTGATCTGCGGGGCTCTGGCCTGGTACTTCTTCATCCCGCCGTTCCGCAGTTTCGACCTGACGATCGCCTCCGCCTTCGCGCTGACTTTCTACGTCTTCGTCGTGGCAACCGATATCCTGCTGGTTCACTGGATGCAGCGGGCGAACCATCGCCTCGCTGCCGAGCGCGAGCGCAATCGCGCCCTGGCGGACACGCGCGAGCTGCTGTTCCGCGAGCTTCAGCATCGGGTGTCGAACAATCTCCAGGTCGCGGCGGCGCTGCTGATGCTGCAGAAGCGACGGGTGACCGACGGCGAGGCGCGTACCGCGCTGGACGAGGGGGCGCGGCGCCTGGGCGTGATCGGCCGGATCAGTCGTCAGCTCTATCATGTCGAGGGAACCACCCGCGGCCTGAGGGCGCTGCTCGAGCCGCTGTGCGACGATGTCGTCGATGCCAGCGGAAAGCCGGTGACGATCACCGTCACGGGGGATCATGACCTGGCGGTGACGTCGGATGCGGCGGTACCGGTCGCGCTGATCGTCGCGGAGGCCGTCGCCAACTCGATCGAGCATGGCTTTGCCGGTCGTGAACAGGGCCGCATCGACATCGATCTGCGTCGGGAAGGATCGTCGATCCGAATCGACGTTCGCGACGACGGCCGCGGCCTGCCGGAGGGTTTCGATGTGGCGGCATCGGGCAGCCTGGGCCTGAGCATCGCGGCGATGCTCGCCGAGCAGCTCAATGGCCGGTTCGACCTGCTGCCCGGCCAGGGCGCGACGGCGCGGCTGACCGTCCCGGCGTGAGGGCCTGTATCCGCTGATGACATGGGAAGTGGGGAGCTTCTGTTGCCCGGTGCTCCCCGTACCGCTGGAATCCGCTTCTGTTGCCCGGTGCGGTCCAACCGCGCTTTTGTCTGTCTAACCTAGTCCGTGAAGACTTGGGTTAGGCCGCAATCGCGAGCGCCTCGTTATCGTTGGCACTTGTGAAATGAGCCGTTGCGGTGGCCCAATCCGAGCGAAAGTCGGCGCCTTTCAATACACGTCGATCCTGGTTCGGCCCCGTCATCACCCGCCATTGCTGGCGGTTGGTGGTGGAGCCGCCGGGTACTGCCCCCGGGTCCGCTGCATCTAGTCTACGCCGTCGTTTATCGCCATAGCCGGCCGAAGCCGGCACAGTCAGATATAGGCATTCGGGCGGCGAAGAAAAGAGGCTTGAGCCAAGGGCTTCGGGAAAAGGCTGCACAGGCCTTCACAGCGCCGCAAAGACTTGGCATGGGCTTTGCCACGATGTTGACGCAGCGTTCCCGATACGCCCTCCGCGCGATGCTATTCCTGGCCACCCAGCCGCCCGGCGGGAAACCCACGCCGATGAATCGCATCGCGGCCGAGGCGAACGTACCGCGCAAGTTCCTCGAACTGATCCTCGCCGACCTGCGGGAGGCCGGGTTCCTGCACAGCCATCGCGGCAAGATGGGCGGCTATGTGCTCGCGCGTCCCGGCCATCTCATCTCCCTGGGCGAGATCATCCGGGTGATCGAAGGGCCGCTGGCGCTGGTTCCCTGCGTCAGCCGCACCGCCTATCGCCCCTGCCTCGACTGCAAGGACGAGGCTACGTGCGCGATCCGCGCCGCGATGGCGCGGGTGCGCGACGAGACTGCGCGCATCCTCGACGGCACCAGCCTGGCGGACGCGGTCGCGGTGGATCTCGCCGCCGCCTGATCCGCGCGCGCAGGCAACCTCTTTCATGTCCCGGTGGTTGCGCCATATACAACACCGGTGACATCCCGGAGGGCAGCCCAATGAAGTTTCGTGTCGCGATCGCCATGGCCACGGCGATGCTGCTGTCGGCCTGTGGCATCAACAGCGTTCCGAGGGCAGAGGAGGATGCCAAGGCGAAATGGGCGGACGTCCAGGCTTCGTATCAGCGCCGCGCCGACCTGATACCCAATCTGGTCGCGACGGTGAGGGCCGCCGCCGGATCCGAGAGCAAGATCCTGACCGAGGTGACCCAGGCGCGCTCGCGCGCGACGTCGGTCCAGCTTGCCCCCGGCGACCTTACCGACCCCGCCAAGGTTCAGGCCTATCAGACAGCGCAACAGACACTGGGCGGGTCGCTCAGTCGCCTGCTTGCGACCGTGGAGGCATATCCCGAGCTTAAGAGCCAGGACTCGTCCAAAATGCTGATTCGCGAACTGGCGGGCGCGGAGAATCGCATCAACGTTCGGATCGAGGCCTATAACCGCTCGGTGCAGGAGTATAACACGCGAATCCGGACCTTTCCTGACGCTATCGGCGCACGCGTCTTCTACGGCGCAAAGCCTCTGGTGCAATTTCAGGCGAAGCCGGGGGCCGATACACCTCCAGACGTCCGTACGGAACTCGACAACTGATCATGCGCGTCGCCGTCCTGCCGCTTCTGGCACTGCTTTCCGCTTGCGGGGGGCAGGAGCAGGCGACCAATGAAGCTGGCCGGACGGCCGATCGCGCGGCCGCCGCGTCGCCCGCGCCATCACCGTCGCCTTCGCGGGTAATCGCGGTCCGGCATGTGATAGACGACGCGGAGGTGCTGTCTACGTCGGCGCGCACTGCAATGGAGGCACGCCTTTCCGACGTCGAAAGGCGCACGCAGCGGCGGATCATGGTCGTGACGGTCGCGTCGCTCCAAGGCCGCTCGACGGGCGAACTGTCAGAAACGATTGGGCTGCGGACCGGCATCACCAACGGCGCCCTGCTCCTGTTCGCACCGAAGGAACGAGAGCTTCGCCTGTCCGCGGCGGGGCCTTCCGGCACCCTCCTGTCCGACGCGCGCGCGCGGCAGATCGTCGAACAGGTCATGCGCCCCGACCTGAAAGCCAACCGGTTCGAGGCGGGCATCGTGAAGGGAATCGACCATGTCGCGGCGCTTTTGTCAGAGACGATCGGATGAGGATCGACCGGTTCTTCCTCCCGCTTGTCCTGATGCTCGTGCCGGTGGTGGCATCGGCGCAGACCTTTCCGGAACTGACCGGCAGGGTCGTGGACGCGGCCAACCTGCTAGATTCTGCTCAGGAACAGCAACTCACGCAATTGTCCGAGGGAATCGAGCAGGCGAGCGGGCGCCAGTTCGTCGTCGCCACCATCCCCGATCTCCAGGGCTACGCGATCGACGATTATGGTTATCGGCTGGGGCAGCACTGGAAGCTGGGCCAGAAGGATGCGGACAACGGCATCATCCTGCTGGTCGCCCCAAATGAGCGGGAGGTCAGGATTGAAGTCGGCAAGGGGCTTGAGCCGATCATGACCGACGGGTTCGTCGGCCTTATCATCGACAAGCAGATCGTTCCGCACTTCAAGGCAGGCGACATGGCGGGCGGCATCATCGCGGGCGCGTCCGAGATCGGCGAGCAGATGAAGCTGCCGCTTGAGGCGGCCGAGCAGCGCGCCAAGCAGAAGCTCGACGCGGCGCGTGCGGCGCAGCAGCGGCGCGGCAGCAGCGACGCCAACGAGGTCGGCGGTGCGATCGTCGGCGCGATAGTGGTCATGTTCGTCCTGTTCCTCTTCCTCCGCGGACTGAGCGGCGGGAAGCGTCGCGGTCGCCGCTATCGCGGCCGGGGCGGGAGCGGCGTCGGCGAGGTGCTGCTGTGGGCGGCGCTCGATGCGGCGATGCGCAGCGGCGGCCGCAGTTCGGGTTCGGGCTGGAGCGGCGGCTCAGGCTGGGGTGGCGGTGGTAGTGGCGGATCGTCCTGGGGCGGCGGCGGTGGCGGCGGAGGCTTCTCCGGCGGCGGCGGCTCCTTCGGGGGCGGCGGCGCGTCGGGGAGCTGGTGATGGCCCGGATCAGGTTCAGCGAGGCGGATCATCTGCGGGTGACCGAAGCCGTGGCCGCCGCGGAGCGGGGCACTTCGGGCGAGATCGTGACGATCGTCACCGACCGCTCCGATTCCTATCACGATGTCGGGCTTCACTATGCCGTGGGCGCGATGCTGGCGGTCGCGGCGTTCGTCGCGATCTGGCCGGCGCCGCTCGAACACTGGCTGGGCTGGACCAGCGAGCCGGAGATCGGCCGGACCGCCTTCTGGCTGGTGATCGCCCAGGCCGTGCTGTTCCTGGCGGTACGCTATTCGCTCGCCTGGATGCCGGCGCGAATGGCGCTGACGCCGCATCCGACCAAGCTGCGCCGGGTGCGCCGCCGCGCCGTCCAGTTCTTCCGCGCCAGCGCCGAGCATCGCACCCGCGGCCGGGTCGGCGTGCTCCTCTATGTCAGCCTGGCCGAACACCGCGCCGAAATCGTCGCCGACGCGGCGATCCACGGCAAGGTCAGCGACGATTGCTGGGGCGAGGCGATGGCGATGCTGGTTGCGGGGCTCCGTCGCGATGATCCGGCCGGCGGCATGGCCGACGCGATTGCGCGCATCGGCGAAATTCTGGCAGAGCAGTTCCCGCGCCAGGCGCATGACGTCAACGAACTCCCGGACAGGCTGATCGAATTGTGAGCGACATCGAACCCGTCGAGACCGCCTGGCAGGGCAAGTGGATCTGCGTCCGCAAGCAGGGACGCTGGGAATATGTCTCGCGCACCCGCGGGTCGCGCGCGGTGGTCATCGTCGCGATCGACGACGACGACCATGTCCTGCTCGTCGACCAGTACCGCGTGCCGCTCGGCCGGCGCTGCCTCGAACTGCCTGCCGGGCTGGTCGGCGACGACCATGCCGACGACACGCCCGAACTGGCGGCGGTGCGCGAGCTGGAGGAGGAGACCGGCTACACCGCGTCCGACCTGCAGAACCTCGGCGAGTATCAATCCTCGCCCGGCCTGGTGACCGAAGGTTTCACCCTGGTCCGTCTGCGCGGCCTGACGAAGATCGGCGAGGGCGGCGGCATCGATGGCGAGGACATCGTCGTCCACCGCGTGAAGCTGGCCGACATCCCCGCCTTCGTCGCCGCCAAGCGCGCCGACGGCGTCGCGATCGACGTCAAGCTGCTGCTGCTGCTTGCCGGCACCCTGCTGGGCTGACGCCCGCGGGGCGGTCAGGCCTCAGCGGAAATTGTCGGAATAGGCCTGGAGCTTGAGTTTGCGCTCGGGTGCCGGGATCACGTGGAACGCGATGCCCTCGCGCTCGGCATAGCCCTGCGCCGCCTCCAGCGTCGGGAAGCTCATGCGCAGCTGCGACGCGGTGTCGCCCGATCCGGCCCAGCCGGTCAGCGGATCGGCCTGCTGCTGTTCGCGCGGCTCGAACTCGAGGATCCAGCTGTCGGTTCGCGCGCGGCCGGACTGCATGGCGTTCTTGGGCTTCTGATAGATGCGTGCGGTCTTGATCATGGCGCGAATCCCTTAGCGCTGTCGGGACGCTCTTGCATCCGCATTTTTGGTGCGCAGCGTCGCCGACGCCGCGGCCGGATCGTCGGGCCAGGGATGTCGCGGATAGCGGCCGCGCATTTCCTTGGCGACCGCGCTCCAGCTGCCCGCCCAGAAGCCGGGCAGGTCGCGCGTCGTCTGGATCGGCCGGCCGGCCGGCGAGGTGAGGCTGAGCACCAGCGGCGTCGTTCCCACCACCGGATGCTCGGCCAGCCCGAACAGCGCCTGGACGCGCAACTCTACGCGCGGGCCACCCTCGGCGGCATAATCGATCTCGTGGCTCGATCCCGCCGGGCTCTCGAACCGCGCCGGGGCGATCCGGTCCAGCGTCTTCTGCCCGTCCCAGCCCAACCGGTTCTGCAGCGCCTGGGTGAGCGCGCCTGATTCGACCGCGTCGAACCGCCGCTTGCCCGCCAGCGCCGGCGGCAGCCACTCGTCCAGCTCGGCGATCAGTGCCTCGTCCGCCAGCTCGGCCATGCCGGCATAGCCCGCGCGGGCGCGAAGTGCGGCGGCCGTGCCGGACCAGGGCAGCAGAGCCAGCCCATGGCGTCGCACCGCCTCCAGAAGCGCCGATTCGATCTCGCGCGGATCGGCCGCGCTGTCGGGGCCCGAGGACAGGCGGATCGCGCCCAGCCGCCGCTCGCGCAGCGCTTCGACCCGATTCGTCGCCGGATCGAACCGGACCGATCGCCGCGTCTCGATCCGGTCGGCGAACAGCGATTCCACCGCATCCTGCTCGATCGCCGCTGCCGACAGGATCCGTGCCCCCGACGCCATGCCCTGCGTCTCGGCGACCGCCAGCCATTCCGCCCGCGCCAGGGGGGAGGTCGGATCCAGCCGGAATCCACGCCCGCCCGCCGATGCCCAGGTCTCGCCGCCGCCGTCGCGCCGCTTCGCGATCCGGTCGGGAAAGGCAAGCGCGATACAGGTCGCGACGTCGCCCGGTGCCGAACCCGCATCGCCCGCATTCCGCACCAGTTTCGTCCAGCGCTGCGCCAGCCGCCGTCCATTCTCGGCGCGCGGGCCGCGCTCGCTGCGCCAGCGCCGCAGCCGCAATTCCAGATCGGCATCGGTCCCGCCAAGGCCGCGCTCGCCCAGCAACACCGCCACATCCGCAGCGGTCCGAGCCAGTCCGATCTCGCCCGCGCGCACCAGCATATGGCCGAGCCGCGGCGGCAGCGGCAGCCGCGCGATCGCCTTGCCATGTGCGGTCGGCCGTCCGTCGCCATCGATCGCATCGAGCGAGGCCAGGCGCTGCCGCGCCTCGCTGATCGCCGCGTCGGGCGGCGTATCGAGCCAGCGCAGCGTCCGCGGGTCGCTGACGCCCCACAGCGCGCAGTCGAGCGTCAGCGCCGACAGGTCTGCCTCCAGGATTTCGGGCGGATCGAACCGCGGCAGGCCGGCGGTCGCCGCCGCTTCCCATAGCCGATAGGCGACACCCGGTGCCTGGCGCCCGGCGCGACCGGCGCGCTGCGTGACCGCCGCCTGGCTGGCGCGCTCGGTCACCAGCCGGGTCATCCCCGCGGCCCGGTCATAGCGCGGTCGCCGCGCCAGCCCCGAATCGACCACGATGCGGATCCCGTCCAGCGTCAGGCTGGTCTCCGCGATCGAGGTGGCGAGCACCAGCTTGCGCGCACCGCCGCGCTCGGGCGCGATCGCCGCACGCTGCGCGGCGGGGTCCAGCGATCCGTGAAGCCGGTGCAGCACGATGTCGGGGCCAAGGTCGCCCAGCCGGTCGGCGGTCCGCTCGATCTCGGCGACGCCGGGCAGGAAGGCGAGCAGCCCGCCTTCCGCCTCGCGCAATGCCTGGCGGATCGCGCCCGCCATCGAGTCCTCGATCCGAGCCTCCGCCGCGCGGCCGATATGCCGCAATTCCAGCGGATGGCCGCGCCCTTCGCTCTCGATCACCGGCGCATCGCCCATCAGTGCGGAAAAGCGCGCACCGTCCAGCGTCGCCGACATCGGCACCAGCCTCAGGTCGGGGCGCAGCGCCTCCTGCGCGTCGAGTGCCAGTGCCAGTCCGAAATCGCTGTCGAGGCTGCGCTCATGCACCTCGTCGAACAGCACCGCCGCAACCCCCGACAGCTCGGGATCGGCCTGGATGCGGTTCACGAAAATGCCTTCGGTGACCACCGTCACCCGCGTCTCGGACGACCGCTTGCTGTCCATCCGCGTGGCATAGCCGAACGTCCGGCCGACGGCTTCGCCGGCCAGGCTCGCCATCCGCTCGGCAGCCGCCCGTGCGGCAAGCCGACGCGGGGACAGCAACAGGATCTCGCGCCCCTCGACCCACGGCTCGGCCAGCAGGGCAGGGGCAACCGCCGTCGTCTTGCCCGCACCGGGCGGCGCGACCAGCACGGCACTGGCGCGCACGCGAAGGGCGGCGAGCAGGTCGGGCAGGACGGCGTGGATCGGCAGGGTCATGGGCGACGCGCCTTCTACGCATCGCCCGCCCGCGCGTCACCTGCCGCGACGCGGCTTCGGTCAGCCGGCTTCGGGTGCCGCCTTGCCCGCCGGTCGGGACGCCGCCTTGGCCTGGGGCGCCGCCCCCTGCACCAGCGACTCGATCGTCGATCCGTCGAAGCCCAGTTCGCGCATGAGTCCGTCGATCACCGGGGCCTGGGCACGATAGCGCAGTGCCGCCGCGACCGCCGCGCTGGCAAGATTCTCGTCCCCGCCAGAGCCGCCGCCAGCGCCTGCTCCCGCGCCGCCGTCGCCGCCACGGCCCGTGATGCCGTCGACCTGGACGATCTTGATCGAATCGATCGCCTCCAGCGGCTTCGCCGATTCGCGCACCAGGTCGGGCAGGACCTTGAGCAATGCGAGCTTGGTCTGCAGCGAGACCTGGTCGGACGACAGCAGGTTGGCGGCCTCGTTCACCGCACGCTGGCCCGCCGCCTCGACCTCGAAGCGGACGCGGTCCGCGTCCGAACGCAGCTTGGCGGCTTCCGCCTCGCCCTCGGCCTGGACGCGCGCCGCCTCGGCGCGATCGGCCGCTGCCTGCTTCTCGGCCTCGGCCTGGACGCGGATGCCGATCGCGGCGCGCTCCGCCTCGCGGGCGGCATCGATCAGCTCGATTCGCTTGGCGCGCTCGGCGATCTCCGCCTCCCGCGCGGTGGCGACCTGTTCCTCGGCGACCACGGCTTCGGCGCGAGCCTTGTCGGCCTCGGCGCGCGCCTGGCTTTCCTCGCGGCTCTTGTTCTGGACGGCGATCTGCTGCTCCTGCCGGGCGAGCGCCAGCGCCTGGTCCTGCGCGATCCCCGCTTCCTGCACCGCACGATCGGCCTCGATCTGCTGTGAATCGACCAGCTTCTTCGCCTCGATCCGCGCCTGGTCGGACTCCTGCTGGCGCAGCGCCTGTTCGCGCGCGACCTCGGCCGCCTGGCCGGCGCGGCGCATCTCGACCTCGCGCTCCTGCTCCAGCCGCGCGAACTCGGTGTCGCGGCCGATCAGGAAGGACTGGCGCTGCGCCTCCAGATTCTTGGTCTCGATCTGGACGCGGGTGTCCTGCTCGATGTCGTTGCGCGCCTTCTTGCGCAGCTCGATCTGCTCGGTCAGCTTGGTCAGGCCCTCGGCGTCGAACGCGTTGTTGGCGTTGAAATGCTCGATCGACGTCTGGTCGAGGCCGGTCAGCGATACCGATTCGAGCTCGAGGCCGTTCATCGCCAGATCGACCGACGAGACCTGCTGCACCTTCTGGACGAATTCGCTGCGCTGCTCGTGCAGCTGCGCCATCGTCATGCCCGCCGCGACCGACCGCAGCGCGTCGACGAACTTGCCCTCGACCAGTTCCTTCAGCGCTTCGGGGTTCATCGTGCGCAGGCCCAGCGTCTGCGCCGCGATCGCGATCGAGGGGCCGTCGGGCTTCACCCGGACATAGAATTCCGCCTTCACGTCGATGCGCAGCCGGTCGAGCGTGATCAGCGCGTCGGCATTCTTGCGCTCCACCGCCAGGCGGACCGTGTTCATGTTGACCGGCATCGTCTCGTGGAAGATCGGCAGCACCAGCGCGCCGCCATTCATCACCACCTTCTCGCCGCCCAGGCCGGTGCGGACGAAGCCGATCTCCTTCGATGCGCGCTTGTACAGCCGCGCGACGATCAGCCCCAGCACGATCAGCAGGATCAGCGACGTTCCACCAATCACCAGATAGGGGATCAGGGACGGGGCTTCCTGGACGGCGGGTACGCTCAAATCATGTCTCCTTGCTTGTGTGTTCGGTCTTAAAGTCGGGGCAGGTAATGGTCGCCGCGCGACACCGCGCGGAACACCGGTCCTTCGTGGCGGACCAGCAGGATGGCCTCGCCTTCCTCGAGGACCTGGTCCGCCTCGTTCGGCTCGACCATCACGAAATGCGCCTGGCCGTGGTGATCGACCACGCGTGCACGCGCCGGCGACCCCGCGCTGGCGCGGCCGGTGACGATCGTCGCGCCATTGCCCACCAGTTCCTCGGTCGAGATGGCGGTGCTGTGGTCGCGCGGCATGACCCGCGCCAGCAGGTTCGCGGCCACCCCGGTGACGGGCAGCGCCGCGCCCAGCGCAGCGGGTACGGCGATCCAGGGGTCGATCAGATGTCCCAGCATGTCGGTCGACAGTTGCTGGCCGAGCAGGCCGATGATCCCGAACGATGCCAGGAACAGCGCGACCAGCATCAGGAAAGGAATTCTGCCGAAGCCGAGCCAGCCGAGCAGGTCGGTATCCGCATCCAGATCGAAATCGGCATCGCCGCCCAGGCCCAGCAACTGGACCAGTCCGATCAGCACCATGAGAAGAATCGCCGAGACGAAGGCGATGTTCTCCGATGCCAATGCGAAAGCCAAAGGTTCCTCCCCGATTCGGATTTAGTCTAGGGAGTGATTTGCCGGTTCCCTAGCGAAAAACGGTCGTCGCACGGGTCAGAGGCGCATTTGGCCGCTCGTGAAAGCCGGTGCGACTCCCGCTACAGGCGTTCGGCGGAACTGACGCAGTCGGCCGCGCGCAGGGCGGCGAGCAGCTTCATCAGATGGGCTGCGTTGCGCACCTCGACATCGATCGTGTTGGTGTGGAAAGTCGTGTCGCGACCGTCCATCTTCAGGCCCAGGATGTTCGCCTTCTGCTGGCCGATCAGCGTCGCGACCGAACCCAGCGCGCCCGGTTCGTTCTTCAGCGTGACAGCGATCTCGGCGACGCCGCCCTCGGCCTTGTCGCCCCAGGTCAGGTCGACCCAGTCCTGATCGTCGGTATGCGCCAGCCCGGGGCAGTCGATCCGGTGCACCTCGATCGGCTCGTTCGCGCGCCGCACGCCGACGATCCGGTCGCCCGGCACCGGCGCGCAATCCTCCGACAGGGTAAAGGCGACGCCGGGGGTCAGCCCCTTGATGTCGATCGCATGCGCCTGGGGCGGCGGTTCGTCGGTGTCGAGCCCGTTGGTCGATCCCGGCATGATCGCTTCCATCACCTGCGCGTCGGTCAGCTTGCGCCGCGCGATCGCTTCCATCAGCGCCGCCTCGTCGCTCAGCTTCAGCCGCTTCAGCGCGTCGCGCATCGCCGCTTCGCCGGCGCGCGCCGGCAGGCGGCCGACGATCTCGTCATACAGCTTGTGGCCCAGCGCGATCGTCTCCTCGCGCTCCTTGTGGCGGATATGGCGGCGGATCGCCGCGCGCGCCTTGCCGGTGATCGCGAAGTTCAGCCAATTGGCCTGGGGCTGCTGCGCCTTGGACCGCAGGATCTGGACCTGGTCGCCCTGCTCGATCTCGGTGCGCAGCGGCACGACGCGGCCGTTCACCTTCGCGCCGACCGCCTGGTCGCCGATATTCGAATGCACCGCATAGGCGAAGTCGATCGGCGTCGATCCCTTGGGCAGCTGGATCAGCTCGCCCTGGGGCGTGAAGGCGAAGATCCGGTCCTGGTACATTGCCATGCGCGTATGCTCGAGCAGCTCCTCGGCGCTTTCGGCATGTTCCAGGATCTCGACCAGGTCGCGGATCCAGCTGACCTGCGTGTCGGGGCGGACATTGTCCTGCTTGTAGGCCCAGTGCGCCGCCAGGCCGAACTCGGCCTGGGCGTGCATCGGCTGGGTGCGGATCTGGATCTCGACGCGGGTATCGCCGGCATGCATGATCGTCGTGTGCAGCGATCGATAGCCGTTGCGCTTCGGCGTCGAGATGTAATCCTTGAACCGGCCCGGCACCATCGGCCAGCGGCGATGGATGATGCCCAGCGTGCGATAGCATTCCTCCTCGGACCCGACGATCGCGCGGAATGCCATGATGTCGCTCAGCTGTTCGAGGCTGACATGGCGCTCGGACATCTTCTTCCAGATCGAATAGGGATGCTTCTCCCGCCCCGTCACTTCGGACTCGACGCCGCCGCGCGACAGCAGCAGCTTCAGCCCCGACGAGATCTTCGCGATCCGGTCCTCGCCTTCCACCTTGAAGCTCGCGAGCCGCTTGGTGATCGATTCATAGGCTTCGGGCTCGAGTTCGCGAAAGGCGAGCGTCTGCATCTCCTTCATGAACTCGTACATGCCGATCCGCTCGGCGAGCGGGGCATAGATGTCCATCGTCTCGCGCGCGATGCGGCGGCGCTTCTCCTCGTTCTTGATGAAGTGGAGCGTCCGCATGTTGTGCAGCCGGTCCGCCAGCTTCACCAGCAGGACGCGGATATCGTCCGACATCGCCAGCAGGAACTTGCGCAGATTCTCGGCGGCGCGCTCGCTCTCACTCTGCGCCTCGATCTTCGACAGCTTGGTCACGCCGTCGACCATCCGCGCGACATTCTCGCCGAACAGCCGCTTGATCTCCTCGGGCGTGGCGACCGTATCCTCGATCGTATCGTGCAGGATCGCGGTGGCGATCGTCTCGTCGTCGAGATGCAGGTCGGTCAGGATGCCGGCCACCTCGATCGGGTGGCTGAAATAGGGATCGCCCGAGGCGCGCTTCTGCGTACCATGGGCGTTGACCGAGAACACATAGGCGCGGTTGAGCAGGGCCTCATCGGCCTCGGGATCGTAGCTCAGGACCCGATCGACAAGTTCATATTGACGCAGCACGACCGCTAGATGGCGTGCATGTGCGCTGCTTTGCAATAAATTCGTGTAAATTTACGACGATGCTGTGCGCTTTACGCAACACGGGCCCGCGCTCCGGTGAGGAGGGCGGGCCCGTTTCGGACAGCGAGACGCGGCCGCGCTTACTTGGCGCGGGCGTTGCACTTGTCCAGCGACGCGGCGTCGAACGCCTCGCCCTTGACGGCGAAGGACGCCAGCTTGCCGACTTCGCGGGCGACCAGTTCGCACATGATCGCGTCACGCGCCGTCGCCTTGGGCGCGATGCAGGTCGTTTCGGTGCAGCGCCAGATCGTGCTGCGCGTCACGACGCTCGATTTGGCGGGTGCCGCCTCGGCGGTGGCGGTGTAATAGGCGCCGCCCGGCGTCTGGGCGATGCCGGCTGCGGGGGTGAGCGCCAGCGTAGCCGCGGCTGCTGCCGCAACGGCGAGGAAACGGGTCATGAGTGCCTCCTGGGGAATTTCCGGTGCAACCGCGTTGCGGCCCGATTGCTAACTGACCTCAATGTAAGTTGCAAGCAGAAACTTTTGCTGCAATGCAACGAGTTATGCCATTTCCGTCGCTGATGGAAATGGGTTAGGGTCCGTCATGGCGTTGATCGGACTGCGAGAAGACCTGGCTGCGGAATGCAGCCTTCCCGCCGCGCTCGAGGCGATGGGGGAACGCTGGTCGTTCCTGATCCTGCGCGCGTCGTTCAACGGGTTGCGCCATTTCGAGGAATATCAGTCGACGCTGGGCATCGCCCGCAACATCCTGGCCAACCGGCTGGCGCGGCTGGTCGGGCACGGCATCCTGCAACGCGTTCCCTGTCCCGACGACCGGCGCAAGATCGAATATCGCCTGACCGACAAGGGCTATGCGCTGCTGCCGACGATGGTCGCGCTGCGCCAATGGGGCGAGCGCTGGGAAACCGGCGTCCCCGCCAGCCCGATCCTGGTCGATCAGCGCGACATGAAGCCGATTCGCGCGGTCAAGGTGCTCGCCCATGACGGGCGGGAACTGGAAAAGACCGATCTGTGCTGGGCGCTGGCCGAAGATGTGGTGTGGGACGCGGAGGCCAGGGCCGCGGAATAAGGCGACGCTTCGCTTCACGAAGCGCGCAACGGGGGGGAGCGATGACGTCATCTGGCACGGCTGCGCCATCGCGGCATGACGCTCGTCCCCGGCGGTCCCGCGCGATGACCTGGGTCCGCCGGGTCTTTGTCGTCCTTGCCCTTCTCCTGCTCCTCATCGGTATCGCGCTCGCGACCTGGGAACCGCTGCTGGCCGAGCGCATGACGCCGCCGCCGGCGCACCGCTATGATGTCGAGATCGTCCGCGACGATTTCGGCGTTCCGCACATCTTCGGCGCGACCGATCCCGACGTCGCCTACGGCATTGCCTATGCCCATGCCGAGGACGATTTCGCGACCCTGCAGGAGGTGCTGGCGATGACCCGCGGGCGGCTGGGCGCGATCAGCGGCGCGGAGGGTGCGAAGACCGATTATGTCGTCCACCTGCTGAACGCGCGCGCCACCGTGGCTCGCGACTATGCCGCCCAGCCGGCCGATGTCCGTGCGCTGCTCGATGGCTATGCCTCCGGGCTCAACCGTTACGCCGACACGCATCCGGACGAAGTTCGCCTTGCCAGGCTGTTCCCGGTCAACGGCCAGGACATCGCCACGGGATTCGTCGTGCGCTCGCCCTTCTTCTTCGGGCTCGACGCCGTGCTGGGCTCGATCTCGGGCGACAAGCCGCTGCCGGTCGAGCGCGCCGGGCCGCTCGATGCGCCCAACGTCACCCCGCTGGGCGCCGAGCCGGGGCAGGCGGGATCGAACGCGTTCCTCGTCGCGCCCCGGCGCTCGCCCGACGGCGCGACCCGGATGGTCTCCAACTCGCACCAGCCCTGGCGCGGCGGCGCGGCGTGGTACGAACTGGTCGTCCATTCGAAGACCGGATGGGATTTCGCGGGCGCCACCTTTCCTGGCGCGCCCTATCCGCTACTGGGCCACAACCGCACGCTCGGCTGGACCAACACCGTCAACCGCCCCGACCTGATCGACGTCTACCGGCTGGTGCTGAACGATTCCGGCGACGCTTATCGCTATGACGGCCAGTGGCGACCGATCGAGACGCGCACCGTGTGGCTGCCGGTCAAGCTGTGGGGGCCGTTCACCCTTCCGATCCGGCGCAGCGTCGAACGGGCGGTGCAGGGGCCGGTGATGCGCAATGCCTCGGGCGCCTATGCGATCCGCTATGGCGGCGCCGACCAGCTGCGCATGGTCGAGCAATATTATCGGCTGACCAAGGCGCGCGACTTCGCCGAATGGCAGCGGGCAATGGCGATCCAGGGCGTGCCCGGCACCAATTTCCTCTATGCCGACCGTGCCGGCACCATCGCCTATTTCTACAATGCCGCCTTTCCCAACCGGAAACCCGGCTTCGACTATGCCGGGGTGCTGCCGGGCGACACCTCGCGCGCCTATGCGCCGGGGACCGTCCCCTGGGCGATGGTGCCGCGCAACATCAATCCCGGCTCGGGCTTCCTCCAGAACGCCAACAACTCGCCCTATCAGGCGGCGGGGCAGGGGTTCGAGATCCCGGCGCAGCCGCCCCTGCTCGGCGTCGAGACCGACACCACCAATCGCGGCACCCGCGCGCTCGAACTGCTCGCCGCCACCCCGTCGATCGGCGAGGCGGAACTGGAGCGCATCAAATATGACAGCGGCGTCGCGCGCGACAGCTATCTCGGCCGCTGGTACCGCGATCTGATGGCGGTCGATCCCGGGGGCGATCCGCTGTTGCGCCGCGCGCACGACCTGCTGGCGCGCTGGGACTGGAATTATGACGGCAAGGGACCGGCCGACAGCCTGGCCTATTCGATCCTGCGGGTGCCCAATCGCTGGCACTACGAACGACAGCCAAGGCCCGACCCCCGTACCGTGCTGGCCGAAGCCGCAGGCTATCTCCAGCGTCATTTCGGCCGGCTTGACCTGCCGCTGGGCGAGTTCATCCGCCTGCGCCAAGGCACTGTCGATCTGCCGCTGGACGGCGGGCCCGACGCGCTTCGCGCCGCCACCAGCTATGACGAGCTGCCCGACGGCCGGCTGGCGATCCGCCATGGCGACAGCTTCATCATGTTCGTCACCTGGGACCGGAACGGGCGGGTCAGCTCACGATCGATCCAGCCCTTCGGTTCGGCGACCACCCGGCCGGATTCGAAACATTATACCGATCAGGCGCGGATGTTCGTCGAACATCGGCTGAAGCCGGTCCGGTTCGATCCGCCGCAGCTGCGCGGGCACACCGAACGGCGCTACCGCCCCTGATTCCGCGCAGGCGGGCGCTATTTGGTGCCCGCCGGCTTCTTCGCGCGGGGCTGGCCAGGCGCGAAGCGCTCGCCATATTCATTGCCCTCGTACCAGCGCGGCGCATCCTTGCCGTCGGCGATCTCGCGGGCGATCAGATAGTTGATCTTCGCGAACTTGGCGCCCGCCTGCCAGTTGAACGACAGCGTCACCTGGTCGCTGACCTTGTGATAATGGGTCGACAGGAACGACTTGAACGCTTCCTGCCCGCCATTGGCCCAGCCGGTGACCAGGAACACCGAGGGCACGCCCGCCTGGACGAAGCTGTAATGGTCCGACCGGACGAACAGATTCTCCTCGGGCATCGGATCGGGCGACAGCTTGACCCCCATCTTCGCGCCGGCGCGCTCGACGATCGGCCCCAGTGTCGAATGCTCGGCGCCGAACGCGACCACATCGGTGAAGTCGTACAGCAGCACCGGCATGTCCAGATTGACGTCGGCCACGACCTTGCCCGACCCGACGACCGGATAGCGGGCGAGATATTCGGATCCCAGCAGCCCCTTCTCCTCCGCGGTCAGCGCAACGAACAGCAGCGACCGCTTCGGCCGCTGGCCGCTCTCGGAAAAGGCGCGCGCAACCTCCAGCATGGTCGCCACGCCCGCGGCATTGTCCATCGCGCCATTGTAGATCTTGTCGGGGCCGGGCAGCGACGGATCGACGCCCTCATGGTCGAGATGCGCCGACAGCACGACATATTCGGCGGCCAGGGCCGGATCCGACCCCGGCAGGATCGCCATGACGTTCGGGCTGCGGATCATCCGTACCTTGCTGGTGCGCTCGGTCACCACTTTTGCCTGCAGCGCGAACCCCTTGGGCCGCTGGCCGGCGGCGGCGGATGCGAAGACCTGCTCGGCGCTTTGCGGCGCGCCGGCGAACAATTCGGTCGCCACGGCAGGCTTCACATAGCTGTTGATCGCGATTCCCGTATCGACGCCGCCGGGCGCGCCATTGGGGCCCAGCCAGCGGATTTGCGACGCCATCATATGCTCCGCTACCTCGCTCCACGAGATCCGGTTCATGTCGGACGGCGACAGCAGATAGAGGACGCCCAGCGCGCCGCGCGCGCCGGCATTCCTGTCCTTGTCCTCGCCTTCCGCTGCCTCCGCCTCCGCGCCCTTCAGGCCAGAGGGACGGCCGAGCAGCACTGCGACGAACTTGCCCTTCACGTCCAGCCCGGCATAGTCGGCTTCAAGCCCGTAGCCCGCGAAGACCACGCCCCCCTCCAGCCGCTGCGCCGTGGTACCGTAGCGCGGCGACGCGCCCATGATCGCATCCTCGCCATTGGCGAAGCGTTTCGTGCCGACAGTCAGCGATGCCGGCGCGGCGGGGTCGAGCGAATATTCCGACAGCGGCACCGGCTGATACCAGTCGCCATTCGGTCCTGCGGGCTTCAGTCCCAGCGCTTCGAAGCGGGTCGCGACATAGCGCGCCGCAATGTCATAGCCGCGCGTGCCGGCATCGCGCCCCTCCAGCAGGTCGTCGGCGAGGAAGGTGACATGCGCCTTGACCGCTTCGGCCGAGAAGGTCGGTTCGCCGGTCTGCGGCGCGACCTGTGCCATGGCGGGCGACGCGAGTGCGAACGAGGCGGCGGCAAGAAGCAGGCGGATGCGCATCGGATGAGGATTCCCGGTCAGGCGTGGCGAGCGGACGCTAATGGATCGGCTGCACCACATAAAGAGCCGCTCGCATCCGGTTACTGTTTCAGTTGCAGCCGACCGGTCCCGCGTTATGCTCGGCTCATCCACCATCCGGTGACACGAGGTTCCATTATGAAATCGTTCCTGACCTACTGCGGCGCTGCCTCCTGCGCGCTCGCGGTCGGTGCTTCGCCGGCGCTCGCGCAGCAGGCATCTGCGGCGCGTGCCGCCGCTCCCGCTGCCAAGCCGGCTCCGGTCTCCGAAATCGCCAAGGCGATCGACATTCCCTATGAGGAATTCAAGCTCCAGAACGGCCTGCGGGTGATCGTCCATACCGATCGCAAGGCCCCCGTGGTCGCCGTCTCGGTCTGGTATGATGTCGGCTCCAAGCATGAGCCCAAGGGCAAGACCGGGTTCGCCCATCTGTTCGAGCATCTGATGTTCAACGGATCGGAAAACGCCCCGGGCGACTTCTTCAAGCCGCTGCGCGACGTCGGTGCGACCGATTTCAACGGCACCACCCATTTCGACCGCACCAATTATTTCGAGACGGTCCCGGCGCCCGCGCTCGAGCGTGCGCTGTATCTGGAAAGCGACCGCATGGGCTATCTGCTCGGTGCGATCGACCAGGGCGTGCTCGACGAGCAGCGTGGCGTCGTCCAGAACGAGAAGCGCCAGGGCGACAACCAGCCCTATGGCCTGGCCTTCTACAGCCTGCTGAAGGGCGTATTCCCGGCCGATCAGCCCTATAGCCATTCGCCGATCGGCTCGATGGCCGATCTCGATGCCGCCAGCCTCGAGGACGTCAAGAACTGGTTCCGCTCGCATTACGGCCCGAACAATTCGGTGCTGGTGCTGGCAGGGGACATCGACGCGAAGACCGCCCGTCCGCTGGTCGAGAAATATTTCGGCCGGATCGCCGCAGGTCCCGAAGGCCACCTGCCCAGGATCACCGTCCAGCCGCTCGCCGCGGCGAAGGCGGAGGTGATGAAGGACCGGGTGGCCACGACGCGCATCTATCGCGCCTGGCCGATGCCCGGCCTGAACGATCCCGATTCGGTGCCGCTCGACGTCTTCGGCGGCGTCCTGGGCGGGCTGTCCTCGTCGCGGCTCGACAATGCGCTGGTCCGCAAGGAGAAGCTGGCGGTCAGCGTGAGCGCCAGTTCGATGGCCTTTTCCCAGGGCGGCGTCTTCCTGATGGTGGTCGATGTCGCGCCCGGCGTGGATCCGGCAGTCGCCGGCAGGCGGGCGGACGAGATCATGGCGGACCTGCTCAAGAACGGTCCGACCGCGGACGAAGTCACGCGCGTCGCGACCAACAGCATTTCGGGCCGCCTCTCGGGCCTCGAATCCGTCGGCGGGTTCGGCGGCAAGGCGGTGACGCTCGCCTCGGGCGCGCTCTATTCGGACGATCCGGCCTTCTACAAGAAGCAGCTTCAGCGGCTTGCCACCGTCACCCCGGCGCAGGTCCGCGACGCCGGCACCCGCTGGCTGGCCAAGCCCGCCTATTCGCTGACGATCGAGCCGGGCGCACGCGAAGGCTATGAGGAAGCCAAGGCGCCGGTCGCCACGGCCGCCGCCGCGACCCCTGCCGCGGCTGGCGCAGCGCAGACCACACCTGTCGCACGCAGCGAAGAGCCGATGAACACCCGCGCCGAGAAGATGCCCGAGGTCGGCACGATCGGCGATCTCGACTTCCCGAAGATCGAGCGGGCCAGGCTCTCCAACGGCATCGAGCTGGTCTATGCCCAGCGCACCGCCGTGCCGATCACCCAGGTCGTCATGAGCTTCGACGCCGGCCAGGTCGCCGATCCCGCCGACAAGCTTGGGCTTCAGTCGCTCGCTTTGTCGGTGATGGACGAAGGGACCACCAGCCTCGACTCGATCCAGATCGCCGAGGCGAAGGAGCGGCTGGGCGCGCGGATCAGCACCGGCAATTCGGCCGACCGCACCTATGTCTCGCTGTTCGCGCCCAGCCCGAATCTGGGCGGCTCGCTCGACCTGCTGGCCGATGTCGTCCAGCGCCCGGCGTTCGCGCCGGCGGAGATCGAGCGGGTGCGCGGCCAGTTGCTGGCCGGCATCCAGCAGGAACTGGCCAGCCCGCAGGGCATGGCGCAGCGCAAGGTTCCGGCGGTGCTCTACGGCAATTCGCCCTATGCCAAGCTGGCGGCGGGCAGCGGCGATCCGGCGGCGGTCAAGACGCTGACCCGCGCCGATCTGGCCGGATTCCACCAGGCATGGATCCGCCCCGACAAGGCGAAGGTCTTCATCGTGTCGGACCGCCCGCTGGCCGAGGTTCGCTCGGCATTGGAGGCGCGGTTCGGCAAATGGGCAGGCACCGGCACCCCGGGCGTGAAGGCGTTCGATGCGGCGCCCGTCCAGTCTGCGCCGAAGATCGTCCTGCTCGACCGGCCGCAGTCGCCCCAGTCGATCATCGTCGGCGGCCAGATCACCTCGTTGCCGCCGACCGGCGACCTGCTCAATGCGCTGACCGCGAACGAGGTGCTGGGCTCGGGCTTCCTGTCGCGGATCAACATGAACCTGCGCGAGGACAAGCACTGGTCCTATGGCGTGCGCGGCGGCTTCAACCGCCTCGAACATGCCGTGCCCTATGTGATCTCGGCCCCCGTCCAGGCGGACAAGACCGGCGCCTCGATCCAGGAGCTGCGCAAGGACGTGCGCGAGTTCCTGACCAGCAAGGGGATCACCCAGGTCGAGTTCGACCGCACCATCAACGGCGAGACGCGCGAGCTTCCCGGCACGTTCGAGACCTCGACTGCAGTGCTCGGCGCGATGCAGAGCAACGACTTGTACAAGCGGCCGGACGATTATTACGACACGATCGCCGCGCGCTACCGCGCGATGAAGATCGCCGATCTCGATAGCGCCGCGCGCGGGGCACTCGATCCCGACAAGTTCGTTTGGGTAGTGGTCGGCGATGCGGCGGTGGTCAAGCCACAGCTCGAATCGCTCGGCCTTCCGATCGAAGTCGTGCCGGCCGCAACGCCGGCCCCCGCAGCCGCCGCCAAGCCGGCAGCGAAGTGAACACACAAGGAGAGACGAACATGGCAAATGTGGATGGCAGCTGGGATACGCTGGTGAAGTCGCCCCTGGGCGACCAGAAGGCGACCTTGAACATCACCAGCAACGGCGACACCTTCAACGGCACCTATTCGGGCGCGATGGGCAATGCCGAGGTCAAGGACGGCAAGGTCGATGGCGACAAGCTGACCTGGAAGCTCGACATCAGCGTGCCGATGCCGATGACCCTGAATGCCGAGGCGACGGTCGACGGCGACGCGATGACCGGCACCGTCACCGCGGGTGCGTTCGGCGCCTTCCCGCTGACCGGGACCCGCGTCGGCTGAACCCGGCCACACGCAACGAGAAAGGGCCCGCTTTCCTGGCGAAAGCGGGCCCTTTTTCATGCGGATCGAGCCGTAGCGGTCAGCGCCGCAATCGGGTGACATGCCCCATCTTACGCCCAGGGCGCGACTCGCGCTTGCCGTACAGGTGGAGATGCGCGCCCGGCTCGGCCAGGAATTCGGGCCAGCGATCGACATCGGCGCCGATCAGATTCTCCATCTCGGCCTTCTTCGCGGTCAGCTCGGTCGAGCCGAGCGGCAGGCCGCAGATCGCGCGGACATGGTTCTCGAACTGCGACGTCTCGGCGCCCTCGATCGTCCAGTGGCCGCTGTTATGGACTCGCGGCGCCATCTCGTTGAACACCGGTCCATCGGCGGTCGCGAAGAATTCCAGCGTCAGAACACCGACATATTCAGTTGCATCTGCAACCTTTTTTGCCAGCTCGAACGCCTCTTCCGCCTGCTCCGCGATCTCGCGGGGCGCCGGAACGCGCGACAGGTCGAGGATGCCTTCCTTGTGCAGGTTCCACGGTGCCGCCCAGGTCGCCACCTCGCCGTCCGGTCCGCGCGCGATCAGGATCGAGAATTCGTGGCTGAACTCGACGAACCCTTCGAGAATCGACGGCGCGCCCTTCACCGCTTCCCACGCCTCCGCCGCCTGATCGGCTGCGTTCAGGCGGACCTGGCCCTTGCCGTCATAGCCCATCGAGACCGTCTTCAGGATCGACGGCGTGCCGATTTCGGCGATCGCCGCTTCCAGCTCTGCCAGGCTGTTCACTGCTGCGAACGGCGCCGTCCGCCCGCCAAGCTCGCGCACGAAATTCTTCTCGCTGGTGCGGACCTGCGCGATCTCCAGCGCCTTCACGCCGGGGCGGATCGGAACCCGGTCGGCGATCGCCGCCAGCGCCGCGAGGGGGACGTTCTCGAACTCGTAGGTCACGACGTCGCAGGTCCGCGCAAAGGCGATCAGCTCGTCCTGCTCGAGATAGCCGGCGCGGGTGAACGCCGAGGCGATGTCGTTGGCCGGCCCGCTTTCGGGCGCGAAGACATGGATGCGATAGCCGAGCTGCGCCGCGGCGACGCCCAGCATGCGGCCGAGCTGGCCGCCGCCCAGGATACCGATGGTCGCGCCGGGAGGGATCGTGGTCATTCGGGGTCCGCCGCCACGCCGTCGGTCTGCTTCGCGCGCCACGCCTGGAGCCGCCCGGACAGTTCGGCATCGCCGGTCGCGAGGATCGCCGCGGCCAGCAGGCCGGCATTGGCCGCGCCCGCCTTGCCGATCGCCAACGTGCCGACCGGGATGCCGGCCGGCATCTGCACGATCGAGAGCAGGCTATCCATGCCCTTCAGCGCCTTGGATTCGACCGGCACGCCCAGCACCGGGAGATGGGTCATCGAAGCGGCCATGCCCGGCAGGTGCGCCGCGCCGCCCGCGCCGGCGATGATCACCTTCAGCCCGCGCCCGGCGGCCGAGGCGGCATAGTCGTAGAGCCGCTGCGGCGTACGATGCGCCGAAACCACCTTGGTCTCGTGCGCCACGCCCAGCTCGGCGAGGCGATCGGCGGCATGGCGCATCGTCTCCCAATCGGACGTGCTGCCCATGATGATGCCGACAACCGGGTTCGTCATTCCTGTTCCCCTGACGGAAACGCCGTCCCTAGAAGGCGACGGCGCGTCCTTCAACCATGGTCGCCGCGCTCAGCGCTCGCTCAGATAATAGCGATCGGTCGCATTCAGATCCGCGTCGAGTTCGTAGACGATCGGCTGGCCGGTCGGGATCTCGAGGCTGGCGATCTCGTCGTCCGAAATGCCCGACAGATGCTTGACCAGCGCGCGCAGCGAATTGCCGTGCGCCGAAATCAGCACCCGCTTGCCCGACTTCAGCTCCGGCGCGATCCGCTCTTCCCAATAGGGCAGCACGCGATCGATCGTGTTCTTCAGGCTCTCGGTCTGCGGGATCGGCACGCCGCGATAGCGCAGGTCCTTGGCCAGGTCCCAGGGCGAGCCTTCCTCGGGCAGCGGCGGCGGGATGTCGAAGCTGCGGCGCCAGATCTTGACCTGTTCGTCGCCATGCCTGGCGGCGGTCTCCGCCTTGTCGAGGCCGGTCAGGCCGCCATAATGCCGCTCGTTGAGCTTCCAGCTCTTCTCGGTCGGCAGCCACAGCCGGCCCATCGCCTCCAGCGCCAGGTTGAGCGTCTTGATCGCGCGCGACTGGAAGCTGGTGAAGGTCAGGTCGAAGTCATGACCCTTTTCCCGCAGCATCTCGCCCGCAGCCCAGGCCTCCTTCACGCCCTGCTCGGTCAGATCGACGTCCCACCAGCCGGTGAAGCGGTTCTCGAGGTTCCAGGCCGACTGGCCGTGGCGGATCAGGACGAGCGTGGGCATGCGGGTCTCCGGTGACGATGTAAGCGCCGCTAGCCCGATGCGGCCTCTGATGGAAGGCGCTTACGGATCGAATTCGAGATACTGTGTCTCCAAGACCTTGCGTCCGAAGACGTCTTCTGCCGGTTTGAAGGACACCTTCGACTGCAAATACTGGCACACGGCACGATCGGTTTCATCGCTGCCCAGCGAACGAAGAATTCGACAGCGGATCTTGCCGTCGGGACCGAGAACAGCCGCAACGACGCCGTTCTCGGACACTGTGCCGGCCGCTGCTGCGGCAAGCAGCGCCTCCCTTCCACCCTGTATAGCGGCAGGAGTTCCGCTTGGTCTGCTTGGGAGTTCATGACGGGCCATTCCATGGCTCCAGCGAACCAGGATTCTCAACTGGAGCAGCTTGTCGTCTGGAAGGTTCGGCGCAATCGGCTCGTACCGCGCTGCCTTGGCGACGTTACAGGTTGCGGCGTCAAGTCGTCTGTCGCCACTGCTCTCGGTGACATGGCAATACCCCGCTCGCAACTGTCCATCTCCATCGGGGGAGGCTGATATCGTGATTACGACATTGCCACTGGGATTGTCTGTCGGCGAAGCCGCAGACCAGTCAGGATCGGATACGAGGCGAAGCGTTTGCTCGTACTTTCCGCGGGGCGGTGCACCGGGAGAAACCGTGGGGATCCCTCGCTCTTCCAGGACAAAGCTCACATACAAAGTGATGGATGACGCGACCGGCTTTCCCTCGGATGATAGTGCGTGACGAAATTTACCGCGCTCTCGCACGAGGCGGCACGCCGTTTGATTCAACGCCGGACTGGTGTCGTGCGTCATCAGCACACAGTCGGACACGCGTCCTCGATCGTCTGTCGAGACCCGGATCAGCATCGATCCCGTTTCGCCTGCTCGTTTCGCCTCAGCGGGGTAATCATCGTTTGTGACCCAGGTCTTCCGATCGCCGAGAATGGAAACCGGACGAAGAAGGTCCGGATCTGCGCCGATGGGTGCCTCGCCGATAATAATCAATTCGTGCCGCGACTGGGCCATGGCAGCGCCCGGTATCAGTGGGGCGCCAATCACCAGTGAGGCGAGCACATGCGAATACCGTAACAGGCCCATAATTTCCCCCTCAAGCCAACCGAATGGACATTGGCCCCGCCCCAGGGCCATGATGGACGATCAATCTTTTCGACGAGTTTCGAACGTTCGTACAGGGCCTGGAGGCACCGTACACCAGCAAATCCGCGAGGTTCCAACGCCAGGGCGTCCCCCGCTAATATCGAACAGAGAATGTGTTCGGGACCTTGCGGCCGAAAATATCCTCGCCCGGCGTGAAGCGAATCTTCGATCGCAGAGATGCGCAGGTCGCGCGATCGATCGCGTCACTTCCCAGCGTTTCCGTAATCCGACAGGTTATCTGGCCGTCGATGCCCAGCGTGACCAGCACATCGCCTGGCTCCGCCTGCGGGCTAGGCCGAACCTCCGCCCGCAACGCCTCATATCCCCCTTCTATGGCCGCGTTTAGCGGGGCCGATCGGATGGGCAGCCGATGCCGCGCCTTCCGGCGGTCCCACCGAACCAGCATGTCTATCCACCGACCGAAATATGGCGAAGGACCGGCATCGGTCGGCTCGTACCTCGCCATTTTGGCCGCTTCGCAGGTCGCTTGGTCCAAGGCGGCGTCTCCGCTGCTCTCATATACCTTGCAAAATCGCCGTTCCGGGCTCCCCGGCGTGGCGGCATCGATGGACATCGCGAGAACGGCCTCCCCGTCTGACTTTCCCGAAGGGGGGCGAGTCGGCCAATTCGGTTTCGAAACGAGTCTAAGAGTGGACCCGCGATAAGGCGGCGTCGTCGGGGGTGGCGGCATCGGGGCAAGGCGGTCCCCCGGTGAGAAACTGAAGTACACGTCCACATCGACATAAGACGGTGTCGGCTCACCGGCCGACGACAGAGCGTGCCGAAAGCGACCGCGCCGCTGCACGAGGCGGCATGCGGCTTCGACGAAGCGGGCGCTCGTACTGCCCTCCAGTCCAATACAGTCGGACACCTGGCCTTGCGTATCGATCGAAGCCCGAATGTATGCCCGTCCAACCTCCGCGGCGGCCCTCGCCTCGAACGGGTAATCGTCATTGATCGCCCAGTTTTTCCCGTCGCCGATCGCCGAAGCGATACGCAATAGATCCGGGCGATCCTCACTGGGGCCAATTTCGATGGAGATATAGCCAGTCGGTATCTGAGCGGACGCGGCGGCAGGGATCAGCGCTGCGCCCCCCGTCAGAAATGCAAGCAGATGCGAATAGCGAAGCAGCCCCATGGTCCCCCCGACCCAGCGTTCCGGACGATCGCCCGGTATCATAGTCTACTCGATGGACGTTCAGATCTCGTCGATGAAGCCGGCCAGCGTATCGAGGCAGGCATGGGCCAGCGTCTTGCAGCGTGCCGGGGACCAGGCAAATTCGGGATCGGCGTTGGTCTGATGATCCTTGAATGGCATCTCCAGCGTCATCGACACCGCGCCGAAGCGCTCGGCCAGCTGGTTGGTCGACATGGCGAGGTTGGCGGTGCCGGGAGCCGACTTGTCATAGCCCAGTTCCAGCTGGAAATCGGGCGTCGCCGCGGCCAGGCGGCGACCGAACTCGTAGAATTTCTCGCCGAACGCATCGGTCCAGCTGGGAATGCCTTCATAGCCGGCCAGGAAATTGGCCGGGATCGCCTCGTCGCCGTGGATGTCCATCGCGAAGTCGACGCCGGTCTCGTCCATCCGGTTGCGGACCAGCAGGACCTCGGGGCTCTTCTCCATCGTAGGCGTGTGCCATTCGCGGTTGAGGTTGATGCCGGCCGCATTGGTGCGCAGATGGCCGCGGCGCGACCCGTCCGGGTTCATGTTCGGGATCAGGTGGAACGTCGCCCTGGCGCGCAGCGCCTGCGCCGTTGCGTCGTCGGCGTCGGTCAGCTTCTCCAGCGCACCTTCCATCCACCATTCGGCCATCGATTCGCCGGGATGCTGGCGGGCATAGAGCCAGACCTGCTTCGGCCCGTCGCCGACCGAGAGATAGTCGATCGGCTGACCGTCCAGCGTCTGGCCGAGCTCGCGGTGGCTGACGCCGGGCTGCAGCGCGATACGGCTGACCAGGTCGTGGTGCCGCTCCATCGAATAGGGGGCGAAATAGGCGAACCAGACGAGATCGCTCTCGATCTTCTGGGTGAAGCTCAGGACGCCATCGGCATAATCGCCCGAATCGGCCACGCGCCACGCCTCGCGGTCGGCGCTCCACCGTGCCTTGTAGCCCGGCCAGCCGAACGCATAGGCCGCAGTCGCCGCATTCACGATCCGGAAGGTCAGCGTGCGGCCTTTCGCGCCGGCGACGCGAAAATGGAACCATTGATAGAAATCGGACAGATGGTCCTTGACGATCTCGAGGTCGACGCGGTCTCCCTCGATACCGATCAGGCGGATGTTGCCGCTGTCGAACGCGGCGTTGATCTGGATGCTCATTTCACCGTGATAGTGATGCCGCTTTCGCCGGGGAAGCCCTTGAACAGGGCTCCGGCCAGCCGCTGCGCCGTCGCGCCCGGCTGAGTCGAGGGGGCGTTGCCCAGGGTCTCGGTCGTCGCGCGGCCTTCCCAGACCACGGTGTTGTCGCTGCGCCGCTTGAGCTGGACGCGCAACTCGGTCGCAACCATCTCGTCGGCACGGCCGCCACCGACCGGCAGGCTCACCCCGCCGCCCAGACCCACGCCACCGCCACCGCCGCCGGTGAAGCCGCCGCCGCCGACCCCGATCGAGACCGGCGAACGCCGGCGGACATAGCCGCGCGAGGTCCGCAGGAACGATACGGCCGCGATATAGTCCGACGGCGCGCCCGCGACCGGCGAATAGCCCAGCCGCGCCAGTTCAGCGCGAACCGCATCGGCATAGGTCATGAATTCGGGGCTGACGCTGGCCGCATTGGTGGTCATCGGCTCGATCGCCACGCTGGCGGTCGCGATCGGCTGGCCGAGATGGTAGCGCGTTGCCTCCACCGGGCCGAGGCTGGGGCCGGCCATGCATCCCGACAGCAGGACAGCAGTGCCAAGAGTTGCGATGCCGAGCCTCACGCGCATAGTCTTTCCTCTCGAACGCGGCCGCCTTCGGGCCGCCGACCGGACGCCACCGTCCACCGCGTTCCAACACGAGTCACGCCGAATCGGTTCCGTAACGGATTTGCGAGGGCACGCACCTTGACTTCGCGGGCACCCGACTATAGGCGAGCCCCTCTTTCCGGCATTCCCAATCAATCGAGAAGCGAATCGGTCATGAAGATCGTGAATTCATTGAAGTCGCTCAAGGATCGTCACCGCGAGAACCGCGTGATCCGTCGTCGCGGCCGTATCTACGTCATCAACAAGACCAATCGTCGGTTCAAGGCCCGCCAGGGCTGATCCGGGTGGGAGCGCCGTCTGCCGTCATCTTCGATGTCGGCAACGTCCTCTATCACTGGGAACCGCGACGTCTCTTCGAGCGCCTGATCGATGACGATCGGGCGCTCGACGCGTTTCTGGACGAAGTCGTCACCAAGGCGTGGCACTTCCAGCACGATGCCGGTCGGCCCTTCGCCGAGACCAGCGCCGAGCTTGCCTCGTTGCACCCTCAGCATGCCGATCTGATCGCGCTGTGGGGCCCCGAATTCAACCAGACGCTGCCGGGCCCGATCGAGGGCATGCCCGAGATCGTGGCCGATCTCGATGCGCGCGGCGTGCCGATCTATGGCATCACCAATTTCTCGGGCGAGTTCTGGCCGCCGTTCCGCGACCGCGAGGCGGCGCTGTTCGACCGGTTCCGCGACATCGTCGTGTCGGGTGACGAGGGCCTGGTGAAGCCCGACCCGGCGATCTACGCGCTGGCGCTGAAGCGATTCGGCCTGGCCGGTCCCGATGCGGTCTTCGTCGATGACGTGCCGGCGAATGTGGAGGCGGCCGCCGCGGCCGGCATCCACGCCCTGTTGTTCACCGACGCACCCTCGTTCCGCGCGGAACTGGAGCGGCTGGGGCTGCTCTGATCGAATCGCCCCGGCATGCGGGCGGCACCGTCTTTCGACATCGCCGCCCGCCCGCCTGGCGGGTCATTCGCCGCCGTTATAGTTCTTCAGCTCGTCGCCGGTGAGGCTCACCACATGGAGCACGTTGGTCGACCCCGGCGTGCCGAAGGGAACGCCGGCGCACACCACCACCCGGTCGCCGGCGGCGGCGATGCGGTGGCGCAGCACCATCCGCTTGGCCTTGGCGATCATCTCCTCGAACGAGTCGACATCGCGGGTGTGCACCGCATGCACGCCCCACAACAGGCCGAGACGGCGCGCCGTCTCGATCCGCGGGGTCAGCACCACGATCGGCACTGACGGCCGCTCGCGCGCGATCCGGCGCGCGGTCGATCCCGACGTGGTGAAGCACAGGATCGCCGAGGCCGACACCGTGCTGGCGATGTTCTTCGCCGCCTCGGCCAGCGCATCTGCGGTGGTCGGATCGGGCTTGGTCACGGTGAAGTGGACCCGGTCGCCATGCGCGGGATCGCGCTCCACCGCGTCGGCGATCGAGTTCATCATCGCCACCGATTCGATCGGCCAGTCGCCCGCGGCGCTTTCGGCCGACAGCATGATCGCGTCGGCGCCGTCATAGACCGCGGTCGCCACGTCGGACACCTCGGCCCGGGTCGGCGAGGGCGAGGTGATCATCGATTCGAGCATCTGCGTCGCGACGATCACCGGGCGGCCCATGCGGCGGGCGGTCTCGACGATGCGCTTCTGCAGCGGCGGCACCGATTGCGGCGGCAGTTCGACGCCCAGGTCGCCGCGCGCCACCATCACGCCGTCGCACTGCTCGACGATCTCGTCGAGCCGGGCGATCGCCGACGGCTTCTCGATCTTGGCGAGCAGTGCCGTCTTGCCGCCGATCAGGCGGCGAGCCTCCATCAGATCCTCGGGCCGCTGGACGAAGCTGAGCGCGATCCAGTCGACTTCCTGCTCGACCGCGAACGACAGGTCGCTGCGGTCCTTTTCGGTCAGCGCCGCCATCGGCAGTACCATGTCGGGGACGTTCAGACCCTTGGAATTGGACAGGGTGCCGCCCACCTCGACGATCGTCGTCATCTGGTCGGCGCCGTGGCTGATCACGCGCAACACCATCTTGCCGTCGTCGAGCAGCAGCCGGGCGCCGTCCTGCGCCGCCTCGAAAATCTCGCGGTGCGGCAGCTCGACGCGGGTCGAATCGCCCGGCGTCGGATCGCGGTCGAGCACGAACTGATGGCCGGTGACGAGCGTCACCTTGCCCTCGGCGAACTTGCCGACGCGCAGCTTCGGCCCCTGGAGATCGGCAAGGATCGTGCTGGGCCGGCCCAGCTTCTTCTCGAGCGCGCGGATCGCCTGGATCACCGGCACCTTCGATGCCTGGTCGCCATGGCTCATGTTGATCCGGAATGCGTCGGCGCCGGCGTCGAACAGCCGTTCGATCATCTCGGGCGACGAGCTTGCCGGACCGAGCGTTGCGAGCACGCGCACCTTGCGGGAACGCGGGTGGATCGCTTGTGTCATCGTTGTCAGGTCCTCGGCTTGTGCCTTGATGCCTCTAGCTTCTATTGCGCGGGGATCAACCTAGGAGGTTTGCATGGCGACGCTCGAAACGCTCGACGACACGGTTGCGGCTCAGGCTTTCCGACGGCTCGTGCGGCATTTGCGGCACCGTTCCGACGCGGAAAATATCGATCTGATGGGACTGACGGGCTTTTGCCGGAACTGCCTGGGCGACTGGCTGGAGGCAGCCGATCCGACGATGAGCAAGGCCGAGGCGCGCGAGATGATCTATGGCATGCCCTATGACCAGTGGAAGACGCTGCACCAGGGCGAGGCGACGCCGGAGCAGATCCAGCGGATGAAGGATTCGGTCGCGAAGAACCGCGAGGACACGGCGCTCGACGAAGCGCTGGACGAAAGCTTCCCGGCAAGCGATCCTCCCGCAATGACCGAGCCGAACCGCTGAGTCCAAGGCGGACGGGCCAATCAGGGGGAAAGAGGATGATCCGATCGTTGATCGCGGCCGCGGCGCTGATGGCGGCGGTGCCGGTATATGCGCAGGGCACGCCGACCGCCGCGTCGAAGCTGACCTATATCCATGCCGGCACGCTGCTCGACCGGCCCGGCCAGAAGCCGCGCGGCAATTCGACGATCATCGTGCGCGACGGCAGGATCGTCGAGATCCGCGACGGCTTCGTCGCGCCCGAGGGCGGCGCGACGCTGGTCGACCTCAAGAGCGCCTTCGTCCTGCCCGGCCTGATCGACATGCACGTCCATCTGCTGTCCGAGGGCGATCCGCTGCGCGAGCGGATGGAGGCGCTGACCCGCGACGATGGCGACGCGTTCATCATCGGGACGCAGAATGCGCGCCGCGACCTGGAGGCCGGGTTCACGACCGTGCGCGACCTGGGCAGCGAGCCGCGCGCGATCCGCGCGCTGCGCGACGGGATCGATCGCGGCGCGATCGCCGGGCCGACGGTGATCAATGCCGGGCGGATGATCTCGGTCTCGGGCGGCCATGGCGACAGCCAGAACGGCCTGGCCGAACCCTGGGCCGAGGCGGTCGCGGCGCATCAGATCAACACCTGCAACGGCCCCGACGACTGCCGTCGTGCGGTGCGTGCCCAGATCGGGTTGGGGGCGCAGGTGATCAAGTTCGCCGGCACCGGCGGCGTGCTGTCGAACGTGGCGGGCGGCCTGGGCAAGCAGATGACCGACGACGAGATGAAGGCGGTCGTCGACACCGCGCACAGCTTCGGGCGGCGGGTCGCGGTGCACAGCCATGCCGATGAGGGCACCCGCGCCGCGATCGAGGCCGGGGTCGACACGGTCGATCACGGCACGTTTCTGACCGATTCGACGATCGCGCTGATGAAGACGCGCGGGACCTGGCTGGTTCCGACGATGCTGGCGCCGCAGACCGCGGTCGAGGCCGCGCGTGCCGGCAAGCTTCCGCCCGCGACGATCCCGAAGGCGGAGGCGGCAGCCACGGCGGCAAAGGACAGCCATCGCCGTGCGATCCGCGCCGGAGTGAAGATCGCCTTCGGCACCGATACCGGCGTGTCGCGGCACGGCGACAATGCCCGCGAATTCGCGCTGATGGTCGGCGCGGGGATGACGCCGATGGCGGCGATCCGCGCGGCGACGCTCGATGCCGCGGACGCGCTGGACCGCAAGGGCGAGATCGGATCGATCGAGCCGGGCAAATGGGCCGACATCATCGCCGTCACCGAAAGCCCTCTGGAGGAAGTGAGCCGGCTGGAGCGGGTCGATTTCGTGATGCGCCGCGGCGTGGTGCACAAGGCCGGGGGCAAGCGGCAGGTTTTCCCGCTGGACTGAGGTTGAGCGCGTCGGGGCAATCGCCTAGACGCGCAGCCTTCCACACAGATTCGAGAGCGGGATTTCAATGAGCGACAATATTTCGGCCGAGCAGCTGCGCCTTTTCATCGAGCGCATCGAGCGGCTGGAGGAAGAGAAGAAGGGCATCGCGGACGACATCAAGGACGTCTATGCCGAGGCCAAGTCGACCGGGTTCGACGTGAAGACGATGCGGTCGATCGTCCGCCTGCGGAAGATGGAGAAGCATCACCGCGACGAGGCCGAGGCGCTGCTGGAGACCTACAAGAACGCGCTCGGCCTCAGCTGAGGATATTGAATGATCCTGACCACGACCAGCCATGTCGACGGCCGCCAGGTGACGCGGTACCATGGCATCGTCATGTCCGAGGTGATCCTGGGCGCCAATATCTTTCGCGACCTGTTCGCGGGGATTCGCGACATCGTCGGCGGGCGCTCGGGCAGCTATGAAAAGCCGTTGCGCGATGCGCGGCGGACGGCGCTGGACGAATTGTCGGACGAGGCGCGCGATCTGGGCGCCAACGGCGTGATCGGGATCGATTTCGATTATGAAGTGATCGGCAAGAACGGTTCGATGCTGATGGTGTCGGCATCGGGCACCGCCGTGACGATCAGCGGCGTCTGAGCCGCAGCAGGACCGGGGAACCCCATGGCAGGCCATTCCAAATTCAAGAATATCATGCATCGCAAGGGCGCGCAGGACAAGAAGCGCTCCAGCATGTTCTCGAAGCTCAGCCGCGAAATCACCGTGGCGGCGAAGATGGGTCTGCCCGACCCGGACATGAACCCGCGCCTGCGCGCCGCGATCAACGCGGCCAAGGCGCAGTCGATGCCGAAGGACAATATCCAGCGCTCGATCGACAAGGCGAGCAAGGGCGACGGCGAGAATTACGAAGAGATCCGCTATGAGGGCTTCGGGCCGGGCGGCGTCAGCCTGATCATCGAGGCGCTGACCGACAACCGCAACCGCACCGCGACCAACGTCCGCACTGCCGTCGCCAAGAATGGCGGCAATCTGGGCGCGTCGGGATCGGTCAGCCACGGGTTCGACCGGATGGGCCTGATCAACTATCCCGCCGCCGCGGGCGACGCCGACACGGTTTTCGAGGCGGCGCTGGAGGCGGGTGCCGAGGACGTCACCTCTTCCGAGGACGGGCACGAGATCTGGACCGCGCTGGACGCGCTGCACGAAGTCGCCAAGGCGCTCGAGCCGGTGCTGGGCGAGGCCGAGGGTGCGAAGCTTGCCTGGCGTCCGCAAACCATGGTTGCGGTTGCCGAGGGCGATGCCGCCACGCTGTTCAAGCTGATCGACGCGCTGGACGACGATGACGACGTCCAGACCGTTTGGGGCAATTACGAAGTCTCGGACGAAGTCATGGAGAAGCTGGGCTGATCCTGCTCGGTCTCGATCCGGGCCTCGGCACGACCGGCTGGGGCCTGATCCGGGCCGAGGGCAACCGGCTGAGCCACATCGCCAATGGCCGGCTGAAGACGGACAGCGCCCAGCCGCTTCCGCGACGTCTGGCGCATCTCGATGCGCAGCTTGCGGCGCTGATCGTCGATCGCGCGCCCGACGGCGCGGCGGTCGAGGAAGTGTTCGTCAACGCCAACCCGCAATCGACGCTGAAGCTCGGCCAGGCGCGAGGCGTGGTGATCTGCGCCGCGGCGCGTGCCGGGATCGATGTCGGCGAATATGCGCCGGCGGTGGTCAAGAAGGCGGTGGTCGGGGTCGGCAATGCCGACAAGGCACAGGTCCATGCGATGATCGCGCGGCTGTTGCCGGGAACGAAGATCGACGGGGCCGATGCCGCTGATGCATTGGCGGTGGCGATCTGTCACGCGCATCACGTGGCGAGCGCGCGGCGCGGGGTGCTTTAGGCTCTTGCACCACGCCGGAGGGATGACGCCGGAACAAAACGGGGCTAACTCCTTCGCATGATCGCGCATCTTCACGGCAAGCTTGCCACCGCCGGCATCGATTCCGCAGTGATCGACGTGAACGGCGTCGGCTATCTCTTCGGGGCATCGGCGCGGACGCTGACGGCGCTGGGGCAACCGGGCGATGTGGTGACGGTGCATACCGAGATGCTGGTCAGCGAGGATTCGATCCGGCTGATGGGCTTCGCCACTGCGGACGAGCGCGACTGGTTCAAGCTGCTGACGAGCGTGCAGGGGGTGGGGGCGAAGGTCGCGCTGGCGATCCTGTCGATCCTGCCGCCCGAGGATGTCCAGAAGGCGATCGGGCGCGGCGACCATGCGATGATCGCGCGCGCAAACGGCGTCGGGCCGAAGCTGGCCCAGCGCATCGCCAACGAACTGAAGGACAAGGCCGGCGGGCTGGCCGCGGGCGGGATCGGCATCACCGCGGCGCCTGCGGGGGGGGCGGCGCAGGATGCGGTTTCCGCGCTGCTGAACCTGGGGTTCAAGCCGGCCGAGGCATCGAACGCGGTCGGCGCGGCCAGCGACGAACTGGGGCAGGGCGCGACGCTCGACGCGCTGGTTCGGCTGGCGCTGCGCAAGGCGGCGAAGTGACGCGCGGACCGGCGCGCCCGGCCCCTCGACAGCAGTGGCTGCGAACAGGTAGGGAACGGCGCGATGATGCAGGACCCGATCGCATGATCCGCCCGATCCCGGGAGCCACCGCGCGATGAGCGACGGCGAGCGCATCCTGGCGCCCGAGCGGCGCGGCGACGATATCGATGCGGCACTGCGTCCCAAGCTGCTCGACGAGTTCGTCGGGCAGAAGGCTGCGCGGGAGAATCTGCGTGTGTTCATCGATGCCGCGCGCGGACGCGGCGAGGCGCTGGACCATGTGCTGTTCTTCGGGCCCCCGGGCCTGGGCAAGACCACGCTGGCGCAGATCATGGCGCGCGAGATGGGCGTCGGCTTTCGCGCGACGTCGGGGCCGGTCATCGCCAAGTCGGGCGACCTGGCGGCGCTGCTCACCAATCTCGACGACGGCGACGTGCTGTTCATCGACGAGATCCACCGCCTGGCGCCGCAGGTCGAGGAAGTCCTGTATCCGGCGATGGAGGACCGTGCGCTCGACCTGATGATCGGCGAAGGGCCTTCGGCGCGGTCGGTGCGGATCGACCTGCCGCGCTTCACCCTGGTCGGGGCGACGACGCGCCAAGGCCTGCTGACCCAGCCGCTGCGCGACCGGTTCGGCATCCCGATCCGGCTGAATTTCTATACCGTCGACGAGCTGGAGCGGGTGGTGACCCGGGCGGCAGGCCTGCTCGGCCTGGCCATCGCCCCCGACGGTGCGCAGGAGATTGCACGGCGCGCACGCGGCACCCCGCGCATCGCCGGGCGGCTGCTGCGCCGCGTGCGCGATTTCGCCAATGTGCTGGGCGAGGCGGTGGTCCATGCCCGGGTCGCCGACCAGGCGCTGACGCGGCTCGAGGTCGATTCGCTCGGCCTCGACGCGATGGATCGCCGCTACCTCTCGATGATCGCCGACATCTACAAGGGCGGCCCGGTCGGGGTGGAGACGCTGGCCGCCGGCCTGTCCGAGCCGCGCGACACGATCGAGGAAGTGATCGAACCCTATCTGATCCAGCTCGGGCTGGTGGCGCGCACCGCGCGCGGCCGCTGCCTGAACGGCGCGGCGTGGAAGCATCTGGGCATCGAGCCGCCGCAGGGCGCGCAGGACGGGCTGTTCGACTGAGGTGGCGCGGGCCGGCGCAGGACGGGCGGGTGATCGCCGCGAACCGGTTGCCACGGGGTCTGTCCAATCAGCGCACGGGGTTCCCCCGCTGGAATTGGTGGGTTAGGGGCAGGGCGATGGACGCTTTGACCGCCCTGGGTCGGATTTCCGGCAACGAGCATCGCCTGGTCCTGCGGGTCTATTTCGAGGACACCGACCTGACCGGGGTCGTCTATCACGCAAATTATCTGCGCTACATGGAACGCGCGCGCTCCGACATGCTTTTGGCAGCGGGGATCGACCAGCGTGCCGCGTTCGAGGCGGGGGAAGGGGCCTATGCCATTGCCGGCCTGTCCATCCGCTATCGCGCGCCGGCGCGGCTGGGCGACGAACTGACGATCATCAGCCGCGTGATGCGTTTGCGCGCGGCATCCGTGGATATTCATCAACGAGTCATGCGTAGCGATACCATAGTGGCGCAGGCGGACGTCGAAGCCGCCTTCGTGCTGCCATCGGGTCGGCCGCGCAGGCAGCCGGCGGCGTGGATGGCGGCATTCGCCCCGCTGGTGTGGAAGGGAAATTGAGCCGATCATGAGTGTGCCCGTCGATCCGAGCAGCAGCCTGTCCCTCACCCATCTGGTCCTCAACGCCAGCATCGTCGTCCAGATCGTGATGGCGGGGCTGGTGCTCGCCAGCCTGTGGAGCTGGGCGATCATCTTCAGCTTCGGCACGCGGATCGGCAGCGTTCGCAAGGCGATCGACGCGTTCGAGATCGAATATCGCGAGGCCGATGATATCGACGAGTTCCACCGTCGCGTGTCAGTGCGCGACCAGCCGATCGCGCGCATCTTCTCGGCCGGGGTCAGCGAATGGCGGCGCTCGACCTCGGGCAAGTCGATCGACCGCGAGGCGACGCGCGAGCGCCTGGCGACGGCGATGGGCGCGGCGACCGCCAACGAGATCGATCGGCTGGCCGACCGGCTGAGCTTCCTGGCGACGGTCGGGTCGGTCGCGCCGTTTGTCGGCCTGTTCGGCACCGTCGTCGGCATCATGAACAGCTTCATGGGCATTGCCGGGGCCGAAAGCTCATCGATCGCCGTCGTGGCGCCGGGCATCGCCGAGGCGCTGTTCGCGACCGCGATCGGCCTGGCGGCCGCGATCCCGGCGGTCATCGCGTACAATGCGTTCAGCCACCGCATCAATCGCGTCGAGCAGCGGCTGAACCGCTTTGCGGACGGCTTCCACGCGACGCTCAGCCGCAGGCTCGAGCTGGAGGCATAACCCGCGATGGCGATGCACCTTCCCTCCAAGCGCGGCCGCGGCCGGCGCACGCCGATGGCGGAGATCAACGTCACGCCGCTGGTCGACGTGATGCTGGTGCTGCTGATCATCTTCATGGTGACGGCGCCGCTGATGAACGCCGGGGTCCCGGTGAACCTGCCCGAGAGCAAGGCCAAGCCGCTCGAGCAGGACAGCAAGCCGGTTCAGGTCTCGATCGACACCCAGGGGCAGATCTTCATCGATTCGGACCCGGTGACCGAGGCGGCGCTGGGCGCGCGGCTGAGCGATATCGCCGCCAATCGTCGCGACGCCGACGGCCGCCCGCCGCTGGTCCTGATGCGCGGCGACCAGGCGATCAACTATGGCAAGGTCATGTCGGTGCTGGGCGAACTCAATCGCGCGGGGCTGAACCGGGTCCAGCTGGTCAGCAACCCCGCGGGCAAGAAGTGACCGGGAGGCCGACCTGATCCGTCGTTCCGAACTGGGCGGTCTTGCGCTCTCGACGGTCGCGCACGGCGCGATCGTCGCGGCCTTGCTCTACCTCGCGCTCAACCAGGTGACGCCGCCGCCCGAGCCGACCGAACAGCCGATCGAAGTGACGCTGTCGGACGACGTCGGCCTCGTCAGTGCGGCGCCCGATCCGAGCAGCGAGCCGCCCGCGCCGCAGCAGGGCGACGAAACCGCCACGCCCGACAGCGCGCCGGTCGAGCCCGCACCTGCGCCCGAGCCACAGCCCGAACGCCAGCCGGAGCCGAAGCCCGAGCCGAAGCCGCAGCCGAAGCCGAAGCCGCAGCCCAAGCCCGAGCCGGCAAAGCCGGCGCCGAAGCCGGCAACGAAACCGCAGCCGCAGCCGCGCCCGGAACGCACGACGGCGGCAAAGCCGTCGACCCGGCCGGCGCAGCAGCCGAGCCGCAACCCGCGGGTCAGCGACGATTTCCGGCAATGGGGCAGCAAGCTGGGCACCGGCCCGGCGACGCAGCCCAGCCAGGGGACGGGCCAGAAGTCGCAGGCGACGATGACCGGTGCCGCACGAAGCAACATCGGCTCGGCGATCGCGCGCCAGGTCCAGCCGTGCGCCGATCGCCAGGTGCTGCCGGCTGCCGAGGCGTCGCAGATCCGCGCGATCGTCCAGCTGCGGCTGAACCGCGACGGATCGCTTGCCGGCCCGGTCAGGGTCACGGGGCACGAAGGCGTGACCGACGCGAACCGCCGCTATGTCGATCGTGTCGACGATGCGGTCCAGGCGATCTTCGCCGGCTGTTCGCCGCTGCGCAACCTGCCGCAGGAACTGTATGACGTGCCGGGCGGGTGGAAGGTGTTCACGTTGCGCTACCGGCTGACCGGATGAGTGACGCGGCACCGCGAGACGCTGATTTTTGGATATCGACCGAGCAGATGAGGCCAAAACGATGAGACAGATGTTCAAAGCGGTCGCGGCAGCGGCGCTGGTGGCCTGCGCAGTACCCGCCCTTGCGCAGGATCAGCCGGTCACGCCACCCCCGGCCGGACAGACGCCGCCGCCGCAGGACGACCAGCTGATCGTGGACGTTGAAGGTGGCCGCACCAGCGCGCTGCCGATCATCATTCCGGTCATGCCGACCAACCAGGTCGCTTCGACCCCGGCGGGATCGACGGACGATCTGGGGCGCCAGCTCGCCCGGATCATCGACGAGGATCTGCGCAATACCGGCATCTTCAAGACGGTGGGCCCGAACGCGGCACGGCCGATTCCCTTTTCGGAAGTGAACCAGCCCAATTTCGACAGCTGGAGCGCCTATGCCTCGCAGGCGCTGGTACAGGGCTATGTCCGCGCCAACGGCAACGGCACGCTGACCGTCGGCTGCTATGTCTATGACGTCGCGTCGCGCCGCGAGTTGATCCGCGAGGGCTTCGTCGTGTCGCCGGGCGAATGGCGCCGCGCCGCGCACAAATGCGCCGACGCAATCTATGCCCGGCTGACCGGTGACGGCCCCTATTTCGACAGCCAGATCGTCTATGTCGCCGAGCGCGGCCCCAAGAACCGCCGTATCAAGCAGCTGGCGATCATGGACTATGACGGCGCCAACCACCGGTTCCTGACCAACGGCCAGACGATCGTGCTGACCCCGCGCTTCTCGCCGGACCAGCGCTCGATCGTCTATATGAGCTATCAGAACCGCAAGCCGGCGATCTACATCTACGACATGGGCAGCCGCAATTCGCGGATGGTTGCGTCGAACGTGGCGCTGAATTTCGCGCCGCGCTTCTCGCCCGACGGGCGCTGGGTGCTGTTCTCGATGTCGGTTGCGGGCAATATCGACCTGTACCGCGTCGCCGCATCGGGCGGCGAGCCGGTGCGGCTGACCAACTCGCCCGGCATCGACACCGGCGGCAGCTATTCGCCCGACGGCCGGCGGATCGTGTTCGAAAGCGATCGCAGCGGCACGCAGCAGCTCTATGTCATGAATGCCGACGGGTCCGACCAGAAGCGGATCAGCTTCGGCGGCGGGCGCTATGCCACGCCGGTCTGGAGCCCGCGCGGCGACCTGATCGCCTTTACCCGCACCGGCGGCGGCGCGTTCCGCATCGGCGTGATGAATTCGTCGGGCGGCGGCGAGAAGCTGCTGACCCAGAGCTGGGGCGACGAGGCGCCGAGCTGGGCGCCAAACGGCCGGGTGCTGATGTTCTTCCGTGCGGCGCAGGGATCGGGCCGGCCCGACCTGTGGTCCGTGGACGTCAACAGCGGCTTTGCGCGGCGCACGCCGACCCCGATGGACGGTTCCGATCCGAACTGGGGACCGATTCGTCCCTGAAACGTTATGGCCGGGCGTGCGCGCATGCCCGGCAGCGGGTAATCGAGACTGAAGAGGAGAAAGAAGCATGGCCAAGACCCTGACCGGCGTGATGCTCGGCGTCGCGCTGATCGCGACCGCAGGTTGCGCGAAGAAGGTGCCGCCGACGGCGGTCGCGCCGAGCGAGCAGGGCCCCGTCGTCGACAATGGCGGCAGCGGCGACGAGATTGCGGGACCGCTGAACGAGCGCTTCAAGCGCGAGGTGCTGAGCGATACGGTCAATTTCGGGTTCGACCAGTATGACCTGGACGCCGAGGCGCAGCGCATCCTGGAAAGCCAGGCACAATGGCTGACCGCCAATCCCAATGCGCGCGTCACGATCGAGGGCCATTGCGACGAACGCGGCACCCGCGAATACAACCTCGCCCTGGGCGACCGCCGCGCCAATTCGGCGAAGAATTATCTCGCCTCGCGCGGCGTCTCGCCGAGCCGCATCACCACGATCAGCTATGGCAAGGAACGGCCGATCGCGCTGGGCTCGGACGAGACCAGCTGGCGTGCCAACCGCCGTGCGGTGACGATCGTCCTGAACTGATCCCGACCCCTCGGGTCGTATCGAAAGCCGTCGGAGCCCCGTGCTCCGGCGGCTTTTGCTTTGCCTGCCGATACCGCTTGCAACGGAGTGTGAAGCGATATAAAAGTGATATCACAATATAGGGAGGAAAAGATGGTCGATACCCATGGCGCCGGCCCCGCGCTGCGCCAGAGCAGCGAGACGCCTGCACGCACGGCGAGCGGCTATGGCATGCTCGTCCTGATGCTGGTCGCACTCGTCGTGCTGGTCTTTTCGGCGACGCAGCTCAAGGTGCAGCCCTGGGCACCCTGGGTCCTGATCGCATCGGTGCTGGTGTTCACCTTCGTCTCGATCGGCTTCTATCTGCTGCAGCCCAACCAGGCGGTCGTGATCACGCTGTTCGGCGACTATAAGGGCACCGACCGGACCACGGGCCTGCGCTGGACCTGGCCGTGGATGACCAAGAAGAAGCTGTCGGTACGCGCGAACAACATCATCTCCGAGCGGATCAAGGTCAACGACCTGCGCGGCAATCCGATCGAGATGGCGGCGCAGGTGGTGTGGCGCGTCACCGACAGTGCCCAGGCGCTGTTCGACGTCGACGACTACAAGTCGTTCGTGGTGGTCCAGATCGAGGCGGCGGTGCGCACCATCGGCTCGCGCTACCCCTATGACGATTTCGAGCATCAGGAAGTGACGCTGCGCGGCAATCACGACCAGGTTGGCGGCGAGCTGCGCACGGAACTGATCGCCAGGCTGCGGGTCGCGGGCATCACCGTCGACGAGTGCGGCTTCACGCATCTGGCCTATGCCCAGGAGATTGCCGGGGCGATGCTGCGACGCCAGCAGGCGCAGGCGGTGGTCGCGGCCCGTCAGACCCTGGTCGAGGGCGCGGTCGGCATGGTCGAGATGGCGCTCGACCAGCTCAGCGCGAAGAATGTCGTCGAACTGGACGACGAGCGGCGCGCGGCGATGGTGTCGAACCTGATGGTCGTGCTGTGCGGCGAGCGCGATACCCAGCCGATCGTCAATGCGGGTTCGCTGTATCAGTAAGATGGCCGCGTGACCGTTCCACCCAAAAAGGCGTTTGCGCTCCGCCTCGATCCCGCGCTCTACGCGGCGATCGAGCGGGCGGCGGCGACCGACCTGCGCAGCGTGAACGCCCAGGTCGAATGCCTGCTGCGCGAGGCACTGAACCGGCGCGGCGTGAAGCTGGCCGCCCCGGTACGCGCCAAGCGCGGCCGTCCGCCCAAGCCCCGGCCAGGCGCGGAAGACGAGATCGATCCGTTCAACGAGGAGGAGACGCCATGATGTTCATGATGGTTCATTCCAGCCCCGAGCAGCTCAAGTTCCTGATTGCCGCGTCGGTGGCCTTTATCGGCATCGGCGTCGGCATGTTGTGGATGTGAAGCACATGACGGGCGATATCCGCGGACGCACCGAAAGCCGGTCAGGCGCCGAGGGTGGCAGGCCCGAATATTGGTTCAGGCCGAAGCGCCTGGGGATCGGTGCCAGTCCAGCCTCGTGGCAAGGCTGGGCCGCAACCTTCGCCTTTCTGGCCGGCGCCGCGCTGGTCGCCAAGCTCGGCCGGCAGTTCGATCCGCTATTGTGGATCCTGCTGCTGCCGCTGACCGTCGGATTCATCGCACTGGCGGCTGCCAAGACGGAAGGCGGCTGGCGGTGGCGCTGGGGATCGCGCGACGACTAGAGGCTGTCGTCGACCGCGCCGCGGCGGCCGGAAATGCCGCGCAAAACGGACTCGTTCGCGCATTGCCGCGTCCTCCCAGTCGCATATGGTGCGCAGCCAACGGGGCTTGCGTTCACCTGGGTGTCCCCAATCCTAGCATCATGCGACGCTGAGGGGGGCTCCATGACGATACCCGATCCGGTCACGCCGTTGACCGCGGCCGAACAGGCCTTTGTCGATCAGATCAATGCCAGCTGGACGCGCGACGAGGTCCTGACCCGGCTCAAGAACGACCTTCAGACCGCGATCCAGATCGAGCTCGCGACGATCCCGATCTATCTCTACACCTATTATTCGCTGGTCCGGAACAACGAGAGCGGCGAGACGATCAGCGACGCGCAACTCTTCGCCAACAAGGCCGGCGGGATCATCATGAGCGTGGCGGTGGAGGAGATGCTCCACATGTCACTGTCGTCGAACGTCCTCTTCTCGATGGGTGTCGCGCCTCAGCTCTACGGCAATGCGCCGGCCTCCTATCCCACCGGCCTGCCCTATCACAACCCGCAGGGACCGGTCGGTCCGGACGGGCAGACCGCGGTGAAGATCCCGCTGGCCAAGCTGGGCTTCGAGCAGCTTTGGCACTTCCTCCAGATCGAATATCCCGAGCAGTGGAATGCGCCACCGCAGGACAGCAACTGGGATACGATCGGCCAGTTCTATTCCTATATCCGCTGCCTGCTGAGCACGCAGTTCCTGACCGATGCGGATTTCCAGCAGGGCCAATGGGCCTATGCGATCCAGCCGTTCAATTATTCGCCGAACAATGTCGATACGATCTATCCCTCGGCCGGGTTCGATCCGTGGAAGCCCGCCCCGCCCGCGCCCAAGCCGAGCTGGTCCGACGGCGTCCAGGGCGCCGCGGAGGCGGCGGTCTATCCCGATTACGAAGACAGCCATGCCGGTCCGACCCAGTTGATCGCGATCCAGTCGATCCAGGATGCGGCGACTGCGATCGACACGATCTGCGACCAGGGGGAGGGCGTGCCGATCCCGGACATCGGCCCCGGCCCCGACGACGACCCATCCAAGGACGAGGCGTCGCACTATGTGAAGTTCCTGACGCTTCAGGCGCAGTTCGCCGATTATGCGGGGACAAGCGAGCAGCGGCCGCCGCAGCCGCCCGCCCCGACCGAGGTGATCGAGCCCGCGGTCACGCAGGACGAGCTGCTTGCCGCCGGAGTGCTGGTCGACATGCCAGACAGCCCGGTCGCGGCCAATTACCCGCCGCTCTATTCGGACATCACCAATTTCTGCAGCGCATGCTTCCAGTACATGCTGATCATGACCGAGACGATCTACCTGGTGCCGCCCGCCAGCCAGAAGCTGTTCTTCAACGAAGGGCTGCACCGCTCGATGATCTGGGTGCTGGACAAATATATCCGCACCATCCGCCAGATCCCGATCGGCGAGGGCGCCTATGCCGGCACGATGATGGGCCCGACCTTCGAGAATGTGTCGCTGGGCCTTCGCGTCGATTCGTTCGCCGGGCTGACCGACTATGGCAACAAGGCGATGGAGGCAGCCAAGGCGATCATCGCCGAACTGTCGGCGGATGAGGCGGGCGACCGGGTCGCCGAGGCGCTGGACACGGTCAACTTCGCCGCGGAGGCAGCCAAGGTCGAGAAGGACGGCGACCTGGTCAGCGTGATGCAGAACGTCATCTATTATGTCGGCGTGGCGATCACCAAGACCAGTGCCGACGGCCACCCGATGCACCTGCCCGATGTCGGGCCCTATTGGGCGGGCAACTGACCCCGTCACTGCATTCTGCGAGAGGAACGATCATGGCGTCATGCATCACCCCGCCCCCGACTCCGGCACCGCCGCCCGGCGTTCCGGTCCCGACCCCCTATCCCTATGCCGCCGAGCCGGCCTTTCCGAGCACGATCGGGCCGCAGCCGCAGGGGATGCCGCTCCATGCCTGCATGGGCCTGAACGCCTGTGCCGGATCTGACCGCTTCGGCATCGCGGGACCGCCGGGCGGCAATGGGCCCAATGCCTGTGCCGGTCAGGGCTATTGCTCGACCGGCACCGACCATACCTGCCACGTCCAGAACGACTGCAAGGGGCAGGGCGGATGCGGCCTGTACGGCACCGGCGAGGAGATGAACTCGCCAGGCGCCAACGACTGCCGGTCGCAAGGGTCCTGCGCCACGCCGATCAATGCCGAACGGTTCAGCACCAACGGTCCGAACCAGGGCCAGAGCGTCTGGCTGCGCGCCCGCGCGGTGTTCGAGGCCAACTGGCAGGCGACGCAGGAAGCATTGAAGCAGCAACAGGCCGGCGGTGCGATCCCCGTGGGCCAGACGCTGCCGGCCGCGCCGGGCGCGCCGCCGGCCGCGTTCGCGGCGACCGGACCGACCTATTTGTGGATCAGCGCCGATAATGAGTCGCGCGGCAACATGACCGCATGCGGGTCGAGCGGGATGAGCGGGGCTGGTGGCTGCAGCTGAGGACCTGCTGACCGGCCTGCCCCGGCTGGGACTGGGGCTGGGACTGCGCAACCTGCATTTCGAGGCGATCCTGTCGGGCGAGCCGCGCGACCTGTGGTTCGAGGCGATTTCCGAGAATTTCATGGACTCGGGCGGGCGGCCGCGCGCGGTGATCCGCGCCGTGGCAGAACGCTATCCGATCGCGCTGCACGGCGTATCGCTGTCGATCGGCAGCACCGATCCGCTCGACCGGGACTATCTCGCCGCGCTCAAGCGGCTGGCAGCGGAGGTTCGGCCCGCCTGGATCAGCGACCATCTGTGCTGGACGGGGATCAACGGCCGAAACTCGCACGACCTGTTGCCGATGCCGCTCAACGAAGAAAGCCTGGCCCATGTCGCGGCGCGCGTCCGACAGGTGCAGGATATCCTCGAACGGCCGCTGATCCTGGAGAATCCCAGCTGCTACGTCCGTTTTGCCGACTCGACGATCGACGAGCCGGATTTCCTGCGCGCGCTGACCGACGCGACCGGATGCGGCCTGCTGCTCGACGTCAACAATGTCTATGTGTCCTGCTTCAACGCCGGCACCGATCCGTTCGACTATCTCGATGCCTATCCCTGCGAGCGGGTGGTGCAGATGCACCTTGCCGGCCATCAGGACATGGGCAGCCATGTGATCGACACGCACGACCGGCCGGTCCGGCCGGAAGTGTGGGCGTTGTTCCGGCTCGCCTGGGCGCGGACGGGCGGCGCCTCGACCCTGCTCGAATGGGACGATGCGATTCCCGATTTCGATGCCTGCCTGGACGAACTGCGCAAGGCGGAGCGCTACATGGGCGATGCGCCGGGAGAGGCAGTCGCGCCGGAACGCGAGGGGAGTTGCGAGGGGGTCTCCAATCCGATCGGCTTCCTGGTGCCGCGGGCGATGGACGACTGCTTCCGGGACGTGGCGTGACCGGGCTGGCCGCCCTGCAGCAGCGCATGCACGCCGCGCTGGTCGTGCCGGATGCCGATCCTCAGGCAGCGACCGCGCTGTTTGCCGGCGACGGACGCCTTGGGGCGGCGGATGGGCTGGCCATCTACCAGCGCGGCTATCTGCTGCGCATCACCGCCTGCATGCGCGAGCAGTTTCCTGCGCTTTGCCATGCGCTCGGCCGGCCGTTGTTCGACGATTTCGTCGCCGACTATATCCGCGATTGCCCGCCCGAGCGGCACAGCCTCTATGATCTCGGCCGGCGGTTTGCCGGCTGGATGGAGGCGAGCCGACCTGACAGGACGGCGCGCGAGGGCTGGATCGACTTCATGGTCGACCTCGCCCGCTTCGAATATGCGGTCTTCACCCTGTTCGATGCGGAGGGCGACGAAGGCACGGCATTTGCCGACCAGAACACGCCCGATGCCGGGTTGCGCCTGCAGCGCGGTTTCTCGCTCGGCAGCTACGGCTTTCCGGTAGCGAGCTATTATCATGCAGTCCGGCGCGAGGAGACTCCGGCGGTCCCGCCGCCTATGGCCAGCCATGTCGCGCTGGTCCGGACCGACTATGTTACCCGCACCGTGCCGCTGACCGAGACGCAGCACGCCTTCCTGCACCGGCTCCATTCGGGCGAATCGGTCGATGCGGCATTGGCCGGGGTGGCGGCGCGTTCCGGCCTCGACGTCCAGCGGACGCGCGACTCCTGGCACGCGCGCGACGGGATCCGCGCACGCTGGATCGACTGGGGCCTGTTCGTCCGCCGCGCCTGAGCCCGGCGGACGATCCGGTTCAGGCGAAGGCTTCGTCGAGCAGCCGTGCCAGGCGAACGCCGCCGCGCTCGACCTGGAGCCGGGCGGGCTCCACCAGCTTCTCGATCGTCGCATCGTCCAGGCGGACGCGCTCGGGCACGGGGCCGCACGGGTCGCCATTCAGCGCGCTGGCATAGGCGACGTCGCGCGCGACCTGCCAGCTCTCACGGCTCCAGTCCTCGACGCTGCCCGCGGCGATCGTCGCGCGTTCCTCCGGCGAATAGGTGCGGACCAGCGAAGGCGGAGTCGAAATCGCGCGCTCGGCGAGCCAGCCGTCCCACAGGCTGTGAAGATTGAAACGCTCCGGCGCGTAGATCCCGTAGGCGGCGCGGACCCGGTTGCCGCCCAGGTCGTCGCGATCGCCGGCATGAAGCGGCATGTGCAGGTCGCCGACGAAATGGACGAGGAAGATGACCGCCTGCAGCTTCTCGCGCACCGGGACGGTCGGGTCCTTGATCAGCTTCATGTCGCGCGTGATCTGCGCCGAGACGCAGTTGCCGTCCTTGCACGGCGCCTTGAGGTCGAACGGCTTGCAGATATTGACGTTCTGATAGTGCCAGGACGAGGCATAGTTGAAGCGCTCGCCCAGCTTCTTGACGCAATCGGGCCACACGCTGGCCTGCTCGATCGAGCGGGCCGGGCAGGTCGGGGTCTCGAGCAGACCCTGGCGCTTCAGCAGCGCGTCGATCGCCGCGCGGGTCCTGGGGGTGACGTTCTTCCACGCGATGGCGGCCACGGTCTCATGGCCATATTCCCAATAGGCGCTGGCCGGAGTCGCTGCGGTGACGGTCGCGGCGACCAGCGCCGCCAGGAACAGGAAGAAGCGCTTCACTGATCGTCTCCATAGAAAGCGATGACCCGCTCGCCGGTCGAGGCGGCGCGGGCACGATACATGCCGGGGGTGGTGAAGCTCCAGGCGGTTTCGCCGCCCGGGCCTGCGACGATCACCCCGCCGGTGCCGCCCAGTTCCCTGGTCTCCGCCATCACCGTATCGGCTGCCTGCTGAAGCGATTCGCCGAGGAAGCGGACCCGCGCGCAGATTTCGTGTGCGACGCCTTCGCGGATGAAATATTCGCCGGCGCCGGTGGCCGAGATCGCGGCGGCACGATTGTCGGCATAGGTGCCCGCGCCGATCAGCGGCGAGTCGCCGATCCTGCCCCAGCGCTTGCCGGTGAGTCCGCCGGTCGAGGTGGCGGCGGCGACATTGCCGTCGCCGTCGCAGGCGACCGCGCCGACCGTGCCGTATTTCAGGTCGACGTCGAACCAGTTCGACTTGCGTGCCTTCAGCTCGTCAAGCTGACGGCGGCGCTCGGTCGTGGCGAAGAAGCTGTTGTCGACCTGTTCGAGGACGTGATCGCGCGCGAATTCATCGGTGCCCTCGCCGCTGAGCAGCACGTGCGGGCTGTGCGCCATCACCGCGCGGGCGAGCGCGACCGGGTGGCGCGTCGTGGTGCTGCCGGCGACGGCGCCGGCCGCGCGGGTGCGCCCGTCCATGATCGCCGCATCGAGCTCGTTGCGCCCCTCCCAGGTGAAGACCGCGCCGCGGCCGGCGTTGAAGGCTGGATCGTCCTCGAGCGCCTCGACCGCCGCCTGAACCGCATCGAGCGCGGACCCGCCGGCTTCGAGAATCGCGGTGCCGGCGCTGAGCGCCGCGTCCAGCCCGGCGTGGGCGGCCTCGGCCTGTTCGGGCGTCAGGCGGTCGCGCTCGATGATCCCTGCGCCGCCATGGATCATGAGGCTCCAGCGAGGGGCGGGGTCGACGGACATCAGGATACTCCGAATACGCTTCAAGACGGGGCCGGGCGCGCAACTGCCACGCCGGAGCGGCGCCCTTAGCAGATCGGTCCGCGCTTGCCAGCCGCGGGCCTGTCCCGGGGATCGACCGGTTTTGCATCCGGTCTGCGCGATCCTTTCATGCGGCCTGGATCGCACGTCCGGATCGCACGTCCGGATCGCACGTCGCTTGCCCGTTTCCCTCGCCCGGCCGAACCGCTATAGCGCGCGCATGTCGATACGCCCCTGGAGAGACATTCACCGCCGCCAATCGCGGCAGATCATGGTCGGCAACGTGCCGGTCGGTGGCGATGCGCCCGTGACGGTGCAGACCATGACCAACACGCTGACGTCCGACGCGCGCGCGACGATCGACCAGATCCGGCGCTGCGAGGATGCCGGCGTCGACATCATCCGGGTGAGCTGTCCCGACGTCGAATCGACCGCGGCGCTGAAGCAGATCGTCCGCGCCTCGCGCGTGCCGATCGTCGCCGACATCCATTTCCACTACAAGCGCGCGTTGGAAGCCGCCGATGCCGGCGCCGCCTGCCTGCGGATCAACCCCGGCAATATCGGATCCGCCGACCGGGTGAACGAGGTGGTCAACGCGGCCAAGGCCAATGGCTGTGCGATCCGCATCGGCGTGAACGCCGGCAGCCTCGAGAAGGACCTGCTCGAGAAATATGGCGAGCCCTGTCCCGAGGCGCTGGTCGAGTCGGCGCTGGACCATATCAAGCTGCTGCAGGACCGCGACTTCCACGAATTCAAGGTGGCGGTGAAGGCATCGGACGTGTTCCTGGCCGTCGCCGCCTACCAGCAGCTGGCCGAGGCGGTCGATTGCCCGCTGCACCTGGGCATCACCGAGGCGGGCGGCTTCGTCGGCGGCACCGTCAAGAGCGCGATCGGCATCGGTTCGCTCCTGTGGTTCGGCATCGGCGACACGATCCGAGTCAGCCTTTCGGCCGAACCGGAAGAAGAGGTCCGGGTCGGCTTCGAGATCCTGAAGTCGCTGGGCATCCGCAATCGCGGCGTGCGCGTGGTGTCGTGCCCGAGCTGTGCGCGGCAGGGGTTCGACGTGATCCGCACCGTCCAGACGCTGGAGGAGCGGTTGCAGCATATCCGCACGCCGATGTCGCTGTCGGTGCTGGGCTGTGTCGTCAACGGCCCCGGCGAGGCGCGCGAAACCGATATCGGGATCACCGGCGGTGGCAATGGCAAGCACATGGTCTATCTGTCGGGCGTGACCGACCATCATGTCGAGGATGCCGACATGGTGAATCACATCGTCCGGCTGGTCGAGGCCAAGGCGGCCGAGATCGAAGCCGCTAACGAGGCGGCGACGCAGGCGGCCGAATAAGCCCCCTCGTCTTTCGCCGGGCGCCGCGCTAGGCGGCGGCCATGGCCGCATCCGAACCGATCGCCGCACTGGGCGACACGCTGACCCTGGTGTCGGCGCTGATGGTCGCGCGCTATGCGCTGGTCGCGATGCACGGCGATGACGGCGGCTGGGGGCTGGCCGCCGCCTGGCTGCGTCGGATCGCGATCGTGGCGATCCTGCTTGTCGTGCTGCGGCTGGGCAGCATCGCGGCAGCGCGACCCGACATCGCCGCCCCGGTCGCGGCGATTGCCGCCGCGATCCTGTTGAGCGGCATCCTGCTGATCGTCCTGGATCGCTGGGCGACACGCCTCCTCACCGCCAGTCGCGACAGCCGATGACGGCCGCCCGGTCGCAGGTCGTTCCCGCCTTTCTGGCGGCATGCGCGGGCATCGCCCTCTATGCGGTCATGGACGCGGTGATGAAGGCCGGGTCGATCCGGATCGGGACCTACAACATGCTCGTCTGGCGGCTGGGGGTGGCGCTGGCGCTGACGGGGGCGCTCTACGGGCTGGCGCGTCCGACCCTGCCGTCGCGGGCGACGCTGAAGGTGCATTTCGGACGCAGCATCCTGGTCGCGGTGATGGCGATGGCGTTCTTCTGGGGGATCGTGCGCGTCCCGCTGGCGGAGGCGATCGCCCTGTCGTTCATCGCGCCGCTGATCGCGCTCGGGCTGGCGGCGCTGGTGCTGAAGGAAAAGGTCGGTCGGCGATCGGTCCTAGGGTCGCTGCTGGGGCTGGCCGGGGTCGGCGTGGTCGTGGCCGGTCGGATCGGCGGGACGCACAGCCACGAGACGCTGCTGGGCATGGGCGCGATCCTGGTCTCGGCGATCTTCTATGCGGTCAATCTGGTCGTGGCGCGGCACCAGGCACAGATCGCCAGGCCGTTGGAGATCGCGTTCTTCCAGAACCTGTTCGTCCTCGGCATGCTGGCGGTCCCGTCGCCCTGGTTGCTGACGGTGCCGGCGGCGCAGCATTGGCCCGGCATCGTCGGTGCCGCGGTGCTGGCGATCGCGTCGCTGCTGCTTCTGTCCTGGGCCTATGCCAGGGCGGAGGCACAGGTGCTGCTGACGGTCGAGTATACGGCGTTCATCTGGGCGGCGGCGATGGGCTGGATCTGGTTCGGCGAGCCGCTGACCCCGGCAACGGTTGCAGGGACGCTGCTGATCGTCGCAGGATGCCTGATGGCGGTGCGCCGGCAATCGGGCGCGCCGGAAGCGGAGGCTGGACTGCAATGATCGAGATACGCGCGGCGGCGCCGGACGACCTGGCGCTGGTCGCGGACTTCATCCGCAAGCTGGCCGAGTACGAGAAGCTGAGCCACGAGGTGCGCTTCGACCTCGACACGCTGGGCCGTCACCTGTTCGGTGCGCATCCCGCGGCCGAGGTGATCATCGGCGAGGTGGATGGCGAGCCGAAGGGCTTCGCCCTGTTCTTCCAGACCTTTTCGACCTTCGAGGGGAAGCCGGGCATCTATCTGGAGGATCTGTTCGTCGAGCCAGATGCGCGCGGGTCGGGGCTGGGCCGGGCGCTGCTGTCGCGGCTGGCGGCGCTGGTCGTCGAGCGCGGCGGCGTACGGCTGGAATGGTCGGTGCTCGACTGGAACGAGCTGGGCAAGGGCTTCTACCGCTCTATCGGCGCGGCGTCGGTCGACGGGTGGGAGCGCTGGCGCATGGAGGGCGACGCGATCGCCCGTCTGGCCGATGGCCGCTGACACCGGCCTGATCGACTGGGTGAAGGAAGCGGCCGAGCCGCTGGGCACGATCACGCACAAGCGGCTGTTCGGCGGCGCGGCGCTCTATGCCGACGGGGTGGCGTTCGCGATCGTCGCGTTCGACTCGCTGTGGTTCAAGGCGGATGCGGAAAGCGACGAGATCTGGGACGCCGAGGGGTGCGGGCGCTTCACCGTGGAGATGAAGGGGCGCACGGCCAGCATGAACTATCGCCGCGCACCCGACGACGTCTATGACGATGCGGACACGCTGCAGCGCTGGGCGATGCTCGCGATCGAGGCGGGCCGGCGCGCGCCGCCGAAGAAGCCGAAACGCAGGCGCGGCTGAGCGTCAGGATCCGCCGAGCACGTTGATCGTGAAGGCGATCACGCCGAGGTTGAACACGAACGCCGCCAGGCAGTGGAGCGTGACCACCCGGCGCATCCGCCCGCTGGTGATCGACACGTCGCTGGTCTGGAAGGTCATGCCCAGGCAATAGGCGAAGTAGATGAAGTCCCAATAGTCGGGCTCGGACGTCTTGGGAAACTCCAGCCCCCCTTCGTCGCCGCCGTCCGCGGCGGTGTAGAAGATGTGGGCATAGTGGAGCGCATAGATCAGGTTGGAGAACAGCCAGCTCATCGCCAGCGTGCCGACGATCAGCACCAGCGAGGTGGGATGCGGGGCCTGGCGCTGCATCAGTTCGGAGGCGATGGCGACGAGGATCACGACGCTGACCGCGCTGGTGATCAGCAGCAGCACGACGCGATTCGCGTCGTTGCGGCGTGCCGAGGCGCGCATGCTGCCCGATTCGTGCGACAGCAGCGGGCTGAAGGCGATCAGGAAGGCGACCGCGCCGGCGTCGAACCCGGCCATGACGCCGTGCCGGAGCCCCAGCGGCGGAATGGCCAGCCAGCAGCCGATCGCGACGACGAGGAGGAACAGCAGGAAACGCGGCGGGGCGATCAGATTGCCGATGCCGCGCGGTTCGCTCTTGGTGGCCATGGCGCCACGCTAGGCCTGTTTCGAACGGTCCGCCACAAGGATGATCGGCCCGGCGAGCGCAACCCGCCGGGCCGATCGAACTTATGCGTCCTTGGCGTTCTTCGCGGCCTGGATCGCCTCGAGGACGATCTGGCGAGCCTCTTCGGCATCGCCCCACTGGCCGATGCGAACCCACTTTTCGGACTCGAGGTCCTTATAGTGTTTGAAGAAATGCTCGATCTGCTGGAGCACGATCGAGGGCAGGTCCTGGCGCTCGCCCACATCCGCATAATAGGGGAAGGTGGTGTCGACGGGCACGCAGACCAGCTTCTCGTCGCCGCCGGCCTCGTCCTCGAGCTTGAGCACGCCGATCGGACGGGCGCGCACGACGCAGCCCGGCACGAAGGGCGAGCGCGCGATGACGAGCGCGTCGAGCGGATCGCCATCGGGCGACAGCGTATGCGGCACGAAGCCGTAATTCGCCGGGTACCGCATCGGCGTGTGCAGGATGCGATCGACGAACAGCGCCCCCGACGCCTTGTCGAACTCATACTTCACCGGCTCCCCGCCGGTCGGGACTTCGATGATCACGTTCAGGCTGTGCGGCGGATCGTCGCCCACAGGAATCAGGTCGATGCGCATCTTCTTACCTTGCTAGAGGCGATGCCCGTCCGCGTCACCGCGGTGCGAGCAACCTGTCCAGACCAGCCTCTCCCTCGGCCGTCTTTTCGAGGCGCGGATAGCGAAGTCCGCCATGATAGTCGATGGCCACTTCGCGGTAGCGATCGCCGCTTTTCACCGTCAGGCGGATCGGATCCTTCGACGTGGCGGCGTCGCGCACCGCCGCCTTGATGCGATCCGACGAATAGGCCATCCCCGCGACAGCGACGACCTCGTCCCCCAGGTCGAGCCCGGCGTCGAACGCGGGGCTGTCCCAGGTCACGCCGGCGATGGCGCCGGACTTGCCGAACACCAGCCCCAGGCCATAGCTGAGGTCGGTCTGGCTGCGCGATTTCTCGCCCGCCTTGAACCAGGAGGTGGGCGTGTCGGTGAAGACCAGTTTATAGCCATTGCCGGTCAGGCCGTTGAGCGGTGCGCGATCGCCGGTCTCGGTCAGGCGCTTCAAGAGGAAGACCTTCCAGTCCCACGGGACGACATCGTTCAGGCCGCGCGCGACATCGTCGAGCGTATAGGTGACGACGCCCCAGTCGCCATCGCGAAGCCCCAGGAACGCGCGGGCGAAATCGTCGATCGACTTCGTGCCGTTCGACCGGGCGCGCAGGATCGAGTCGATCTCGAGCCAGACCAGCAGGCCCTCGTTGTAATAATCCTCCGATCGCTGCCAGCTCGTCCAGCCCTTGGGCCGGCGCGCCGAGATGATCGGGTCGTTGGTGGTGTCGACCAGGTTGCGCCACTGGCGTGCCGGGCGATTGTCCAGGCTGGCGGCGATCCCGGCCAGCGCGTCGAGCGTCTCCTGCTTGGTGAACAGGCCCGAGCGTGCGCCCAGGACATAGCCCCAGAACTGGTCCTGCCCCTCATAGGCCCACAGCAGGCTGTTGCGCATCGGGGTGCGGAAGTCGGGGGTGAAGGCGTCGGCGCCGCGGCGGAACTTGCCGATCCAGCTATGGCTATATTCGTGCGGCAGCAGGTTGCGGTCAGTCAGCCCGTCGTCCCACTTGATGAAATAGCCCGGCTCGACCTGGTTTTCCGAGCTGCGATGATGCTCCAGCCCGATGCCGCCGATCTGGTCGGAGATGGCGAGCAGGAACTCGTAATGGTCATAATGTTCGGTACCGAACGCCTTGACCGTCTGTTCGACCAGCTTCCTGTGCAGGTCGATCTGCCAGTCCTTGGCGTTCAGTTCCTCGGCCGTGTCGGCGAAGACGTTGAGGTCGACGCGCGGCGACAGCGGGAATTCGCGATAATAGCGGCCGGCGAAGACGGGCGAATCGACCAGCGTGTCGTAATCGGTCTTCTCATAGCTGTAGACCTGCCCCTGGACCTTGGCGGGAAGGCCGGAGGCTGCGGTCCAGCCGGCGGGATATTTCACCGTCGCCTGCACCGGGATGCGGCGGGTGAAATAGCCCGCCGGATAGAGACTCATCGAGTTGAACTGGAGGTTGAGCATCGTCGGCGTCATGACGATTCGGCCCTGGTTCGGTGCGGTCGCCGAGATGAACTGGAAGTCGAGATCGAGCTTCCGCGCGCCGGCCGGCACGTCGATATGAAAGGCGAACACATCGACCGTGTCGCGCGTCCAGGGGACGATCTTGCCGTTCGCGCGGATCTTCAGCCCGGCGAGCTTCTCGATCTGGCCGCGCGGGGCGTGCGCGCCCGGCAGCCAGGCGGGGAAGAGCAGCACCATATGGCCGGCCTTCGCCACCGGGATCGTCTGCTTCACGCGGAAGATGCCGCGCTGGGTGTCGGTCGCGTCGATGTCGAGCAGCATCGTGCCGGGATAGGGGCGGTCCTGCGCCGCAGGGATCGTGTCGACGATCGGCAGCGGCTGCGGCGCCGAATTCTGGGCGAGGGCGGGACTAACCGAGGCGAGGAGAAGCGTGGCGATCAGGGACAGACGGCGCATCTGGGGCCTTTCGAAACATGTCATGCCGGGCAGATAGGCGGGCGGAAGCGGGCGAGTAAAGCCGCGCACGTTTCTGGCGGATTTCCGACCTCGGCGGAGGGGGCAAACAGGGTTCACGGGTCCCTAACCATTGCCGCCTAAGCATCGCCGCGATGTATCACGATCCCGAACTCGCCCGCACGGCCAAGGCCGATCCCAGGCCCCGATCGGCGGTGAGCGGCGCCGTCGGGTTGGTCGGACTTGCCGGGATGATCGCCTGGCTGGTCGTCGCGTCGCATTATGAGCTGAACGGGCCCTTTGCGGCGCTGGCCAATGTCGCCGCGGTCGGCGTGCCGATGCTGCTATGGTCGGTGATCGTCGACAAGGTGCACCGCAATGCCAGTACCGGGATCGACTGGGCCTTGGCCCGATCGTGGCGCGAGACGCGCGAGATCAGCATGACCAAGCTGGCCGGACTGTGGCTGACCTGGGGCGGGATGGCGGTGATCTATGCCGGCTGCCGCTTCTGGTGGGACGACCGGTTCACCAATTTCCCCTTCTCGATGTGGTGTTTCGAGACGATCGCGCCGTGGTTGTTCCTTGCGTCGATTCCCTATGTGCTGTGGCTCGACCGTCACCTGGTCGAGCCGCGCGACGGGGCCTGGGCGCTGGGCACCTGGGCGATGGGCAACGGCCGGATCGAGGACCGGTCGCTGATCTGGAACCATCTGCGCAGCTGGGCGGTGAAGGGCTTCTTCCTGGCCTTCATGATCGCGATCGTGCCGCCCGGGTTCGGCGAATTCGTCAGCTGGGACCTGTCGCGCCTGCCGGGCGATCCGGTGGCGCTGGCCAATTACTGCATCGCCTTCATGTTCGTGATCGACGTCGCCTTCGCGACCGCGGGCTATATCCTGACCTTCCGCCCGCTCGACAGCCACATCCGGACCGCCAATCCCAATGCGGTGGGATGGACCGCGGCGCTGATCTGCTACCCGCCCTTCCTGCTGATGGGCGAAGGCGGGCCGCTCAACTATCATCCCGGCACGGCGGACTGGAGCTACTGGTTCGCCGCGCATCCGTGGATCCTGGCCGGGATCGGTACGATACTGGTCGCGCTGACCGGAATCTATGCCTGGGCGACCGTTGCGTTCGGCATCCGCTTCTCGAACCTGACCCACCGGGGCGTGCTGACCCATGGGCCCTATGCCTGGACGCGCCACCCGGCCTATCTGGCCAAGAATGCGTTCTGGTGGCTCTCGACCCTGCCGTTCCTCGCGACCACCGGAAGCTGGTCCGACGCGGCGTCGAACAGCTTCGTGATGGCAGTGGTCAGCGGCGTGTATTTCTGGCGCGCCAAGACCGAGGAGCGCCATCTGGGGATGGACCCCGCCTATGCCGAATACAGCGCCTGGATGACGCGCAATGCGCCGGTGCCGCGCTTCTGTGCCTGGGCGGCCGGCGGGTTCGGCAGGCGCGAACGCGCCTGAGGCCGCGCCTCAGAAGCGCGCCTCGTCATAGACGCGGGTGATGTCGCCCGCCCAGTCGCCGTTGAAACGGTCGAGCAGGACCTGCGCCGGCACCTTGCCGGTCCGCACGATCTCGCGCAGCGGATCGAGGAAGCCCGTCTCGTTATCGCCCGACGAGTTCAGCCGCGCGCGCGCCGCCAGACCGGCATGGGCGATGTCGAGCACCTGACCGGCGATGTCGCGCAGCTTGCGGCCGCCCGGCACCGGGGCATCGAGTGCGAGCGCCGGTACCGAATCGCGCAGCGCCTGGCGCGCGCTCATGTCCCAGTCCTTGACCAGGTCCCAAGCCGCGTCGAGCGCACCCTGGTCGTAAAGCAGCCCGACCCAGAAGGCGGGCAGCGCGCAGATCCGGCCCCAGCGGCCGCCATCGGCGCCGCGCATCTCGAGGAAGGTCTTGAGCCTGACTTCGGGAAAGGCGGTCGAAAGATGATCGGCCCAGTCGTCCATCGTCGGCTTGTGGCCGGGATAGGCGGGCAGTTCGCCCTTCAGGAAGTCGCGGAAGCTCTGGCCGGCGGCGTCGATATATTTGCCGTCGCGGTAGACGAAGTACATCGGCACATCGAGCGCATAGTCGGCATAGCGTTCATAGCCGAAGCCGTCCTCGAACACGAAGGGCAGCATGCCCGTGCGCGCAGGATCGGTGTCCGACCAGATGTGCGAGCGGAAGCTGAGCAGGCCGTTGGGCTTGCCCTCGGTGAAGGCGGAGTTGGCGAACAATGCGGTCGCCAGCGGCTGCAGCGCCAGCCCGACGCGGAACTTCTTCGCCATGTCGGCTTCGGACGCATAGTCGAGATTCACCTGGATCGTGCAGGTGCGCAGCATCATGTCGAGACCCAGGCTGCCGACGCGCGGCATATGGTCCAGCATGATGCGATAGCGGCCCTTGGGCATGATCGGCAGCTCGGCGCGCGTCTTGTCCGGCCACATGCCGAGACCGAGGAAGCTGAGGCCCAGCCGGTCGCCGACTGCCTTCACCTGCTTGAGGTGGCGCCCCGCCTCGGCACAGGTCTGGTGCAGATTGTCGAGCGGCGCGCCCGACAGTTCGAGCTGGCCGGCAGGCTCGAGGCTGACCGTGCCGTCGGGGCCGGACAGCGCGATGACCTTCCCGCCCTCCTCGACCGGGGTCCAGCCGAACTCGGTCAGGGCCATCAGCAGGTCGCGGATGCCGCCGGGCTCGTCATAGCTGGGCGCATGATGATCGGCAGTCGAGAACACGAATTTCTCGTGCTCGGTGCCGATCCGCCACCGGTCGACCGGCTTTTCGCCGCCGGAGAAATAGTCGATCAGCTGGCTGCGGTGCTCGATGACCGGAGAGTTGCTGTCTGAAACGGTCTTCGTGCTCATGTCGCGCCTTTAGCTGCGGCCGAATGACCGCGCCAGAGCCAATCTGTACCGGTCGGTCACCAGTCGCCCGCGGCTCCCATCCACAGGCTGACGGCGGCGGCCGCCGCGGTCTCCGCGCGCAGGATGCGCGGGCCCAGCGCGATGCCGACGGCCGTGGGCAGCGCGCGGATCGCCTCGCGCTCCGCCGCATCGAATCCGCCCTCGGGACCGATCAGGATCGCCGCCGGGCCGGGCGTTGCGCGCATCGCCTCCAGCGCCGGCGCACCGCCGGTCTCGTCGGCGAAGAACAGGGCGCGGTCGGCGGGCCAGTCGCGCAGCAGCGCGGCCAGCTTCACCGGTTCGTCGAGCCGGGGCAGCGCGGTGCGGCCGCATTGCTCGGCCGCCTCGATCATGTGCGTGCGCAGCCGGTCGAGATTCAGCCGGTCGATCACGGTTCGGCGGGTCAGCACCGGCACCAGCCGGTCGACGCCCAGCTCGCAGGCCTTTTCGGCGACCCAGTCGATTCGCCCCTTCTTGATCGGCGCAGCGCACAGCCACAGGTCGGGCACCGCTTCCCGCTCGCGCAGCCGCTCGACGAGATCGAGAATCAGGTCGCGCTTGCTGATCTGCGCCGCGGTGGCCAGCCATTCTCCGCTGCGATCGTCGAACAGCTTGACCGGATCGCCCGCCTTCATCCGCATCACCGAGACGAGATAATGCGCCTGCCCGCCGTCGATGCGGACCTGCATGCCCTGCGCCAGCGGCTGGTCGACGAACAGGCGGGGGGTGGATTGTGGCGGCCAGGCGGGGGTAGCGGGCATGACGCCGCTTACCGCGCGGCACCGTCCGCGTCACCCCGTCGCCGGTCGTCGAGGCGGCGGCTCATTCGGGCGGCCGGCGAGGCGGTCCGCCTGCGCGGGCGGGCCTCAGCCTGGGCAGTTCGTCGCGCACGAGCTTCCCGTCGCGATTGACGTCGAGCATCGCGAAGCGCTGACGCGCAGCCAGGGTGAACTCGTCGGGGTCGATGCCGCGGTTGAAATTGCGATCCGCGGCGATCACCGGCTGCGGATAGTCGAGATAGCCGAAACGGCCCGCGCCCTGCTTCCCGCCGCCCATTCCGGGTCCACGCGAACTGATGCGGCTGCCGGTTCGCTCGCCACTGCCGTCGGGGCTGCCACCGCCGGGGCCGCCGCCTGGCCCGCCTGGACCGCGTGGCGCGCTGCGGCCGCCACCTCCACCGGCACTGGCAACGCGAATCTCGGGGAGCAGGACGGTCTCATAGGCCTCGATATCGTCAGGATCGATCTCGCCATCCGCCTTGCGGTCGAGCAGCCTGAAGACGCGCTGCGCGTCGGCGACGAACTCGGCCAGGGTGATCGCGCCATCGCCGTCGCGGTCTGCGCCGGCGAACCAGCGTTCCTGCGGTGGGGTGTCGCCGGGGTGCGCGCGAAACGGTTCGCCCATCGGGCTGACGAACAACAGTCCGCCGCCCGGCCGCATTCCGGGGCCTGCACCCTCCGGCGGCATGCCCGGCCCGCCCGTCGGCGGCCAGCGATGGAAGTCCGGATGACCCCCGCGCGCAGCGCATCCGGCGGTGGCAAGGGCGATCATGAAAAGGGCGAGGTGACGCATCTTGTTCCCCGAAGTCGAGCGATGACGGCCACGCGCTATCCGCGGCGGATCGCGACACTGTTCCCGAATGTTGCAACGCGTTTCAGAGCTTGACCTGCGACAGTCGCGGGCGAAGGACAGGCCATGGCTCCGACCGACGCAGCGCCCGAGATCGTTCCCGACACCGAGTATCGCGGGCTGACCCGCCTGCTGCCGGCGCGGGTGCGGCCATTTGCCCTGCTGGCGCGGTTCGACCGGCCGATCGGCTGGTGGCTGCTGTTCTGGCCGGGTGCCTGGGCAATCGCGCTGGCTGGCGCCGCGATCGATCGCTGGGACCTGATCCTGTGGTTCCTGCTGGGCAGCATCGCGATGCGCGGGGCGGGCTGCGTCTATAACGACATCGTCGACCGCGACCTGGACCGGCAGGTGGCCCGTACCCGCAGCCGGCCGCTGGCCAGCGGTGCGGTAAGCCTGAAGGCCGCCTGGGCGTGGCTGGTGTTCCTGTGCCTGATCGGCCTCGTCGTGCTGGTGCAGCTGAGCCTGACCGCCGCGATCGTCGCGCTGGGCAGCCTGGCACTGGTCGCCGCCTATCCCTTCATGAAGCGGATCACCTGGTGGCCCCAGGCATGGCTCGGCATGGTGTTCTCCTGGGCGGCGCCGGTCGCCTGGGCGCAGGCGGGAACCGCCAACTGGGGCTGGACGCCCGGGCTGCTGCTCTATGCCGGCTCGATCTTCTGGGTGATCGGCTATGACACCATCTATGCGCTTCAGGACGTCGAGGACGATGCGCTGGTCGGGGTGCGGTCGTCGGCGCGGCGGCTGGGGAGCGGGGTGCGCCCCGGTGTCGCCGGCTTCTACCTGCTGGCGCTGATCCTCTGGGGCGCCGCCATCTGGCAGTTGCGGCCCGAGGCGCTGGCGCTGGTCGCCCTGCTGCCGGTCGCTGGTCACCTCGCATGGCAGGTCGCGACGCTGCAGCCGCGGGACGGCGCCGGTGCGCTTCGTCGGTTCCGCGCGAACCGTTACGCCGGGCTGCTGATGTTTGCCGCATGCTTCGTCGTGGGGCAGACGGTTTGACCCTGCGCCCCCGCATACCTAAGTCCCGGTGATGCTGACCACCGAACAGGCCTGCGAGCGGGTTTCCGATATTGTCGGGCGTGCGCGCCGCGCGGGCGCCGATGCCGCCGATGCAGTAATGATCGCCGACCGCCAGCTGGGCGTGTCGGTCCGCATGGGAGCGCTCGAGGATGTCGAGCGGTCCGAGAGCGAGGAACTGGGACTGCGGGTGTTCGTCGGCACCCGGTCGGCCAGCGTCTCGACCTCGGACCTGGCGTCCGATTCGATGGATGCGCTGGTCGAGCGGGTCATCGCGATGGCGCGCGAAGCGCCGGAGGATCCCTGGGCCGGCCTGGCGCCCGAATCGCGGTTGCTGCACGGCAGTCCTCCTCTGCTCGATCTCGACGATGGCCGGGAGTCGAGGCCGGAGGATCTGCGCGACCGTGCGCTCGAGGCCGAGGATGCGGCCCGCGCCGTGGCGGGCGTCACCAACAGCGAGGGCGGCAGCGCGTCGGCCAGCGCATCGGTGACGGCACTTGCCACCAGCCACGGCTTTGCCGGCGCCTATTCGCTCACCAGCCACATGATCTCGGCAAGCGTCCTGGCGGGGGAAGGCGGCAGAATGGAGCGCGACAGCGCCTGGCATTCGGCGCGCCATGCCACCGCGCTGGAAGCGCCCTCGACCATCGGTCGCCGGGCCGGCGAACGCGCCGTCGCCCGGCTCAACCCGGCACGGATCGCCAGCGGGGCGATGCCGGTGGTGTTCGACCGCCGGGTGTCTGGCGGGTTGCTCGGCCATCTGGTCGGCGCGATCACCGGCGCGTCGATCGCCCGCAAGACCAGCTTCCTGCTCCATGCACTGGGCGAGCAGGTGTTCGCCAAGGGCGTGACCATCTGCGACGATCCGCACCGCCCGCGCGGGTTGCGTTCGCGCCCGTTCGACGGCGAGGGCCTGCCGGTCCTGCCGCGTTCGATCATCGACAATGGCATGCTCGAGACCTGGCTGCTCGACAGTGCGGCGGCGCGCCAGCTTGGCATGGACCCGACCGGTCATGCCTCGCGCGGGATTGCGGGCGCGCCGGGCGCGTCGCCCAGCAACCTGTATATGCAGGCGGGGCTGATCCCCGCCGAAACCCTGATCGGCGAGATCGATCGCGGTATCCTGGTCACCGAACTGATCGGGCAGGGGGTGAACGGGCTGACCGGCGACTATTCGCGCGGCGCCGCCGGATTCCTGATCGAGAAGGGCGAGATCACCCGCCCGGTGTCGGAGATCACCATTGCCGGCAATCTGCGCGACATGTTCCGCGCGCTGGTGCCGGCCAACGACCTCGAGCATCGTTACGGCATCAACGCGCCGACCGTGCGGATCGACGGGATGACGATCGCCGGTGACTGAGCTGGGCGCCCGGGTCGCGTCGATCGCTGCCGAAGCCGGACGGCTGGCGATGTCGCGCTGGCGCACGGACTTCAAGCGCTGGGAAAAGGTGCCGGGAAGCCCGGTGTGCGAAGTCGATCTGGAGGTCGATTCGTTCCTGCGCGACCAGCTGATGGCGCTGGCGCCCGATGCCGGCTGGCTGTCCGAGGAAACCGTCGACAGTGCCGAACGCCTCGGGCGCGAGCGGGTGTGGGTGGTCGATCCGATCGATGGCACCCGCGACTATATCCGCGGCCGCACCGGATGGGCGGTTGCGGTGGCGCTGGTCGAGCGCGGCTATCCGGTGATCGGCGTGCTCGATGCCCCGGCGCGCAACGAACATTGGGTCGCGGAAATGGGACTGGGCGCGCGGCGCAACGGCGCGAAGATCGCCGCGGCGCGCCGCGAGGTCCTGGCCGGGGCTCGGGTGCCCGCCGACCAGCTTCCCCGCGTCGATTCGGACCTGGTCGCGGTGACCAAGCCCAATTCGATCGCGCTGCGCATCGCGATGGTCGCGGCCGGCGAGGCCGATCTGGTGGCATCGCTGCGCTGGGGCAATGAATGGGACATCGCCGCGGCGATCCTGATCGCCCGCGAAAGCGGTGCGGCGGTCAGCGACGCGCTGGGCGAGCCGCTGAGCTTCAACTCGCCCGACGCCGAGGCCTTCGGCGTGCTGGCGAGCGTTCCCGGAATCCACCGGGCGGCGGTCGAGCGGCTGCGCGAGCGGGCACTGACGGCGATCGAACGCTAACGCATCGCCACCGCGATCAGCGCGACTCAGCGGGGGTCCGCGCGCGGCTCTGCTCCTCTTGCCAAGTCCGGTGCGGCAGCGAATATCCGGGCGCATGCGCAACGACAGCCGCCTCTCCCGCATGCTCCACGTGCTGCTCCACATGGCGCGGCACGAAGGGCCGATGACGTCGGAACGGATCGCGAAGATGCTCCAGACCAATGCGGTGGTGGTGCGCCGCACGATGGCCGGGCTGCGCGACGCCGGCTATGTCCGCTCGGAAAAGGGGCATGGCGGCGGCTGGGCGATCGCGCGCGACCTGGACACGGTCACGTTGCTCGACGTGCACCGTGCGGTCGGCGGCCCGCGCGTGTTCGCGATCGGCAACGAGCATTCGAACCCGTCCTGTGCCGTGGAGCAGGTGGTCAACGAAGCGGTCGCCGATGCGCTGGCGCAGGCCGAGGCGCTGCTGGTCGCGCGACTTTGCGCAGTCAGCCTGGGCGAACTGGCGCGGGCGTTCGATCGGCGCTGCGGCGACTGGGATGCGCATCTGGCGGCGATCGCATCCGACTAACGCGCTTCGGCGGACAGAATTCAGGCCGGCGCGTCCTCGTCGCGGTAGCGGATCTGGAGATAGCGGCCGCGGGTCGCGAGCGCGTCGAGGTCGCCCTGGGCGATCTGGGTGGTCATCTCCGCAATCTCGTCGTCGATCAGCTGCAGGCCCTGAGCGAGTTGCTGGTCGGGGCTGAGGCCGTTGCGCTCGACCTTGCGCAGCGGTTCGGGGACGCGGGCATAGCCCTTGACCAGTTCGGGCAGCTGTTCGCCGATCAGCTTGCGCACCTCGGCCGCCGCGGGGGTGCCTTCGTCGAGCGTCGCCAGTTGCGGCGTCAGCGTCTCGAGCTTCACCCCGATCGAATCGACCAGCGTGCGCACCGGCGCGGGCAGGGCGGGGCGCTGGGTTTCCAGCCAGCGTTCCGTCGTGGCCGGCAGCGCCTTGAGCGGCACCTGGGCGAGTGCTTCGGCGGTCGGTGGCACGTTAAGGGGGAAGACAGCGAAGAAGATCGTCGTCAGGATCAGCAGCAGCGCCACGCCCAGCGCGCCGAACAAGCCGATACCGTTCGGCAGGATGAACCCCAGCACGATCGCGCCGACCAGGATCAGTGCGTCGGCGGCGGCGATCCGGCCGACGCGTTTCGCGAACTCGACTTCCTTGGTCCGCCGGCTGCGCTGCGAGACATGGCGGTCCCGCGTGCGGTCGAGCAGGGCCTCGGCCCGGGCGAGTTCGCGGTCGACGTCGGTCGGCATGCGGGGTTACATCGCCTCCAGCTTGAAGGTGTCGGCGGGGCCGGAGACCTGGTTCTTCGCCGCACCCTCTGCGCGAGCGATATAGCCCTTGGACTTCTCGACCTCGTTGGACAGCACGGTGACCGTGCTCTTCATGCTGTCGAGCGCCTTGAGCTTGAACGTGTCGATCGCATCCATCGTGTCGTAGATATTCTGGAATGCGCGCTGCAGCGTCTCGACCGGGATGGTCGAGCTGGCGGCCTGTTCGTGGATCGCGGCCGACTGGCTCTTCAACAGGCTGCTGGTCGAATCGATCAGGTTCGCGGTCGTGGTGTTGAGCGCCGTCACCTGGTCGAGCACCAGCTTCTGGTTGTTCAGCGCCTGGGCGACGGTGACCGCGGTACGCAGCGCCGACACGGTGGTGGTCGAGGCGCGGTCGACGCCCTTCACCAGTTCGACATTGTTCTTCTTGACCAGGTCGAGCGCCAGATAGCCCTGAACCGTGACCGCCATCTGGGTGAGCAGGTCCTGGGTCCGCTGGCGGACATAGAACAGTGCGGTCTCGCGGATCGCCTTGGCCTTGGCCGGGTCGGTGTGGTCGAGCTCGTTCGCCTTGTCCTCGAGCCGGGTATCCATCTCCTTAGACAGATAGATCATCTGTTCGAGCCGGCCCATCGATGCCCAGAGATTGGCGCGTTCGGTGTCGATCGCGGCATTGTCCATCAGCAGCTCGTCCTTGCCGTTGGACAGCGACTTGAGGATGCCGTTGATGTGCGTCTGCGACGACTGGTATTTGCGGAAATAGTCGGTCAGCCCGCCCCCGCCGAAGATCTTCGACAGGAAGCCGCCCCTGCCGCCGATCAGCTTGCCGTTCTTGCTGGGATCGAGATCCTCGACGGTCCGGCGCAGCTGGAGCAGGTCGGCGCCGACGCCGGTGTCCTTGTCCATCGCGGTCACCGGCCGGTCGAGGAACCGGTTCGACTGGCTCGACGCCTCGCGGATTTCCTTCGAGCCCATCGCTGTGATCGCGTCGACGCGCTTGCCGAATTCGGGCGAGTTCACGTCCTGCGCGATCAGATCGTCGATGAACTGGCCGACCCGGGCCTGCAATTCGGTCTTCTTGCTGTCGTCGACCGGTACCAGACCGGCTGCCTTTTCCGGCTTGACCGCCGAAACGGGCTCGGGCGGCGTTAGTACCAGATCCGCTTCGGCCACCTGCGTCACGCTCGCCATTCAAAACCTCCTGGGACTGTCGCCCTTACCTCTAACGGCCTTCGCGGCAGCATCAAGTGTATCGGTAATGTAATACACTTGGATATCGGCGCAAGGGCAATGCGGGCAAGGGCCTATTCGCGATAGGTTGCCTGGCTGCGCACGATCTGCTCGCCCTTCACCAGCGGCTGGAGCCGGCAGCCATTTTGTGGCGCATTCTCCTGAAGGCAGAATTGCGTGTCGGCGCTCAGCCCGCCGGCGGTCGCGGTCGCGCCGACCCTGGCCTCGACCCGTGCCAACTGCTTGCCGGTAACGAAGAGGACGTGGCAGCTGCCGCTGCTCGATTCGCGGCAGGTGAGCAGGGCATTGCCCGCCGCCGGATCGGCTTCGATCACCGCCGAGATGCTGTGGCTGACGGTCTTGCCGCCGCATGAAGCGAGCAGCAGCGCCGTCGCCAGAATTGCCATGCGCTTCATGCCGTTGGTCCTTCTGTCATCGCTTCGGTCGCGGTTAGCCTGCCCGGCGGGCGGTCGCCAGCGCGCGGCCCCACCAGACGAGTTCGTCGGACAGCCGGCGGAGGCGGCGATCGTCGGCTTCGTCCGCCGCCAGCCGGTCTCCGTCGCGCCGGTTCCACACGCCCATCAGGTGGAGCGCGCTTTCCAGCGGCGCCATCTGTAGCTCGCGCGCGACCATCGTCAGTTGCTCGACCGATCGCGCGCCGCCCAGCCCGCCATAGGCGACGAAGCTGACCGGCTTGCGGTTCCATTCGCGGTAAACGGTGTCGAGCGCGTTCTTCAGCACCGCCGGGATGCCGTGATTATATTCGGGCGCGATCAGGATATAGCCGTCCGCCTCGGCGACCTTCGCGCCCCAGGCTGCCTGCTTCTCGTCCGAATAGTCGCCCGAGGAGGGCGGCCTGGCATGAGGGTAGAAGGGAAGGTCCCAGGTCTTCAGGTCGACCAGCTCGCAGGCGATGTCGTCGCGCCCGGCGGACTGTTCGACGACCCAGTTGCCGACCGGCAAGGCCATTCGCCCTTCGCGCACCGAGCCGATGACGACATGGATCTTCAGCGGTTCGGTCATGTCGCAGGGGTCTCCGGTTCGGTGCGGAACGCATGGGACAATTACCCGGCTTCCCGCAATGCACAAAATCCTGTAGGGGCGCGCCAACCTTTTCCAGGAAACACACATGAACCTTCGCAACGTGGCGATCATCGCCCACGTCGATCATGGCAAGACCACGCTCGTCGATCAGCTTTTCCGTCAGTCCGGGACGTTCCGCGACAATCAGCGCGTCGAAGAGCGCGCGATGGACTCGAACGACCTCGAGAAGGAGCGCGGGATCACCATCCTTGCCAAGCCGACCTCGATCGATTGGGAAGGCATCCGCATCAACATCGTCGATACGCCGGGCCACGCCGATTTCGGCGGCGAGGTCGAGCGCATCCTGTCGATGGTCGACGGCGTCGTCCTGCTGGTCGACAGCTCCGAAGGCGCGATGCCGCAGACGAAGTTCGTGACCGGCAAGGCGCTGGCCCTCGGCCTGCGTCCGATCGTGGTCGTCAACAAGGTCGATCGTCCGGACGAGCGCATCCAGGAAGTGCTGGACGAGGTCTTCGACCTGTTCGTCTCGCTCGATGCGTCCGACGAGCAGCTCGACTTCCCCGTGCTCTACGCCTCGGGCCGCAACGGCTATGCCAATGAGGATCCGACGCTGCGCGAGGGGACGCTGACCCCGCTGTTCCAGAAGATCGTCGATCATGTGCCGCCGCCGGCGCTGGACGTCGACGCGCCGTTCACCTTCCTGGTAACGCTGCTCGACCGCGACAACTTCCTGGGCCGCGTCCTTACCGGCCGCGTCACCTCGGGCAAGGTCAAGGTCAACCAGGCGATCCACGCGCTCGACATGGACGGCAACGTCATCGAGACGGGCCGCGCGTCGAAGATCCTGTCGTTCCGCGGCCTGGACCGCGTACCGGTCGACGAGGCACAGGCGGGTGACATCATCAGTCTCGCCGGCCTGACCGTCGCGACCGTGTCGAACACCATCGCCGACACCTCGGTCAGCGTGCCGATCCAGGCGCAGCCGATCGATCCGCCGACGCTGTCGATGCGCTTCGCCGTCAACGACTCGCCGATGGCGGGCCGCGAAGGCACCAAGGTGACGTCGCGCATGATCCGCGACCGCCTGTTCCGCGAAGCCGAGAGCAACGTCGCGATCAAGGTTACCGAAGCCGCCGACAAGGACAGCTTCGAGGTTGCCGGTCGCGGCGAGCTTCAACTCGGCGTGCTGATCGAGACGATGCGCCGCGAGGGCTTCGAGCTGGGCATCAGCCGTCCGCGCGTGCTGTTTCGCGAAGGCGAGGGGGGCCGCGAAGAGCCGTATGAGACGGTCATCATCGACGTTGACGAGGAGCATTCGGGCTCGGTCGTCGAGAAGATGAACCTTCGCAAGGCAGAGATGACCGACATGCGCCCGTCGGGCGGCGGCAAGACCCGCATCACGTTCAGCGCCCCGTCGCGCGGCATGATCGGCTATCATGGCGAGTTCCTGTCGGACACGCGCGGCACCGGCATCATGAACCGGCTGTTCGAGAAGTACGGCCCGCACAAGGGCAATATCGAGGGCCGCAAGAACGGCGTGCTGATCTCGAACGGTTCGGGCGAGGCGCAGTCCTATGCGCTGGGTCCGCTCGAGGAGCGCGGCATCCTGTTCGTCGGACATGGCGAGCCGCTCTATGAGGGCATGATCATCGGCGAGAACGCCAAGACGGACGACCTCGAGGTCAATCCGATGAAGGCGAAGCAGCTGACCAACTTCCGCGCGTCGGGCGGCAAGGACGACGCCGTCCGCCTGACCCCGCCGAAGAAGATGACGCTGGAACAGGCGATCGCGTATATCGACGACGACGAGATGGTCGAGGTGACGCCGAAGAAGATCCGCCTGCGCAAGCGCTTCCTGGATCCGCACGAGCGCAAGAAGGCGAGCCGCGCCAAGGCCGCAGCCTGATCGAACGCGGGAAGGGGGCTTCGGCCCCCTTTCTTTTGCTTGTCGTTGACAGGCTGGAGCGCGACCTGACGCCGTGGTCGGCGGCGATCCGCAAGGTGGCGATCGACTCGACGTGCCGCTGGTCGACCTGAATGCGCGTAGCGCACAGGCGGTACGGGCAATGGGGGCCGGTGCTGGCGAGCCGCTTCGCGCAGCTTGCACCGGGGCGAGAGGCCGCAGCCGCAACGCTGACCGGAACCACGATCGCCACGAAGGCGGCGCCCGCGCCCGGCCTTTCTATCGCGCCTGTGCCGGGCCAGAACAACGCCGCGGATCTGGCCAACAGGGTTTCGAACCTTCGATCGATGCTGGTGCCCTGAGCGGCAGCATGTAATCATCCCGGGTCGCTCGAACCCGAGGTGTCCATGCTTGCCATGCTGCTTGTGCTTGCGCTTCAGGATGTCTCCGGCCCGCCTGCGGATGATAGGGCGACCCCGGCTGCCCCGCGCCGTTTCGACACCCGGATAAGCCCGCGCTGCGTCATCGATCCCGACGCGATCACCGTCTGTGCGCAGCGCCCCGACGCCGACCGGCTGAAGCCGCTCGATTCGCCCGAGGAACAGCGCGCTTTCGGGCCCGCCGCGGTGCAATTGTCGCCCAATTCGCGGCTGCGCCTGCGGGCGGAGAACAGCGGCAATCCCACGCTGTCGGCGCCGCGGGCGATGATCGACTTCACCCTGGCATTCTAGCGCGGTTTTCCGCCCGATTCGCGCCCCGGAATGCGGCATTTTGCTTCCGTTTCGTGACGGTCGTACCTATATGCCCGACATGGCAACCACCGATTCCAGCACGCCCGAAAATACCCCCAATTCGAACAGCTATGGCGCCGACAGCATCAAGGTCCTCAAGGGCCTGGATGCGGTGCGCAAGCGTCCGGGCATGTATATCGGCGACACCGATGACGGCTCGGGCCTCCACCACATGGTGTTCGAGGTGTCGGACAATGCGATCGACGAGGCGCTGGCCGGCCATTGCGACCGCATCATCATCCAACTGAACGCCGACGGATCGGTTTCGGTCGAGGACAATGGCCGCGGCATCCCGACCGGCATCCATGCCGAGGAAGGCGTGTCGGCAGCCGAGGTCATCATGACCCAGCTCCATGCCGGCGGGAAGTTCGAGAATACCTCGGACGACAATGCCTACAAGGTGTCGGGCGGCCTGCACGGCGTGGGCGTGTCGGTGGTCAATGCGCTCAGCGAATGGCTCGACCTGAACATCTGGCGCGACGGCGAGGAGCATTACATGCGCTTCCGCCACGGCGATGCCGAGGCGCCGCTGAAGGTGATCGGCCCGGCAGAGGGGAAGAAGGGCACGCGCGTCACCTTCCTCGCCAGCCCGTCGACCTTCAAGATCACCGAATATGATTTCGAGAAGCTCGAGCATCGCTATCGCGAGCTGGCCTTCCTCAACTCGGGCGTCCGGCTGTTCCTGCGCGATGCGCGGCACGAGGAGGTCAAGGAAGTCGAACTGTTCTACGAAGGCGGCATCGCCGCGTTCGTGAAGTGGCTCGACCGCAACAAGCAGCCGCTGTTCCCCGATCCGATCGCGATCGGCGGCCAGCGCGACGATATCGGCATCGATGTCGCGCTGGAGTGGAACGACAGCTATTACGAGAATGTCCTCTGCTTCACGAACAACATCCCGCAGCGTGACGGCGGCACCCATCTGGCCGCGTTCCGCGCCGCGCTGACCCGCACCCTCAACAGCTATGCCGACAAGTCCGGCCTGCTGAAGAAGGAGAAGGTCAGCCTGACGGGCGACGACATGCGCGAAGGGCTGACCGCGATCGTCTCGGTCAAGCTGCCCGACCCGAAATTCGGGTCGCAGACCAAGGACAAGCTGGTTTCCTCCGAGGTGCGCCAGCCGCTGGAAAGCCTGATGGCGGACAAGATGGCCGAATGGCTTGAGGAGAATCCGGCATCGGCACGTGCGATCATCGGCAAGGTGATCGACGCCGCCGCCGCACGCGAGGCTGCCCGAAAGGCGCGCGAGCTCACCCGGCGCAAGGGGGTGATGGACATCGCCTCGCTGCCCGGCAAGCTGGCCGACTGCCAGGAACGCGATCCGGCCAAGTCCGAGCTGTTCCTGGTGGAGGGCGATTCGGCCGGCGGATCGGCCAAGCAGGGCCGCGACCGTCATTATCAGGCGATCCTTCCGCTTCGCGGCAAAATCCTGAATGTCGAGCGCGCGCGCTTCGACCGGATGCTGTCGTCGCGCGAGATCGGGACGCTGATCCAGGCGATGGGCACCGGCATCGGCCGCGACGATTTCAAGCTCGAGAAGCTGCGCTACCACAAGATTGTCATCATGACCGACGCGGACGTCGACGGCGCGCATATCCGCACGCTTCTGCTGACCTTCTTCTATCGGCAGATGCCCGAGATCATCCAGTCGGGTCACCTCTACATCGCCCAGCCGCCGCTCTACAAGGCGAGCAAGGGCCGGTCCGAGGTGTATCTCAAGGATGACGGTGCCCTCGACCAGTATCTCGTCGATGCCGGCGTCGGCGGCAACGTCCTCGAAACCCAGGGCGGCATCCGCAGCGGACAGGATCTGCGCGAGCTGGTCGAGCATGCCCGCCGCATGCGCACCCTGATGCGCTACGTCCCGCGCCGCTACGACCCGTCGATCATCGAGGCGCTCGCGCTGGGCCGCGGGTTCGATCCGGAGGCGAGCCGCGACGCACGCACCGCCAGCCTGGTCACGGTCGTCAACCGCCTCGACGCGGCGGACACCGAGGCACGCTGGTCTGCGCGAATCACCGACGACGGCGGCTATCATTTCGAGCGGCGCTGGCGCGGCGTGACCGATCACCACATCGTCGAGGCGCCCTTCCTCGTCTCGGCCGAGGCGCGCAAGCTTCACGCCCTGGCGGTCGAGCAGGCCGAAAGCTATCTGACGCCGTCGAAGCTGGTCTCCGCCAAGGGGGCCCCGACCGAAGCCGAGGCGCCGGTGGACGGCGACGAAGCCGAGGAAGCGATCACCGTCTCCAAGGGTCAGGTGCTGGTCTCGCGCCCGTCGCAGCTGCTCGATGCGATCCTGGCCTCGGGCCGCAAGGGCCTGTCGATCCAGCGCTACAAGGGTCTGGGCGAGATGAATGCGGAACAGCTGTGGGAAACCACGCTCGATCCGCAGAACCGCTCGATGCTGCGCGTGGCGATCGACCAGGCCGACGTCGCCGACGAGATCTTCACCCGCCTGATGGGCGACGTGGTCGAGCCGCGCCGCGAGTTCATCCAGGAGAACGCGCTGAGCGTGGCGAATCTCGACGTCTGAAGAATTGCCGGGCGGCGCTTCGCCCGGCGCCTCTCAAAGGTCCCGGTTGTGACCATCCCGGCTCTTCCGATACAAGGGCCGCATGGACTGGTCAGAGATCGCTGCGCATTTCCAGCCGGAGGGCTCGCTCAGAGATATCTACATCCTCAATGCATCGCTTGAAGACTGGGCGAGTGTCTGGGGCATCTTGACAATGGGTCCGGAACCGCTGCGGTTCACGGTCGATGGGGAGGTGGTCGCTCCGCCGATGCTGGTCGAGGAGGCTTTTCGGCTTCAGGCGAATCACTCGGTGTGTGCCTCCTACCAACTCGGTCCACAGCTAGTGAATTGCTGTTGTTTTATGGCGGACGAGGTCGAGCTCGATATTGATCCGAAAGAGGTCGACGGATTGGTCGAAGCGCAGCGGCTTGCGGATTTCATGGCTGTACTCGGGCGAGCGACGGCCAAGGAGGTTCGTCTCACAGGCGAGATGGACCCGCACTCGATCATTGCGCGATACGACCCCGTCGCTGATCACGTCGACTGGGTGTTTCTGGCAAAATGATACGGGGCGGCGCCGGCCGCCCCGAGTTATCTTCAGACCCGCATCGGCATCAGCACGTACAGCGCCGGCGACTTGTCGTTCTCGCGAATCAGCGTCGGGGCTGCGGCGTCGGCCAGGTGGACCTCGACCAGGTCGCCTTCGATCTGGCCGAGAATGTCCATCAGATAACGGCTGTTGAAGCCGATCTCGAACGGCTGGGCGGCATAGTCGCCCGGCACTTCCTCGGCGGCGGCGCCGTTTTCCGGGCTGGTCACCGACAGGATGATCTTGTCGCGCTCCAGGCCGAGCTTCACCGCGCGGGTCTTCTCGGTGGCGATGGTCGACACGCGGTCGACGCCCTCCATGAAGCTGCGTGGGTCGATTTTCAGGATCTTGTCGTTGCCCGTCGGAATGACGCGCGAATAATCGGGGAAGGTGCCGTCGATCAGCTTCGAGGTCAGGATTGCCTGGCCCAGGTCGAACCGGATCTTCGAGTTGCTGAGCGAGACGCCGACCGAGCCGTCGACCTCGTCGAGCAGCTTGCGCAGTTCGGCGACGCACTTGCGCGGGATGATGACGTCCGGCATCGATTCAGCCCCGTCCGGACGGGCGACCGTCACGCGGGCGAGACGGTGGCCGTCGGTCGCGGCCGCCTTCAGCACCGGGGTCGATTCGTCGGAGACGTGGAGGAAGATGCCGTTGAGATAATAGCGCGTCTCTTCGGTCGAGATCGCGAAGCGGGTCTTGTCGATGATCTGCTTCAGCGTCTCCGCCGGCAGCTCGAACGTCGTCGGCAATTCGCCCTCGGCGATCACCGGGAAGTCGTCACGCGGCAGCGTTGACAGGGTGAAGCGCGCGCGGCCGGCGGTCACGACGATGCGGCCTTCGGCAGCGCTCAGCTCGACCTGAGAGCCCTCGGGCAGCTTGCGCACGATGTCGAACAGCGTGTGGGCGGAAATGGTCGTCGCGCCCGGCTGGTCGATCGCCGCGGCGATGGTCTCGTCGATCTGCAGATCTAGATCGGTCGCCATCAGGCGCAGGGTGCCGCCGGGCTGTGCATCGATCAGCACATTGGACAGGATCGGGATCGTGTTGCGCCGCTCGACCACCGACTGGACGTGGCTGAGCCCCTTGAGCAAAGTTGCGCGTTCGATCGTCGCCTTCATCACGTTCCCCCGGGGCGATGCCCCATTCCGCTCGCTGCGGTACTGATCAGTTCACAATCTCTAACGTGAAAAAGGGCCGGAGCAAGCGCCCCGACCCTTCGATTCACAGCAATTTGTGCATTGCATCGAGTCTTCCGGCCGACATCGGGACGGCGCCGCCGCCCGATGCCGCCCGATCGGCTCAGAAGCGGATGCCCACGCCGCCGACGACCTGGTGACGGTCGATGTCGATGTCGATGTTGCTGTTGTCCAGGCGGCTGTAGTTCGAGTAGCGATACTCGCCCTTCAGATACATGTTGTTGCTCAGCTGATACTCGACACCCGCGCCCAGGCGCCAGCCGTCCGCATTCTCGCCGACGGTGGTGGTGGTGTTGCCGTTGGTATAGCGGCTCTCGAGCCGGGCGTTGGTGTAGCCGCCCTTTGCGTAGATCAGCGCATTCGGGCCGGCGAGGAAGCCGACGCGAGCGCCGAGATACAGGTCACGGCCGGCACCCACGCTCAGTTCGTCATTGGGTGCGATAATGCCGCGGGCGCGCTGCTTGTTGCTCGAGCCGGTGATTTCGCCTTCGACGCCGATCACGGCGCCGCCTGCCTGGAAGTCGTAACCGATGGCGCCACCATAGACGACGCCGTCGCTTGCCTCGGTGCCGGAATTGGCGCCGTCATCGATGCGGTCCCAGCCGACGACGCCTTCGGCGCGCGGGCCGGTGAACGGCGCGCTGTCCTGGGCGAAGGCCGGTGCTGCGAGCGCGGTGCTGGCGGCCAGGGCAGCGGTGATAAGAGCGATACGCATAAGAACTCCTTGGTACTGAACACGCCCGAACTCGGTTGGGCGGGACCAGTAACTAGGTACTCTCGCGGCGAGTTTCATGAACGCTGGATAAACAAGGAAAAGCGTTGCTTTCCGGCCACAGGGACTTGAAATGGAGGCCATGCCGACCGTGTCCCCCGACCCCCTCAGACCGACCCCGCGCCAAGGCCGCGATTTCATCGCCCGGCACGGCGAGACGGTCTATAATATCGCACGGCGGATGCAGGGCGATCACCCGCATACGCCGCTGACACGCGCCGGATTCCGCCAGGCGGAGGCAATGGGCGAGGCGCTGCTCGGGCTGCTGGGGCCGCGGCCGAAGCTGACATTGTGGGTCTCGTCGGCCGGCCGCGCGCTGCAGACGCTGGCGGTGATCTGCGAATATCTCGAGCTCGACTGGCATCAGGCGCGCCGCGACGACCGGCTGGTCGAGATCGGCATGGGCGAGTGGAGCGGCCTTTATTATCACGAGCTGGGCGACAAGCTGTCGGGGTTCCTCGACGCCGAGCACAAGCTTTATCGCCACGCCGCGCCCGGCGGCGAATGGTATGATTCGATCGCCGCGCGCCTCTCGTCGTGGCTGGCGGAAACCGATGACGATCCGGGCGACCGGCTGGTGATCATGCACGGCATGTCGAGCCGGGTGCTGCGCGGGGTGATGACGGGCATGCCCGCGATGCCGCAATTCGGCGCCCCGGCCGCGCCGGATCTTCCACAGGGTTCGATCGCGATGATCGAGGGCGGGCAGGAAAGCATCGTCCACTGGGGCGAGGGGGCGCTGGCCAACGCGGCGGTATGATCGGCGCGCTGATCCTGGGCGCGATGATGGCGACCGGTGTCCCCCAGGGCCAGGCACGCACCTCGCTCGGCATCTTTCAGGGCTGGGGCGTATTTCGCGACGCGTCGCCGCGGCGCTGCTTCGCAATCGCGCGTCCGGTGGGACCCGCCGTCGCATCGCAGCCCTTTGCCAGCATCGCGACCTGGCCGGGCGACGGGGTTCGCGGACAGATTCACATCCGGCTGAGCCGGACGCGCAACCCCCGCTCGCGCGTCATGCTGTCGGTTGGCGAGCGTCGGTTCGAACTGATGGCGGGTGAGCGCGATGCCTGGGCGCCCGACACCCGCACCGACCTGGCGATCGTCGCCGCGATCCGCCAGGGGCGCAGCATGAGCGTCGAAACGATGGGGACCAATGGCGGCGCTTTCGCCGATACCTATGCGCTCCAGGGCGCGGCGACCGCGATCGATGCTGCGGCGCTGGGGTGCCTTCGCCGCCAAGGCTAAGCCGGGGGGCGGCCGATATAGTCCTGAAGCCCGGCAACCAGCGCATCGAAGACCGCGCGGACCCGCGCCACCCCGCGCTGGTCCTCGTGACAGACGACCCAGGTTTCCAGGTCGAGAGTCATCGCATCGGGCAGCAGGCGGACCAGGTTTGGATCGCGCGCGCCGATCGGCACCTGGCAGATGCCGATGCCAAGGCCGGCGCGGATGACGGCGAGCTGGGCAAGATCGCTGTCGCTGCGAAAGGCCATGGCGCTGCGCGCGACCATCTGATGATCGCGCTGAAGCTGGCGCAGGATCGGCGAATCGCTTTCCACCCCGATGATGGCGTGATGCGACAGGTCGCTCAGTGACCGAGGGCTGCCGCGGGCGGCCAGATAGTCGCGATGGGCGTGCAGCCCCAGCGGGATGGTGCCGATTCGCCGGGCGACCAGCGCGTCCTGGCGCGGCGGGACCATCCGGACGGCAATATCCGCCTCGCGGCGCAGCATGTCCTCGTTTCGATTGTTCGGGCTCAGCTCGATCGCGAGGTTCGGGTGGTGCCTGCACAGTTCGGCCAGGATCGGGGGCAGCACCTCGATCGCGACGATCTCGCTGGCACTGATCCGCACCGTGCCGGCGACGTCGCGGGCGCCCGCCGATGCCGAGCGGACGAACGCCTCTGCGGCGAGTGCCATCGCTTCGGCATGCTCGCTCAGCGCCAGTGCCCGCTCGGTCGGCAGCAGGCCCAGCGGCGATCGCGTGAACAAGGTGGTCCCGAGGCTCGCCTCCAGCTCCTCGACTCGCCGCCGCACCGTCGGCTGGGCAGTGCCGATCAGCCGGGCCGCGCCGGAAAGGCTCCCCTCGCGCAGCACCGCCAGAAAGGCGCGCTGGCGTTCCCAATCGTCGGACAGACTCATCAATTACATACTAGCTGATGGTCAACGATGGTCAATTTTAGATCATCGATGGAAGGCGCATATCGTCGTTCGGATGGAGGCGACGATCATGAAGACGGCATTGATACTGGGCGCGAGCGGCGGCGTGGGCGGCGAGACGGCGCGGGCGCTGGTGGCGCGAGGCTGGCAGGTGCGCGGGCTGACCCGAACCCCGCGCAGCGGCGACGGGATCGACTGGCGCATCGGCGATGCGATGGTCGGCAGCGATGTGCTGGACGCGGCGCAGGGCGTGGACGCCATCGTCCATGCGGTGAACCCGCCGGGGTATCGCAACTGGGCGACGCTGGTGCTGCCGATGCTGGAGAACAGCATCGCGGCGGCGCGGGCGAATGATGCGCGGCTCGCGCTGCCCGGCACCATCTATAATTACGATCCGGCATCGACACCGGTGGCGCATCCCGACAGTCGCCAGGCACCGCGCAGCCGCAAGGGCGCGATCCGCCAGGCGATGGAGGCGCGGATCGACGAGTCGGGCGTGCGCGGCCTCATCCTGCGCGCCGGCGATTTTTTCGGCCCGCGCCCGGGCAGCAGCTGGCTGTCGCAGGGCATGGTCCGTCCCGGCAAGCCGGTTACGTCGATCCTCTCGCCGGGCTTTCCCGGGGTCGGCCATGCCTGGGCCTATCTCCCCGATGTCGGGGAGACGTTCGCACGGCTGATCGATCGCGACGCGGATCTGCCGCGCTTCGCCCGATATCATTTCGCCGGATTGTGGGACGCGGACGGCGCGGGCATCACCGATGCGATCCGGCGGGCGGTCGGGCGGCAGGTTCCGGTGCGCCGGCTGCCCTGGCGTCTGCTGCCGCTGATCGCGCCGTTCAACCCGACGATGCGCGAGATGATCGAGATGAAGGGCTATTGGCGCCATCCGGTGCGGCTCGACAACCGCTCGCTGGTCGCGTTTCTGGGAGCGGAGCCGCATACCCCCATCGACGAGGCGATGCGGGCGACGCTGACCGCGCTGGGCTGCGGATAAGCCCGAGGTGGAAAAGTGCGGCCGAATCCCCTATGTGCGCCTGCATGCAGACAGTTTCGGCCGCTCCCATGCCCATCCCCGGGCACATCGATCCCGTGCCGGTCCCGCGGGCCCCCAGCCTTCGCGCCGATGGCCGTACCGATCTGATCGGACTTCCGCGCGAGGAAATCCGCGCCGCGCTGGAGGCGGCCGGGATGGAACCGCGCCAGGCGAAGTTGCGCTCGAAGCAGCTTTGGCACTGGATGTACAATCGCGGCGCCACCGAGTTCTCGGCAATGACCGATATCGCCAAGGCGCAACATCCCTGGCTCGAGGAAAGGTTCGTGATCGGCCGTCCCGACGTGGTCGAGGCGCAGGTGTCGATCGACGGCACCCGCAAATGGCTGCTCCGTTCGCCGGACGGCCAGGATTACGAGATGGTCTTCATTCCCGATGCGGACCGCGGCACGCTGTGTGTGTCCAGCCAGGTGGGCTGCACGCTCAACTGCACCTTCTGTCACACCGGCACGATGCGGCTGGTGCGCAACCTCACCGCGGGCGAGATCGTCGGCCAGGTGATGCTGGCACGCGATTCGCTCGGCGAATGGCCGAGCCAGCCCGAGGGCCGCATGCTGACCAACATCGTCATGATGGGCATGGGCGAGCCCCTCTATAATTTCGACAATGTCCGCGACGCGCTGAAGCTGGTGATGGACGGCGACGGGCTCGCCTTGTCAAAGCGCCGCATCACCCTGTCGACCTCGGGCGTGGTACCGATGATGGCGCGCGCCGGCGAAGAGATCGGCGTGAACCTGGCGGTCTCGCTTCACGCGGTGACCAAGGAAGTGCGCGACGAGATCGTGCCGCTGAACCGGAAATACGGGATCGAGGAACTGCTCCAGGCCTGTGCCGACTATCCGGGCGCCAACAATGCGCGCCGCATCACCTTCGAATATGTGATGCTGAAGGACAAGAATGACAGCGACGCCGACGCCCGCGAACTCGTCCGGCTGCTGCGGCACTACGACCTGCCGGCAAAGGTGAACCTGATCCCCTTCAACCCGTGGCCGGGCGCCGCCTATGAATGTTCGACGCCCGAGCGGATCCGTGCCTTTTCGAACATCGTGTTCGAGGCCGGCATCTCGGCGCCGACGCGCACCCCGCGCGGCCGCGACATCGATGCGGCCTGCGGCCAGCTGAAGACGGCAGCGGAAAAGAAGAGCCGCGCCGAGCTCGATCGCCTGGCGGCGGAGAAGCAGGCCGCGCTGGGATGATGCGGACCCTGGACGATGCGCTGTTCCGGTTTCGCCAGTTCCAGGCCGAATTGAACGTCGAATCGGCCGAGGACGCGGAAGACGGGGACGCCGCCGGTGCAGCGCGGCTGTCCGAACCAGACCTGCTGTGCCCGCGCGTTTCGGTGGCCGATGTCGGGGGCGGACTGACCGTCGACTATCGCGGCTCGGACTATATCGGGTGGGACGCGTTCCTGGGCGTGCTGGCCGAACCCGGCATTGCCCGGCACATCGTCCAGCTGCGAATCGGCGGGCCGGACCAGGGCGCCAACGGCCTCAAGACCTGGGACTTCGCTGCATTGATCGACGCGGCGCCCGATTTCTCGCGCCTCGCCGAGCTGCAGATCGAAATCTCCGATCCCGGCGATCACAATCAGAGCTGCGTGGAGGACGACCAATTGCCCGGCCTGATCGCGCTGATGCCGGGGGTGCGCACCCTGACGCTGCCCCAGGCGCCCGAGCGCGCATTCTTCGATCTCGATCTGCCGCGGCTGCGGGCCATCCGCACCGGGGGCGACTGGCGCACGCGCGGGTTCATCGGTCACATAGCCGGTGCGACGCGCCTTCCCGAACTGGGCTTCATCGACTTCACCGATTCGCATGCGCCGTGGATGTCGACCAAGCCGGCCGAGGATCCCGAGTGGGATTCGACGCCATATGAGGATTTCGAGCAGCTATTCCGTTCGCCGGTGATGGAGCGGGCCCGGGGCATCCGGCTGCGCAACAGCCGGCTGACCGAGGCGCAGTATCGCGCGCTTCAGGCGATCCGTCCGCGTTGCCAGTTCAGCGTCCTGCTGTCGGCGCCGCACGTCTATGTGTCCCATTGGGGCAGCACCGAGTTTCCCTTTCGCCATCTCCTGCCCTTCGGCTAGACGCCGGGGGTGGCGGGGGACTGGATCGAAGGGGCATTGCTCGCGGCGGGCGCGGGGCTGGTCGGCGGCGTGATGAACGCGCTTGCCGGCGGCGGCACCTTCGCGACCTTGCCTGCGCTCATCGGGCTGGGGCTTCCCGCCAATATCGCCAATGCGACATCGAACGTCGCGCTGCTGCCGGGGGCAGCGGCAAGCGCGTGGGAGTTTCGCGACGAGCTCGAGCCGGTGGGCGGCCTGCCGGTACGGCTGCTGGTCGCGATCACCTTCGTCGCGGGGCTGATCGGCAGCATCCTGCTGGTCCTGACGCCCAGCCGGGCGTTCGACGTCATCATCCCCTGGCTCTTGCTGACCGGCTTCGTCGCGATGGCCCTCGGGCCGAAGGCGTCGGAATGGCTGCGGGCCCGGGTCGTGATCGGCCGCCGCACGCTGATGGTCACCCAGGGGATGCTCGGCGTCTATGGCGGTTATTTCGGCGGCGGCGTGGGGCTGATGACGACTGCGGCCTATGGCCTGCTCGCCGGTGCGCATCCGCGCTCGCTGTTTGCGATCCGGACGCTGATGCTGGCGGTGTCGAACCTGGCCGCCGCCTTCATCTTCGCAGCCGCCGGGGTCGTGCGATGGGCGTTCTGCATCCCGATGCTGCTCGGGGCGATCCTGGGCGGCGTGATCGGCGCGCGGATCGGCAAGCGGTTGCCCCATGGCCTGGTCCGTGCGTGGACCCTGCGGGTCACCGGCGCGACGACCCTCGTCTTCTTCGTGCGTGCCTATTCCTGATACGCTACAAGCGCATCATGGAGCCTGCCGCCCCGCCTCGAACCGACGATGCGCCGACCGGGCCGCAGCGCATCTACCGGCATGGTCCGTTCACCCGGATCTGGCACTGGATCAACGCGGTGACGGTGATCATCATGATCGCGAGCGGGCTGATGATCTTCAATGCCCATCCCCGGCTCTATTGGGGGCAGTATGGCGCGAATTTCGATGCCGCCTGGCTCGAGCTGCCGCGCTTTCCCTGGTTCGTGACTTTGCCCTCGACTTACAGCCTTGCGATCGCGCGTCACTGGCACCTGTTCTTCGCGCTGGTGCTGGCGTTCGCGCTGGCGATCTACATGATCGGGAGCCTGGTCAACCGCCATATCCAGCGCGACCTGCGCATCCGCCGTCGCGACTTGTCCGCGGCGCATGTCCGCGCCGACCTGAAGGCGCATTGGGAGTTGCGCTTTCACGATCCCGCCCGGCCTCAGGCCTATAATCTGTTCCAGAAGCTCAGCTATGTCGGCGTGATCTTCGTCCTGCTGCCGCTGCTGATCCTGTCGGGGCTGGCGCTGTCGCCGGGCATGGATGCCGCGTGGCCGTGGCTGACCGACCTGTTCGGCGGCCGCCAGTCGGCGCGGTCGGTTCACTTTATCGCAATGGCGCTGACGAGCGGCTTCATCGTCGTTCATCTGACGCTGGTGATCCTGGCCGGACCCTTCAACGAGGTGCGATCGATGGTGACCGGCTGGTGGCGGGTGCCCGAATGAGGATCTCTCGCCGATCGCTGCTGGTGACCGGGGCAGGCGGGATGCTGGCGGGGTGCGACGCGGCGGTGCGCAGCCCGACGGTCCAGTCGGTGCTGGCGCGCGGCGATGACGCGCACCGGTTTCTCCAGCGATCGGTGCTCGACCGGACCAGCCTGGCGCGCGAGTTTCGCGCCGATCAGATGAGCCCGCGCTTCCGCGTCAACGGCACGGCGAACCCCGGCACGCCCGACTATGCCGCACATGTCGCAAGCCGCTTCGCCGACTGGCGGCTCACGATCGACGGGCTGGTCGCCCGCCCGCTGTCGCTGTCGCTGGCCGATTTGCGATCGATGCCACAGCGCGCGCAGATCACCCGCCATGACTGTGTCGAGGGATGGAGCGCGATCGGCAAGTGGCAGGGGCCGCACCTGGCCCGGCTGCTCGACCTGGCGGGGCTGACGCCCGCGGCGCGGTTCATCGTCTTCCACTGTGCCGACGCGATCGGCGGCGCGCCCTATTATGAGTCGATCGACCTGATCGATGCCTGGCATCCCCAGACGATCCTGGCCTGGGCGATGAACGACGCGCCGCTGACCGTGGGACACGGCGCGCCGGTTCGCCTGCGCGTCGAGCGGCAGCTGGGCTACAAACACGCCAAATATGTGATGCGGATCGAGGCGGTCGCCAGCCTTGCCGGGATCGGCGGCGGCGGCGGTGGTTTATGGGAAGACCGCAGCGGATATGAGTGGTATGCGGGCATCTGATGAACAGGCATCTACCCCGGGGGGGAGCTGATACTGTACTGGAGCGTCTCGATTAAATGTCGCTTATAGACCGGTTTTTCGCCCGCGCCGTTCAAAAGGGCCAGCTTACCGTCATTCACCATAATGGTCGCACGATGGAGTTCGGCGCGCCCGATCCCGCCATCGCTCCGGTAACGATCCGGATCGGCAAGGGCGTCGAAGGAAAAATCCTGCGCGACCCGTCGCTCGGTGCGGCGGAAGCCTATCTCGATGGCAGCCTCTCGATCGAGCAGGGCGATATCCGCGACCTGCTGTGGCTGGTCACCTCGAACAACCGTTGGGAAGACGGTACGGGCAATCTGGATCCGAGCCTTTTGCGTCGCGCTGTCTCCGGCGTGGTATTCCGGCTCAACCGGATCAACATGCGCCGTCGGTCGAAGCGCAACGTCGCGCATCATTACGACCTTTCGGACCGCCTCTACGACCTCTTCCTCGACGTCGACCGGCAATATAGCTGCGCCTATTTCACCGATCCGTCGAACAGCCTGGAACAGGCCCAGTCGGACAAGAAAGCGCATATCGCCGCCAAGCTGGCGCTGAAGCCCGGCATGCGGGTGCTCGACATCGGCTGCGGCTGGGGCGGCATGGCGCTGTACCTCCATGAGAAAACCGGTGCCGAGGTGTTGGGCGTCACCTTGTCGGAGGAGCAACTGAAAGTCGCGCGCCGCCGTGCCGAAGAGGCGGGCGTGTCGGACAAGGTGAAGTTCGAGCTGATCGACTATCGCGACGTCACCGGCACCTTCGATCGGATCGTGTCGGTCGGCATGTTCGAGCATGTCGGCCCGCCGATGTATCGCGCGTTCTTCGCCAAGTGCCGCCAGTTGCTGAATGCGGACGGCGTGATGCTGATCCACACGATCGGCCGTGCCGGCGCGCCGGGCGTGACCGATGCGTTTACCGCAAAGTATATTTTCCCCGGCGGCTATATCCCGGCGCTGTCGGAGATCGCGCGCGGCTATGAGGGCATGCGCTACTTCATGACCGACGTCGAGGTCCTGCGTGAGCATTACGGCCACACGCTGAACCACTGGTACGACCGTACCGTCGCCGCTCGGGACGCGATCGTCGAGCTGTATGACGAGCGATTCTACCGGATGTGGACCTTCTACCTGGCCGGATCGATGGTCGCCTTCTTCAATGGCGGACTGGTCAACTACCAGCTGCAGTTCGCACGCGCGCGTCGTGGGCTGCCGATGACGCGTGACTATATGGTCGAGCGCGAGCGCGAACTGCGCGAGCCTGCCCGCACCGACTTCATGCTTCAGGACGGATAGGCGGAGTCCACCCGGTCAAGGGCGCGACGGATCAGCCGATCGAGCACCGCCGCGTCCACATCCCCCAGCCGCTTGACGTACAGGCATGACTTGCCGGTGCGATGTTTGCCCAGCCGAGCGAGGAACCCCGCATCGTCGGTCGCGCCGGTCAGGTACAGCACGAGCTCGGACTTGCGCGGCGAAAAGCCGATCCGGAAAGTGTCGCCCTCGCGCCCGCTGTCATAGCGATAGCGATACTGGCCGAAGCCGATGATCGAGGGTCCCCACAGCGTGGCCGGCTGGCCCGAAATCCCGGCCATCAGCCGGCACAGGCTGCGCGCATCCTCACGCCGCACCGGATCCTCGACCCGGTCGATGAAGGCGGCGACATCCCCGTCGCCCGGCACGGTCTTCGCCTCGGCCATCCGCGTCTCCTGCGACAGGTTTGCGCCGCTCGCTGGGTGATGTCCATGCCGGACGCTGGCGAAGCGGCCGGCCGGGCTGTAAGCGCGCGCCATGTCGTCGCTGCCGCTGACCCGCCGATCGATCTTTGCCCAGGCATGGCCGATCATGCTGGGCCAGGCGTCCGTGCCGCTGGTCGGATTCGTCGATACCGCAGTCATCGGGCGGACCGGCAATGCCGCCGAGCTTGCCGGGGTCGCCCTGGGCGCCACGGTGATCAACCTGATCTTCTGGAGCTTCGGGTTCCTGCGGATGGGGATCACCGGCATGACCGCCCAGGCGGCAGGCGCGCGCGACGACGACGAGGTCCGCGCGATGCTGGTGCGCGGACTGGCGGCCGGGCTCGCGCTGGGCCTTGTCCTGTTCGCGGCGCAGCTGCTCCTGATCCCGGCCGCGTTCGCGGTGCTCGCGGGCAGTCCGGAGATCAATGCCCCGGCGACCGAATTTGTCGAAGCGCGGTTCCTCGGCGCGCCGGCTGCGCTCGGCTTCTATGCGCTGATCGGCTGGCTGTTCGGGCTGGGCCGGTCGCGGGCCGCGCTGGCGCTGCAGGTGGTGATGAACGTGGCGAACATCGCGCTCGACGTCCTGTTCGTCTGGCATTTCGACATGGGCGCGCGGGGCGTCGGCTATGGCACCGCCTGCGCCGAATGGATCGCGCTGGCGACCGGCCTCGCCATTGCCGCGCAGGTGCTGGGCCGGCCCGGCATGATCGCGATGAAGGGGCGGATCCGCGGTTTCTTCGCGGCGGCGGCGATGCGGCGGATGTTCGCGGTCAATGCCGACATCATGATCCGCACCGTCGCGCTGCTGATCCTGTTCACCTGGTTCGCCAACGCCGGCGCGCGACTCGGTGCGGCGCCGCTTGCCGCCAATCACGTCCTGATGCAGCTCGTCTCGTTCGCTGCCTTCGTCCTCGACGGCTTTGCCTTCACCGCCGAGTCGCGTGTCGGCATGGCGATCGGTGCGGCGTCGCGCGCGCAATTCCTGAAGGCGATCCGGCTGACCGGCGAGTTCAGCCTGGGGGCGGGGATGGTCTTCACGTTCGCCATCGCGCTGGCCGGCACGCCCTATGTGGCGTTCATGACGCAGGATCCCCAGGTGCGAGCGGCCGCGGGCGCGCTGATCCCCTATGTCGCGATCCTGCCGCTGCTCGGCGTGGTGCCGTGGCTGCTCGACGGCATCTTCATCGGCGCGACGCAGGGGCGGGCGCTGCGCAACGCTGCCCTGGCGTCGACTGCGCTCTATATCGGCACCGACCTGATGCTTCGGCCGTTCGGCGCGCATGGTGTGTGGCTGGCGATGCTGGCGGCCTATGTCTATCGCGCGGGTGCGCTGGGCTGGCATTTTCCGGCGTTGCTCAGGCGGGTGGAACGCGGAGAGGTTGCGCAACACCCCGTCGGACCCTAGAGCGCCCGCGTTTCCACGTACGGAGTTGCTCGCACCATGACGGACAAGATCAATCGCGTCGTCCTCGCCTATTCGGGTGGACTGGACACCAGCGTGATCCTGAAATGGTTGCAGCAGACCTATCAGTGCGAGGTGGTGACCTTCACCGCCGACCTGGGCCAGGGCGAGGAACTCGAGCCGGCGCGCCGCAAGGCCGAGATGGCGGGGGTGAAGCCCGAGCACATCTTCATCGACGACCTCAAGGAAGAGTTTGTCCGGGATTTCGTGTTCCCGATGATGCGCGCCAATGCGCTGTACGAGGGGTTGTACCTCCTCGGCACGTCGATCGCGCGCCCGCTGATCGCCAAGCGCCAGATCGAGATCGCCAAGATGGTCGGTGCCGATGCGGTCAGCCACGGCGCGACCGGCAAGGGCAACGACCAGGTCCGCTTCGAGCTCGGCTATTATGCGCTGAACCCGGACATCAAGGTCATCGCCCCGTGGCGCGAATGGGACCTGACCAGCCGCACGCGCCTGATCGAGTTCGCCGAGCAGCACCAGATCCCCGTCGCCAAGGACAAGCGCGGCGAGGCGCCCTTCTCGACCGACGCGAACCTGCTGCACACCTCCAGCGAGGGCAAGGTGCTCGAGGATCCGTGGGACGAGGTTCCCGACTATGTCTATTCGCGCACGGTCAATCCGGAGGACGCGCCCGACGCGCCCGAGACGATCACCATCGATTTCGAGCGCGGCGACGGCGTCGCGCTGAACGGCGAGTCGATGTCGCCGGCCACGCTGCTGGCGGCGCTCAACGAACTGGGCCGCAAGCACGGGATCGGCCGCCTCGATCTGGTCGAGAACCGTTTCGTCGGCATGAAGTCGCGCGGGATGTACGAGACGCCGGGCGGCACCATCTATCACCTGGCGCACCGCGGGATCGAGCAGATCACGCTAGACCGGGGCGCCGCGCACCTGAAGGACGAGCTGGCCCCGCGCTACGCCGAGCTGATCTACAACGGCTTCTGGTTCGCGCCCGAGCGCGAGATGCTGCAGGCGGCGATCGACCATAGCCAGGAGAAGGTCACCGGCACGGTCCGGCTGAAGCTCTACAAGGGCAATGTGATCGTGACCGGCCGCAAGTCGCCCTACACGCTCTATTCGGAAAAGGTCGTGACCTTCGAGGACGACCAGGGCGCCTATGACCAGCGCGACGCCGCCGGCTTCATCAAGCTCAACGCGCTGCGGCTGCGCCTGCTGGGCCGCCGCGGAGGCTGATCGGTGCGCTGACCGGACGGCGGCGACACCGTCCGGTCAGCGGCGCGGCTGATCCAGCACGCCGATGAAGAAGGCGGTGACCACCGTCTGAAGCCCGATGCACCCGAGCAGCATCGATGGGATCGTCAAGCGCATCAACTCCGCGGGGTTGAGGGTGCCGAAACCGCTCGACGCCCAGATCGCCGTCGCGGTCGCCGCCCCGGCGATCCCGCCCGCCAGCATCAGCCCGCCCAGAACGCAGGCGCGCTCGACCCCGAACCAGTTGCGCACGCGGCGCATCATTCCGGTCTCCGGCCACATGCCGGCGATCGCCCCGTAACGCTGTGCCATGACGCTCAGCCCGATGAGCTGCGACCCCATCAGCACCGCCATCGCGGCAAAGATCATGGTGTGGACGCCCAATTCCACGCCGCCGATGCGCACGTCGCCCGCGACCAGGCCGAGGACACCGACCAGTCCGGTCAGCGCCAGCGCCAGCCCAGGGTAGAGAAACAGGAATTTCGGGGCATAGATCAACAGGAAGCGCAGGTGCCGCCAGCCGTCGCGCCAGGTGCGAAGATGCGGCGGCCGGCTGCGACCGTCGGGCTGCAGCGTGGTCGGCACCTCGCGGATATCGAGCTTTTCAATCGCAGCCTTCACCACCATCTCGCTGGCGAACTCCATGCCCGGCGCGGTCAGGCCAAGCTCGCGGATGGCCTCGCGATTGAAGGCGCGCAGCCCGCAGTGGAAATCGCCGATCGGCGTGCCGAAAAAGGTCCGGCCGAGAAAGCTGAGCACCGGATTGCCGAGATATTTGTGGAGGACCGGCATCGCACCGGGTGCGATCCCGCCCCGGAACCGGTTGCCCATCACCAGCTCGGCACCGCCGCGCAGTGCCTCGACAAAGGGCATCAGTCCGCTGAAATCATAGCTGTCGTCGGCATCGCCCATGGCGACATAGCGGCCCTGCGCCGCCTCGATCCCGCCGATCAGCGCAGCGCCATAGCCGCGCGCGGGAACATGGATGATGCGGGCGCCCAGCGCGTTGGCGATCTGCTGCGATCCGTCGGTCGAGCCATTGTCGGCAACGATCACCTCGCCGCTGACGCCATGGTCCGTCAGGAACGCCATCGCCTTCTTCACGCAGACGGCCAGCGTCTCCGCTTCGTTCAGGCAGGGCATCACGATCGAGAGTTCGATCTCGTGCGGGACGGGATCCGTCGGCAGGACCTGAGGCGGATGGCTGTTGACGGCGCGGGCAGTGTTCACGGGCGGAACTCCATGGATTGCCCGTGATGTGCCGCCCGGACCCCGAAATTTTGGTTAACGATTTCAACAAAATCTTAAATGGGCGGGGCGATACCAGCCCGGATGACCGCAACGACCCATTCTGCGACCGCCGTTCCCGCCGGGCGTTCCTCGCCCCTGATCGTCGTTCCGCGTGTCGGGCTGGCGCTGGTCATCACGGTCGTTCTGATCGGCGCCTGGGCGTTCAGGGACTGGGGCAATCTTGCCCTGCTCCGCCTGCCCGACAATGACGATATGGCGCGCCTGGCACAGGTGCGCGACTGGTTGAACGGCCAGGCATTCAACGACCTGACCCAATATCGCATGGGCCCGCCCGCAGGCGCGCCGATGCACTGGTCGCGGCTTGCCGACGCCGGCCCGGCCGCACTGATCCTGGTCTTTCGTCCGCTGCTGGGCGCGACCGGCGCAGAGATCGCGATGGCGATCGTCTATCCCGCGATCCTGTTCTTCCTCTACCTGATGCTGGTGGCGCGGATCGCCACGCGCCTTGGCGGTGGCCGCGCGGGTGTTCCGGCGCTGCTGCTTGGCGCAATCGCCTTTCCGACGATCAGCCTGTTCCTGCCTGGACGGATCGACCACCACGCGCTCCAGATCGTCCTGACGCTGGTGCTGGTCGACACGCTGGTCGGACCGCCGGATTTCCGCCACGGGGTGATCGCGGGCATCGTCTCGGCGTTCAGCCTTTCGATCGGTCTCGAGGTGGCACCCGAAGTGGTCGCGGCGATGGCGGCAATGGGGCTTGCCTGGCTGGCGGGCGGTCCCGACGAGGATCGTCGCGCGCTGGGTTTCGGCATCGCGATGGGCGGGGTGACGCTGGCGCTGCTCGCCTTTGCGCGGCCGATGTCCTGGCCCGAACAATGGTGCGATGGCCTGACGCCGGCCTCGTCCCGGGCGACGCTCGCGCTTGCCGGCGCATGGCTTCTGATGGGCCTTTCGGGCCGGGTGGCCCGCGACTGGCCGATCCGGCTGGCAACCGCCGCGATCCTGGGCGGCGGAGCGGCGATCCTCGCATGGCAGACCTCGTCGGTCTGTTTCGCCGGCCCCTATGGCGCGCTCGATCCCTTCCTCCAGCATGTCTGGATGCGCAATGTCAGCGAGGCGCGCGGCCTGTTCGCGGGACAGGACACGATCGGGACGAGCATCGCCTATGGCGGACTGATGCTCGCCGGGACCGCGTTGGCGCTCGGCCGCGTCCGCATGCCCGAGTGGCGCGCCCTTGCCGTCTTCATGCTGATCTCGGCAGTGGCGGCCATCCTCGCGATCCGCGTGACCTATATCATGGCCGGGGTGGCGGCGATCCCGTTCGCGGCGATGCTGGCGCGCGATGGTGCCCTGGCCAAGCGGCTGGCGCTGTGGGTGGTCGGCGCCGGGATCAGCTGGAACCTGCTGGCCATCACGCTGGACGGCGCCTTCGCCAGGCCGTTGATCGCCGCGAAGAAGGTGCAGCAGCTTTGCACCGCCGCGGCACCGCTCCGGGTCGTCGGCGCCCAGCCGGCCGGAACGATCATGGCCCCGCTCGAACTGGACTCGTATCTGCTCGGGCTGACGCCGCATCACGTCGTCGGCGCGGTCTATCACCGCAACAATGCCGGCAACCTGGCCATGTACCGCTTCTTCCTGTCACCGCCCGAGCGTGCCGGGCATCAGGCGCGGGCGCAGGGCGTCACCTATGTCGCGATCTGCGCCGACAATCTGCATGAGGACGGCCTTGCTCCCTATCGTCCGGGCAGCCTGGCGGAGGCGCTGCAGGCGGGGCGGATCCCCGGCTGGCTCGACCCGATTCCCACCGGCGGGGCGATCCAGCTCTACCGCGTCCGCAAAAGCGCTTCCGTCGCCCCCGGGCCTGTCGCAACTCGTCGCACGGCGGGCAACATCCGCTTGCCGCATCCGCCCGCCCTCTCCTAAAGCGTCGCAATGGACAGGGGCGAAGCGCTGCGTTGGTGGCAGACACGATGGTTCGTGGCATTCTGCACGATACTGGCAGCGGTACCGCTGATCTGGCCCGACGTCCCGCCGCTCGTCGACCTGCCCGGCCATATGGGGCGCTACCGCGTCCAGCTGGAATATGCCCAGCATCCCTGGCTCGCCGAATGGTATGACTTCAAATGGAGCCTGATGGGCAATCTGGGGGTCGACCTGCTGGTCATTCCCTTTGCCAAGATCTTCGGGCTCGAACTCGGCGTGAAGCTGATCGTGCTGTCGATCCCGCCGATGACGGTCGCGGGCTTCCTGTGGATCGCGCGCGAGGTGCATGGCCGCATTCCCGCCACGGCGCTGTTCGCGCTGCCGCTGGCCTATGCCTTCCCGTTCCACTTCGGCTTCGTGAACTTCGCCCTGTCGATGGCGTTCGCGATGCTCGCCTTCGGCCTGTGGCTGCGGCTCGGCCGGCTGGGCAAGCTCACGCTGCGCGCCATCCTGTTCCTGCCGATCTCGGCGCTGATCTGGCTCACCCACACCTTCGGCTGGGGAACGCTGGGCCTGCTTGCTTTCTCGGCGGAGCTGATCCGCCAGCATGATATCCGGCCCCGCCGCGAGGGCGGGTGGCGCCAGGATTTCGTGACCGCCTGGATCGTCCCCTGGTTCAAGGCTGGCATCCAGTGCCTGGTGCTCGCGCCGCCGGTCGTGCTGATGCTCGCCTGGCGCAGCGGCGGCAACGTTTCGGGCCAGACCTTCGACTGGTTCAACTGGATGGCCAAGTCGCGCTGGGTCGTTCAGGTCTTCCGCGACCGCTGGCAGCTGTTCGACATCGCCAGCGTCGGCGTGCTGTTCCTGCTCCTGTTCAAGGCAGTGCGCGATCCCAACATCCAGTATTCGCGCAACCTGACGCTGTCGGCGCTGTTCCTGCTGGCGGTCTATATCCTGCTCCCGCGCGTCGTGTTCGGGTCGGCCTATGCCGACATGCGGCTGGTGCCGTTCATGATCGCGATCGCGATCCTGTCGATCCGGCCCAAGCCCGGCATGCCGATCGTCGGTGCCGCGGTCGTCGCGATACTCGGCTTCGGCTTCTATGGCGCACGCATCGCCGCGACGACCGCCAGCTTCGCCATTTACGACGCGTCCTATGATCGCGAACTGCAGGCGCTGAAGCACCTGCCGACCGGCTCGCGCCTGCTGAGCTTCGTCGGCGAGACCTGCTACAACGAATGGACGATGACGCGCCTTCAGCACGTCCCCGGCCTCGCGCTCGAACGGAACCTGTCCTATACCAACGACCAATGGTCGATGGCCGGCGGCCAGCTGATGACGGTGAAGTATCTTCAGGACCGCGACCGGCTGGCGCGCAGCTTCACCCATGATCCGTCCGAGTTGGTGACCGACGTGAAGTGTCCGCGTGAATATTGGCGGCCGGTGGCGCGCGCGCTGGTGCTCTTCCCGCGTGATGCGTTCGACTATGTCTGGCTGATCCGTCCGCCGCATTACGACAAGGAACTGGAAGCGGGCCTCACCCCGGTGTGGCGCGGCGGCGAGGGCAGCACGTTGTTCCGCGTCGACCGGCGGGTGGAACGGCCCGACCCGGGCGAGGTCATGCTGCCGATGCCGGTATGGGAGCGGCAGATGCCGATCCCGACCGAATATGAGCAGCTGGTCAATTCGATGGCGCCGCAATAGGCGTCCCGCCGCTTACCCGTTGATGCGCTTGAACGGCGTCAGCTCGCCCAGATACGCCTGCTCCTGACGCACGGCCTCGCGCTCGCGATCCAGGAATTCGGCGACCGCGGCGCGGAATCCCGGATCGGGCAGGTAGTGCGCCGACCAGGTCGGCACCGGCACATAGCCGCGCGCCAGCTTGTGCTCGCCCTGCGCGCCGGCCTCGACCCGCGTGAGCCCGCGTTCGATCGCCGCATCGATCGCCTGATAATAGCAGAGCTCGAAATGGAGGAACGGCACGTCCTCCACCGCGCCCCAATAGCGGCCGTAGAGCGTATCGGCGCCGATCAGGTTCAGCGCACCCGCGATCGGCCGGCCGTCGCGCTCGGCCAGCATCAGCAGCACCTTGTCGCCCATCGTCTCGCCCAGCATCGAGAAGAAGCTGCGCGTCAGATAGGGGCGACCCCATTTGCGGCTGCCGGTGTCCTGATAGAAGATCCAGAACGCGTCCCAATGCGCCTCGGTGATGTCGCCGCCGGTCAGGTGTCGGACGTTCAGCCCCTCCAGCGCGGCGGCACGCTCCTTGCGGATCGCCTTGCGCTTGCGACTGGCGAGGGTCTCCAGGAAATCGTCGAACCGGCCATAGCCCTGGTTCTGCCAGTGGAACTGGGTGCCTTCGCGCAGTAGCCATCCAGCCGCCTCGAAGGCCGGCACCTCGCGCTCGTGGAGAAAGGTGACATGCGCCGAGGACAGCCGGTTCTGGTCGGTCACCGCCTCGATCGCGGCGATCAGTGCGGGCGCATCGGCTTCGTCGCGCAGCAGCAGCCTCGGCCCCGGCACCGGTGTGAACGGCACCGCCACCTGAAGCTTGGGATAATAGCGCCCGCCCGCCCGTTCCCACGCGTCGGCCCAGCCGTGGTCGAACACATATTCGCCCTGGCTGTGGCTCTTGCCATAGGCGGGCGCGATGCCTGCGGGGCGCCCGTCCGGGCCGTCGATAATGATGGGCAGCGGCTGCCAGCCGGTCCCGACCGTCGCCGATCCCGACCGCTCCAGGATCGACAGGAAGTCGTGGCTGACGAAAGGATTGCCGGATCCGGCGCAGGCGTCCCAGTCCGCCGCGGGAATCGAAGCGACGCCATCGGCGATGCGGGCGGTGATCGAGGAGGAGCGCACAGGTCCGATATAGGATGCGCGTCTCGGCGATGGGAGGGGGAAGTGGCAGCGGCGTCAGCCGACGGATTCCGGCCCCTTCACCGTCACGACCCGCTGCGGGAACGGGATCACGATCCCATGCTCCTTGAACAGCAGCCACAGCCGGTTGAGCACATCGCTCTTCACATTGCCGACGCCGCTTTCGGGGTCGCTGATCCAGGCGAGGATGTCGTGCTCGACGCCATTCTCGCCGAACGCGGTCAGCCAGACATTGGGCTGGGGATCCTTCAGCACGCGTGGGCTCTCCACTGCGGCGCGCATCATCAGCGCCTGCGCCAGCTGCAGGTCGCAGTCATAGGCGACGCGCACGGGCACGCGGACCCGGACGTTACGATCGGTGTAGGACCAGTTCTCCACCTCCTGCGTCATCAGGATCTCGTTGGGAATCAGATGCTCCTTGCCGTCGCGAGTGATGACGCTGACCGCGCGAACGCCGATCTTGTTCACCCAGCCGAAGCTTTCGCCCACCACGATCACGTCACCCGGCTTGATCGAGCGGTCCATCAGCAGGATGATGCCGGCGATCAGGTTGCCGATGGTCTTTTGCAGACCGAAGCCGATCGCCAGGCCGAATGCGCCGCTGAACAGCGCGAAGGCAGTCAGGTCGATCCCCAGCACATCGATGCCGATGAAGAAGGCGAGGATCACGACGCCGATCGCCGCCAGCTTCTGCGCCAGCAGCCGCTGGGTCGGATCGAAGCCCTTGGAATGCATCAGGGCCTGGCCGACCGCGCGATTGATCAGCCGGACCGCGGCGAACAGCGCGACGAAGGTGATCAGGATCGTCATCAGCGACAACAGGCTGAACCGGGTCGAACCGATTTCCAGCGCCACCCGGTCCAGCGTGTTGCGAATGGCCGCCAGCCCGCCGACCGCGCGGCTGAGGATCGAGGTGAAGGCGATCGCCGCCATGCTCCACGAGGCCCAGCGCGGCAGGTGCAGCCCGCGCAGCACCGACACCACCAGCATGGCGACCGCCGAGCCGAGAGCGAAACCCAGGCCAAGCTTGGACAGGGGCGTCCAGGGCCAGGCGACCGCGATGATCGCCAGCAGCATCGCAGCGGTGCCGTGCCGGCAGATCGAATGAAGCCGGGTGCCCAGCCCGTCGGCTTCGCCGCCGATGCGTTCGGCCCAAAGCGCGTTCAGCCAGTTGCCGAGCGTCCGACCGACCACCCAGCCGGCAAGCAACGCGAGCAGGGCAAGTGCCAGCGCCACGCCGTTCTGGGCCAGTTCGTCGCTGCCCGGGGCACCGAGCCCCAGCGACGCGAACCATTGGCCCAGCCGGTTCACCGCTTCTTCTCGCGGAAGCGCGACAACGCCTGGTCGAGGTCGGCGATCAGGTCGTCCGGATCTTCCAGCCCGATCTGGAGACGGACCAGCGGGCCGGCCGCTTCCCAGCGGGTCGCGGTGCGATAGCGCTGCGGATCGACCGGGATGGCCAGGCTTTCGAAGCCGCCCCAGCTATAGCCTATGCCGAACAGCTCCAGCGCGTCGATAAAGGCGGCGCGTGCGGCTTCGTCGCCACCGTCGAACACGAAGCCGAACAGGCCCGCCGCGCCCTTGAAGTCGCGGGCGAACAGCGCATGGCCCGGGCAGCCGGGCAGGGCGGGGTGCAGCACCGCCGCCACTTCCGGCCGGTCCGCCAGCCAGCGCGCGACGGTCAGCGCAGCGTCCCCATGATGCTTCAGCCGCAATGCCATGGTGCGCAGGCCGCGCGATCCCAGCCAGGCATCGTCGGGGCTGGCGGTCTGGCCAAGCTGGTAGGTTGCATCGCGCAGGGCGGCATATTTGCCCTGCGCCGCGGTCACCGAACCCAGCATGATGTCCGAATGGCCCGAGATATATTTGGTGCAGGCCAGGATCGAATAGTCGATCCCCATCGCGATCGCCGGCAACAGCAGCGGCGTCGCCCAGGTATTGTCGAGCAATGTCGTGATGCCGCGCGCCCTGGCGACCTCGACGATCGCCGGCAGGTCCTGAACCTCGAAGGTCAGGCTGCCGGGGCTCTCCATGAAGATCGCCCGCGTATTGTCCTGGACCAGGTCGGCGATGCCGGCGCCGATGAGCGGGTCGTAATAGCTCGTCTCGACCCCGAAGCGCTTGAGCATGCCGTTGGCGAAGTTGCGCGTCGGATCATAGACGCTGTCCGCCAGAAGCAGATGATCTCCCGGCGACAGCACCGCCAGCAGCGCGGTCGACACCGCCGCAACGCCCGAGGGGTAGAGCAAGGTTGCCTCGGCCCCCGGCTCCAGTTCGGTCAGCGCCTCGGCCAGAGACCATTGGGTCGGTGTCCCGCGGCGGCCGTAGAACAGCCGGTGATGCGTATCGCGCGCACCGGCCGCGCGCAGGTCGCCGACCGAGTCGTACAGGATCGTCGAGGCGCGCCATACCGGCGGGCTCACGATGCCCCGGGTCCATTCCTCGCGCCGGCCCGCCGTGACGACGCGGGTGGCGTCCTTGCGCTCGCTCATGCTGCTCCTGTCGCCTTGGGCGTCGTCGGATCGCCGCCCCATTCCGCCCAGCTGCCGTCATAGAGCCTTGCCCGGTGACCCAGCAGATGCGCGGCGAATATGATCACCGCCGCGGTGATCCCCGATCCGCAGGTCGCGACGACCGGACGCTCGATCTCGATCCCCTGGCTCTCGAACACCGCCCGCAGCGCGACATCGCGCTTCCAGGTGCCGTCGTCGTGGAAGAAGTCGCGATAGGGCAGGTTGCGCGACCCCGGAATGTGGCCGGGCACGACGCCGGGACGCGGCTCCGGCTCCTGCCCCGCGAACCGGGCGGGCGAGCGCGCGTCGACGATCTGGCCGGTTTCGCCGCGCATCGCGTCCAGCGAGACGATGCCCTGCGGCGCGTGGCGCGGCGTGAAATGGCGCGGTCTGATCCCGGGGGCATCCCGCTCGATCGGTCGCCCCTCGGCGCGCCACTTGGCCATGCCGCCGTCGAGGATCGCGACGTCGGGTGTGCCGAATGCCGTCAGCATGACCCAGGCACGCGCGGCGGTGTGCAACGGGCTGTCGTCATACAGCACGATGCGGGTGCCGTCGCCGAGTCCCAGAGCGCCCATCCGGACCGCGAGTTGCTCGGCCGAGGGCATCATCGACGGGAGCGTGCTTCCCTTCGCCGCGAAGGCATCGAGATCCATGAAGACCGCGCCGGGGATGTGGCCCGCGGCATGATCGGCGCGCGCGTCGCGGCCATGTTCGGGCAGGAACCAGCTGGCGTCGGCGATCCGCAGGTCGGAAGACCCCAGCTGAGAGGCAAGCCATTCGGTGGTTACCAGCGCGTCCATGGCAACGCTCCTAGAAGGATGCAAAGCGCGCATCAAATGCTTACATGGCCGCCATGACCCCCATGCATCTCGGCCAGCAGTCCGCGCTCCCCGCCTCTCCCGAGGAGGCGCAGCTGGACTATGTTCCCAATCCGCGGCCCGGCACGCGATATCTGGTGCGGTTCGCCGTGCCAGAATTCACCTCGCTGTGTCCGATCACCGGCGCGCCCGACTTCGCGCATCTGGTCATCGACTATGTGCCCGACCAGACGATCGTCGAATCCAAGTCGCTCAAGCTGTTTCTGGGCAGCTTCCGCAATCACGGCGCATTCCACGAGGATTGCACCGTCGGGATCGGGGAGCGGCTGTTCTCGGAGATGAAGCCGCTCTGGCTGCGCATCGGCGGCTATTGGTATCCGCGCGGCGGCATTCCGATCGACGTGTTCTGGCAATCGGGCGAGCCGCCCGCGGGCCTGTGGGTGCCGGATCAGGGCGTTGCGGGATATCGCGGAAGGGGCTGAGCCCCGCGATTCAGGTGCTTGATCCGATTCATTTTTTTGCAGTGCAACAATCCTGCAACTATATGATACATGGAGAGTTGGGAGGCGGATAAGGCTGAATAGGCCCTGTACGAAAGTGCATTAGCGAAAGGACTTTTATGGCGGCCCAGCAGAAGTTTCCGGCACTCCGTCACCTCGCGCTGATCGGGAATTTTCTGCCCCGCAAATGCGGCATCGCGACCTATACGACCGATACCTATAATGCGCTGAAGGATCGGTTTCCCGACCTCAAGGTCGATGTCTATGCGATGGACGACCATCCGGGTCGCTATGACTATCCCGCCGCGGTGACCCGCGCGATCGCGCAGAACGACCGCACCGCCTATCTCGACGCCGCGCGCGAGATCGAGGCAAGCGGTGCGCAAGCGCTGTGGGTCCAGCATGAATATGGCATCTATGGCGGTGCGGCGGGCGACCTGCTGCTGGCGCTGCTCGACCGGATCACGATTCCGGTCATCGCGACGCTGCACACCATCCTCGAAAAGCCGAGCGTCGACGAGCGCCGGGTGATGGAGGCGCTGCTGCGCCGCGCCTCGCGCGTCATCGTGATGGCGGACAAGGGCCGCGATATCCTGAAGCGCGTCCACGGTGTCGACGATGCCAAGGTCGCGACCATCCCGCACGGCGTGCCCGATCGCCCGCTGGTCGACCCCGCCATGCTGAAGCCCGCCTTTAGCTGGGAAGGGCGCCAGGTCATCCTGACCTTCGGTCTGCTTGCCCCGAACAAGGGGATCGAGGCGATGATCGACGCGCTGCCCGCCGTCGTCGCCAACCATCCCAATGCGCTCTACGTGGTTCTGGGCGCGACCCATCCGAACCTGGTCGCGCATGAGGGCGAGGCCTATCGCGACCGGTTGAAGGCGCTGGCGGCCGAACGCGGCGTCGCCGGGCACCTCCAGTTCGTCGATGCGTTCGTCGAGCAGGAGGAACTGCTCGACTATCTCCAGGCCGCCGACATCTATGTCACGCCCTACAGCAATCCGGCGCAGATCACCTCGGGCACGCTGTCCTACGCCGTCGGCGTCGGCAAGGCGGTGATCTCGACTCCCTATGTCCATGCGACCGAAATCCTGTCCGACGATCACGGCGTGCTGGTCGATTTCGGGGATTCCGCGGCGTTCGCGCGCGAGATCGACCGGCTGTTGACCGACGGCGATGCCCGCGCCGAGCTGTCGGCCCGTGCCTATGCCCGCGGCCGCACGATGTTGTGGCCGGTGCTGGCCGAGGCTGCGGTGGCGCAGATCGGAGAAATCCTGGGAAAAAAGCCGCATCGCATCGTCGCGACCGCGACTGACCTGCCGGTGCTGGCGCCCGATATCGCGGCGGTCGAGCGGATGAGCGACAGTACCGGAATGCTGCAGCATTCGATCTATTCGATCCCCGATCGTCGCCACGGCTATTGCATCGACGACAATGCCCGCGCGCTGATCCTGATGTGCCGCATGCCCGAACTCGACCAGGTGGTGCGCGATCGCTGGACCAGCATCTATGCCAGTTTCGTCCAGCATGCCTGGAACGCGGATCTGCGGCGCTTCCGCAATTTCATGAACTTCGATCGCAGCTGGTGCGAGGATGTCGGGTCCGAGGATTCGAACGGCCGCGCCATCTGGTCGCTGGGCGTGACCGCGCGCGACGCCAAGGCGCAGAAGCATCGTGACTGGGCGTCCGCCATGTTCGACCAGACCGCCTCGATCGCGCTCGAGCTCGGCAGCCCGCGCGCACACGCCTTTGCGATGCTCGGCGCCGCGGCGATGCTCGAGGCGCATCCGGGTCATGCGCTGTCGCGTCAGATCCTGACCCGCTTCGGCGACGAACTGATCGCGCTGCTCGATACTGCTCGGCGTCCGGAATGGAAGTGGTTCGAGATCGTGCTGGCCTATGACAATGCCCGCCTGCCCGAGGCCTTGCTTCGTGCCGGCCGGGCGCTGGGCCGCACAGACTTCGTCGAGGTCGGTGTCGAGACGCTGGAATGGATCGTCTCGCGCCAGACCTCGCCCGAGGGTCGGTTCCGTGCGGTGGGCAGCGAGAGCTTCAACCGCCCCTATCAGGAGCCGATGCAGTTCGACCAGCAGCCGCTGGAAGCGCAGGCGACGATCGAGGCGTGCGAGGCGGCGCATGATGCCACCCGCGATCCCCGCTGGGTCGAGGAAGCGGTGCGTGCCTATCGCTGGTATCTGGGCGCCAACGACCTCGATCTGCCGCTCGCCACCATCCAGGATGGCGGCTGCTTCGACGGGCTGACCCCCACCGGACTCAATCGCAACCAGGGCGCCGAGTCGATTCTGGCGCTTCAACTGGCAAGTTGCGCCATTTCGGGGCTTTCAAAGGCGCGGACTATCGTGGCAGGACCGGAGCGCGTCGTCGCTTGAAGTTCGAGAGTGCCGGCGCGGGGAACGGCCGATCGAGAGGCGTGCGAATGCTGGAACTGTTCAACCACGCGCTTCGGCTGAAGGCGGACCCGTCACGCGTTGTGGTGCGGCCCTTTCACATCGCGTGGCAATCGAGTGGAAAAGGACCGAGCCGCACCGAGCGGCTGGTGCGCGAAGTGCTGGAGATGTCGCCGGGCGAGGCGCGCACGCAACTCGCCCTGGTGCTGAAGGATTTCGAGGCGCGCCACTGGCAGACACGGCGCGTCTTCATGACCCGCTATGACGAGATCGAGCAGTTGCTCGGGCTGGACGGCAGCCAGATCGGCGACGAGAAGCGCCAGCTGATCGGCGCCTATTTCTGCCACGAATACAGCTATGCCGCCGCGGCGCTGATGAACCCCAGCGCCGTGCCGCATCACGACCAGTCGGGCATGCCGGAGGGAAGCCTGCGCATCCTGATGAGCCTGCGTGCGGTGGGCGAGGGACATATCTCGTCGGTCGCCTTTCGCGAGGGGATCATCACCGATCGCAACGAGCTGAAGCTGGCGCCCGAGCCGCCCTTCGCCACCGCGGCGGACACCCATGGCAACGAGGAGGAGATGCCCGAGGGGCCGGTGACGGTCCATCGGCACCGCGATTCGACCCTGTCCGGCACTGTCATCTTCCCGATCACCAAGGCGCAGTCCAACGGGCTGGAGGATCTGCGCATCTGCCACTTCACCCATGACGATGGCAGCCAGGAGTGGATCGGCACCTACACCGCCTATAACGGTTCGCAGATCCAGTCGGAGCTGTTGCGCACGCGTGACTGGCGCGCGTTCGACCTGGTGCCGATGACCGGCGGCGCGGCGCGCAACAAGGGCATGGCGCTGTTCCCGCGCAAGATCGGCGGCCGCTACATGATGCTCGGCCGCCAGGACGGCGAGAATATCTTCCTGCACAGTTCCGAAAGCCTGACCGATTGGGAAGGCGGCGAGACGCTGATGACGCCGCTCTATCCCTGGGAGCTGGTGCAGATGGGCAATTGCGGCCCGCCGATCGAGACCGATGCCGGCTGGCTGGTGCTGACGCACGGGGTCGGGGCGATGCGCAAATATTCGATCGGCGCGGCGCTGCTGGATCTCGACGATCCGTCGAAGGTGATCGGCCGCACCCGCGAGCCGATCCTGGCGGCGGCGGACCAGGACCGCGAGGGCTATGTGCCCAATGTCGTCTATACCTGCGGCGCCATCAAGCATGGCGACAAGCTGTTCATCCCGTACGGGGTGGCCGACAGCTCGGTCGCCTTCGCGTTCGTGCCGGTCCAGTCGATGATCGACCAGATGGTGTGATCTCGCGGGCGGGACGCCGGCCGTCCCGCCCGCCGGTCACGCGGCGCGGCGGAACTGCCGCATCGTGTTGCGATAGAGCCAGGCGGTCAGCGCGATGAACAGCGCGGTGCCGCCGATCAGTGCGACGGGCTCGAACCCTTCACCCACCAGCGCCAGCGGTGCGTCCGATCCGCTGCCCGCGACGATGCCCGCAAAGGCGACGCCCCACAGGCTCTCCCCGACGATCATGCCGGTCGCGGTGAGCACGCCGAAGCGATGCGCCAGTTCCGGATTCGCGGTGCGGCGCGCCCAGCGATCGTAGAAGGATCCGACCACCGCCCCGATCGTCACCGGCAGGATCACCGCCATCGGCAGGTAGATGCCGATGCCGATCGCCAGCGGCGGCAGGCGCAGCAGCCGGAATTTGCCGAGCAATTCGTCGAGGACGACGAAGCCGACCCCGGTCAGAGCGCCGTACCCGATCATCGGCCAGTTCAGGTCGCCGCCCAGCACGCCCTTGGCCAGCGCCGAGATCAGGCCTGCCTGCGGTGCCGACAGCGCGTTGGGCCCCGCATTGGGTGCGCCGACAAAGCCGAAGGCGGTGTTCAGCAGGTCGAGGACCGGCGGGATCACCAGGCTGCCGAAGATGACGCCGATGATCAGCGCAACCTGCTGCTTCCACGGCGTCGCGCCGACCAGCTGGCCGGTCTTCAGGTCCTGGAGATTGTCGTTCGAGATCGTCGCGACGCCGAACACGATGCCGGTGACGATCAGCGCATAGGCGATCAGCGCCTGGGTCGTGTCGGGACTGGTGTCGCGGCCGAACAGCCCGACCAGCATCAGCGATGCGGCCAGCACCGACAGGATGCCGATCGCCGAGACCGGCGAGTTGGACGCGCCGATCAGGCCGGCCATATATCCGCACACCGCCGCGATCATCAGCCCGATCACGACGACGAAGGCGAGCGATCCGGCGATCAGCAATCCCGCCGACCCCGATAGCGGCCCGCCGGCCAGCACGGACCACAACAGCCAGGCGATCGGCAGCAGCAGTGCGGCCGCGCCGCCGAACACGATGCCGATCGGCAGGTCGCGCTCTTCCAGCGCCAGCACCTCGCCGCCATGCCGCGCGCGGCTGGCGGCGAGCGCCGATCCGATGCCGCGTACCACCGGACCGGCGATCTTGATCAGCGTCCAGATCGCGGCGACGCCGATCACGCCCGCACCGAAGAAGCGGACGTCGCTGCGGAAAACCGTGTTCGCCCAGGTCTCGACATCGCCCGGCATCGGGTTGGCGGCGGTCAGGATCGGCAGCAGAATCCACCAGCCGACGACCAGCCCGGTCAGCTGGGCCATGCCGACCGACAGGCCGACCAGATGGCCGACGCCGAACAGCGCATAGGACAGGCCACCCGAGATCCCGGTGGCGCCGGCGCCGGCACGAAACCAGGTCGACGCCTCGGCAACCGCCAGCTTCATCTGGGTCAGGATGGCGAAGCCGGTCGAGACCAGCCCGTTCCACACCAGGATCGAAAGGCCGCGCGAGCTTTCCTCGGCGCCTTCGCGGGACTGGGATCCGACGCGCAGAACTTCGGCTGCGGCGCGCCCCTCGGGATAGGGCAGCCCGCCGCCGACCACGAGCGCGCGGCGCAGCGGGACCGAGAACATGACCCCCAGGATCCCGCCCAGCGCGGTGATCGCCGCGGTGGTGACATAGGGGAAGCCCTGCCACCAGCCGATGATGATCAGCCCGGGCAGCACGAAGATGATCGCCGCCAGCGTGCCTGCCGCGCTCGCGATCGTCTGGACGATGTTGTTCTCGAGAATCGACGACCCGGGGAGGAAGCGCAGGATCGCCATCGAGATGACGGCGGCGGGGATCGAGGTCGCGAAGGTCAGGCCGACCTTGAGGCCCAGATAAACGTTCGCCGCGGTGAACAGGATGGTGATGAGCCCGCCGAGCAGGATACCGCGAACGGTAAGCTCGGCAAGTGGACGGGCGGGGGCGGTAGCCATGAAAGCGCTCCGAAGGCGGAAGACGGGGGCAGGACTTCAGGCGTGCGCGCAATCCGCAGTGGAACGGGGGGACATCGCAGCAGCACCTGCATCGGGCCACCGTCGCAGGTCCGCCGCCGCTCGGCAAGCGTCGGCGAAAGGCAGCGGGTCAGCGCCCCTTGAACAGACCGCCCAGGATTCCCCGCACCAGGCCGCCGACCACGCTCGCGCCGCCACCGCTCTTCCGGCCGAAGATCGCCTTGGTCACCTCGCCGGCAACCGCACGGCCGGCCGCAGAGCTGGCGCTGCGCGTGGCTGAGGTGATGGCGCGGTTCCACGGATCGTTCGCCGCCTCGCGTTCGGCCTGACGCTGATCCTTTTCGTCGAGCCGCATCTGGCGGTCGGCATCGCGCTGCGCCGCCAGCCGGGCCCGCTCGGCTTCCTTGGCCAGCCGGGCGTCCTCCTTGGCCCTGGCGGCTTCCGCCTTTTCGGCCTCGTCGCGCGCCTTTGCCTCGGCGGCGGCCGCGGCAGCTTCGCTCGACTTGGCGCTCAGCAGTTCCTCCGCGGACTCCCGGTTCACCGGCGTATCATATTTGTCGCCGACCGCGTCGGTCTGGATCAACACGCCCCGCTCAACCGGCGTGACGGGCCCGACGCGCGACCGTGGCGGCTTGATCAGCGTTCGCTCGACCGGGGCAGGCGCGCCATCGTCCTGCAACAGCGAGACCAGCGCCTCGCCGACCTTCAACTCGGTGATCGCGGTGGTGACGTCGACGCCGGGATTGGCGCGGAACGTCTCGGCGGCCGCCTTCACCGCCGCCTGGTCGCGCGGGGTGAAGGCGCGCAGCGCATGCTGGACGCGATTGCCCAGTTGCCCGGCGATGCTTTCGGGCACGTCGATCGGGTTCTGGGTGATGAAATAGACGCCGACGCCTTTGGACCGGATCAGCCGCACGACCTGCTCGACCTTGTCCAGCAGCGCCTTGGGCGCATCGTCGAACAGCAGATGCGCCTCGTCGAAGAAGAAGCACAGCACCGGCTTGTCCGGATCACCCAATTCGGGAAGGCTCTCGAACAGCTCGCTCAGCAGCCACAGCAGGAAGGTGGCGTAGAGCCGCGGACTGGCCATCAGCTTGTCCGCGGCCAGGATGTTGACGATGCCGCGCCCCTGATCGTCGGCGGCGATGAAGTCGGCCATCGTCAGTGCCGGTTCGCCGAAGAACGCATCGCCGCCCTGGCTGCGAAGCTGGAGCAGCGAGCGCTGGATCGCCCCGACCGACTGTTTCGAGACATTGCCATAGCTGGTGGTCAGTTCGTCGGCCCGTTCGGCGCAATGCACCAGCATCGCCTGCAGGTCGTCGAGGTCGAGGAGCAGCAGCCCTTCCTTGTCGGCAACGGTGAAGGCGATGGTCAGCACGCCCTCCTGCACCTCGTTCAGCCCCATCAGCCGCGACAGCAGCAACGGCCCCATCTCGCTGATCGTGGTGCGGATCGGATGCCCCTGCTGGCCGAACAGATCCCAGAACTGGACCGGGCTTTCAGCGTAGCTCCAGTTGTCGTCGCCAATCTCCTTGGCGCGTGCGGCGAACGCCTCATGGGTCTTGCCGGTGGCCGAGCCCGCCATCGCCAGACCCGACAGGTCGCCCTTCACGTCGGCGACGAAGCACGGCACGCCTGCCGCGGACAGGCTTTCGATCATGCCCTGGATGGTGACGGTCTTGCCGGTGCCGGTCGCGCCGGCGATCAGCCCGTGGCGGTTGGCCCGGCGCAGCGGCAACGCGATCCGGCGGCCGCCGCCAAGTCCGACGAAAATGTCCATGTTCTCGGTCATCCGCGCTGCCTCTCCACTCTTCGCATCAGGATAGCGGGCTTTGCCCGCGCTGGGGAGTGGCCTGTGGGATGCTGCGCATCCCGGACGACCTCTGCCCGACACGAAAAAGGCCGGAGCATCGCTCCGGCCTCTTCCGCTCGCTGGGTTCGATCCGCCCCGAAGGACGGCCGGATCACGAACCGATATCGATCGCCACGAAGCGGCCGAGCGCGCGGCGCTGGACGAACAGCAGGATCTGGTTGCGGCCCGCTGCCTTGGCCGCCTTGATCGCGGTTGCGATCTCGGCGCCGCTGGCAACCGGGGCGCGGTTGACGGAGACGATGACATCGCCCCGGGTCAGCCCCTTCTGGCCGGCATCGCTCTGCGGATCGACCTGGACGATCACCACGCCCTTGGCCGTCGCGTCGAGGCCCAGGGTCCGGGCGATCTGCGGCGTCAGCGGCGTGACCTGAACGCCGATCGACGCAGCCGCGGTGTCGGGGTTGGCCGGCGCCGAATTCTCGTCGCTCGGATCGAAATTGCCCGCGGCCAGCTGCTCCTCGGGCGGGCGCGTGCCGATCGTGGCCGTCACCGACATCGTCTTGCCGTCACGCACAACGCTCAGCGGGACCCGGGTGCCCGGCTTCACATTGGCGATCAGATAGCTGAGCGTCTGGTCGCGCGTCACGTCGCGGTCGCCGACCTTCACGATCACGTCGCCCTGGCGCAGGCCGGCCTTTTCAGCGGCCTGGCCCGGCTCGACCCGCGCGACCAGCGTGCCGCGTCCCTTGGGCACGCCCAGCGCGTCGGCGATGTCGTCGGTCACGTCCTGCATCGCGATGCCGAGATAGCCGCGGGTGACCGAATCGCCCTTCATCAGCGTCTCGATGATCGGGCGCGCTTCCTCGGTCGGGATGGCGAAGCCGATGCCGACATTGCCGCCGGTCGGCGACAGGATCTGCGAGTTGATGCCGATCACATTGCCCGACAGGTCGAACATCGGGCCGCCCGAATTGCCGCGGTTGATCGATGCGTCGGTCTGGATGAAGCGGTCATAGGCGCCGCCCTGGCCGGTCACGCGGTGCACCGCGGAGATGATCCCGGCTGTCACCGACCCGCCCAGGCCGAACGGGTTGCCGATCGCGACCACCCAGTCGCCGACGCGCGCACTGCGCGAATCGCCCAGCTTCACGAAGGGCAGGCTGGTGCCTTCGATCTTGAGCACCGCCAGGTCCGACTGCGCGTCGCGGCCGATCAGCTTCGCGGTGAATTCGCGATTGTCGGGCAGCGTCACCTTGATCGATTCGACCACGGCGCCCTGCGCGCCGGCCGAGATCACATGGTTGTTGGTAACGATATAGCCGTCCGACGAGATGATGAAGCCGGAGCCGAGCGACTCCGCCGGACGCGTAGCCTGGCGGCCGCCCGGGGCCTGTTGCGGGCCGAACATTTCGAACGGAGTGCCCGCAAACGGGTTCGAACTGACGGGCACGCGCTGCGTGGTCGAGATGTTGACCACCGCCGGCTGCAATTTCGCCACCATGTCGGCGAAGCTCATCGGTGCGCCGGGGCGCGGGGCGGCGGCGGGTTGGATCGCGCCGGGCTCGTTCTGCGCAGTCTGCGCGCCAGCGGGCTGCTGGACGGCGAGGGTAACTGCGGTGCCGCTGAGCAGCACGGCGGTCGCTAGGGCGTAGGCATAACGCAAAGGGGTATTCCTCTTTGAAAAATCAGCGGGCGCGTTCGGGCGAAATTGTGTCGCCCGAAAGCTGAACCGCGATTGAATATGAACGATCCCGCAGGCTCATCGTTGCCCCATAAATTCGCGCAGATAACTGTTCTGCGGCGACAGGATGATCGAACTGCTGCCCTTGCCCTGCTGATCGGCGACGAAGGTCGAGCGATAGGACTGCATCGCGCGATAGAAGTCGTAGAATTGCGGGTCCTTGTTGAACGCCTGCGCATAGATGCGCGCGCGCTCCGCCTCGGCATTCGCCCGGATGATCTGCGCGTCTCGGGCGCCCTGGGCGCGGATCGTCGCCGCTTCCTGGCCGCGCGCGGTGCGCATCCGGTCATAGGCGCTGTCGAGCGGCGATCCTTCGGGCAGGTCAGCATGCTTGATCCGAACGTCGACGATCTCGACGCCCATCTGGGTCGCGCGGACCTGGAGTGCGTTCTGGATCTTGTCCATCACCTCGCCGCGCTCGGGGCTCAGCAGCGTCGCGAACGGCACCTTGCCCAGTTCGTTGCGCAGCGCCGATCCGAACAGCCGTTCGAGCGACGAGCGTGCCTCGGCCTCCGATCGCACCGTCTTGAACATGCGCAGCGGGTCGACCACGCGGAAGCGGGCAAAGGCATCGACTTCGAGCCGGAGCTGGTCGGTCGACAGGACCGGCTGATTGTCGAGCTCGATATCCAGCACGCGCTTGTCGACCCAAACGATCTGGTCGATGAACGGGATGCGGAAGATCACGCCGGCCCCGGTGTTGCCGTAGCGCTCGCCGCGCTGATAGGCGTTGATCGGTCCGCCATAGGGCTCGTTCAGGCGCAGGATGATCGCCTGGCGCGTTTCGGGAACGACGACGAACGAACTCATCACCAGCACGACCAGCAGGACGGCACCGATTGCGAGCGTCAACGGGGTACGCAACAGCGCGCTCATCGGCTGGCTCCCTGATTGGGTTGTGCCTTGGGCTCGGCAGCGGCGGCCGGCTCCTCGACCCGGCGGCCCAGGCTGGGCAGCGGCAGATAGGCGTTCACGCCCGGTGCCTCGATGATCGTCTTGTCGGTCTTCGACAAGACCTGCTCCATCGTCTCGTAATAGAGGCGGCGGCGGGTGACCTCGGGGGCCAGCTTGTACTGTTCGTAGATCTTGTCGAACTCGGCGGCCTCACCCTGCGCGGCGGCGATCACCTGCTGGGCATAGGCATTGGCGTTGTTCTTTGCGGCCTGCGCACCCTGCTGGGCGGCGGTGACCTGCTTGAACGCCTCGTCGACCGCGGCCGGGGCGCTGGCGTTGTTGATGCCGACGCTCTGGATGCGGACGCCCGCACCATATTCATCCAGGATCTGCTGCATCGTCTGCTGCACCCGCGCCTCGATCCGGGTGCGGCCTGCGCCGATCGTGTCGTTCAGCGTCGTGGTCGCGACGATCGCGCGCATCGCCGTCTCCGCCGTGGCGCGCACGGTCGCCCTGGGGTCGCGGAACTGGAAGACATAGTCGGAGGGGTTCACGACGTCCCAGCGCACCGAATAGGCGAGGTCGACGATGTTCTGGTCGCCGGTGATCATGAGATTCTCGCCCGCATTCTCGGGGAAATTCTCGGTACGATAGGTGATGTCGACGGTCTGGACCGTGGTGATCGGATAGGGAAGCGTCCAGCGATAGCCGGGCTCCAGCGTGCCGCTGTACCGGCCCAGCGTCTGCACGACGAGCCGTTCCTGCTGGCTGACCGCGTGAAACGAGGTGACCGCCAGCCAGAGGATGACGACCAGGCCGGCGATCAGCACCCACACCTTCGGGCCGAAACCGGGAAGATTGCCGTTGAACGGGTTGCCGCCGCCACCGCCGCCGCCCCCGTTGCGGGCGCGCTTCAGCAGTTCCTCGAGCGACGTCACATTGCCCCGATTGCCGGGACGCCGCCCCTCGGGCGGCACATTCCACGGGTTGCGCGGGCCGCTGCCCCCGCTTCCGTCACCGTCGTTGCCGTTGCTACCGCTTCCGCCGCCCCAGGGGCTTTTCGGACGCTCGCTCATGAAGATGCCGGCCAAGGAGGGCCAGCCAGATCGTTTCGCCATGTCTGTCTTTATAGGGGGGCTTGCGCAGAATTACAGTGGCGGACGAGAAATCGCGCCCTATGTCCCGCCCGATGACCGACAAGAACACGATCGAAGCCGAACTCGCCCCCCTCGCCGCCGGCCGCGCAACCGCCCGATTCGACGAGGGGCGTGCCAGCATCGTGCTGGACGTGACCGGCCTGTCGAACGAGGTGCGCGAGGAGCTGGAGGGCGACATCAGGCGTGTCGTCGGCGCGCTGCCCGGCGTGGCCGAGGTGCGCGTGCTGATGACCAGCGAGCGGCGCACGCGCCGGCTCGTCGCGGTCGCCAGCGGCAAGGGCGGGGTGGGCAAGTCGACCGTGTCGGCCAATCTCGCGATCGCGCTCTCGCGTGCCGGGCGCAAGGTCGGGATGGTCGATGCCGACATCTATGGCCCGTCGCAGCCGCGGCTGCTGGGGGTCGAGGGGGTGCGGCCCAAGGCGCGCGAAAAGACGCTGATCCCGGTCGAGACGAAGTTCGGCGTGCCGCTGCTTTCGATGGGCGGGCTGATCGCGCCCGACCAGGCGATCGCCTGGCGCGGGCCGATGGCCGGCGGCGCGCTGGGCCAGCTGGTCGATGGCGACTGGGGCGCATGCGAGCTGCTGGTGCTGGACCTGCCGCCGGGCACGGGCGACGTGCAGCTGACGATGATCCAGAAGCACAAGCCGGCGGGCGCGGTGATCGTGTCGACCCCGCAGGACCTGGCGCTGATCGACGCGCGACGCGCGATCGACCTGTTCGCAAAGGCCAATATCCCGATCATCGGGCTGGTCGAGAACATGGCGGGCTATGCCTGTCCGCATTGCGGCGAGGTCTCCGACCCGTTCGGGCGCGGCGGCGCGGAGGCCGCGGCGGCGGAACTGGGCATCCCCTTCCTCGGCCGCATTCCACTGGAGCTCGCGATCCGCGAAGCTTCCGACGCTGGCGAGCCGCCGGCCGCCGGGAACGGCCCGGGCGCCGCTTCGTTCGCAGAGATTGCCGGCAAGGTGGATGGCTGGCTGAAGCAGAACGGAGGCTGACCATGCCGCTGACGCGGGACGAGGACATCAAGGCACTGCTCGAAGGCGTGCGCACCATCGCCCTGGTCGGCGCGTCGGATCGGCCGGATCGCCCCAGCAACGGCGTGATGGCGTTCCTCCAGCGGCACGGCTACCGCGTCATCCCGGTCAACCCGCAGATCACCGGCGAGCATATCCATGGCGAGTTCGTGTTCCGCGACCTGAGCCAGATCGGCGACCCGATCGACATGGTGGATATCTTCCGCCGCCCGATCGCCGCCGGCGAGGCGGTGGACGAGGCGATCGCGGCCGGCGCGAAGTCGGTGTGGCTTCAGTTGGGGGTGATCAACGACGACGCGGCAGCCCGCGCGGAAGCGGCCGGGCTTCAGGTGGTGATGGACCGCTGCCCCGCGATCGAGATTCCGCGACTGGGTATCGCACCGATCGCCGAGTGATCGGCGTCAGAGCCTCGACAGCACGCTCAGCAATTCCTCGACGTCGCGGGTCGTCTGATACAGGCCGAGACCGATTCGAAGCACATCGCCACGCACATCGGTAACGATGTCCTGCTCGATCAGCGCGGCCTGCAACGCTGCCGCCCTCTCATGTCGAAAGGCGAGGAAACGCGACTGAGAACCCGGCCCGGGCGGGTTGAGCAGTTCTGCATCGCGCAGCGCGGTGCTGCCGATCCGATCCAGCAACGGCGCGCGCAGCGTCTCGACATGCGCGTTGATCGCCTCGGTCGACAGCCCCTCCTGCGCCAGCATGTCGCGCACCGCGACGAACCGGTACAGTCCCGACGGATCGAAGGTCGCGCCCATGTAGCGCCGCGCGTCGGGCGCATAACCCACGCTTCCGGGCGGCAGCGACAGATCGTCGAACTCCGCATACCAGCCGGTGATCTCGGGCCGCGCGCCATATCCGGGCGGCGCGTGCATCAGCGCGACGCCCTCGCCCGCCATCGCATATTTATAGCCGCCGGCGAGGTAGAAGACGCGGTCGGCGATCGCTGACAGATCAGTCTCCACCGCCATGAAGCCGTGATAGCCGTCGATCACGACCCAGGGGCCGTCAGGCTTCGACAATGCCGCGAGCGTGGCGAGATCACCGAAGCGCCGGCCGCTGCCGAAGAACACCTGGCTGACGAAGATCAGGTCGTGCTCGCCCGACGCGGCGCGTTCCAGGAAACGCGCTTCGTCGCCATTCGGCAGCGTCTCCAGCACGATCCGTCCGCTCTCCACCCAGCGCGCGGCCTGTCGGCGAAAACTGTGGAATTCGCCGTCGGTCGACAGGATGCGTACCGGATGCCGCCCGATCGCCGAGACGATGCGCAGCAGGAAGTCGTGCGTATTGCCTGCGAACACCACCGATGCCGGGTCGGGCAGGTTCAGCTCGGCAGCGACGTGCGCCTGCGCGGCGGGCCAGATTTCGCCCATCACCCGCTCCCATTTGCGATCGGCGAGGCGGACGCCGTCCTCCCATGCCGCGATGTGGCCGAGAAAGGACGCGTCGGGCCACAGATGATGGCTGTGCGCGGCGAAGTGGAGCCGTTCCGGCGCGGCGGCGAGCGCACGCTGGAACATGTGCCTGTACCCGCTCACAGCTGGGTCCTGAGCGACCACAGCTCCGGAAAGGCGCGTTTCGTCAGGGTCGATTCGAGATAGGGGACGCCGGCGGTCCCGCCGGTGCCGGTCTTCATGCCGATCACCCGGCTGACCGTCAGCACATGCTTGTGCCGCCACGTCGCCATCGCGTCGTCGATATCGACCAGCTTCTCGGCCAGCTGATAGAGTTCCCAATGGCGCCCGGTGTCGCGATAGATGTGCGCCCAGGCATCCTCGACGGCTTTGCTTGGCACATAGGGCTGCGCCCAGTCGCGCGACAGCGCCTCCGCGGGCACGTCGAATCCGGCGCGGGCGAGCGCGGCATTTGCCTCGTCCCACAGGCTGGGCTGCTGCGCGAGCGCGTCGGTCAGCGGCCCCGGCACCCCGCCGCCGCGAACGCCCAGCAGCGTCTCGACCGCGCGGAACTGGTCCGACTGGAAGCCCGAAGAACTGCCCAGCACCTCGCGGAAACGGCTATAGTCGCTCGGCGTCATCGTCGCGAGAATGTCCCAGCTCAGCGTCATCACCGCCTGGATCCGGCTGACCCGCGCCAGCCCCTTGTACGCCTCGACCGGCTTGTCGGCTCGGATCAGGTCGATCGCCAGGCGGATCTCGGCGATCGCCTGCTTCAGCCAGAGTTCCTTGGTCTGGTGGATGATGATGAACAGCAGTTCGTCATGCCGGTCCGAAATCGGATGCTGCGCGGCAAGAAGCTCGTCGAGCGCAAGATAGCGCCCATAGGTCATGTCGGAAGCCATGCCCGGCTTCTATCGCTGTCGGCTCCGGGGCGTCACGCAATATTCCGGCTTTCTGGGAAATAAGCACAGGCCCCATGCGAGCGACCGTGCAATCGACTTGAGCAGTTCATGGATGCTGTCTACGCGGGCAATTGGGGACGATCAGGGGGACCATCGATGTCGAAATCTCACGGCGCGCTGCTGGGCGCGCTTCTGCTTGCGGCCTGTTCGGGCGGTGGGCCCGGCAGCAGCTCCGGCGGGGGTGGGGCGGTGGTTGCGCCGACCCCGACGCCTACACCCACTCCTACCCCGACACCCACACCCGCGCCGACGTTCAGCTACACCAAGCTGGCGGACCTGTCGGGCGACTTCAGCTTCAAATCGACCTGCGCTGTCCATCTCGACGGTCTGTTGGGCCAGCCCCGCGACGTGGATGAGATGGATAAGGGGCCGACGCTGGCCTATCGGCGCTCGACAGAAACCTACACGACGACAGGGTTCAACTTCGAGTTGAGCTTCGGGCCTGCGGACCGCAATAGCAGCTTTCCCGATCAATATACGAAGTCGGGTTCGACAGGCGGAGGCATGCTGATCCTTTCGCCTTTGGCAACGCGGGAGCCTGACGGATCCCTGAAGCGGCTCGATTACGCCTCCGCCTATCTGCTGCAGCCCTATTCCGTCGGAAACTTTCATTGCATCTATGGAGCGCGGACGGCTTTGGCCGACGCGCCACCCGGAAAACTTTTCACCTTCACGCGTGGCGAAGTGACCGCAAATGGTCGCTTCCATGAAGATGGACCGCTGGTTCCGTACGCTGTGACTGGTACTCCAAGGATCACGGTGGATCTGGTCACTGGCAAAGTCGGCGTCGCGATGACGCTGGTCGGAAAGCGACTTCCGCCAGGATCGGGCCCGGACCGCCCTCTGGGCACTCTCTCCGGCGAAGGAGAGATCGACCCGCTGACGGGCGCCTTCTACGGCAAATGGACCGCCGCAGACTGGGCGGACTGGCCCGATGAAACGCCGCCCGGTACGTTCAGCGGGGGCTTCTACGGCCCTCAGGGCAAGGAAACGGCATTCGTCTTTGGCGTGAGTGCGCGATACGGCACGGTAACGATGATCGGAGCGGCGCTGGCGGTCCGGTAGGGGGCATTGGGGCGGCTGTTTTTAGCAGGTCGCAAATGCGCATAGGTTCGGCGGTGGATGACACCGCCTTAAAAAGGGGGATTACTATGTCTAATCGAAATGGGGTGCTGGTCGGCGCGCTTCTGCTTGCGGCCTGCTCGGGCGGCGGGTCGAGTGGGAGTTCGGGCGGGGGCGGAGCGGTTGTCACGCCCACTCCGACGCCGACGCCAACCCCCACTCCGACCCCCACGCCGACGTTCAGCTACACGAAGCTGGCCGATATCCCGGGCGACTGGAGCTTCAAGTCGACCTGTTCCAGCTTTGATCTGGGTGGCCCCACATTCACGCAGACGACGCCATTTGAGGGCGGGCCGGTGCTTGCCTACGCCGCCGGGACTCAGACATTTTCGACGACGGGTAGCGGGTTGGACGCGAGCTTTGGTCCGATCGACCAAGACGCTAGGGCCAAGAGTGTCTATCGCAAGACGGTTCTGGGAACGAGCCAGTTCTTCAATCACTTCGCCTATTTCGAGAGGCTGGCTGATGGTTCGGCCAAGCATCTGGATTACGCAGCTGCCTATCAGGTGGCGATCGGACGCAATCGCGTCTTCTGCTTCTATGGTGCAAAGACTGCACTCACGGACGTTCCGGTGGGACGGCTGTTCGAATTCAAGAGAGGGAATAGCTTTGTCGAGGCCCAGCTCATGGAAGCGGGGCGCTATTCGGAGTTCGTCGTCGAAACCCCGCCAAGTGTTACCTTCGACCTGGCGACCGGCAAGGTCGGCGTGACGCTGACCCTCGTCGGGCAGGCTACGCCGCGGGACTCTGCACCGGATCGCACCCTGGCGACGATCTCGGGCGAGGCAACCCTGAACCCCGAAACCGGTGCCTTCGAAGGCGAATGGACCAGTGCCACGTGGGATGGCTTCGCCGATGCCGGCGTGCACGGGCGTTTCGCCGGTGCGTTCTTCGGACCCGCCGGAAAGGAAGTGGCGATAGCGTATGGCGTCTTTGCCTGGAAGGACGGCCGGATCGCGTTCAGCGCGCGGGGCGTCACCGGAGCGGGCCGCTGAGCATAAATTTCGGGGCGGCATGGCGCGGCCCCGTACGGCCTGACCCCATTCAATCGCGCAGCAGTTCGTTGATGCCGGTCTTGCTGCGGGTCTGGGCGTCGACCGTCTTGACGATCACCGCACAGTAGAGGGCCGGCTTGCCGTCGCCGCCGCCGATGCTGCCGGGGACGACCACCGAATAGGGCGGGACGACGCCGCGATGCACGTCGCCGGTGGCGCGGTCGATGATCTTGGTCGACGCGCCCAGATAGACGCCCATCGAGAGGACCGCGCCTTCGCCGACGCGCACGCCTTCGGCCACTTCGGCGCGCGCGCCGATAAAGGCACCGTCGCCGATGATCACCGGATCGGCCTGGAGCGGCTCGAGCACGCCGCCGATGCCGACGCCGCCCGACAGATGGACGTTCTTGCCGATCTGCGCGCAGCTGCCGACGGTCGCCCAGGTGTCGACCATCGTGCCCTCGCCGACATAGGCGCCGATATTGACGAAGCTGGGCATCAGCACCGCGCCCTTGCCGATAAAGGCGCCGCGGCGGGCGACGCTGCCCGGCACGGCGCGGAAGCCGGCCTCGCGGAACTGGGCCTCGCCCCAGCCGGCGAACTTGCTTGGCACCTTGTCGAACCAGTTGGCCCCGCCGGGGCCCTGGACGACCTCGTTGTCGTTCAGGCGGAACGACAGGAGCACCGCCTTCTTCAGCCACTGGTTGACGCGCCAGCCCTCGCCATCGGGCTCGGCCACGCGCGCCCCGCCCGAATCGAGCAGCGCCAGCGCCTGATCGACCGCGTCGCGGACCTCGCCGCGCGTGTCGGTGTTCAGCTCGGCACGGGCTTCCCAGGCGGCGTCGATGATCGATTCGAGAGTCACGCTTTGTCCTCCAGCATGTCGTGCAGCCATTGGCCGAGATCGGTGATGGTATAGTCGATGAAATCGCGGTCTTCGCCGGGGCCCTGTTCGGACCCGTTGTCGATCCACACCGTCGTCATGCCGATCGCCTTTGCCGGCTTCAGGTTGCGGGCCATGTCCTCGACGAACAGGCTTTCGTGCGGCACGATGTCGAACGCCTCGCACAGACCCGCATAGGCAAGCGGATCGGGCTTGGGCCGATAGGCGGTGGCGTGGATGTCGTGGATCGCCTCGAAGGTCTGGGCGAGGCCGAGCCGGTCGAGCACCCGGCCGGCATAGGCCACGTCGCCATTGGTGAAGATCAGCTTGCGGCCGGGCAGCCGGGCGAGCGCGCCGACCAGCGCCTCATTCTGTTCGAGCACCGCCATGTCGACATCGTGCACGTCGTCCAGATAGTCGCGCGGATCGACGCCATGCTCGGCCATCAGCCCTGCCAGCGTGGTGCCATGTTCGTGGAAATAGGCCTTCTGGACCTTGCGCGCCTCGACCGAATCGAGGTTCAGCAGCCGCTCGACATAGGCGCCGATCCGGGCATCGATCAGGTCGAACAGGTTCGCGCTGGCGGGATACAGCGTGTTGTCGAGATCGAAGATCCAGTTGCGGATATGGGAGAGCTCGGGGCGCATGGCGGGCCGCTTAGGCGGTGGGGCGGGCGCCCGCAAGAAAGGATCGCTTTGCGCGCCTGACGGCGCACCGTCCCGTCCCGGTTCGTCCAACGAGATTTGGCTTCTGCCCCTGATGGAGGAACTTGGGTAGCGAAGCGGGGCATCGCTTCCCACATTTCCGCCATGACTGCTTATTCCCTGCTCGACCTCGTCCCCATCCTCCAGGGCGGGTCCGCCCGTCAGAGCCTGATCAACGCGGCCGATCTGGCGCGACATGCCGAGGGCCTCGGGTTCAATCGCTACTGGGTGGCCGAACATCACGGCATGCCCGGCATCGCCAGCGCGGCGACGTCGGTGGTGATCGCGCATATCGGCCAGGCCACCAGCACGATCCGGATCGGTGCGGGCGGGATCATGCTGCCGAACCACGCGCCGCTGGTGATCGCCGAGCAGTTCGGCACGCTCGACGCCCTGTTCCCGGGGCGGATCGACCTGGGGCTCGGTCGCGCGCCGGGGTCGGACCAGAAGGTAGCTCGCGCGATCCGGCGGACGCTGGACAGCGATGCCAACGCCTTTCCCCAGGACGTGATGGAGCTGCAAAGCTATTTCGCCGATGACGGCCGCACCGGCATCCGCGCGGTCCCCGGCGGCGGCGCCGATGTGAGGCTGTGGATCCTCGGCTCCAGCCTGTTCGGCGCGCAGCTCGCCGCCGCGCTCGGCCTGCCCTACGCCTTTGCGTCGCACTTCGCGCCGGGTCTGCTCGACGAGGCGGTCGATGTCTATCGCCGGACCTTCCGCCCGTCCGCGGCGCTGGAAAAGCCGCATGTCATGCTCGGCTTCAACGTGTTCGCCGCGGACAGCGATGACGAGGCCGCGGTGCTGGCGACGTCGCAGCAACAGGCGTTCGTCGCGATCCGCACGACCGGCGCCGGCATCGAACTGCCGCCGCCGGTCCCGGGCTATCTCGACTCGCTCGGTCCGCAAGGGGCGGCGATGCTGTCCCAGGTACTCTCGGCCAGCGCGATCGGCGGGCCGGAGAAAGTGAAGGCGCAGATCGCCGCGTTCGTCGATCGCACCGGCGCCGACGAGCTGATGATCACCAGCGCGATGTACGATCACGACGCGCGCAAGCGCAGCCTGTCGATCACCGCGGAGGCGATCCGCTCGCTTTGAACGGTTCGCCTGCCTATAGCGGCGGGCGATGACCGACGCACTCGACCGTATCGCGGCGGCGCTGGAACGCCTCGCACCGCCGCCGCCGCCCGCCGCCGATCCGCTTGCCCACCCGGCCTATGTCTGGCGCGAACATGTCCTGACCGCGGCACGCGCGTTCGAGCCGCTGCCGCTGGCGATGCTGCAGGGCATGGACGCGCAGCGCGATGCGCTGGTCGCGAACCTGACCCGCCTGTCCCAGGGCCATGCGGCGCAGGACGTGCTGATGTGGGGCGCGCGCGGGACGGGCAAGTCGGCACTGGTGAAGAGCGCGGTCGCGGAGGTCCAGGCGCAGGGCGGCAACGTCGCGCTGATCGAGGCGGTGACGCTGCATCTCGACCAGTTGCCCGAATTGTTCGCCGCGATCGCGAAGGTGCCGCGGGCGTTCGCCATCTTCCTCGACGATCTCGGCTTCGACGCGGCCGGCGACGCCCGCGCGCTCCGATCGATGCTGGAGGGCGGAGCCGAGGCGCGACCGGCGAATGCGCGGCTGCTCGTCACCTCGAACCGCCGCCACCTGATCCCGCGCGACCTGGCGGAACAGGCGAGCGCGATCAACCCGCGCGATACGATCGACGACAGCCTGGCTTTGGCCGACCGGTTCGGCTTGTCGCTCGGCTTCCACGCCATCGACCAGGATACCTATGTCGAGATCGCGCGCGGCTATGCCGAAGCCTATGGGCTGGACCTCGATCCGGCCGAGGCGATCAACTGGGCGACGCGGCGCGGCAGCCGCTCGGGCCGGGTCGCGTGGCAATATGTCGTCGACCTGGCGGGCCGGAACTGCAAGCGCCTCTAGGGCGCTCGCCATCCGCTAGGCCAGCGCCTCGACCATCTCCGCCAGTTCCAGCCAGCGCAGTTCCGCGGCGTCCTTCTCGTCGCGTGCGGCGGCGACCGCCTTCATCAGCGCGTCGAACTTCCTGGGGTCGCGCGTGTAGAGCGCTGGATCGGCCATCGCCGCCTCATCGCGGGCGATGGCCGCGTCCAGCTCCTCGATCCGCTTGGGCAGCAGGTCGTAGTCGCGCTGGTCCTTGTAGCTGAGCTTGGTGACCTTCTTCGGCGCGGCTTCCGCGGCCGGCGCCGGCGCCTTGGTCGCTGCCTTTTTCGGTTCGGTGCGCGGCTTGCGGCGCGCTTCCCAGTCGGCATAGCCGCCGATCACGACATCGACCGCGCCCGACCCGTCCAGGCCGAGCGTCACCGTGACGGTCCGATCGAGAAAGTCGCGGTCGTGGCTGACGATCAGCACCGTGCCGTCATAATCGGCGATGACTTCCTGCAGCAGGTCGAGCGTCTCGAGGTCGAGATCGTTGGTCGGCTCGTCCAGCACCAGAAGGTTGGATCGTCGCGCGAATTCGCGTGCCAGCAACAGGCGCGACCGCTCGCCGCCCGACAGCGTGCCGATCTTCGCATCGGCCAGCGTCGGCTCGAACAGGAACTCCTTCAGATAGCCGTGGAGATGCTTCTTCACCCCCAGCACGTCGATCCACTCGCCGCCCTGGGTCAGTACGTCGCGGACCGTCTTGGTCGGCTCCATCAGGCTGCGCTGCTGGTCGATGATCACGCCGTCCAGCGTCTTCGCCAGCCGGACATGGCCCTCGTCGGGGGCCATCTCGCCGGTGAGCAGCTTGAGCAGCGTCGTCTTGCCCGCGCCATTCGCGCCGACCAGGCCGATCCGGTCGCCGCGGGTGATGCGCAGCGACAGGTCCCTGATGATCGTCCGGTCGCCGAACCGCTTGGTGACATGCTTGGCGTCGATGACGACCTTGGTCTTGTTGTCGTCCGCCCCCAGCGCGATCTTCGCGGCGCCCTGCGGCCCCTCCATCGCGGCCCGCTCGGCGCGCATGTCCTTCAGCGCCGCCAACCGGCCCATGTTGCGGCGACGGCGGCCGGTGACGCCGCGCTGGAGCCAATGCTCCTCGATCTTCAGCTTCGCGTCGAGCTTTTCCGCGTTGCGCTGTTCCTCGGCATAGACCTGGTCGGTCCAGGCCTCGAACCCGCCAAAGCCGATCTCCGCGCGGCGCACCGTTCCGCGGTCGAGCCACAGCGTCTGCTTCGTCAGGCGCGTAAGGAAGGTACGGTCGTGGCTGATAACGATGAAGGCGCCGGTATAGCGGCCCAGCCAGGATTCGAGCCAGTCGATCGCGGCGATGTCGAGATGGTTGGTCGGCTCGTCCATCAGCAGGACATCGGGATCCTGCGCCAGCGCGCGCGCGATCGCGGCGCGGCGGCGCTCGCCGCCCGAGGCGGTCGACGCCTCGCGCGACAGGTCGATGCCCAGCTGGTCGGCGATCGCTTCCGCCTCGTAACGCTGCGGCGCATCGTCGCCCGACAGGACGAAGTCGAGCAGCGTGGCGTGGTCCGAGACGTCCGGGTCCTGCTCCAGCATCACGACATGCGTGCCCGGCTGGATCGTGCGGCGCCCTTCGTCCGAATCGATCTGTCCGGCGATCAGCCGCAACAGCGTCGACTTGCCCGCGCCGTTGCGCCCGATCAGCGCCAGCCGGTCGCGCGCGCCGATATGCACGTCCAGGCCGCGAAACAGCCAGCCCGATCCCTGGACCAGTCCAAGGCCTTCATAACTCAACACAGGTGCAGCCATGCCGCGCCACCTAGGGCCGCCGCGCCGCATGGGCAAGGTTACAGGCTGCTGACACGCATGTTCAGGGGCTATTCAATGCCGCCCCCCTATGCCATGCCCCATGTCGATGCTGGTAAAGCCTGTATTATGTGCGTGTCTGTCGGCGCTTGCGCTGGGCAGCGTGGGCGTATCGCACGCCCGCGACTGGCAGGACGGCAGCCAGGAAGCGGCCAGCCAGCGGCGCCAGTCGGGGCATAACCTGCCCGTGCGCGAACTCGAACGACGCGTGATCCCGATGATGAAGGGTGCCCAGTATCTGGGTTTCGACTTCGATCCATCGTCGGACATTTACACCTTCAAATTCCTGCGCAATGGATCGGTAATCTGGGTGGACGTGGACGGCCGCAGTGGTCGTATCCTGCGCCAGACCGGCAGGTAAGCGCAGCCAGGCATCGCAGGACGAGGATATTCAATGCGACTTCTGATCGTCGAGGACGAACCGAATCTGGGCCAGCAGCTCAGGAATGCGCTGGAAGGCGCGGGCTATGCGGTCGATCTGGCCACCGATGGCGAGGAAGGCCATTTTCTGGGCTCGACCGAAACCTATGACGCGGTGATCCTCGATCTCGGCCTGCCCGAGATCGACGGGCTGACCGTGCTCGACCGCTGGCGCCGCGAGGGCAGGGTGATGCCCGTGCTGGTGCTGACCGCGCGGGACAGCTGGTCGGACAAGGTCGCGGGGCTGGATGCGGGGGCCGACGACTATGTCGCCAAGCCGTTCCAGACCGAGGAACTGATCGCCCGGCTGCGTGCGCTGATCCGCCGCGCGTCGGGCAATGCCTCGGCCGAGCTGATCGCGGGCGACATCCGCCTCGACACCCGCTCGGGCAAGGTGACCAAGGGCGGCGAGCCGGTGAAGCTGACCGCGCAGGAATACAAGCTGCTGAGCTATTTGCTCCACCACAAGGGCAAGGTCGTCAGCCGCACCGAACTGATCGAGCATATCTATGATCAGGATTTCGATCGCGATTCGAACACGATCGAGGTCTTCGTCACGCGCATCCGCAAGAAGCTGGGCCCCGACGTGATCACCACGATCCGCGGGCTGGGCTACAGCCTCGAGGAGCCGACCGGCGTCGCCTGACCGGCCGCGTCGCAAAGCGTTTGCGCATCCGGGGTCGCGCCGTTCGGGCGGGCCCCTTCACCCCGTCCCGAGCGCGTCCGCCGGGGCGACTGGAGGTCTGAATCCCGGTGGCCGATAACGAGCCGCAACCCCGCCCCTATGTCAGGGTGACCGGATCGGTCAGCCGCCGGATGATCTTCATCGCGGCCGGCTGGATCCTGCTGCTGCTGGTCGGCGGCGGCTATGCGCTCGACAAGGTGCTGGTCTCGGCGGTCACGCGCAACTTCGACGACCAGCTGAAGTTGCTGGTCAATTCGATGATCGTCTCGGCCGAACTGGGCCCGAATGGCGAGGTGGTGCTGAGCCGGGAGCTCGCCGACCAGCGCTTTCTCGAGCCCAATTCGGGCGCCTACTGGCAGATCAGCGGCAAGGGGTACGAAACCTTCCCCTCGCGCTCGCTGTGGGACCGCAAGCTCCAGGTTCATCCGAGCCACGACGATCGCGACATCCATTATTACGACAGCGACGAGTTCCCCGAACAGCGGCTGCGCGTCGCGGAGATCGATCTGAAGCTGCCCAATTCGCCGGTGCGCTGGCGGTTCCAGGTGGCGTCCGCGCGCGACACGCTGGACGGGCAGATCGGCGACCTCAGGCGGACGCTGATCCGAAGCTTCCTGCTGCTCGGTTTCGGCCTGGTGTTCATGGCGGCGCTCCAGACCTGGTTCGGGCTCAGTCCGCTGCGCAAGATCCGCTCCGAGCTCTCGCGGCTGCGCGCCGGACAGACCACCCGGATCGAAGGCAGCATGCCGGCCGAGGTCGCGCCGATGGTCGAGGAGCTCAACGCGCTGGTCGAGCATAACGACCGCCAGGCCGAAGAGGCGCGGCGTCATGCCGGGAACCTGGCCCATGCGCTCAAGACCCCGCTCAGCGTGATCATGAACGCGGCTGCTGCCGGCCAGGAGGACCTGCCCGAGACCGTGATCCGCGAGGCGCGCACGATGCGCCGCCAGATCGACCATCATCTCGCCCGCGCCCGTGCGGTCGGGCGCCGCGGCAGCGCCCACAGCCGCGCCGATGTCTGGCCCTCGATCGAGGCGGTGGAGCGGGCGGTCGCGCGGCTCTACCCCAATGTCCGCATCGACATCGACGGAACCAAGAACATCGTCGCCCATATCGAGCGCCAGGATCTCGACGAGATCCTGGGCAATCTGGTCGAGAATGCCGCCAAATATGGCGGGGGCAGCGTGTTCGTGACCGCGCGCGTGGAGTCCGGCTTTGCCGAAATCCTGGTCGAGGATGACGGGATGGGCATTCCCGAGGTCGATCGCACCCGCATCTTCGATCGCGGCGTGCGGCTCGATTCGGGCAAGCCCGGCACTGGCCTCGGCCTGGCGATCGTGCGCGACGTGGCGGAAATCTATGACGGGACGGTCAGCCTCGAGGAAAGCGAGGATCTGGGCGGCCTGCTCGTTCGCCTGCGCCTTCCGGCCGCGGCGCCGGCCGCCTGACGCGCGCTGATCGGCACGGGCCGGTCTAGCCTCCGGCCTTCCCGACCAGGATCTGCGCCGCCGCACGGTTCGTGAAGCGTGGGTCGGACAGGGCCGCCCTCGCGTTGCTTCGCGCCTCGGGCAGCTGCTTCAGCTCGACCAGGATCTGGGCCAGGTGCCAGCGCAGCCCGGAATGGTTGGGGGCAAGCGCGACCGCCTTTTCCAGCAGCTCCCGCGCCGCAACTGGCGCGCCGCCCAGATACAGCGCCCAGCCATAGGCGTCGGCGGCGGCCGGATTGCCCGGCGCCAGCAGATAGGCCGCCAGGCCATAATGCTCGGCCTGGTCGCTGTCGCCGGCACCGGCATAGGCGGCGGCCAGATCGGCGTTCAGCGCCGCGTCGCGGTCGCCGACGCGAAGGCGCAGCGCTTCGAGCGTGTCGATCGCGGCATCGAAGTCGCCGCCGGCGAGCTGCCACCGCGCCGACAGGCGCAGCGCGGTCATGCTTGCCGGATTCTGCGACAGGAACAGGGCCAGCGTCGTGGCCGCACCCTGCCTGTCGCCTGCCTTGTCCTGCGCCTCGACCAGGCGCAGCATCGTCGGCTCGTCGAACCGCAGGTCGGCGGCGGCCTTGAAGGACGCGAGCGCCTCGCCCGGACGGCCGGACAGCATTGCCAGGTCTCCGACCAGCAGATGCGCCTGCGGCGCGCCGGGATTGTCGCCGGCGATGCGCTGCGCCCGGGCAAGCGCGCCGCCCATGTCGCCGTCGGCGATCATCGCACGGATCAGGGGAACCACCGCGCCGGGGTCGTTGGGCCGGTTCTGCGCATCGGCGCCCAGTGTCTGGATGCTCTCATCGGCAGAAAAGGCCGGCGGCCGGTCGAATGCGGGGGCAGCTGCCCGGTCGAGCAGCGACGCCGCCTGTCCCCGTTCGCCGATCCGCTCGAACCCGCGGGCGGCCAGCGTCAGCGCATAGCTGTCGGCGTCGCCGCGCGCGACGACGGGTCGCAACAGGTCGATCGCATTGCGCGCCGAATCGGTGCGCAGCAGCGCGAGCGCGAACAGCTTGCGCGCCTCGAGGTTCATCGGCTGGCGGCCGACAAGCTGGCGCAGTTTCTCGATCGCCTGCTCGTTCTCGCCCTTCTCGAGGTCCAGCGTCGCGCCGAGCAGCAGCGCGCCGGGCAGCGCGTCGAGTGCGCCTCCGGCCTTTTCCAGCAGGCTGCGGGCAAGTTCGGTATTGCCGCCGCGCGCCGCCAGCACCGACTGGAGATAATAGGCCTGGGGGCTGCCCGGTCGGGCGGCCAGCGCCCGGCGCGTGGCGGCCAGCATGTCGGTCGATCGGCCGGCATCGCCCAGCGTCGCGGCATAATCGATAAGCGCATCGTGATATTCGGGGTCGCGCTTCAACGCCTGCTCGAACCACGGGAGCGCGGCGACGAGCCCATATTGCCCGCGCACCATCTCGCCGCGCAGCACCAGCGCATCGATATTGCCGGCGTCGACCTGCACCGCACGCTGCGAGGCCAGGATCGCACCCGAAATGTCGCCCGCGGCCAGCCGGCACCTGCCCAGATCGACCCAGGCATCGGCATCCGCCGGCGCCAGGCGCACCGCTTCCTGAAGCGCAGCAAGCGCCTCGCCCCAGTTTTCCAGCAGGGTCATCGCCTTTCCCCGCACGCGAAGGCCCGCCACCCGATCGCGAGGATCGGTCTTCGCGGACTCGGCAAGCGCACGCTCCGGACTGCTCTGCAACAGGATCGCCTGCGCCCGGACAGGGGCGACGCGCTTCGCGTCATAGCCTGCCTCGACCGCCCGGTTGATCTCGGCCTCGGCAGCGACGCCGTCGCCGAGCCGCAACTGGGCGAGCGCCAGCGCATGGTGCGCCGCGGCCGATCCGGGATCGGCGCGCACCGCGTCGAGCGCGCTGCGGCGCGCGGCGGTGAAGTTGCTCTGGCGCAATTGCTGCAACGATCGCTCGACCGCGGCCTGCGCCGTCTCGGCATTGGCGCGGGCGCCGCTCAGCCCGAAAAAGCCGTACAGTGCGATGGCAAAGGCGCCCATGCATCCCAGGGCCACCAGCGCGCGGCGCAGGATCGACGGGCGCGGGCCGGTGCGGTTCGATCGGTCAGGGCTGGAGGTCATAGGCCTTCATCAGGTCGTAGAGGGTGGGTCGGCTGATCCCGAGCAGGCGGGCGGTGCCGGAGATATTGCCTTCGGCCCGGGCCAGCGCATGACGGATCGCCTTGCGATCGGCGGTTTCGCGGACCGACTTCAGGTTGAGCGGAAGCGCCCGGTCCTCCGCACCCGCCAGGTCGAGATCGGCGGCGGTCACCGACTTGCCGTCGGCCATGATCGTCGCGCGCTTCACCCGGTTCTCCAGCTCGCGGACATTGCCTGGCCAGCCCCACGCATCGATCGCGGCGAGCGCATCGGCCGCGAACCCGCGCACGCCGCTGTTCATCGAGGCGGCATATTTCCGCAGGAAATGCCGGGCGAGCAGCGCGGCATCGCCGGGACGCTCGGCCAGGCCGGGAATGCGGACGACGATCTCGGCCAGCCGGTAATAGAAATCCTCGCGAAACCGCGCCTCGGCAACCATCGCGTCGATGTCCTGATGCGTCGCGCACACGACGCGCACATCGACCGGGATCGGCTTGCGCCCGCCGATCCGCTCGATCACCCGTTCCTGCAGGAAGCGCAGCAACTTCACCTGCAGCGCCAGCGGCACGTCGCCGATCTCGTCGAGGAACAGGGTGCCGCCCTGCGCCAGTTCGATCTTGCCCTCGGTCGTCTTCACCGCGCCGGTGAAGGCGCCCTTCTCATGGCCGAACAGCTCCGATTCCAGCAGCGTCTCGGGGATGGCGGCGCAATTGATCGCGACGAATGCGCCCTTGCGCCCGCTCGCCTCGTGCAGGCCGCGCGCCAGCAATTCCTTGCCCGTTCCGCTCGCGCCCAGCAGCAGGACCGAGACGTCGGCGCCGGCGACGCGCTCGATCGTCCGCGTCACCTTCAGCATTTCCGGCGCCGCGGTGATCATGCCGCCCAGCACCGCGCCGGCTTCGGCGCGCTCGGCCAGGCGCCGATTCTCCGCCTCCAGCGCGTAGACGTGGAACGCGCGCGCGACGATCAGGCCCAGCGCATCGATGTCGATCGGCTTCTGGTAGAAATCCCACGCCCCCAGCTCGATCGCGCGCAGCATCGAGTCGCGCGCGCCATGACCCGAGGCGACGATGACCTTGGTGTCGGGCCGGAGCGCCAGGATCGCCTCCAGCGTCGCAAAGCCCTCGGTCGTGCCGTCGGGATCGGGCGGCAGGCCCAGGTCGAGGGTGACCACCTGCGGCTCCTCGGCGCGGATCGCGGCGATCGCCTCGTCGCGCGTCGCGGCGGTGACGATGTCATATCCGTCATAGGCCCAGCGCAGCTGACGCTGCAGCCCGGCATCGTCCTCGACGATCAACAGGATGGGACGGCGGGTCGATGCCTCGTTCATGCCGCTTGCTCCACGATGCTGTCGGTTGCGCCGGGCAGGGTGATGCGGAACCGGCTTCCCTCCCCCTCGCGGCTGGTGACGTCGATGCGGCCGCCCATCTGCTCGGCAAGCTGGCGCGCCTCGAACACGCCGATCCCGAACCCTCCGGATTTGGAGGAGACGAAGGGCCGGAACAGCTTGTCGCGGACAAAGGCCGGGGACATGCCGACGCCGCGATCGATCACCTCGACGATCACCTGTCCGGGGTCGGTGGACAGGGCGATCCGCACCGGTTCGGTCGCCGGGCTGGCATCGATCGCGTTCTGCATCAGATGGGCGATCACCTGTTCCAGCGCGATCGGGTCGGCGATGGCGATCGCCCCGTCGCCCGACACCAGCACCGGATGCTGGGCCCGTCGCCCGCTTGCCAGCCGCTCGGCGAGCGGGCGGACCGCGACCGGCCGCAGCGGTTCGGCGCGGCGCGGTCCGTGCTGCGACAGCCGCGCCAGTAGCGCGGTCATCTTCTCCGCCGAGTCGCGCAACGTCTCGATCATGTCGGCGCGGAATTCGGGCTTGTCGGCATGGCGTTCGGCATTGCGCGCGGTCAGGGTCAGCTGGCTCACCAGATTCTTGATGTCGTGAAGGATGAAGGCGAAGCGCCGGTTGAACTCGTCGAACCGCTGCGCGTCGGCCAGTGCCTGATGCGCCCGCTGCTCGGCGAGATAGGAGCCGACCTGGCGGCCCGCGACCTTGAGCAGGTCGAAATCCTCCCAGTCGAGCGCGCGGTCGAGCGGCGGCCGGGCGAGCAGGATCGCACCGGCAAGTGCGCCCTGATGCGGCAGGGGGACGAGGATCCAGGCATCGGCCCGTTCGAACATCCAGCCGGGCACCAATGCCGCCTCGACGCTGTCGGACTGGCGCAGCGCATCCAGCTCGAGGATCCGGCCGGTCCGGGCCAGATGCAGGACCAGCGCGGGCGCGGCAGGGCCGGTGGCGTCGCGGTCCCAGTTCCAGATGGCGCCATGGCCCAGTCCGGCCCCCTCGGGCACCAGCAAGGTGCCGCCGGGCGATTCGACCAGGTCGGCGATCGCCTTGACGCTGCGTTCGTCGAGCGGCGCGATGCCGCTCGGCGCGCCGAGCGTCTCGGTGAAACGGATCCATTCGGCGCGATAATCATAGCGATGCCGGAAGAGATGCTTGGCCAGCTTGACCTTGGTCCAGGCCCGCAGCCAGGTGGAGGAGGCGAGCGTCAGGATCGCTGCCGTAGATCCGAAGACGAACGCGGTCTGCAGCATCCGGGCGCTGGATCCGCCGACCGTGGCGATGGCGCTGGTGGCGAGTGCCAGCACCGCGAAATACACGGCGACCGCGACGAACGACAGCGACTGATAGGCGATGGTCCGCGAGACCTGGACGCTCCACCGGTCCTTGCGCTGCAGGCCCGCCGCCATCGCCACGGCGACCATGATCATGCCGAGACCGCGCACCGCGACCAGCGTCTGCGGCCAGTCGGCGCTCAGATAGGCGACGCTGAACAGGTTGAGATCGATGAAGATCAGCCCGGCCAGCGCCATCAGGATCCAGCGCAGGCCGGTGCTGGCCGTCGGCGCGACTGCCTGATGCAGCGCGCGGAGCATCACCAGGGTCGCGATCGATGCCAGCATCCGCAACAGCAGCGCCGCGTTCAATATCTCGGGCCGTGCCGATGCGGCGGCGCCGACGACATGCAGCGCGACCGCGATGCTCGAGATCAGCGCGATGACGCCATAGACGGCGGCCAGCGCCATGGGCTGGCGGACATTGCCGTCGCGGCGCACCAGCAGGATCATGAACCCCAGCCAGCTGAAATTGCGCAGCAGCTCGGCGATCCGGGTGCCCGTCTCCGCGCCGCCGATGCCGGCAACCGCCAATGCCCATAGCGCGGTCGCGGCCAGCGCGACGGCAAGCGGGCGTCCGGGGATCGCGCGTCCGCCGCGGCGCCATGCCCATAGCGCGAGCACGCCGAACAGGAAGGCGGCGATCGCGTGCGACCACAGGATCAGGCCCGCGGTCATCAGCGCACCCCTTCGGGGAACAGCACCACCCGGATCGTCTGCAGCAGGATCAGCAGGTCGAGAAACGGGGAATAATTCTTGGCGTAATAGAGGTCATATTCCAGCTTCTGCCGGCTGTCCTCGGTCGACGCGCCATAGTGATAGTTGATCTGCGCCCAGCCCGTGATTCCCGGCTTCACCATGTGACGCTCGGCATAGAAGGGCAGCTGCTGCTCCAGGTCGTCGACGAACTGGGGCCGTTCGGGCCGCGGGCCGACGAAGCTCATCTCGCCCTTCAGCACGCTCCAGCACTGGGGCAGTTCGTCGATGCGCGTCGTTCGCAGGATGCGGCCGACCCGGGTGATGCGCGGATCGTCCTTCTCGGCCCAGACGGCCTGTCCCGGCACCTCGGCATCGATGCGCATCGAGCGCAGCTTGATGATGTCGAACCCCTGGCCATAAAGCCCGACGCGCCGCTGACGGTAAAAGGCCGGCCCGCGCGAATCGAGCTTCACCGCAAGCGATGCCAGCAGGATGATCGGCAGCGCCAGCACCAGCAGCATCAGGCTGGCCGCGATATCGAAGAGCCGCTTGAACGCGCTGGAGAACATCCGGCCGGACGAGAAGCCGTCGGAAAAGATCAGCCAGCTCGGATTGACCGACTGGAGGTCGACCCGGCCCGTCTCGCGCTCGAGGAAGGTCGAGATCTCGTTTACATGAACGCCGGTCGTCTTGATCCTCAGCAGGTCCTTCAGCGGCAGGGCGTTGCGTCGTTCCTCCAGCGCCAGCACCACTTCGCTGGCGTTCAGCAGGACGACATGGTCGGCGAGATTGTAGATCGCATCGCGCGCGATCGCTTCGGGAATGATCCGGTTGCTCTCGCTCATTGCGACATAGCCGACGACCGCGAAGGCGGATCCCGGGCGTTTCGACAGGACCTTCAGCCGCTCCGCGCGCGGGCCCGCGCCCAGCACCACGATCCGGCGCTTGAACGCCTGGCTGCCCAACGCCTTGCCCAGCAGGAGCCGCAGGACCAGCAGCAGGACGATCGACAGGCACATCGCGTAGAGCAGGTTCGACCGCCACAGGCTGAGCGGGGGGATCAGAAAGAAGATCGCGCTGAGGAACAGGATACCCAGCGAGATCGAGACGATCAGCCGCGCCATCGCCTGGCGCAGCGACTGCAGCGATTCGGCGCGGTAGACGCCGACCGAGATCATCGCGACTTCCAGGGTAAGCGCGAAGGTGATCAGCTGCGGCAGACGCGTCATCGCCGAGCCTGGCAGGCTGTCGAGCTGATGCTGCCGCCATACCCATCCGATCTCGCCGGCGATGCCGAGCAGAATCATGTCCAGAATGCCGAGCAGCAGCACGGCGTTGGGGACATAATGCTTGAACAGGCGGACCATGATGCACCCGGCTTAACCGCCAAGTGTAAACAAAACCGACACGATGAATTATCGTATTGGAACGGAAACGAAATCAGCTTTCGGCGAGTTTGAAGGTCGGGGTGGTCATCACCACATAGGGTCTCAACAGAGGATCGTCACGCATGCCGGATTCAACGCCGATCGTACCAGTCATCCTGTCGGGCGGATCCGGAACGCGCCTTTGGCCCGAATCGCGGCCAGAACGGCCCAAGCAGTTGCTGGCGCTGACCGCGGACGAGACGATGCTGCAGCTCACCGCGCGCCGTACCGGCGGGCGGGAGCGGTTCGGCAGGCCGATCGTGGTGGCCAATGCCGCCCATGCCGACATGGTCGAGGAACAGCTGGGTCATGTCGGCGAGGATGCCCAGGCGCTGATCCTCGAACCGGCCGGGCGCAACACCGCGCCGGCGATCGCGCTTGCGGCGCTGGCGGCGAACGGCAGCGATCCGTTGCTGGTGATGCCGTCCGACCATGTCATCACCGATGTCGACGCGTTCCATCAGGCGATCCAGTCGGCCTTGCCGCTGGTCGAGCAGGGCTGGCTGGTGACGTTCGGCATCACTCCGGACGCCCCCGAGATCGGCTATGGCTGGATCAAGGTCGGTGACGCGATCGCGGCGGGAGTCCACCGGGTCGACCGCTTCGTGGAGAAGCCGCCCCGCGACAAGGCGGAAGCGATGCTGGCCTCGGGCGATCACGCCTGGAATGGCGGGATCTTCCTGTTTCGCGCCGATGCCTTTCTGTCCGCTCTGGAACAGCATGCGCCGGCGATCGTCGCGGCCGCGCGGGCGTCGATGGCATCGGCGCGCCGCGACGGCACCCGCATTCACCCCGATGCCGACCTGTTTGCCGCGTCGCCCTCGGACTCGATCGACTATGCGGTGATGGAGAAGGCCGACCGGGTCGCCGTCGTCCCCGTCGCGATGGGGTGGAGCGATGTCGGCAGCTGGGACGCGCTGCACACGATCAGCGCGTGCGATGGCGAGAACAATGTCTGCTCGGGCGATGTCGTCATGGTGGATGCGGCCAACTGCCTGGTGCGCGCCGGCGCGGGCAAGCGCATCGCCCTGGTCGGGGTCGAGGACCTGATCGTCGTCGCGCATGGCGACGACATCCTGGTGCTGCCGCGCGGCCGCAGCCAGGACGTTAAGAAGCTTATCGAGGCGATGAAGCGCTGAGCGCCTGCAGCCTGGCGTAGATGCCGACAAGATGTCGTTCGGCGGCGGCGCGAACCTCGTCGCTGGCCGAAGCCTGTTTGTCGGCGCTGTCCTTTCGGAAGGTCTCGGTCGGTGCCTTGGCATCGCGCTTCGACGCCGCCGCCATGGCTTCGCGCTCGCCCGGCGCCAGCGTCACGCCGAAATGCGGCAGGATGCGATCGAAGACCGCATCGGGCAGCGTGCGATAGTCGACCATCAATCCGCCCCGGCCGGCCTGGTCGATTGCCGACTGACAGGTCCGCGCCAGTACCAGCGCAGTATAGTCGGCGTGCGCAACGCCGGCCGTGTCCGGGTCCAGTCCGAAGACCTGCGGCGCCACGACACCGGGCACGGTCTGGGCACCGCGCATCCGCGCCTGCGATACCAGCACCTCGACCGGATCGCGGTACAGGAAAACCCAGGGCGTGCCGGGAAAGGCGTCCAGCAGCAGGTCGAGCGCGAACATGTGCCAGCTGTCGGTTTTCAGGAACAGGCGATGCGCATCCCCCGAGCGCTTGCGGCCGAGCGCCTGCAGCATCGCGCGGATCGCCGCGACATGGGTTTCGCGCGGCAGGTCGGGCAGCAATTGCGGCATCTGCACGATCGCATCGAGTGGCGCCGGCTCGGACAGGACGATGTTGGCCGGGCTGGCCGCGAGCATCTGCGCCGTGAGCGTCGATCCGCAGCGCGACATGTGGAAGATGAAGCCGGTCGGCTTCACGCTGACGGCGTCCTGCGAACCGGCAAGAAGCGCTGCGAACGAACTGCGATAGCGCAGGGCCCGGTTGAGCGGGAGCGATCCGCGTCTTGCAATCGATTCGGCGAAAAAGGGCTCGTCCAGCGACATCTCGCCGAAATGGGCCCAGTCGACCGCGAAGCCGGCCTCCGGAACGACGCGGGTGGGAAGAAACGACTGCGGCGGCATCGCATCGATCGCCGGCGGCGGTTCCATCAGGTTGCGGATGCCGAGCGGGTCGAGCCGGCTGCCGTCGCGCAGGTCGGCCAGGTTCAATTCGATCCCGTTCGCCTCGGCAAAGGCGAGGGCGCGGGGCTCGAACTCGGCAGGGTCAAAGTGTTCGACCAGATGGTCCATCGTCGCCTCGTCCGCGAGAATGGCTGCGCGGAAACGGTCGATCGGGGCGGTTGTGGTATCCATTGCCCTGCATCGCCCGCCGCTTCGCGCATTGCAATCGCCCGCGCATGGGATAGCGTCCGGGATGGAGGCAAGGGGATGGCGACGATCATTACGGTAAACGAGTGGCGCTTTCCCGACCGGGTGCGCCTGCCGCTACATTTCGACGCCGCGCGTCTGGCCGCGGATCTGGCGGCATTCGATGCCGACGAGTGGATCGAGCATTTCGTGCGCCAGAACTACGATGGCGACTGGAGCGTCCTGCCGCTCCGATCGGCGGCAAGCGCGACCCATCCGGTCATGATGATCTATTCGTCGCCGACCGAAACCGAGTTCGTCGATACGCCCTTCCTGGCGCGCACCCCCTATTTTGCCGAAGTGCTCTCGCAGTTCGAATGCCCGCTCACCAGCGTCCGGCTGATGCGGCTGACACCGGGATCGGTCATTCTCGAACATCATGACCCGGACCTGGCCGCCGAGCATGGCACGGTCCGCATCCATGTGCCCGTCATGACGAACCCGGGCGTCGAATTCCTCGTCAATCGGACACCGGTGACGATGCTGCCAGGCGAGGCCTGGTATCTTCGCCTGCTCGATCCGCACAGCGTCGCCAATCGCGGCGAAACCGACCGCGTCCATCTCGTGATCGACGCGAAGATGAACGACTGGCTGGAGGCGATTCTGACCGCGGGCTGACCGGCAGCGAAGCGCGTGGTGCGGGGGCGGGCCCGGTACCCGTCCCCGCGTCCCTGGTTCACCCGATCAGCGCCTCGGCCTGGTCGAGCACGTCCTTGAAGTTGGCGATCAGCGCCTGGTACGGGGCCGGCGTCGCCATATCGAGGCCGGCGCGCTTCAGGATCTCGGTGGGATAGTCCGACCCGCCCGCCTTGAGCACCGACAGATAATTGTCGCGCTCCTTCGCCCCGCCCTTGAGGATCGCACGAGAGAAATAGCCGGCGGCCGAGATGCAGGTCGCGTACTGATAGACATAGAAGCTGTTGTAGAAGTGCGGGATATAGGCCCATTCGTTACCGTAGCTCGCCTCCAGCTTCACGTTGGGGCCGTGATAGCGCTTCAGCAGGTCGAAATAGACCGCGGTGAACTTCTCGCCTGACAGGCCTTCGCCCGCCTCGGCCAGGTCGTGCGCCTTCAGCTCGAACTCGGCGAACATCGTCTGGCGGAAGAAGGTACCGCGGATATTCTCCATCTGCTGGCCCAGGTAGAACAGCTTCTCTTCCCTGGTCCTGGCGTTCTTCAGCATGTACGCGACCAGCAGGTCCTCGTTCAGCGTCGAGGCGATCTCCGCCAGGAAGATCGGGTAATCGGCCTTCTCATAGGGCTGGGCCTTGTTCGCCAGCAGCGAATGCAGCGCATGGCCCCATTCATGCGCATAGGTGCTCAGCCCGTCATATTTCTCGGTCAGGTTGAGCAGCAGATAGGGGTGCACGTCGAACGCCCCGGGGTTCATATAGGCGCCCGGGCGCTTGCCTTCGCGCGGCCAGGGATCCATCCACTTCGCCGCGGTCGCGCGGGCGATCTGGCTCTGATACTCGGTGCCCAGCGGCTTGACCGCCTCCAGCGTCAGCGTGCGCATCTGGTCCAGCGTGAACGGGCGGTCCAGCGCGACCAGCGGCGGGTAGATGTCCCAATAGCCGAGATCGGGCAGCTTCAGCATCTTGCGGCGCAGCTCGAAATAGCGATGCAGCTGGGGCAGGCCGTTGTTCGCCTCGGCCACCAGCGTGCGGTACACCGCCTCGGGAATGTTGTTGCCCGAGATCGCCGAGGCCAGCGACGACTTGTACTTGCGCGCCTTGGCGTAGAACACGTCGCCCTTGACCTTGGCGTTGTAGGCGGCGCCGAACGAGTTCTGGAACTGGCCGTGGGCCTTCCAGAAGCTGTCGAACACCAGCTTGCGGTCGGCGCGGTTCGGCGCATCGCGATTGGCGCCATAGCCCTGGCTGTCGAGCCTGACCTGCTTGCCGGTCGACAGGGTGACGGTGGGCCAGGGAATGTCGGACGATCGCAGCTGGCCGGCAATTTCGCCCGGCGCCGACAGCGGCGAACCCGCACCGGCAAGCAGTGCCTCGCCCTCGGCGGACAGGGTATGGTCGGCCTGGCGGACGATGTTGGCCAGGTAGAAGTCGAACCGCGTCTTCAGCGTGTCGTTGGCGGCGACGAACCCGTCGACCTTCGCCTTGCCCAGCGTCAGCAGCTCGGGGCTGAACCAGGCGGTCGCCTCGCCGAACGCGGTGTACAGGTCGATCGCCTGCGCCTGACGCTCCTGCCAACTCGACACGCGGACATCCTCGTCGCCCTTCAGGCTGACATAGACATAGACGCGCGAGATGGTCTTCGACAGATCGGACTGGAGCACCAGCGCCTCGGCCAGCACCTCTGCGCTCTCGCCCAGCCGTCCCTTGTACTTCGCAATGCCGGGCAGCGCCGCCAGCGCATCCTTGCGCGCCGCGTCCCATGACGCTTCGTCGGGATAGATCTCGGTCAGGTCCCACAGCGCGCCGCCGACCTTGCCGGCATTCTGCGCCCAGGCGGCGCTCGCGGGCACGGCGGTGGCAAGCGTTGCCAGCGCGGCAGCGGTCAGTGCCTCGCGGCGCGATAGATCGGTCATGTCTTGGCTTCCCCGGAAAACTCGCTCGATGCGGGCAATCTGCGCAAGATCGGTAGCGAAGGGAAGTGGTTTGTTGCGCTAAGACACATGGTGGAAACATGCCGGACGCGCTCGCGAAAAAGGGCCGGAAGCGCTTGCTCCCGGCCCTTCCTCATTCGTCCCCGGTCGCCTGGCTGAGCGCGTAGGACGGGGTGTATCCCGGCAGGGCGTTGCCCACCGGCCGGACGTCGCGAAGCAGCATCGACCGCGCCTTGCCGTCCGCAGTCAGGTCGGGGTTGCGACGGTAGGTGAACAGGTACCGGGCAACGTCCTTCGGCAGCGTCGCCAGTCGAAGCCCGACCTCCCTGTCGGACAGGCCGGCAACCTCTGCCGCGATTTCGGCGACCCGGTCGATCCGTGCCTGCATCGCGCCCCGCAGCAGCCGGACGATCTCGTCGAAGTCCCACCAGAACTCCTCCGGAATGACCCGACGCATCTCGTCCAGCGAGTCGCCCGCGACCATCGCGTCCCAGATGCCGAGCGGCGTCACGCGCGACAGGATCGCGTGGATCCGGCTGTACTCGGCGCCCTTCAGCTTCACCCGCTGGCCATCGGCGAAGCGAAGGACATAACCCTCGGCATCCGCCGGCAGCGTTCCCGCGCGTGCGATCAGGTCCTCGATCCCTTCGAAGCGGATTCGACCCGCCGCCCGCCAGCCCAGCGCCCGCGCGGTCGCCTCGATCCGGTCGAAGTCGAACTCGTGCCCCTGCTCGTCATAGGCGGCCAGCAGCACGAGCCCGCTCTCGTCATAGCGCACGACGATGCGGTTCTCGGCATAGAGCGCCTCGGCGAGATAGGTGGTGCCGGGGACAAGCGCGGACAGGTCCTGTTCCTGCAGCCGCGCCTCGGCCCAGAGCGCCTGGCTCGAATCGAGCGCACCCTTGGTCGCGGCGCGCCAGCGGCCGCCGTGATGGAAGATCACGATCAGGCTCCCATCGACCTTCTCGAACGCCTCGCACGGCCCGTCCGGAACCGGCGCGCTCGCCTCGCCCAGGTTGAAGAACTTGGGGAAGGCAGTCGCGACAACGCGCCGTTCCTCGAGATCGAGGATCAGCCCGCGCGCGGCCAGCGTCGCCGGCGACCAGAGCCGATCATAGACCGCCTTCGAGGTGTAGCACCACAGCTGCAGCGGGCCGTCGCGTCGCGAATAGACCGCGCGTTCGGCGCGCGCGGCATGAAGCTCCGCGACCAGCTGGTCGAAGCCGATGGTGCGGGCATAATGTGGGGTGTTGGTCATCGAGGGTCTCCATTGAGGGGAGCCGGTTCGTCGACGATGATGGGTGGATCTGGATGCCGCGCCGTCATCGAGGACGGAGCGCGGCAGGGGTGCACTCAGATCGTGCGCACGTGACCTCGCTCCGCGACTGCGAAGTGATTTTTCACGGCGTAGGAATGGACCTGTTGCACGGCTGGCCCCGTGGCGCGTGCCTGTGCGCAAGTAAAGCCAGGAACGTGGTTAATAGTTGCACGTGCAAGCAAAAAGGGGCCGGAAGCGATGCTTCCGACCCCTTGTTGTTGCTTCGACCGGTCGGTCGAGCGGTACGGACTTAGAAGTCCATGCCGCCCATGCCGCCCATGCCGCCGCCGCCCATTGCGGGGGCCGGCTTGTCTTCCGGCAGCTCGCTCACCGCCGCTTCGGTGGTGATGAGCAGGCCGGCGACCGAGGCCGCGTCCTGCAGCGCGGTGCGAACGACCTTGGTCGGGTCGATCACGCCGGCGGCGACGAGGTTCTCGTAAACGTCGGTCTGTGCGTTGAAGCCCAGGTTCGGATCGTTGCCGTCCAGCAGCTTGCCCGAGATCACCGCACCGTCATGACCGGCATTCTGCGCGATCTGGCGGACCGGCGCGTAGAGCGCCTTGCGGATGATGTCGACGCCGCGGGTCTGGTCGTCATTGGCGCCCTTGAGGCCCTCGATCGCCTTCGTCGCGTACAGCAGAGCCGTACCGCCGCCGGGAACGATGCCCTCTTCGACCGCAGCGCGGGTCGCGTGCAGCGCGTCGTCGACGCGATCCTTGCGCTCCTTCACCTCGACTTCCGAAGCACCGCCGACCTTGATCACGGCAACGCCGCCGGCCAGCTTGGCGAGGCGCTCCTGGAGCTTCTCGCGGTCATAGTCGCTGGTCGTGACTTCGATCTGCTGACGGATCGCGTCGGTGCGGCCCTTGATCGACTCGGCTTCACCCGCACCGTCGACGATGGTGGTGTTGTCCTTGTCGATCGTGACGCGCTTGGCGGTGCCGAGCATGCCCAGCGTGACGCTCTCGAGCTTGATGCCGAGGTCTTCCGAGACGACTTCGCCTTTGGTCAGGACGGCGATGTCCTCGAGCATCGCCTTGCGGCGATCGCCGAAGCCCGGCGCCTTGACCGCTGCGACCTTCAGGCCGCCGCGCAGCTTGTTGACGACGAGCGTGGCCAGGGCCTCGCCCTCGATGTCCTCGGCGATGATCAGCAGCGGACGGCCCGACTGGACGACCGCTTCCAGGATCGGGAGCATCGCCTGCAGGTTCGACAGCTTCTTCTCGTGGATCAGGATGTACGGATCGGCGAGTTCGACCGTCATCTTCTCCGGGTTGGTGATGAAATAGGGCGACAGATAGCCGCGGTCGAACTGCATGCCCTCGACGACGTCGAGCTCGAAATCGAGACCCTTCGCCTCTTCGACGGTGATCACGCCTTCCTTGCCGACCTTGTCCATCGCCTCGGCGATCTTCTCGCCGACTTCACGATCGCCATTGGCCGAGATGATGCCGACCTGGGCGACCTCGTTCGAACCCGAAACCGGCTTCGAGCGGGCCTTGATGTCCTCGACGACCTTGGTGACGGCGAGATCGATGCCGCGCTTCAGGTCCATCGGGTTCATGCCGGCCGCAACCGACTTCATGCCTTCGCGAACGATCGCCTGGGCGAGAACGGTCGCGGTGGTCGTGCCGTCACCGGCGAGGTCGTTCGTCTTCGACGCGACTTCGCGGATCATCTGCGCGCCCATGTTCTCGAACTTGTCCTTGAGTTCGATTTCCTTGGCGACGGTGACACCGTCCTTGGTGATGCGGGGCGCACCGAACGACTTGTCGATGACGACGTTGCGGCCCTTCGGGCCCAGCGTGACCTTCACCGCGTCGGCGAGGATGTCCACGCCCTTGAGAATGCGCTCGCGCGCGTCGCGCGAGAATTTGACGTCCTTGGCTGCCATGGGGCTACCCTTTCAGTTGAATTGGTGGTTGGAAATTCGCGTCCGGGGTCGGTTCAGCCGACGATCCCCAGGATGTCGCTTTCCTTCATGATCAGCAGGTCTTCGCCGTTCAGCTTGACCTCGGTGCCCGACCACTTGCCGAACAGGATGCGATCGCCGGCCTTGACGTCGAGCGGGGTCACATTGCCCTTCTCGTCCTTGGTGCCGGCGCCGGCGGCGACGACTTCGCCTTCCTGCGGCTTTTCCTTGGCGGTGTCGGGGATGATGATGCCGCCGGCGGTCTTCTCTTCAGCCTCTACGCGGCGAACGAGAACGCGGTCGTGCAACGGACGAAAGCTCATTGCCTGATCCTTCCAGTAATGTGAAATTCGAGTCGTTGGCACTCAGCAGACCCGAGTGCTAACTGCGGCCCATATGCGGTCGCACCCCTGCCGCGTCAACGCCCGAGCGCAACCATTTTTCGCCGGATCGGAACAAATCCGCGACGGGCAAAACCGGTAATGCCGCGCGGTTTGGCACCTGTCGTGCGGGCGTAATACACCCCGTTTACTCTTGTGAAGCACTCTCCTACCAAGGGTGGGCGGAGTCCCGCGTCGAGGAGCGACTGAGTGAAGCTGGTCAAGGGTGCCTGGAAGATTCTGGTCGGGATCAAGGACGGTCTCGTCCTGATCTTCATGCTGCTGTTCTTCATCTTCCTGTTCGCCGCGCTGTCGGTCCGGCCCAACCAGGCCGCGATCCGCGACGGCGCGCTGCTCGTGACGCTGGACGGGACCATCACCGAGCAGCCGCAGGATCCCGATCCGCTGGCCGCCTTCGGCAGTGCCTCCGACGTGACAAAAGAGCATTCGCTGCGCGATATCGTCCGCGGCCTGGACGCGGCCGTGAAGGACGCCCGGGTCAAGGCGGTGGTGCTCGACCTCGATCGCTATGTCGGCGGCTATCCCGCCGCCGTCTCCGAAGTCGCCGCAGCCGTCGGTCGGGTGAAGGCCAGCGGCAAGCCGGTGCTCGCCTATGCCACCGCCTATACCGACAGCAGCTACCTGATCGCGGCCAATGCCAGCGAGGTGTGGGTCCATCCCTTTGGCGGCACATTGTTCGCGGGGCCGGGCGGAAACCAGAGCTATTACAAGGGCCTGATGGACAAGCTGGGCGTCAACGTCCACGTCTACAAGGTCGGCAAGTTCAAGTCGGCGGTCGAACCCTATACCCGCGCCGACATGTCGCCCGAGGCGCGCGAGGCGAACCAGGCGCTGTACGGCAACCTGTTCGACCAGTGGAAGGCTGCGGTTGCCAAGGCCCGGCCCAAGGCCCGGCTCGCCGACTATCTGACCAGGCCGGACGAGGTCGTCACCCAGGCCAAGGGCGACATCGCCGAGGCGAACCTGTCGCTGGGCATCGTCGATCGCAAGGGCGACCGGCTGGCCTTCGGCAAGCGCGTCGCCGAGATCGTCGGTGCCAGGGCCGGCAAGCCCGCCGGCAATTTCAACGCGATCCGCTTCGCCGACTGGATGCAGGCCAATCCGGTCAAGGCGACCGGCGACAAGATCGGCGTCATCACCGTCGCCGGCGAAATCGTCGATGGCGAGGCCGGGCCGGGCACCGCGGGCGGCGCTACCGTGTCCAAGCTGCTGCTCGAGGGGCTCGACAAGCACAAGATCAAGGCACTGGTCGTCCGGGTCGACTCCCCCGGCGGATCGGTGATGGCGTCCGAACAGATCCGCCAGGCGATCCTCCAGGCCAAGGGCCAGGGCATTCCGGTGGTGGTTTCGATGGGCAGCCTCGCCGCCAGCGGCGGCTATTGGGTCTCGACGCCGGGCCAGGTGATCTTCGCCGAGCCCAACACCATCACCGGCTCGATCGGCATCTTCGGCATCCTGCCGACCTTCGAGAACACGCTCGCCAAGATCGGCGTGACCAGCGACGGCACGCAGACGACGCCGATGTCGGGCCAGCCCGACGTGCTGGGCGGGATCAATCCGGTTACCGACCGCGTGCTCCAGTCGGCGATCGAGCAGGGCTATGGCCGCTTCGTCGGGCTGGTCGCCCAATCGCGCAAGATGACGCCCGAGCGCGTCGACGAGATCGCCCAGGGCCGCGTCTGGGTCGGCGGCGTCGCGCATCAGCTCAAGCTGGTCGACCGGTTCGGCGGGCTGGATGCGGCGATCGCCGAGGCGGCGAAGCTCGCGAAGATCCAGGGTGACGCCTATTATCCGGTGTTCTTCACCAAGGCGCCCGACGCCTGGCGCACCTTCCTCGCCAGCCTGTCGCAGACGGACGACAGCGACAGCGACTGGGTCGACTCGCCCGGTGGCCCCGACGCATTTGCCCGGATCGCCGCGGGCCAGCGGACGGGCTTCGCGATGGCGCTGGGCGATGCGCGGCGGCTGGCGATGTCGGGGCAGGTCCAGGCGCGGTGCCTGGAATGCACCGGGCTGGTCCCGGTCGCGCCGCAGGGCGCAGCCGAACAGTCGCTCTATCAGCTGCTCGTCGCGCGGTTGTTCGGATGATCGTCATCCGGGCTGCGGCGCCCGAGGATGCCGCATCGATCGCCGCTATCTATGCACCGCATGTGCTGACCGGCACGGCGAGCTTCGAGACCGATCCGCCCGACGCGCGCCAGATGCGGACGCGCATGGCGGCCAGCGACGGCCTCTATCCCTGGCTGGTCGCGACCAGCGGGGACGAGGGCGGGGTGATCGGCTATGCCTATGCCACCCGCTTTCGCGAGCGTCCGGCCTATCGCTACGTCGTCGAGACCTCGATCTATGTCGCCGACACCGCGATGCGGCAGGGCGCCGGGCGGCTGTTGTACGAGGCGCTCGTCGACACGCTGCGGGCCCAGGGATTCGTCCACGCCATCGCGGCGCTGGCGCTGCCCAACGGCACCTCGATCTCGCTGCACGAGGCGGTCGGGTTCCGCCGCGCCGGCGTCTATCGCGAGGTCGGCTACAAGCAGGGCCAGTGGATCGACGTCGGCATCTGGCAGTGCGAGCTGAACGAGCCGCAGACTCCGCCCGTCGAACCGCGCAAGTTCACCGAAACGGGTGTCGTGCGGGGTTGAGGGCCCGCGCCTGCGGCGGCTATCCGGCCGGGCGTTGGAGGATGCCTCAAGCGTGACGCACACAGTTTCCCATGGTGTCCAGGTCGACCTGGACCGTCTGTTCGTCGACGTCCGCCTGAGCGGGCTGGTCACCCCCGAGGATGCCGGCTGGATCGGCGAGGAGGTGCGCGCCGCGATCCGCTCGCTGGGCGACAAGGTCGGTCGGCACGTCACCCTGTATGACGCGAGCGGGGTCCAGGTCGTGCCGCCGGCGACGGTCGAACTGCTGAAGCAGACCTTCGACAATCCCCAGGTGCGGGCGCTGTGGGCGCGCAAGGTCGCCTTCGTCACCAACACCGCGCTCGCCCGGCTGCAGGCGCAGCGGCTGCGCGAGGTGCGGCCGGACCTCGGCCTGTTCGACGATCGCGAGACGGCGATCGCCTGGCTGCTGGAAGGCTGATCGCGCTCAGTCGGCGGGGTGGCGATAGGCGGGGAGCGCAAGCTTCCAGTGGATCGCCGCGCCGCGCAGCGCGAACCCCGCGACAGCCGCGATCAGCCCGGCGGCAAGCTGGTCTAGCCCCAGCAATGTCAGCGAGACATGCGTCGCCGCAGCCAGCGCCGCCGCGGTCACATAGAGTTCGGGCCGCATCAGGATCGACGGTTCGCCGGCCAGGATGTCGCGGATGATCCCGCCCGAACAGGCGGTGATCACGCCCATGAACGCCGCGGGCACGGGGGGAATGCCATAGGTGAGCGCCTTGGCCGCGCCGAACGCGGCATAGGCGCCGAGCCCGGCGGCATCCATCCAGTCGAACGCGCTGTCGCTCCACCAGCGATGCGGGGTGAACCACACCGCCAGCGCGACGACCAGGCACAGGGCGGCAACGCGACGGTCGTGGACCCAGAAGACCGGTGCGTCGATCAGCAGGTCGCGGATCGCGCCGCCGCCGATGCCGGTGATCAGCGCGAAAAAGGCAAGCGTCACGAAGGTCTGCCCGCGCCGCGCGGCGGCGATCGCGCCGGTCGCGGCGAACACCGCGATCCCGAACAGGTCGAGCCAGGGGAGGAGGGGGCCGATACGGGTGGCGGCTTCGAGCGGATCCATGCGCCAATCTGTTCCACCGCGGAGCCGCAACGTCAAACCGCCTCTGGCGAGCGGCGGGCGGCTGGGGCAGAAGGGCGCCATGCACCGTACCGAACCGACGCTCGCCGCCACCGCAGTCTGCCTCGCGGCGCTGGCCGGGTTCGTCGACGCGCTCGCCTTCACCAGCCTGGGCGGCTTCTTCGCGTCCTTCATGAGCGGCAACTCGACCCGGCTCGGCGTCGGGCTGGGCCGCGGGGGCTGGGACGTTGCCGCAATCTCGATCGCATTGGTGTTCAGCTTCGTCAGCGGCGTGATCCTGGCCAGCATCGTCGGCCGCGCCCGGCCGCGCCACGACCGGCCGATGGTGATGGCGCTGGTCACGATCCTGCTGCTCGCCGCGGCTGCCTTTGCGCCCTGGCTGCCCGGCACGATCATCGTGCTGCTGCTCGCCATGGCGATGGGCGCGGAGAATGGCACCATCCAGCGCGACGGAGAGGTCGCGATCGGACTGACCTATATGACCGGCTCGCTGGTCCGGCTGGGCCAGAACCTTGCAGGCGCGCTGATGGGAGACGCCGACCGCTGGGGCTGGGTCCCCTATCTGCTGCTGTGGACCGGCTTCGTCGCCGGCGTCGTCCTCGGCACCGGCGCACAGTTCCGCTTCGGGCTGCAGGCGCTGTGGTTCGCCGCCGGCGCCGCTGCGGTGCTGACGCTGCTGGTGGCGCGCGTCAGCCGTCGCGCCTACCAGCCATAGGCCTTGCGCAGCGCCGCGGCATCGGCAGGCTTCATGTGCGGCAGGACGATGCGGGTGGTGTAGTTGCCCTGCATCACGCCGTCCTTCAGATAGCTCCAGTCGATGACCTCGGAACTGCGGATCGTGACCTGCTGCCCCTTGGCGAACCCGGCGACGCGCGGCGTGTTGATCAGCCGCGCCAGCGTCGTATCGCCCTTGTGCGAGATCACCTCGGCCCAGATGAATTCGGCGCGGCCGGCCGGGTTGATATTGTATTTCACCAGGAAATAGCGCTCGCCCGGGCTGGGCGACGAGGCATGGCCGAAGAAGATCGGCAGCTCGGCACGGGCGCGGGCGATGGCGCGGGCCATCTCGGGGTCGCCCCGGGCGACATCGACGGTCGGGTCGGCCTGCGGGCGCTGGGCCAGCGCCGGCAGGGGCAGGGCAAGCGCGAGGCCGATTGCCATCAGCGCTGCGGGAAAACGCATCGTCACTCTCCTTTACGCGCCCGTCCGGCGCATCGCGTGCTCGAACCAGTGCTCTAGCCGCGGGGAACGACGTCGTCGCGTTCGTGTGAGGACGACGCGGCTCGGCTCGTCGTGCTTCCTGCCGCGCTCGCCGCGAACGTCAGGCCGAAGACAAAAAAGGGGCGACCCCGCGGCCGCCCCTTTTATCGATCAATCGGACGGATGACCGATCAGACGTGGATCGGCTTGCCCGTCACGCCCATCGCCGCTTCCTTGATCGCTTCGCTGTGCGTCGGGTGCGCGTGGCAGGTATAGGCGATGTCCTCGCTGGTCGCGCCGAATTCCATCGCCTGCGCGACCTGGGCGATCATCGTGCCCGCCAGCGAGGTGATGATCCACGCACCCAGCACGCGATCGGTCTTCGCGTCGGCGATCACCTTCACCCAGCCGGTGGTGTCGTCGATCGCCTTGGCGCGGCTGTTGCCGGCCATCGGGAACTTGCCGACCTTGATCTCGCCGCGCTCCCTGGCCTGTTCCTCGGTCAGGCCGACGCCGGCGATCTCGGGATGGGTGTAGACCACGCTGGGGATCACGTCATGGTTCACGATGCCGGTCAGGCCCGCGATATTCTCGGCCACGGCAATGCCTTCGTCCTCGGCCTTGTGCGCCAGCATGGGGCCGGGGATCACGTCGCCGATCGCCCACACGCCGTCCACCTTGGTGCGGAAGTCATGGTCGGTCTCGATCTGGCCGCGCTGGTTGGTTTCCAGCCCGATCTTGTCGAGCCCCAGCCCCTCGGTGTTCGGCCGGCGGCCGATCGACACCAGCACCACGTCCGCCTCGATCGTCTCGGCTGCGCCGCCGGCGGACGGCTCGACCGTCACGCTTGCCTTGCCGCCATCGACCTTCACGCCGGTGACCTTGGTCGACAGCTTGAGCTCCATGCCCTGCTTCTTGAAGATCTTGGCGGCTTCCTTGCGGACATCGCCGTCCATGCCGGGCAGCAGCTGGTCGAGATACTCGACCACCGTGACCTTCGCGCCCAGGCGCTTCCACACCGAGCCGAGTTCGAGGCCGATGACGCCGCCGCCGATCACCACCAGATGCTCGGGCACCTTCTCCAGCGCGATCGCGCCGGTCGAATCGACCACGACCTTCTGGTCGATCTCGACGCCCGGAAGCGGGGTCACCGACGATCCGGTGGCGATGACGATGTTCTTCGCGGTGACGGTCTTGCCGGCGATCTCGACACTGTGCGCGTCCTTGAACGTCGCCAGGCCCTTCAGCCATTCGACCTTGTTCTTCTTGAACAGGAACTCGATGCCGCCGGTCAGGCCCGACACGGCCTTGGCCTTGTCCGCCATCATCGCGGTCAGGTCGAGCTCGACGCCCGACAGCTTGACGCCATGCTTGGCCAGCACGCCGGACACCGCCTCGTCGAACTTCTCCGACGCGTTCAGCAGCGTCTTGGACGGGATGCACCCGACATTCAGGCAGGTGCCGCCCAGCGTCTCGCGCGATTCGGCGCAGGCGGTCTTCAGACCCAGCTGCGCCGCGCGGATCGCCGCGACATAACCGCCGGGTCCGGCACCGATCACGAGGACGTCGAAGTCGTATTCAGCCATGTTCCTGCCTTCTGATACTAGCTCAATATACCGATGACGTGGTCGCCATCGCGCGAGGCTGCTTCCGCGAAAGCCCGAAAGCGTGGGACGCCCTGCATGATATAAGGGAGCGCTTCCTCCGCTTCTTCGACGAAGAACTCGCTGAGATAAACGTTATCCGCAACCATTCGAGTGGGGTCGAAGGTCTTGATCAAGTCGTCGTCGCTCAATTGCTCAAGCGTCCGCGCAAACTGATCAACCCGTTGGGGATCAAGCAACCAGTAACCGCCCAGCCCCAATTCATCTGTCCCGATCATGTTGCGGTCATCAGCGACAAGGACGCTTAACGGATGGGAGGTCATGCCCGCGTTGCCCGTCATCATAAAGTGCAGCGCGTGCCAAGCCTTGTCGAAATCAATCACCTCGGTGCCATCCTCGCCGCTGAAAACGAAGCGCTCAAGGTCTTCAGGGTTCTCCTGAATTCCTTTCAGCTGCTCCGCGGTCAGGCGGCGAAGATAGACGACCATTCCCATGATCGATCTTACAGGTCGATCAGCAGGCGGGTCGGATCCTCGATCGCGTTCTTCAGCGCGACCAGGAAGGTCACGGCTTCGCGGCCGTCGATCAGGCGATGGTCGTAGCTCAGCGCCAGATACATCATCGGGCGGACCACGACCTGGCCGTCACGGACGACCGGGCGATCCTCGATGCGGTGCAGGCCGAGCACGGCCGACTGCGGCGGGTTGATGATCGGGGTCGACATCAGCGACCCGAACACGCCGCCGTTCGAGATGGTGAAGGTACCGCCCTTCATCTCGTCCATCTTCAGCGAGCCGTCCTTGGCGCGCTTGCCGAAGTCGCCGATCGTCTTCTCGACCTGCGCCACCGACATCTGGTCGGCATCGCGGATCACCGGCACGACCAGGCCCTGCGGCGCGGACACCGCGACCGAGATGTCGGCATAATCGTGATAGACGATCTCTTCGCCGTCGATGCGGGCGTTGACCGAGGGGATGTCCTTCAGCGCCTGGCACGCGGCCTTCACGAAGAAGCCCATGAAGCCAAGCCGGACGCCATGCTTCTTCTCGAACAGGTCCTTGTACTTGGTGCGCGCCTCGATGACCGCGGTCATGTCGACATCGTTGAACGTCGTCAGCAGCGCGGCGGTGTTCTGCGCATCCTTCAGGCGCTTGGCGATCGTCTGGCGCACGCGCGTCATGCGGACGCGTTCTTCCGCACGGTCGCCGCCGGTCGAGGCCGGTGCGGGCGCTGCGGCAGGCGCAGGGGCCGAGGCGGGCGCGGTCGGCTTGGCGCTGGCCGCCGCGACGACATCGTCCTTGGTGATGCGGCCGTCACGGCCGGTGCCCTGGATCGACGACGGATCGACGCCATGTTCCAGCACCGCGCGGCGCACCGACGGCGACAGCGCGGCCGGACCGGCATCGCCCGAGGGCGCCGGGGCAGGGCTGGCTGCAGGGGCGGGCGCAGGCGCTGCGGCCGGGGTCGGGGCGGGTGCGGCGGCTGCGCCGTCGCCTGCCTCGATCGTCGCGATCACCGCGTCGACATTCACCGTGTCGCCCACGGCGAACAGCTGCTGGCCCATCACGCCTGCGACGGGGCTCGGCACCTCGACCGAGACCTTGTCGGTCTCGAGGCTGGCGATCGGCTCGTCGGCCTTCACCGGCTCGCCGGGCTTCTTCAGCCACTCGCCAAGGGTTGCTTCGGTGATCGATTCGCCCAGCGTGGGCACCTTCACTTCGGTCATGTGCAGATCAGCCTTTCCGGGTCCTGCGGATTTCTTCACGAACGCTGTGGCCGAGCGCGTCGGCGATCAGCGCGCCCTGCTCGGCCTGGTGACGCTTCATCAGGCCGGTCGCCGGAGAGGCGGCGGCGGCGCGACCGGCATAGCGGGCACGCTGCGGCCTGACGCCCGCGTCCTTCAGGCATTCCTCGATGAACGGCTCGACGAAGAACCAGTATCCATTGTTGCGGGGTTCTTCCTGCGCCCAGATCACTTCCTCGACATTGACCATGTGCTTGAGGCGCTCGGTCAGCGGTTCGCCGGGGAAGGGATAGAGCTGCTCGATGCGAACGATCGCGGTGTTCTTGTCGCCGGCGGCGTCGCGTGCCTCGATCAGGTCATAGGCGACCTTGCCGGTGCACAGGACCAGCCGCTTCACATCGGCGTCGGCCGGGGCCGACGGATCGGACAGGATGCGACGGAAATGGGTGTCGCCCTGGAACTCCTCGGCCTTCGATACCGCCATCTTGTGCCGCAGCAGCGACTTGGGCGTCATCTGGATCAGCGGCTTGCGGAAGTTGCGATGCATCTGGCGGCGCAGCAGGTGGAAATAGTTCGCCGGCGTGGTGATGTTCACGACCTGGATATTGTCCTGCGCGCACAGCTGGAGGAAGCGCTCCGGACGCGCCGAGCTGTGCTCGGGGCCCTGGCCTTCATAGCCGTGCGGCAGCAACATCACCAGGCCATTGGCGCGAAGCCACTTGGCCTCGCCCGACGCGATGAACTGGTCGATCATGATCTGCGCGCCGTTCACGAAGTCGCCGAACTGGGCTTCCCACAGCACCAGCGACTTGGGATCGGCCAGCGCATAGCCATATTCGAAACCGAGCACGCCATATTCGGACAGCGGGCTGTCGAGCACCTCGAACCGGCCGTGCGGGATTTCCGCCAGCGGGATATATTTGCGCTCGTCCTTCTGGTCGACCCAGACGGCGTGACGCTGGCTGAACGTGCCGCGACCCGAATCCTGGCCCGACAGGCGGACGCCATAGCCCTCCGACAGCAGCGAGCCGAAGGCCAGTGCCTCGCCGGTCGCCCAGTCGAAATTCACGCCCGACTTGAACATCTCGCGCTTCGCGTCGAGCACGCGCGCCAGCGTCTTGTGGATCGTCAGGTCCTCGGGGACCTCGGTCAGCGTGCGGCCCAGGCTGTCGAACAACTTCTTGTCCAGCCCGGTTTCGAGATTGCGGCGCGATCCCTCGCCATCGGCAGGCGCCGACAGGCCGGACCAGCGACCCGCGAACCAGTCCGCCTTGTTCGGCAGATAGGTCGCGCCCGCCTCGAACTCGCCTTCGAGCAGCTCGGTGAATTCCTTCACCTTGGCATCGACGAAGCCGCCGTCGATCACGCCTTCCTCGGCCAGGCGCTTGCCATAGACTTCGCTGACCGGCGGATGCTGCTTGATCCGGGCATACATCAGCGGCTGGGTGAAGCTCGGCTCGTCGCCTTCGTTGTGGCCGAAGCGGCGATAGCACCACATGTCGATCACGATGTCGCGGCCGAAGGTCTGGCGGAACTCGATCGCCATCTTGCAGGCGAAGGTCACCGCCTCGGGATCGTCGCCATTGACGTGGAAGATCGGCGCCTGGACGCCCTTGGCGACGTCCGACGGATAGGGCGACGAGCGCGCGAATTGCGGGCTGGTCGTGAAGCCGATCTGGTTGTTGATGATGAAGTGGACGCAGCCGCCGGTGTTGTAGCCGCGGATGCCCGAGAAGCCGAGGCATTCCCAGACGATACCCTGGCCGGCAAAGGCGGCGTCGCCGTGGATCAGCACCGGCAGGACCTGCTCGTGCTTTTCCAGGTCGCCGCGGAAGGTCTGCTGCGCGCGGACCTTGCCGAGCACGACCGGATCGACCGCCTCGAGATGCGAGGGGTTGGCCACCAGCGACATATGGACGTTGATGCCGTCGAACTCACGGTCGGTGCTGGTGCCGAGATGGTATTTCACGTCGCCCGATCCACCGACGTCCTCGGGGTTGGCCGAGCCGCCCGAGAATTCGTGGAAGATCACGCGGAACGGCTTTTCCAGCACGTTGGCGAGCACGTTCAGCCGACCGCGATGCGCCATGCCGTACACGATCTCGCGCACGCCCTGCTGGCCGCCATATTTGATGATCGCCTCGAGCGCGGGGATCATCGCCTCGCCGCCGTCCAGGCCGAAGCGCTTGGTGCCGACATATTTGCGGCCCAGGAACTTCTCCCACTGCTCGGCCTCGATGACCTTGTTCAGGATCGCCTTCTTGCCGTTGGCGCTGAACTCGATCGCCTTGTCCTTGCCCTCCATGCGCTCCTGGAGGAAGCGGCGCTCCTCGACATCGGCGATGTGCATGTATTCGAGGCCGACATTGCCGCAGTAATTGGCCTGCAGGATCGCGACCAGCTCGCGCACCGTCGCCTTTTCCAGGCCCATCGTGCCGCCCAGATAGACCGGACGGTCGAGATCGGCGCCCGAGAAACCGTGATATTCCGGCGTCATGTCCGCGGGCAGGTCCGCGCGGGCCAGGCCCAGCGGATCGAGATTGGCGGCCAGGTGGCCGCGCACCCGATAGGTGCGGATCAGCAGCATCGCGCGGATCGAGTCCGCCGCGGCGCGGGCAATGTCCTCGGCCGATGCGGCCGGGGCGGGGGCAGGCTTCGCCGCGCCGCCCTTGGGCTTCGCCGGCGCCGGCTCCATCTGGGTGGGATCGAGGGCCGCGGTGAGCGCGTCGGTGTCCTTGGGCGGCCAGGCGGGATTCGCCCAGCTGGGGCCGGAGGCGGTGCTCTCGAGTCCCTCGAACCAGCCGCGCCAGCCCGCTTCGACGGATGCCGGATCCGCCTTGTACTTCCGGTACAGAGTCTCGACGAAGGCGGGGCTTACGCCGCCGGCGATCTCGTCGAAGTCCAGGCCCTCATAGCCCATGGTATCACCACCTAGTGTTAGCGCTCACGCTCGGAGCGTGCAGCCGCCCCGATATGGGGCGGCGCACGTCTAAATTCAGCCCTTCAGAACCTCGACCAGCGTCGAGCCCAGTTCGGACGGGCTGGCGGCGACCTTGATCCCGGCCGCTTCCATCGCCGCGATCTTGTCCTCGGCGCCGCCCTGGCCGCCCGACACGATCGCGCCGGCATGGCCCATGCGGCGGCCCGGAGGTGCGGTGCGGCCCGCGATGAAGCCGGCCATCGGCTTCTTGCGGCCGCGCTTGGCCTCGTCGATCAGGAACTGCGCGGCCTCTTCCTCGGCCGATCCGCCGATCTCGCCGATCATGATGATCGACTGGGTCGCGTCGTCCGCCAGGAACAGCTCGAGTACGTCGATGAAGTTGGTGCCGTTGACCGGATCGCCGCCGATGCCGACCGCGGTGGTCTGGCCCAGGCCGGCATTGGTCGTCTGGAACACCGCCTCATAGGTCAGCGTGCCCGAACGCGACACGACGCCGACCGAACCCTGGGAGAAGATGCTGCCCGGCATGATGCCGATCTTGCACTGGCCCGGCGTCAGCACGCCCGGGCAGTTCGGACCGATCAGGCGCGACTTCGAACCCGACAGCGCGCGCTTCACCTTGACCATGTCGAGCACCGGGATGCCCTCGGTGATCGCGACGATCAGCGGAACCTCGGCGTCGATCGCCTCGAGGATCGAATCGGCGGCGAAGGGGGGCGGGACGTAGATCACGCTGGCGGTCGCGCCGGTCTTCTCGACCGCCTCGGCGACGGTGTCGAAATTGGGCAGGCCCAGTTCCTCATGCGTCGTGCCGCCCTTGCCCGGGGTCACGCCGCCGACCATCTGCGTGCCATAATCGAGCGCCGCCTTGGTGTGGAACGTGCCGGTCTTGCCGGTCATCCCCTGAGTGATGACCTTGGTGTTCTTGTCGACGAGAATGCTCATTCGGAAACCCCCGAAAGGAAGGTGAAAGACTGTGTGTTCATTTGGACCCGCCGTTCGCCTCGGCGACCAGCACCCGGCCCTGAAGGCCGGTCTTGCCCACGCCGGGATGGCCGGCGGGGATATAGGCGGCCTCGACCGACATGCCGTCGCGCCAGCCCGGTTCCCACTGGCGCTTCACGATCCCGGCCTGGTCCCGACTGTCGGTGGCGGCCCGGCCGACCCAGGCGTCGAGCGCCTCGGTCGCGATCGGCGTGGTCGCGTCGAAGTCATAGGCGCGGCAGCCATTGCCCCAGAAGCCCGACGTGTCCTCGAACCGCGAGAGCACCAGATAGACCGGTCGCCCTTCGAAGGTGGCGCGATAGGTGCTGCCGCTGATCTTGCCGATATCGCCGATCGCCTCGCGGCCCAGCTTCAGCAGGCCGGCAAGCCGCGGTTCGACATCCTCGGCGACCGGCTGCCATCCCGCCTTGGGGATGTCGGCCTGGGCGCCGGCGAAATCGTCGATCCGCGTGCAGGCCGCCTTGAATGCGTCGAGCAGCGGCGCCTCGGGCGAGGCGCTGCCGATCAGCAGCAAGGCGGCCAGCGCGGACATCAGACCAGCGAGCTGTCGATGCCCTTGCAGGCGACCAGCAGTTCCTTGACCGCGTCGACCGACACGGTGAGGTTGGCCTTGGCTTCGTCGGTCAGCTTGATCTCGACGACCTTCTCGGCGCCGCCGGCGCCGATGATCACCGGCACGCCGACATACAGGTCGTCGATGCCGTACTGGCCGGTCAGGTGGACCGCCGCCGGAAGCAGGCGCTTCTGGTCGTACAGATAGCTCTCCGCCATCGCGATCGCACTGGTGGCGGGTGCGTAGAAGGCCGAACCGGTCTTCAGCAGCGCGACGATCTCGCCGCCGCCGCCGCGGGTGCGCTTGACGATCTCGTCGATGCGCTCCTGGGTCGAGAAGCCCATCTCGATCAGGTCGGGAACGGGGATGCCCGAAACGGTCGAATATTCGATCACCGGCACCATCGTGTCGCCGTGTCCGCCCAGCACGAAGCTGGTGACGTCCTTGACCGAGACGTTGAATTCCTCGGCGAGGAAGTGGCTGAAGCGTGCCGAGTCGAGCACGCCGGCCATGCCGACGACCTTCTGGTGCGGCAGGCCCGAGAATTCGCGCAGCGCCCACACCATCGCGTCGAGCGGGTTGGTGATGCAGATGACGAACGCATCGGGTGCGTTGGCGGCGATGCCCTCGCCGACGGCCTTCATGACCTTCAGGTTGATGCCCAGCAGGTCGTCGCGGCTCATGCCCGGCTTGCGGGCGACGCCGGCGGTGACGATGATGACGTCCGCGCCTGCAATGTCGGCATAGTCGTTCGAACCGGTGATCTTCGCGTCGAAGCCCTCGACCGGGCCGCACTGGCTCAGGTCCAGCGCCTTGCCCTGGGGCACGCCCTCGACCACGTCGAACAACACGATATCGCCAAGGCCCTTGAGCGCGGCGAGATGGGCGAGCGTGCCGCCGATATTGCCTGCGCCGATAAGGGCGATCTTCTTGCGGGCCATGGAAACTCCTTGGGTCTGTAGAGTGCGCGACTGTGGCGCGAAACCGCGGAAAAACGAGCGTCGCTTAGGCGCATTGCTCGCGTGCCGCAACCCAAAGGAGTCCCGGGCAGGCCATTATCTTTGCAAGTAATTCGCAAGTGCAATAGCTGGGGTCGGCCGGCTCCCCGCAGGGCGGCCATTCGGGCGCCACGCCTGGAAGCTGGAGCGTCCCGTTCCTAACGCATCACGTTGCGGAGAGGTCCTGATAGAACATCAGCGCATTGCCGTCGGGATCATAGAAGGTCAGCAACCGGACCATGTCGGGAACTTCGTCGATCCCACCGTCCTGACGCACGCCGGCAGCGTCGAGCGCCGCCTTGGCCGCGTCGATATCAGTGACACCGAAGGTCAGCGTGGCGCCGCCCGGCCCGCCGGCGGTTTCGGTTTGCGACAGTCCGACCGTCACGCGCGCCACGCTGGTCGCGAACTCGCACCACGCGATGTCGTTGCGGCGATAGAGCAGCGCCATGCCCAGCACGTCGCGGTACCAGGCGAGCGATGCGTCGAGGTCGGTGACCGAGAGCGCGCAGGCGAGGCCGCCGTCATAGGGAATGGGCGATACCGCCGTCTTTGCGACCGGATGGGGCTGGGCGATGCTTGTCATGCGGGGTTCCCGACTCTATGGTTCCGTTTATATAGTCGATATCAATTTGGACTAGCTGTCAACCAGTGCTCGATCCCGAAACGCTCCGCCTGCTGACCGCGACTCGCTGGGCGCTGCCGGTACTGGCGCTGCTGAGCGAGCGGTCGGGCGCGCGCTTCGCGATGATCGCGGCGCGGTTCGGTCTGTCGAGCCACAGCCTGACCCGCTGTCTTCAGCATCTGCGCGATGCCGGCTGGGTTGTTCCCAATCCCGGCCACGGGCATCCGCTACGTCCCGAATATGTGCTGACCGATGCCGGCAGGGTGGTCGGCTGGGCGTGCGAGCGGATCATGGCTGCGCGTGCGCGACTCGGACTGGCAGCGGGCGATCTGCCCCGTTGGGGGCTGCCGGTGGTGGCCGGCATTGGGGAAGACTGGACCCGGTTCGGCGCGCTGCAGTCCCGGTTGGCGCCGGTCACGCCGCGCGCGCTGTCGCTCACGCTGCAGACGATGATCGGCCACGACCTGATCGCGCGGCGGCTGGAGGATCGCTTCCCGCCGTTGCCGCTCTATGCGCTCACCGGCAGGGGGCAGGACCTGGCGGGGGCGATGGCGGGCTGAGGATCAGCGCGAGTCGCGGATCCGGGCATATTCCTGCGCCAGCACCTCGAACGCCTGTTTGCGCTCACCGGTCGGCGAGAGCAGGCCCTTGCGGTTCCAGCCCTGCTGATAGACCGGGTGCTGGCGCCGCGGCGAGCGGAAGTCCTTGAGGATCCACGGGCTCATTCCGCGCAGGAACGGCACGCGCCGCGCCATCGCCAGCGTCTGGCGGTAATAGTCGGCCTGATAGTCCTCGCTGAACTTGTGGGGACTCGGTGCGGCGTCGTGATAGCCCGCCTGCGCATCGGCGCCGAATTCGGAGAAGATCATCGGCTTGCCCGACTCGGACCGCCATTCGAGCGACGGAAGGCTCGCCAGCGGATCGCCCGAATACCAGCCATTATAGGTGTTGATCGCAAGCACATCGAGGTCTCCGGCCAGCGGGTCGTCGATCGTCGAGACCTTGCCCTCGCGTTTGCTCAGCAGCGCGGCGGTGACCAGCCTCGTATCGTCCTGCGCCCGGACGGTACCGATCAGCGCGCGCAGGAAGGCGTTGCGGGCCTCGCTCACCGGCGTCTCGTTGGCGACGCTCCACAGGATGATCGACGCCCGGTTGCGGTCGCGCTGGATCGTCTCGGTCATCATCGCCTGGGCGGTGGCCAGCGTGGCGGGATTGGACCAGTTCACCCGCCAATAAACCTGCACCTCGCTCCACACGAGCAGGCCCAGTTCGTCGGCCATGCGGGTCGTCACCTCGCTGTGCGGATAATGGGCGAGCCGGACGAAATTGCCGTTCAGCCCGTCGCGGATCTCGGTCAGCAGCGCGCGGGCCGCGGCGGGTGTCATCGCTCGCACTGGATCGCTGCCCAGTTCCTCCTCGTGCATCGAGATGCCGCGCAGGAAGATCGGCTTGCCGTTCAGCAGGATGTCGGTGCCGCGTACCTCGATCGTGCGGAAGCCGATCCGCTCGTGGATGACGTCGCCACCGGCCTCGATCTCGACCGCGTACAGCGTCGGGGTCTCGGGCGACCAGCGCTTCAGCCGGCGGGGCGCGGCGATGCTGCCGGTGCACGCCTGCGCGTCGCAACGCAGGAGGATGGTGGTGCCCAACGCCGGAATGCGCACGCGGGGCGCGTCCGCGCCGCCGCCGGCCACGCGTATCGTCGCCGCGATCCGTCCGTCGCGGGTCAGGCGTACCCAATAATCCTCGATATGCGTTTCGGGTACGGAGATCAGCGACACCAATCGGGTGATGCCGCCATAGGTTTCCCAGTCGGTCACCGGCGGCGGAACATCGTCGTTGGTTCGCGCCGAGTCGGCGCCGACCGTGATCTGGTTGCGGCCCGGTCGGAGCAGGTCGGTCACGTCGAAGGCGAAGGGGGTGAAGCCGCCTTCATGCGATCCCACTAGCTTGCCGTTCAGATAGACGTCGGCGCGGTAATCCACCGCGCCGAAGCGCAGATAGGTACGCCTGCCCGGACCGGCAGACGTGAAATCGAAGTCGCGCTGATACCAGACCAGTCCCTGGTACAGCCGCATCTCCGGCGCATGGCCGATCCAGCTGCCGGGCAGGTGGGTGACCGGCGAGCGCTGCATGTCGAATTCGAACAGTGCGGCGGGATCGCGCTCCGCTACCTCGGCGACGATCACGTCGCTCCAACGCCGCGTGCTCGCATTGGGCGGGCCGCCATGAAAGCCGGCGATCCCGTCGCGATAGGGATCGATCGACCAGTGCCACGCCCCGTCCAGGCTCTGCGCCGGCCGCAGTTCGGCGCCGGTCAGCATCGCCCTGCGGTCGGGCTGCGCGGCGGCGGCAACCGGCAGCAGCGCGCAGAGTATCGCAACGAGCCACAGGTCCGGCCGCATCCTCATCCCCTCGATCCGGCGGAGTCGCGCGCCGCTTCGGACAGGGAATCTACCGCATCTCGAGCGCGTGTCGCCCGAAAAGCGCGGGCTCAGACCTCGCCGTGGCCCTGCGCCAGATAGTCGTCCGACCGCATCTCCATCAGCCGGCTGATCGTCCGGTCGAACTCGAAGCGGCCATCGCCGGCCTCATAGAGATGCTCGGGCTCGGCATCGGCGGCGGCCAGCAGCTTCACCTTGTGCTCGTACAGCGCATCGACCAGCGTCACGAAGCGCGCCGCTTCGTTACGGTTGTCGGGACCCAGCTTGGGAATGCCGACCAGGATCACGGTGTGGAAGCGCCGCGCGATCGCCAGATAGTCGGCCGCGCCGCGCGCCTCGCCGCACAGCCGCTTGAACGAGAACACCGCCACGCCCTTCAGGCATTTGGGCACATGGAGTTCGCGCCCGCCCTGCACCGCGATGTCGCATCCGGGGACATGCTCGCGATCCTCGGGCGGGTAATCGGTCAGGCGGAAAAAGGCCGCGGACAGCGCCCGTGTCGACTCGTCGCCGTTGGGCACCAGCCACGTATCGACCTGGCCCAGCCGGTCGCGCCGGTAATCGACGGGGCCGTTCAGCGCCAGGACGTCCATCTGCTCCTCGATCAGCGCGATGAACGGCAGGAACAGCTGGCGGTTGAGCCCGTCCTTGTAGAGCTCGTCCGGCGCGCGGTTCGACGTCGCGACCATCGTCACGCCGTGGCGCATCATCTCGGTGAACAGCCGCGACAGGATCATCGCGTCGGGCGGATTGTTCACCACCATCTCGTCGAACGCCAGCAGGCGGACATCCTCGACCATCGACGCCGCCACCGCCACGACGGGATCGCGCGTGTCCTTGCGCCGCTCGACCTCCAGCCGCTCATGCACTTCGAGCATGAATTCGTGGAAATGGACGCGGCGTTTGCGGCGGATCGCCAGGCTGTCGAAGAACAGGTCCATCAGCATCGACTTGCCGCGCCCGACACCGCCCCACAGATAGACGCCGCGTGGCGGCTCGGGGCGTCGGCCCAGCGCCCGCCACAGGATGCTGCCCTTTTTCGGCACCGCCTCCAGCGCCTGCGCCAGCAGGTCGAGACGCTCGGCCGCCGCACCCTGTTCGGGATCGGCGCGCAGCTCGCCCGCGTCGACCAGCGCGCGGTAGCGTTCGAGGACCCGGCTCATGTCGCGGGCGCGCTCGGCTTGCGGATCGTCCCGCTGAAGCTGGCGACCAGCGCCTCTGGCTCCTGCACGATCAGCCCCCGCAGGAAGATCAGCCGGCCGGTCTCGCGCAGCAATTCGACCCGCGCCTCCAGCGGTTCGTCGATCCGGCTGCCGCCGATGAACTGGGTCGACAGGTCCAGCGTCAGTGCCGGGCCGTTCAGGATCTCGAACGCGCGCGCCGCGGCGAACAGCGCCAGGTCGATGAACCCCAGCACCACGCCGCCATGGACATTGTCCTTCAGGTTCGAATGCTGCGCGAGCGGCTGCATCCGGATCCGGGCGACGCCGTCCTCGACCCGGATGCGCAGCGGGCCCAGAAAATCGTTGAATCGCCCGCTTTCACGCAGCGCATAGCGTTTCCAGCCGGGCGCATCGGGATCGTCCTCGTAGACAAAGAGGCCGTCCTTCATGCCGCGCGGCGGCCCGGTGCTACCGTCGCTCCGCCCGACCGCATTACAGCGTGCGCTCGGCTTCCATGATCTTGATCTCAGCGATCGCCTTGGCCGGCGACAGGCCCTTGGGGCACACGTTCGCGCAGTTCATGATCGTGTGGCAGCGATACAGGCGGAACGGATCCTCCAGCGCATCCAGCCGCTCGCCGGTCATCTCGTCGCGGCTGTCGGCCAGCCAGCGATAGGCCTGGAGCAGGATCGCCGGACCCAGGAACTTGTCCGAATTCCACCAATAGCTGGGGCACGAGGTCGAGCAGCAGGCGCACAGGATGCACTCGTACAGTCCGTCCAGCTTCGCGCGCTGTTCCGGCGACTGGAGCCGCTCCTTGCCCGAAGGGGTGGTCGACACCGTCTGCAGCCACGGCTTGATCGACGAATATTGTGCATAGAAATGGGTGAAGTCGGGGACCAGGTCCTTGATCACGTCCATGTGCGGCAGGGGCGTGATGCGGATATCGCCCTTGATGTCCTCGATCGCGGTCGTGCAGGCCAGGCCGTTGCGGCCGTCCATGTTCATCGAACACGATCCGCAGATGCCCTCGCGGCACGAGCGGCGGAAGGTGAGGGTGCTGTCCACCTCGTTCTTGATCTTCAGCAGGGCGTCGAGGACCATCGGACCGCAATCGTCCAGGTCGAGCTCGAACGAATCATAATAGGGGTTCTGGCCGCTGTCGGGATCGTAGCGGTAGATCTTGAACTTCTTCACCCGCTTGGCGCCGCCCGGCGCCTTGTGGGTCGTGCCCTGCTTGCTGTCGATGCGACTGTTCTTCGGCAGGCGAAATTCGGCCATTCCACTCGTCCCTTGCGCGCGCACCGAAGCCTGGGGGTGCGCCCGGGCGGGCTATGCCTTTCGCACCCGCAGCGCAACCCCGCGCGTGCCGAATCCGCTCAGGCGTTCAGATCACGTCGAGCACCAGGCCCAGCGAACGCGCCTCCTCGGCCTCGACATACCAGTTCTCCGGCGCGCGCCGCCGCACCTCGTCCAGCGCGATCCGGGTGCCCGCGATCAGGCCGCGAAACCCTTCCTCCTCGATCCGCATCGACTCCTCGATCTCGTGCAGCACCGCCTTCAATCCGGCCGTGCAGCTCGCCAAGGGACCCGAGAGTTCGACCGTCTTGGTCAGGATCCGCTCATGGATCATGATCCGCGTGCCGCGCGTCAGGAAGCGCTTGTCGGCGGCAAAGGCTGCCATGAATGTCGCCCCCGCCGAATAGACCGCCACCTTGCCCAGGAACAGGATCTCGCGGTCGTCATAGTGGCGCATCAGCCGGACGTCGTCGGCCATCAGTCGCGCGACCTCGGGATCGCCCCCCAGCGTCGAGATCGCGATCACCAGCGTGCCCGTCGCAGGCGCGGCGGCAAGCTGTTCGCGGAAGCTGCGGTACATCGCGTGGTCGACCGTTCCGGACAGCAGGACATGCGGCTGGCACAGCAACGGGTAGCGGATGGCGCGGTTCTGGTCGTGTTCCGCAATCGGTTCGAGTGCGGACGTCGTCGGGTCGATCGGTGCGTCGGTCATTGCGGGCGAAACCGCCACGCCCGGCTGTGGTTCCCTGACCCTATTGGTTCAACGCGGCCGTCGCCGGCCTGCCGACAGGCTCGGTTGCCTGTTTCGGCATCTTCGCCTCGATCGGATTCAACCAGCTTGCGACATTCGCACCGATGCTGATCTGGGGATCCGACGGCTGAAGGTTCGCCCCCGATTCCCACCGGCCGATCAGCGCGTGCGCCTCGGTCGCGGCGCTGCCCAGCGGCTGCGGCTTGCGAAGCGCGTGATTGATCATCGCGTCGCCGAAGAAGGTCCAGTCATTCTCCGCCATGCATCCGAAGGACGGGCGGCTGTCCGACGCCGCGGTGAACAGCGCGGTGTCCGGGCTGGCGAGGGCAGGCACGAAGATGCCCGAATAACAGGCCGACAGGACCAGCACCCGCCGCCGGATCCCGAGGTCGTCCAGCAGCCCGGCGAATCGTCGCGGCGTCAGCAGCCCGAACCCTTCGTCGCCGTCGTGATAGGCAAGCCCGATCTTCGCGCCGTGGCTGGTCGAATAGAGCACCAGCACGTCCTCGGCCGGGTCCATCACCTCGGCGATCCGCGCCAGCGCCAGCGTCAGCGAACTCAGGCTGCCGACCGGAAGCTCGCTAGGCGCCTTGCCGGTCGACCCCGCCAGCACGATAGACCGACCCTTCGCGCCATAGCGCCGCTCGAGCACCTTGCCCGCCTCGCGCGTTTCGCGCCCGAAGACGGGATCGCTGTCGAGCGCGACCGCGACGACATAGACGTCGACCACCCCCTTGCGCTGCGGCTGGATCGCGGCGAGCGCCCGGTCGAGCCGGCGATGCTCGGCCAGCGACCAGCGCGGCGGCCGCCCGCGCTGCAGCTCGGGGCCCTGGTCGAGGCTGGCGGTGTTTTCCTCGGGCGTCTGACCCGAAACCATGCCAGGCCAGCCGGAGACATGCTGCGGTGCCTGGTAGGGCTGGGCCGAGGCAAGTGGGGCACCGATGGCCGCGGCAGCCAGCCCAACGATCCACGCGAAACCGGCCAAACGCATGCACGCCCCCCTAAACGGTGAGGCGACAGTCTCGCTGCAGGAGATGGGAAGTCAAGCGGGGCGCGTCTGCAGCTCATCCCGGGAGGGGAGCTTACATCACCGCACCCACATCGTCACCCCGGCCGCAGTGCCGGGGGCCACGGTGCGGCACATCCCGGAGATGAGGTCATGCGCGCGATTGGAACCCAGCCAGCAGTGGGGCGATCGCTGAGGCAGCCTCAACGTTCGGGAGGATAAGGGGTGGACCTCGGCACTGCGGCCGGGGTGACGGGTGGTTTGGGCGGTCGTTCCGAGATCAATGCATGATAGAAAAGCGTTGGCACGACCGTCCCGGCTCACCAAAATAAAACGGCCCGGAAGCGTCAGCTTCCGGGCCGCATTGCTCGTCTCAGTACACTCGCTTCTTCGGCTCGATATACTCTACGTCATCCGTCAGCGTATATTCGTGAACCGGGCGGAAGCTCAGGTCGGTCTTGCCGCCCTTGCCGCCCCAGCCCTCGAAGGTGGCGATGGTGTGCTTCATCCAGTTCGCGTCGTCGCGATCGGGGAAGTCCTCGTGCATGTGCGCGCCGCGGCTTTCCTTGCGGTTCTCGGCGCCCTTGATCGTCACCAGCGCCTGGCCGATCAGATTGTCGAGTTCCAGCGTCTCGACCAGATCGGTGTTCCAGATCAGCGAGCGATCGGTCACGCCCACGTCCTGGAAGCCCTGATAGACCTGGTCCATATGGCCGACGCCCTCAGCCAGCAGCGCGCTGTCGCGGAACACGGCGCAGTGGCGCTGCATCGTCTTCTGCATGTCGGCGCGGATCTGCGCCGTCGTCGTGCCGCCCTTGGCATTGCGGAAATGGTCGAGCCGGGTGAGCGCATACTCCTCCGAATTCGCCGGCAGCGGGTTGTGCGGCGTATTCGGCTTCAGCGTTTCCTTCAGGCGCAGGCCGGTTGCGCGGCCGAACACCACCAGGTCGATCAGCGAGTTGGAGCCCAGGCGGTTGGCGCCGTGCACCGACACGCAGGCCGCTTCGCCGACCGCGAACAGGCCGGGGACCTTCGCGTCGGGATCACCGTCCTTCGGGAAGACGACCTCGCCGTGATAATTGGTCGGGATGCCGCCCATATTGTAATGGACCGTCGGCACCACCGGCAGCGGCTGGCGGGTCAGGTCTACGCCGGCGAAGATCTTGCCGGTCTCGGTGATGCCGGGAAGCCGCTCGGCCAGAACCGCGGGGTCGATATGGTTCAGGTGAAGGAAGATATGGTCCTTCTCCTTGCCCACGCCGCGGCCCTCGCGGATTTCCATCGCCATCGACCGGGCGACCACGTCGCGGCTGGCCAGGTCCTTCGCGCTGGGCGCATAGCGCTCCATGAAGCGCTCGCCCTCGGCGTTGGTCAGGTAGCCGCCTTCGCCGCGCGCGCCCTCGGTGATCAGCACGCCGGCGCCATAGATGCCGGTCGGGTGGAACTGGACGAACTCCATGTCCTGCAGCGCCAGGCCGGCGCGCAGCGCCATGCCGTTGCCGTCGCCGGTGCAGGTGTGCGCCGAGGTGGCCGACTGATAGACGCGGCCGCCGCCGCCGGTGGCGAGCACCACGGCATGGCTGCGGAAGCGGTGGATCGATCCGTCTTCCATGCACAGCGCGATCACGCCGCGGCACGCGCCATTTTCCATGATCAGGTCGAGCGCGAAATACTCGACATAGAAGTCGGCGTCATACTTCAGGCTCTGCTGGTACAGCGCGTGCAGCATGGCATGGCCGGTACGGTCCGCCGCGGCGCAGGTGCGCTGCACGGGCGGGCCCGCGCCCATATTCTGCATATGGCCGCCGAACGGCCGCTGGTAGATCTTGCCTTCCTCGGTGCGGCTGAACGGCACGCCGGCATGTTCCAGCTCGTAGACCGCGGCCGGCGCCTCGCGCACCATATATTCGATCGCGTCCTGGTCGCCGAGCCAGTCGGACCCCTTGACCGTGTCGAACATGTGCCAGGTCCAGTGATCCGGACCCATGTTGCCCAGGCTGGCGGCGATGCCGCCCTGCGCCGCGACGGTGTGGCTGCGCGTCGGGAACACCTTGGTGATGCAGGCGGTCTTCAGGCCGCTCTCGGCGATGCCCATCGTCGCGCGCAGGCCCGAACCGCCGGCGCCGACGACGACGGCGTCATAGGTGTGATCGATGATCTTGTAAGCAGCAGGCATTATGCGGCCCCGGGAGTGAAGGCGATCTTGAGGATCGAGAAGATGGCGGTCACGGCGACTGCGGCCGAGAAATAGTTCAGCAGCACCAGCAGGATGACGCGGCTTTCGCCCTGCTGATAATCCTCGATCACCACCTGGAGCCCCAGGCGGAAATGATAGACGACCGAGATGATCAGCAGGATCAGCGGCACCGCGACCCAGGTCGAGGCGATCCAGTCGCGCGCGATCTCGAGGCTGTAGCCCGGCAGCAGCGCGATGCTGACCATGAACCATAGCATCAGCGCCAGGTTCGAGCCCGCGGTGATCCGCTGGTGCAGCCAGTGATGGGTGCCCTCGTTCGAGGGGCCCAGGCCGCGGACCCGGCCGATGGCAGTGCCGCTAGTCATCAGATCGTCTCCAGGATGACGAACCAGAACCCGATGGTGGCGACGACCGAGAAGAGGAAGGTCAGGGTCGCGCTGGTCTTGTTCGACTTGAGTTCGAAATTGGCGCCGACGTCGAGGAAGAGGTGGCGCACGCCGCTGGCCATGTGCTGGAACAGCGCGAAGGTCAGGCCGATGCCGACCACATAGCCGGCGATGTTGAGCGCGCCGGACGAGACCGTGAAGGTGTCGACGAAGCGCTCATAGGCCTTTTCGCCCGCCGCCAGCGCGACCAGCCACCAGACCAGCAATGCGGCCCCGACCGTCGCCATCCCGCTGCCGGTGGCGCGGTGGACGATCGACACGAGCATCCCCGGTCCCCATTTCCAGATGCCGAGGTGCGGCGAGAGCGGACGCTCCTTGTTGCGGACGTTGGCCAAGTCGGGCTCCCCAAGAGTCAATGGGGCATCCCTTAGTCCGGCCTGCCGATGATGCAAGCCGCATCGCTTGTGCGCCACGACGCTCGCCGATGGCTAACCGAGCCTTAAAGGTTTCGGACGACAAGGGCGCATGATCGCGGCGCATCCGCCGCAGCCATGGGGAAACCAGTCCGTGACCACGCCTGCGAACATCGCATCCTTGCCCGCACCGGGAACGCTGGCCGCCCGCATCGACGTCCGCGCGCGACTCGCGATCTTCGATTTCGACAACTCGCTGGTGGCATCCGCGCGCGAGGTCTGGGACGTGCTCGAGCCCGAGATGCGCCAGGTCAGCGATGCCTATTGGCAGCAATGGCTGCGCTGCTTCGCCGACCAGCGCGCCTGGGCGCCGCAGGAAACGCAGAAGATGGTCGATGTCGGCATCGTGTTCCTGCGCAATCGCTTTCTCGACACGGCCGGCCATGCCTGGATCGACTCGATCGAGCGGTCGGTTGCCGCTGCCTATGCCGCAGAGGTGCCGCCGCTGGCGCTGCTGTCGATGATCAACGCCAGCGACCGGGCTGCGCTCGACGCGTTGATGCGTCGGGTCGGGGCCGACGATCCTCGCCTGCCCAAGCTGATCGACACGCTGATGCGGCTGTCGGCGCTGGAGGGCGACATCATGGTCGAGCTCTACAACATGTGCCGCGAGCACAGCGCACAGGTCGCGCGCGACCGGCTCGCGACCGATTTCCGCGATTCGATCGGCTCGACGGTCGAGCGTGCGTCGCGCGAGGGCGACCAGCTGCGCGTCCAGGCGGTCCATACCTCGGCGTCGGCGCGCGGCATGCTGGGCAAGGCCAGCGAGGTCGCCGCCGCTGCGGAGCAGTCGGCGGTCGCGATGCGCGAGGCGGCGCAGACCGCGGCCGGCCTGATCCGCGCGATCGAGGATGCGCGCGGCGAGGTCGAGGCAGCGGCGGAGATCGCCAACCGCGCCTCCAGCCAGGCGGGCGCTGCCGTCGGCATGTCGGAGATGCTGTCCGACCATGCCAAGTCGATCGAATCGATCCTGGGCCTGATCCGCGACATTGCCGGGCAAACCAACTTGCTTGCGCTCAATGCGACGATCGAGGCGGCGCGCGCCGGCGATGCGGGGCGCGGCTTCGCGGTGGTGGCGCAGGAAGTGAAGAGCCTTGCAAGCCAGACCGCACGCGCGACCGACGACATCGCCTCGAAGATCGCGGCGATCCAGTCGGCCACCCGATCGACCGTCGAGACCAATGCGTCGATTCGCGACACCGTCAGCGAGGTTCAGGACAGCGCCAACCGCATTCGCGGCGCGATGGAAATCCAGGCGCAGACCGTCACCGCGATCACGGCCGCGGTCGACGAGACCGCGCTGGCGGCGGATTCGATGTCGGCGACGATCGGGGCGATCCGCGAGGATACCGAGGCGGTGGCGAGCGAGATCGACCGGGTCGGGCAGGGCTTTGCCGCGCTCGACGGCCAGCTCGGCACGCTCAAGACCAGCGCCGGCGACTTCATCGCCAAGGTCGCCGCATGACGATCGAATGGAGAGGATGATGAAGCGGAGCGTGCAGGACGTCTCGTCGGAATTGCTGGCGCGCTATGACTGGGACGGCCAGCTTGCGGCGGGGGCGACGGAGATTGCCGCCGCCCTCGAGGGCAAGTACGAGCATCTCGCGACCGTGTTCTGGGATCGCTATCTCGACGATCCTGCCTTCGCCCATCTGCGCGCCGACGTCACCGACGAGCGCCGCACGCGCCAGATCGCCAGGAGCGCACGCTATGCCTGCGCCAAGTTCAGCCGGCCGCTCGATCCCGAATGGATGCGCATGGCCTGCAGCCATGCCGAAAAGGCCTATCAGTCCGGCATTTCGCTCTCTGCCCAGCTCGCGGCCCTGTCCTGCTCGCATCAGGCCACGGTCCAGGTGATCGCCGAACATTTCGCGGGCGACGCGGCGAAGCTGGTGATGCTGGGCGATACGGTCCAGCGTCTGGCGCTGGCCGAGTCCGACCTGTTGTTCGCGCGCACCTCCGAACTGGAACAGGACGTCGCCCGGACCGAGCGGCGCGAACGCAGCACCCATTTCCGCGATGCGATCGCAGGCACGATCGGCGGTGCGGCCGAACTCGGCAACCGCATTTGCATCCAGGCGCAGGGTGCCTCGACCTCGGCACGCGGCATGCTGGGCAAGACCAGCGAGGTTGCGGCTGCTGCCGAGCAGTCCGCGGTCGTGATGCGCGAGGCGGCGTACACCGCCGCCGGCCTGACCCGCGCGATCGAGGATGCGCGCGGCGAGGTCGAGGCAGCGGCGGAGATCGCCAACCGCGCCTCCAGCCAGGCGGGCGCTGCCGTCGGCATGTCGGAGATGCTGTCCGACCATGCCAAGTCGATCGAATCGATCCTGGGCCTGATCCGTGACATTGCCGGGCAGACCAACTTGCTTGCGCTCAATGCGACGATCGAGGCGGCGCGCGCCGGCGATGCGGGGCGCGGCTTCGCGGTGGTGGCGCAGGAAGTGAAGAGCCTCGCCAGCCAGACCGCACGCGCGACCGACGACATCGCCTCGAAGATCGCGGCGATCCAGTCGGCCACCCGATCGACCGTCGAGACCAATGCGTCGATCCGCGACACCGTCAGCGAGGTCCAGGCGAGCGCCGACCGGATCCGCAGTGCGATGGAACGCCAGGCGCAGACCGTCACCGCGATCACGGCCGCGGTCGACGAGACCGCGCTGGCGGCGGATTCGATGTCGGCGACGATCGGCGCGATCCGCGAGGACAGCCGGTCGGTCACCAGCGAGATCGACGAGTTGCAGCGCGACGTCACCCAGGTCGATGATCGCCTGCACCAGCTTCGCGACGCGGCCGAGAATTTCTCTTCCTTGGTGGCGGCCTGACCCGACAGCGGCTAGTGGGGGCGGATGACCGTTCCCCATATTCTCGTCACCGGATCGAGCCGCGGCATCGGTGCTGCGATTCTCGACGCGCTGACCGCTGCAGGCGCGCGCGTCGTCGGCCAGGGTACCCGTTCGGGCATCGCCGCCGACTTCACCGATCCCATGGCGCCCCGTGCGCTGTGGGACGCGGCGCTCGACCAGCTCGACGGGCGGATCGACGTGCTGGTCAACAATGCCGGAATCTTCGAGGCGGCGCCGATCGACCTCGACGACGATGACTGGGCAGAGGCCTGGGGCCGCACGATGCAGGTCAATCTCACCGCCTCGGCGCAGCTCTGCCGCTTCGCCGTCCGGCATTGGCAGGCGGGATCGCGCGGCGGCCGGATCGTCAACATCGCCAGCCGCGCCGCCTATCGCGGCGACAGCCCGGCGCACTGGCATTATGCCGCGTCGAAGGCGGGCATGGTCGGCATGACCAAGTCGATCGCCCGCGGCTATGCGGCTCAGGAGGTTCTGGCCTTCGCCATCTGCCCCGGCTTCACCATGACCGGGATGGCCGAGGACTATCTGGCGAGCCGCGGCGGCGACAAGCTGCTCGCCGACATCCCGCTTGGGCGGGTGGCGATGCCGGAGGAGGTGGCGACGATGGCGAAATTCTGCGCGCTGGAGGCGCCGGCGTCGATGACCGGCGCGGTGCTCGACGTGAATGGTGCCAGCTATGTCCGATAGACCTGCGACGCCCCTGGCATCGCGCATTCCCGGCCGCATCCTGCTGGGGGTGTTCGCGGGGATCGGCCTGCTGGCCGCCGCGGCGGTGATCTTCCTCGCCGTCACCGTCCTGGGGTGGGAACATCGGGAACGCCGCGAGGCAGCTCCGGTGCAGGCGGGTGCCGATGCGACGGAGATCTTCAGCGTCGGCGCGATCACGCCGCTGCGCGGCACCCGTTTCGACGAGATCGTGATCGCCAGGGGCGATGCGGGGGATGGCGGCAGCGCTTCCTATTCCTCGCGCGGCAAGGAAGCCGACGAACGCAATGTGATCCTGCTCGATTCGACCAGCGGAACGAGTCGCAAGCTGTTGCCCGACAACACGCGCCGGATCGTCGGGCGCGACTATCTGCCGGCAGTGGCGGGGCGTGACGGCGAGACGAACGACGAGGGCTATGCGGTCGAGACCGCCGCGACGCCCAAGCCGCCGCTCGCTTATTATGTCATCCGGGTCCAGGCCGCGGACGCGAAGTCGCAGGACGTGCTGGTGGGCGATCTGAACACCGGGCGGCAGGCGATCCTGCTGAAGGGTATCGACGGCGTCGAGCGGGTCTGGATGCAGAGCGCGACGCGGATGGGCGTGCTGATGCGCCAGGGCCGCAAGCTTCATTATCGCGCGATCGAGATCCCCGATCTGAAGATCGTCGCGCAACACCCTGTGGCGATAGACTGATGGCAAGCTGGAAAGTCACCTTCCCCTGCACCCGCGACGAAGCCGAGGCGATCGACTTCGAAGGCGCGGCGCTGCTCGACATCGATCCCGCGCCGGTGCTGCTCACCAGCGAGACGATCCCCGACGATCCTGCCAGCTGGCAGCTCGAGGCCTATTTCGACGGAAAGCCGAACAGCGCCGCGATCGCCGCGGTGCAGGCGCTGGCCCCGAGCAGCGACGGCGTCCGCCCGGCGCTGGAAAAGCTGCGCGACGAGGATTGGGTGACGATGAGCCAGGCGGGGATCGAGCCTGTCCACGCCGGTCGCTTCTATGTCCATACCGAGCATAATCGCGGAATCGTCCCGCCCGGCGCGCGCGCCTTCCGCATCGATGCGGGCCTCGCTTTCGGGACCGGCACGCACGAGACCACGGCGGGATGCCTGCGGACGCTCGACGAGCTGAAGGTCTCGGGCAAGCGGGTGCGCAACCTGCTCGATCTCGGCACCGGCACCGGGCTGCTCGCCTTCGCCGCGCTGCACCTGTGGCCCGGCGCCTATGCGACCGCGTCCGACATCGATCCGCGTTCGATCGAGGTGACCGCGGAAAATGCCGGGCTCAACCACGTCGCGCTGGGCGAAGGCATGGGCCAGCTTGCCCTCGCGGTCGCGCCGGGGATGCAGCATCCGCTGCTGATCGGCCGCGCGCCCTATGACCTGATCATCGCCAACATCCTGGCCGGGCCGCTGGTCGAACTGGCGCCGACGGTCAGCATGGCGCTGGCCGAGGGCGGGACCCTGGTCCTTGCCGGGTTGCTGCAGGACCAGGCCGATACCGTCGCGCGCGCCTATCGGCGGCAGGGGCTGCGGCTGGCCGGCCGGATCGACAATGGCGCCTGGCCGGCGCTGCGGCTGGTCAAGCGCGCCCGCTACGGCGCCGATCGCGTCACCCGCCCGGGACCGGGCGGCGTCGGCGAGGCGCCGGGCTTCGGCAGCTGGTGAACCGTCCCGGCCGCGGCCGGGACGCGCTCAGAGACCATTTGAAAAATCGCGGTAGAGCGATTTTCAGGCGCCGCAATGCCCGACAGGCGTATTCTCAAACGGTTTCTCAGCCCTTCGACCTCGCATAGGCCTGGGTGCCGCGGGTAATGACCGTGTCGGTCGGCAGGATCTCGGCGATCGGGATGTCCGGCTGTGCCATGATCTCTCCGTAGAGCGGGGCGAAATCGGTCTCGACCGTCGCGCGCAGCAGCGCCTCGAAGCTGGGGATGACGAAGTAATTCTGCTGGAAATCGTCGATCCGGTAATCGGTGCGCATCACCCGCTTCAGATCGAAGCCGATGCGGTTGGGGCTGGGGTCGTCGAGCGCGAAGATGCTCTCCGCGCTGCTCGACACGATGCCCGATCCGTAGATGCGCAGCCCCTCGGGCTCGGCGATCAGGCCGAACTCGACCGTGTACCAGTAGAGGCGGCCGAGATGCTTGAGCGCGCCAAGCTCCAGCGCGCGGTTGCCGCCGCGGCCATAGGCCTCGAGATAGTCGGCGAACACCGGGTCGGCCAGCATCGGCACATGGCCGAACACGTCATGGAAGACGTCAGGCTCCTGGATATAGTCGAGCTGGTCGGGCCGGCGGATGAAGTTGCCGGCGACGAAGCGGCGATTGGCCATATGGTCGAAGAACACGTCGTCGGGGACCAGCCCCGGCACCGCGATCACCTGCCACCCGGTCAGCTTCATCAGCCGTTCTGACAATTCCTCGAAATTCGGAATGCCCGACTCGGACAGGCGCAGCGCCTCGAGGCCCTTGAGATACGCGTTCGACGCGCGCCCGGGGAGCAGCTTCGCCTGGCGGGCGAACAGCGTGTCCCAGGTCGCATGCTCCTCGGGCGTGTAGGCGTCCCAGTTCTGCGGAATCGTCCAGTCGGCGGATGCCCCCTCGGGCGGACGATCCAGTACGTGCGTTTCTTGTGCCATGACTTCGGCATAGCATGCGGGCGTTGCGGGGCGAAACGGCTGCGTGACCGGACACGTGCAACCAATGGACCGGCCGCGCGCTGAATCAGGTCGGCTCAGGATCGCGCATGGACGCGGTCCGCCTTCGGAGTGATGCGATGGGTATGGAAAGCAGCGAACGGATCCGGGCACCGCACCCGCTGGCAGCGATGGCCGAGCCGGCGCGCGCCGCATGGAATGTCGCCGAGCTGATGCTGTCGCAGCAGCAGCTGAAGGCGGCGCCGCGCGGCGACGACCGGCCGATCATGCTGCTGCCCGGGCTGTTCAACTCGGACCGCTCGAACTTCGTGATGCACGGCTTTCTCGGGAAGCTGGGCTACCGCGTTTTCGGCTGGGAACTGGGCAGGAATTTCGGCGTCCGAGCGGTGGGCGCGGAGGCGGAGCGGCTGATCGAGCGGGTCGAGGCGATCCGCGACGAGACCGGCGAGACGGTGACGATGATCGGCGTGTCGCTGGGCGGGATCATGGCGCGAATCGTCGCGCACCGCCGTCCCGACCTGGTGCGCGAGATCATTACCATCAGCGCGCCCTATGCCGGCTCCCCGACCGCGACCAATGTGTGGAAGGCGTTCGAGCTGCTGACCGGCGAGAAGATCGGCGATGAATCAGTGAAGGCGAGGCTCGCCGAGGCGGCGCTGCCGCTGCCGGTGCCGAGCACCGCGCTGTGGAGCCGCAGCGACGGGCTGGTGAACGGGCTGATCTGCCGCGACGACAGCTGCCGCGCGATCGAGATCCATTCCAGCCATATGGGCGTCCAGCTCAAGCCGGAGACGTTGCTCGCCATCGCAGATGTGCTGGCGGGGCAGGCGCCCGATCAGCGATAGCGGTTGCCGCCCTCCGGATGGGCGACGAACCCGGTATAGGGACCGCAATCGGGGTCGCGGCGGCACTTCTTCTCATAGTCGCGCCGCTCGCGACCTTCGCGCTCCTCGGCCTTGCGCATCTTCTTGCCGTAATTGCGATCGGCCTCGCTCTGGCTGGTCGTCGCCAGGTCGACCGCCTTCGATCCAGCCTTCACCGGCAGCGTCACGACATCGAACGCGGTCTTGGCGACGCAGCCGCCGGTCGTCAGTGTCGTGACGGCGAGCAGGGGCAACAGGATCAGGCGCATCTCACTTCCTCACCGCGCGGCCGGCCGGGCCGTCTCCCGGGCTTCATAGCCGATCGCCGGGAAATCGGTGAAGAATCCGTCGACACCAAGGTCGATGAATGTCCGGATTTCGGCAGCGAGATCGCCATGCGCGGCCGGATCGGTGCCGCGGCGCCAGGCGGGCAGCAGGAAGAAATTCTCGGCGCGGAAGGTCCAGGGGTGGACGCGCAGCCCTGCGGCATGGGCGTCGGCGACCAGCGATGTCGGCGTGCCCGACGCGGGCAGGATCATCGTGCGTTCGGGGCCGATGCCATAGGCATAGGCGGCGATCGCCTTCAGCCCCTCGGGCGTCATCATCGCGGCATAGCTGGGCGCGGCATGGTCCGCGGGTGCGCCGCTTCCCGCGACCAGCTGGATCAGGCGGATGCGGGTCATCGCATGCATCGCCTTGAGATTCTCGACCTCGAACGACTGGATGAACACCGGCGCCTCGGCACTGTCCCAGCCGGCGGCCTGCAGCGCGTCGACCAGCCGCTTCTCCAGCGGGAGGCCGATCGAGGCGAAATAGCTGGGGTGCTTGGTCTCGGGATAGATTCCGATAGTCCGCCCGGTCTTCTCGCTCGCCGCCTTCGCCAGCGCGATCACTTCGTCCAGCGTGGGGATGGTCGCCTGGCCGTCATAGGCGGTATTGCCCGGGCGCAGCTGCGGCAGCCGCTCCTTCGCGCGCAGCGTCTTCAGTTCCGCCAGGGTGAAGTCCTCGGTGAACCAGCCGGTCATCGTCGCGCCGTCGATCGTCTTCGTCGTCCTGCGATCGGCGAATTCGGGATGTGCGACGACGTCGGTCGTCTCGGCGATGTTGTTCTCGTGCCGCGCGACCAGATGCCCGTCCTTCGTCGGCACCAGATCGGGCTCGATCACGTCCGCGCCCTGGTCGATCGCCAGCTGATAGGACAGCAGCGTATGTTCGGGCCGCTCGCCGCTGGCGCCGCGATGCGCGATCAGCAGGACGCTCGGCGCTCCGGCGGGAGGGGCAGCTTGAGTCATGGTCACATCCTGTACGGTCGTACAACTAGCCATCAACAATAGGATCGGGAACAGCAATCGTCTCGCCATCCGGGGCACCTCCCTGTAGCAACCCGATAGAAGCGCGATATGACAGGAGCGAGGCGTGGCGGAGAATGACGGCGTGCTGGCAGCTGCCTCCGCGTGGCGGGGCGCTCGCATGGCGCTGGCGACGGTGGTCTCGACCTGGGGATCGGCACCCCGGCCGCGCGGCAGCCACATGCTGGTGCACGAGGACGGCCGGTTCGAGGGATCGGTCTCGGGCGGCTGTGTCGAGAACGACATCCTGGCAACCGCCGCCGAGGTCGTCGCGGGCGCGCCCGCGGTCGTGAAATCCTACGGCGTCGCCGATGCCTCCGCCTGGGAAGTCGGCCTGCCCTGTGGCGGCACGATCGAGGTGCTGGTCCAGCCGGTCGGCCCGCAGGGGTTCCCGCCCGAACTGTTCGACGCGATCGCCGCTGCGCGGAGCCGCGGAGAGCCGTTCGAGGTGGCGACCGACCTGGCGACGGGGCTCAGCGGTGCCGGGGGCGGGTTCGTCAACCGCTACGACCCGCCGCGCCGGCTGCTGATCGTCGGTGCGGTCCAGATCGCCCAGTCGCTGGCCGGACTGGCGCGCGAACTGGGCATTTCGACCGTCGTGATCGATCCGCGAGGGAGATTTTTGACGCCCGAGCGTTTCCCCGGGGTGACACTCGACGACCGCTGGCCCGACGACGCCGTGACCGCCCTGAAACCCGACCGCGCGACCGCGCTGGTGACGCTCAGTCACGACATCAAGATCGACGATCCGGCGCTGGTCGCCGGGCTGGCACACCCGACCGGCTATATCGCCGCGCTGGGGTCGCGGCGCAGCCATGCCGCCCGGCTGGAGCGGCTGGCGGCGCAGGAAATTTCCTATGACGATCTCGCCCGGATCGAGGGGCCTGCCGGCCTGTCGATCGGCGCGATCGGCTCTTCCGAGATCGCCCTGTCGATCGCGGCATCCATGGTGAGGCGTTTTCATGATTGATCCCGAACAGGTCGCGCTCGTGCTGCTGGCGGCCGGCCATTCGCATCGCTTCGGCGAGGTCGACAAGCTGGCCGAGCCGTTTCTCGACAAGCCGCTGGCCTATCATGTCGTCACCGCATTGGAGGCGATCCCGTTCATGACGCGCATCGCGATCGTGTCCGACACGGTGCTCGACTTCGCCGAACTCGGCTATGAGGTCGTCGAAAATCCGGACCCCACGCTGGGCCAGGCACGATCGGTGTGCCACGGCGTCAAGCGGGCGAAGGAACGCGGCGCGCAGGCGGTGCTGATCGCGCTTGCCGACATGCCGCGGGTCACGGCGGGCCATGTCTATCGCCTGTTCGACGCATTTGTTGGCGACGACTCGGTCGTCGCCTCCAGCGACGGCGTGCAGCCGATGCCGCCGGCGCTGTTCGGCAAGGGCAGGTTCGAGGAACTGCTGGCGCTGGACGGTGACCAGGGCGCGCGCGACCTGATCCGCGGGGGCAAGCATGTCGTGACCAGTCCCGCCGAACTGATCGACATCGACACGCAGGACGACCTGCGCGACCTGCGCGAGACGTTCGGGCTGAAGACCGACCATGTCACGCCGCGCTTTCCGATCGATCCCGCCGGGGCGGCGGGCGCCACAGGCGCCAGCCCGTCGGGCGACTGACCCCTATTCGTGGCGCAGCGCGTCGATCGGGTTGAGCCCGGCGGCGCGCCGCGCAGGGAAATAGCCGAACACGACGCCGATCGCCGCCGAGATGAGGAACGCGACGAGGTTGATCTGCGGATCGAAGATGAAGGGCAGGCCGCCGGCATAGGAGAGGCCGGCGATGGCAAGCTGTCCCACCAGCAGGCCGATCACCCCGCCCAGCATCGACAGCACCACCGCTTCGACCAGGAACTGCATCAGCACCTCGCTGGCGACCGCGCCGATCGCCAGGCGGATCCCGATCTCGCGCGTTCGCTCGGTCACCGACACCAGCATGATGTTCATGATCCCGATGCCGCCGACGATCAGGCTGATCGCCGCCACCGCGGTGACGATCTGGGTCAGCAGGGTCGTGGTGCTGGTCAGCGTCGCGCTGATCTGCGCGGTGTCGAAGATGTTGAAGTCGTCCTGCTTGCCGCCGGTGATCCGCCGCCGCTCGCGCAGCAGGTCGCTGATCGAGTTCTGGACCTGGTCGCTGTCATAGGCGGGATCGGTCCCGACCAGCATCAGGCGGATGTCCTGATTGCCGGTGAAGCGGCGCTGCACCTGCTTGATCGGCATGATGATCACGTCGTCCTGGTCGCCGCCGAAGCCCGCCTGGCCCCGGGTCGACAGCACGCCGATCACGTCGCACGAGATGCCGTTGACGCGCAGCCGGTGCCCCTCTGCCCGGCCGCCGCGAAACAGGTTGGTGCGGATCGTGTTGCCGATGATGCACACGCCCTTGCCGGCCTGTTCCTCGGCCAGCGTCCAGTAGCGACCCTCGACCAGGGTCCAGGGCTGGACCTCGAAAAAGGCGTTGGTGGTGCCGTTGATCGTGGTCGACCAGTTGGCGCCTTCGTAGATGACCGTTGCCGTCGTCTGCGCCTGCGGCGCGACCGCGGTGACGCCCTCGATCTGCTCGGCGATCGCATCGACGTCGCTCTGTTCGAAATCGGGGGGACGCGGCCCGCCGCCGCCCCGGCCGAAGCCCTGGCCCGGGCGGATCTGGAGGATGTTGGTGCCCAGCGCAGAGATCGACTGCTGGACCGCGGCGGTGGTCGCCTTGCCCAGCGTCACCATGGTGACCACCGCGGCGACGCCGATGATGATGCCCAGCGTCGTCAGGAACGAGCGCAGCTTGTGCCGGGAGATCGACCGGACGGCGAGGACGAAGGTGGTGCCGAACATCAGGCGTGCGCTCCGGCCAGGCCCTGTTCGATCCGTTCGACCAGTCCGTCCTTGAAGTGGATGATGGTGCGGGCGAACGCAGCCATTTCAGGCTCGTGCGTGACCATCAGAACGGTGATGTTGCTGTTCCGGTTCAGGTCGGTGAGCAATTCCATGATCTCCACCGACCGTTCCGAATCGAGATTGCCGGTCGGTTCGTCGGCCAGCAGCACATCGGGATGGGTGACGATCGCGCGGGCGATCGCGACGCGCTGCTGTTGCCCGCCGGACAGCTCGGCGGGGGTATGGTCCCACCATTTCTTGAGCCCGACCTTGTCGAGCGCAGCCATGGCCGCGTCGCGCCGGGCCTGCTTCGCGTCGCCGCGATACAGCAGCGGAAGCTCGACATTCTCCAGCGCGCTGGTGCGGGCGAGCAGGTTGAAGCCCTGGAACACGAAGCCGAGATATTTGCGCCGCAACAGCGCGCGCTGGTCGCGGCCCAGGCTCTCGACATGAATGCCCTTGAACAGGAATTCGCCGCCCGAGGGCACGTCGAGACAGCCGAGGATGTTCATCGTGGTCGACTTGCCCGATCCCGACGGGCCCATCACCGCGACGAAGTCGCCGGCCTGGATGTCGACATCGACTCCCTTCAACGCCTGGAACGCGGTCGCGCCCTCGCCATAGGTCTTGGTGACGCCGCGCAGCCGGATCAGCGGCACATCGGGATCAGCCACCGCTGGGTGCTCCGCCCTGCCGCTGGCCGCCGCCGCTGCCCTGACGACGCTGGCCGCCGCCCTGGCTGCTCTTGCCGGCCTCGCCGCTGGCCATCTGGCCGGTGATCACCTTCATGCCCGGCTTCAGATCGCCGCCGGTGACCTCGGTCACGCTGCCGTCGGTCTCGCCGGTGGTGACGGCGACCGCCTGGGGCGTTCCGTCGGCGCCCAGCACATAGACCTGCTGCTGCGCGCCGCGGCCCCGGGTCGCGCTCTTTTCCGCGCCGCCGCCGCCGCGGCGCGGCCGCGTCGGGACCAGCGCGCCGGCGATACCCTTGTCATTCGCCTTGCCGGCAGACGCATCGGTCGCGGCGGGCGTGAAACGCAGCGCCGCATTGGGGACCAGCAGGACGTTGTCGCGCGCCTTGGTGGTGATCTCCGCGGTCGCGGTCATGCCCGGACGCAGTTGCTGATCCGGGTTCGAGACGCTGAGGATCGCGGCATAGGACACGACCTGCGACTGGGTCGTCGACGTGCTGGTGCTGCTCGTGGTCTGCGCCGACAGGTTCGAGCCCAGATCGACACGGGTGATGCGGGCCGGGAAGGTCTGGCCGGGAAATGCATCGACGGTGAAGGTCGCCGGCTGCCCGTCCTTGACCGCGCCCACATCGGCCTCGTCGATCGCGACCTGGAGCTCCATGTTCGTCAGATCCTCGGCGATCACGAACAGGGTGGGCGTGTTGAACGAGGCGGCAACCGTCTGGCCGGCATCAATCTGGCGCGCGAGGACGACGCCGTTCACGGGCGACCGGATGACGGCGCGGTCGCGCTGCGTCTGGTTGGACGACAGCTGGGCGCGCTGCGACACGACATTCGCCTGCGCCGCGCGCAGATTGGCGATGGCGCGGGCAAGATCCGCCTCTGCCTGGTCCATCTCGACCTTGGCGGGCACGCGGCCGCCCGACAGGCGGCTGACCTCGCGGAATCGCGTCAGGTTGGCGCGCGACTGTTCGACGGTCGCCTCGTTCTGCTGGACTGTTGCCTGCGCCGCGCCCAAGGCCGCGCGGCTCTGGGCGATGGCGTCGTCCAGCCGGGCGGTATCGATCAGCGCGAGTGCCTGGCCCTTGGTGACGCGGTCATTGACCTCGACATAGACGGTGGTGACCAGGCCCGAGAGTTCGGAGCCGACATCGACCTGGTTGGTCGGGGCAAGCTTGCCGGTAGCGGAGACGGTCACCGCCAGGTTGCCGCGCTGAACCTCCTGCGTGGCATATTGAACCTTGTCGCTCCCGCCGAACAGACGGGTCGCGAGCAGGATGAGCAGGACGATGACGACGGCGCCGACGATCCATTTCACATAGCGGCGCCACGCAGCGGTCTTGGGCTGGCCCAGGAAGTCGTCGAGAGTCTGATCAGCCATTATCGTTGCCCAGTTCGGGGATGGAGGTCGCGTCCCAGCCGCCGCCCAGCGCCAGATAGAGCTGGATCAGCGCGGTCGACTGGTCGGCCTGCGCCTGTGCCAGCCCGTTGCGGGCGGACAGGAGCTGCGCCTCGGTGGTGTTGAGCGTGGTGAAGTCGGTCAGGCCGCTGCGATATTGCAGCCGCGCGAGCAGCGCGCTGTTGTTCGCCGCCTCGAGCGCGATGGCGAATTGCCGGGCTCGCTGCTTTGCCGCATCGAGCGACACGATCGCATTCTCGACATCCTCGAGACTGGTCAGGATCGTCTGGCGATAGGTGACGAACGCACCCTCCGCCGCGGCCTCATTGGCACGGACCTGGCTGCGCAGCCGGCCGCCGTCGAAGATCACCTGGGTCAGGCCGGCGAACAGCCGGCCGCTGATCGCGTCGAACACGTTCTGCAGTACGCCGCCGCCCGAGCTGAGGCTGCCGCCGATCGACAGCGCCGGATAGAGCTGCGCCTGGGCGACGCCGATGCGCGCGGTTGCCGCGGCAAGACCGCGTTCGGCGGCGCGGACATCCGGGCGCTGGCGCAGCGTCTCCGCCGGGATGCCGGTGGCGACGCTTTCCGGCCCCTTGGGGATCGGCTTGACCGCCTCCATCTCCGCCTTGAGCGCGCCCGGCGCCTGGCCGAGCAGCACGCCGAGGCGCGATACGAAGCCGTTATAGCTCGCCTCGATCGTCGGGATCGTCGCGGCGGTCTGCGCCCGCGACGCCCGCGCCTGTTCGGCGTCGAGCGACGAGACCAGCCCGGCCTGGACCCGGAAGCCGGCGATTTCGAGATTGTCGTCCTGGATCGCCAGGCTGGCGCGGGCATTGGCGAGCTGAAGCTGGGCCAGCCGCGCGAGGACATAGTTGCGGGCAATCTCGGCCTGGACCGAGATCAGGACATTGGCGAGGCTGTAGCCGGTCGCCTCGAGATCGGCCTGCGACGCCTGGACGCCGCGCCGGATCCCGCCGAACAGGTCGACCTGATAGCTGGCGTCGGCACCGGCGGAGAAATTGTCGTTCTGGCCACCGACGTTGAAATTCTGTCCCGCGATGGTGAGGTTGCGAGAATAGCCCGCCGACCCGCTCAGCTGGGGCAGCAATTGCGCGCGCGACTGGACCAGCGACTCGCGGGCCTGGCGCAGGCGCGTGGTGGCGAGCGCGACGTCGAGATTGGCGGTTCGGCCCTGCTCGACATAGCGCGTCAGCAGCGGATCATCGAACCGGTCCCACCAGCGGCCGAGATCCTCGCGCGCGCCGGCGGCAGGATTGGGGACCGAGTAGCGATCGGGAACGCCCAGCTCGGCTGCCGCCTTCGGCCGATAGTCCGGGCCGACGCTGCACGCGGCCAGGGGCAGCGCGCTCATCAGGAGCAAGGCGATCGGACGGTTGATCATGGTCGCCAAGATGGCTGCCCGCCCATGGCGGCGCCAGAGAAACTATGTCGCAATTTGTCGCAGCTCCGGGACAATTGGGGATCGGAGCGGCACCGTAACGGAAACCGTGGCTTGCGCCAGTCGCTCCGCTTGACCAGAAGGGCCGCAATTCCCGACCGGTCCGATCTGGAGGCAAGAGCATGAGTGAGAGCGTCTATCCCGTCCCCGAGGCATGGGCGCGACGCGCGCGCGTGACCGAGGAAGGATATGAGCAGCTCCATGGCCGCTCGCTGGCGGATCCCGGCAGCTTCTGGCTGGAACAGGCGCGGCGGCTCGACTGGGTCAAGCGTCCCGAACTGGCGGGCGACTGGTCGTTCGACGAGGCCGATTTCCACATCAGCTGGTTCGCCGACGGCAAGCTGAACGTGGCCGCCAACTGCGTCGACCGCCACCTTGCGTCGCGGGGCGATCAGATCGCGATCCTCTGGGAACCCGACGAGCCGTCGGAGGAACCGCGCCGCTACACCTATCGCCAGCTCCATGCCGAGGTGTGTCGCTTCGCCAATGTTCTGAAGGCGCAGGGCGTGGCCAAGGGCGACCGCGTCACCATCTACATGCCGATGATCCCCGAGGCGGCATTCGCGGTGCTTGCCTGTGCGCGGATCGGCGCGGTGCATTCGGTGGTGTTCGGCGGTTTCTCGCCCGAGGCGCTGGCCGGACGGATCGTCGATTGCGACAGCAGCGTCGTCATCACCGCCGACGAGGGGCGTCGCGGGGGCAAGAAGGTCCCGCTGAAGGCCAATGTCGATATGGCCGCCGCCCATGCGCCGAGCCTGGAGACGGTGATCGTCGTCCAGGCGACCGGCGGCGCGGTCGAGATGAAGGCCGGGCGCGACCTCTGGTATCACGAGGCTGCCGAAACCGTCGCCGGCGACTGCCCGGCCGAGCCGATGGCGGCCGAGGATCCGCTGTTCATCCTCTATACCTCGGGGTCGACCGGCAAGCCCAAGGGCGTGCTGCACAGCAGCGCCGGCTATCTGCTCTGGGCCAGCTATACCCATGAGCTGGTGTTCGATTACCGCCCGGCCGAGATCTATTGGTGCGCCGCCGATATCGGTTGGGTCACCGGGCACAGCTATATCGTCTATGGTCCGCTGGCGAATGGCGCGACGACCCTGATGTTCGAGGGTGTGCCCAATTGGCCCGACGCCAGCCGCATCTGGCAGGTCGTCGACCGGCACAAGGTCGAGATCCTCTACACCGCGCCGACCGCGCTGCGCTCGCTGATGCGCGAGGGCGATTCCTACGTCTCCGCCACGTCGCGCGCGTCGCTCCGGCTGCTGGGATCGGTTGGCGAGCCGATCAACCCCGAGGCGTGGCGCTGGTATCATGATGTGGTCGGCGAGGGGCGCTGCCCGATCGTCGATACTTGGTGGCAGACCGAGACCGGCGGCATGCTGATCTCGCCGCTTCCCGGAGCGACCCAGCTCAAGCCGGGCAGCGCGACGCGCCCGCTTCCCGGCGTCGATCCCCAGATCGTCGATGCCGACGGCAAGGTGCTGACCGGCCCGACCGAAGGCAATCTGTGCATCGCACGCAGCTGGCCGGGACAGATGCGCACCGTCTGGGGCGATCACGAGCGGTTCTTCCAGACGTATTTCACCACCTATCCGGGCAAATATTTCACCGGCGACGGCTGCCGCCGCGACGAGGACGGCTATTACTGGATCACCGGCAGGGTCGATGACGTGATCAACGTGTCGGGCCACCGGATGGGCACCGCCGAGGTCGAAAGCGCGCTGGTGCTCCACCCCAAGGTGGCCGAGGCGGCGGTGGTCGGCATGCCGCACGACATCAAGGGGCAGGGCATCTATGCCTATGTCACGCTGAACGCGAACTGCGTCGCCGACGAGGATCTGCGGCAGGAATTGCGCAACTGGGTGCGCAAGGAGATCGGCCCGATCGCCACGCCCGACGCGCTGCAGTTCGCGCCGGGCCTGCCCAAGACCCGATCGGGCAAGATCATGCGCCGCATCCTGCGCAAGATCGCGGAGAACGATGTCGGCAGCCTGGGCGACACATCGACGCTGGCCGATCCGTCGGTGGTCGATGATCTGGTGAAGAACCGGGTGGGGTGAGCGAGGTGCGCATCCAGCTGGTGCCGGGCGACATCACCCGGCTGGACGTGGACGCGATCGTCAACGCGGCGAACTCGTCGTTGCTGGGCGGCGGCGGGGTGGACGGCGCGATTCATCGCGCCGCCGGTCCGGGCCTGCTCGAGGAGTGCCGCAAGCTGCGCAGCCTTGGCGGGTGCAAGACGGGCGATGCGAAGCTGACGGGCGGATATCGGCTGCCGGCGCGGCACATCATCCATACGGTTGGCCCGGTATGGCAAGGCGGCGGCAAGGGAGAGCCCGAATTGCTGGCCAGCTGTTATCGCAGCTGCTTCCGGATCGCGCGCGAACAGGGCTTCGAGACGCTGGCCTTCCCGGCGATCAGTTGCGGCGTCTATCGCTATCCGGTTGCGGCGGCGACGCGGATCGCCGTGGATGAGGCGCGTGCTGCGGTGGCAGTGGATCCGGAGCTGTCGGTGATCTTCTCGACCTTCGGCGACGAGGTGACCCGGGCCTATGTCGAGGCGTTGGCGCAGGATCGGTTCGGCGCCGTTTGACGCCGCTCCTTTCCTCCCCCGGATGCTGCGCATCCGGGGGAGGGGAACCATTCGCGCAGCGAATGGTGGAGGGGGTCCACCACGTCTGTTGCAGCCCCCTCCACCACGCCCTTCGGGCGCGGTCCCCCTCCCCCGGAGCCGCAGGCTCCCGGGGAGGAGAGCGATGGTAAATTCACCTCCTCTCCCAGCGAATCCCGTTGCTCGGCGCAACCCAACCCGATATGCTCGCATAATACACTAGATCGGGGGCATTTCTCTTATGAAGATCAAGACCTTGGTGCGGCTGTCAGTCGGCGCCGCGCTGCTGGCGGTGGCGGCGCCTGCGTTGACGAATGTCGTTGCCGGCGACCCGCGCTACGGCGCGTTCGGCGTCGACCTGACCACGCTCGACAAGAGCGTGAAGCCGGGCGACGATTTCTGGACCTATGTGAATGGCGGCTGGGACAAGCGGACGGCGATTCCCGACGACCGCGCATCGACCGGCTATGGCTGGGTCCTGGTCGAGGAGGCCGAGGTCAACGTCCGCAAGATCCTGGACGACATGGCCAAGAACCCGGCGCAGTTCGGCCCCAAGGGCAAGCAGCTGGGCGATTTCTATGCCAGCTGGATGGACGAGGCCGGGATCGAGGCGCGCGGCACCGCACCGCTGAAGCCCTATCTGGCGCGCATCGACGCCGCCAATGACAAGACGGCGCTGCAGACGCTGTTCGCCAGCACCGGCTATGCCTCGCCGGTCGGCCTGGGCGTGATCCCCGATCTCGCCGATCCGACGCGCTATACCGCGATCGCCGGCCAGGGCGGGCTGGGCATGGCCAGCGACTATTATCTTCTCGAGGGCGAGAAGTATGACGGCATCCGCAAGGCCTATCGCGCCTATATCCAGCAGATGCTGGAGCTGGGCGGCATCGCCGACGCCCCGGCCAAGGCCGATGCGATCTTCGCGCTCGAAACCTCGCTCGCCAAGGTTCACTGGACCCCGGCGCAGAGCCGCGACATCGCCAAGCTGAACGATCCGCAGACGGTCGCCGGGCTGACCGCAAAGGCGCCCGATTTCGACTGGCCGCTGATGCTGAAGACCGCGGGACTCGACGGGTCGCGCACCGTGCTGATGGCGAACAACACCGCGCTGACCGCGTCGGGCAAGATCTTCACCGCGACGCCGGTGCAGACCTGGAAGGACTATCTCGCCTTCCACTTCATCAGCGACAATGCCGCCTATCTGCCTAAGGCGTTCGACCAGGCGCGCTTCGGCTTCTATTCGCAGACGCTGTCGGGCACCAAGACCCAGCGCGAGCGCTGGAAGCGCGGCGTGCAGCTGATCAACGGATCGATGGGCGAGGCGGTCGGCGAGATCTATGTCGCGCGGCACTTCCCGCCGGCGGCCCAGACGCAGATGACCGAGCTGATCGAGAATCTGCGCGGTTCCTATCAGGAGCGGATCAGCAAGGCGTCGTGGATGGACGAGCCGACGCGCCAGGCGGCGCTGAAGAAGCTTGCCGCGTTCGAGCCGCGGATCGGCCATCCGACCAGCTATATCGACTATGGCTCGATGAAGGTGGATCGGGGCGACCTGCTCGGCAACATGATGCGCGCGGCCGAGTTCCAGCATCAGCTGCAGCTGACGCGTTTCCCCAAGCCGGTCGATCGCAGCCTGTGGGAAATGAACCCGCAGGAAGTGAACGCCTATTACAACCCGCTGGCCAACCAGATCACTTTCCCCGCCGCGATCCTGCAGCCGCCCTATTTCGATCCCAGCGCGGATCCGGCAGTGAACTATGGCGCGATCGGCGCGATCATCGGTCATGAAATGGGTCATGGCTTCGACGACCAGGGCAGCCAGTTCGGGCCGACCGGCAAGTTCGAGAACTGGTGGACCGAGGCGTCGCAGGCGGCTTTCAAGAAGCAGACCGCGGCACTGGGTGCGCAGTTCGACGGCTATGAGCCGATCCCGGGCACGAAGATCCAGGGCGCGCTGACGATGGGCGAGAATATCGGCGACCTGGGCGGCGTCGAAGCGGCCTATGGCGCCTATCAGCGCTATCAGGCGAAGCATGGCAAGGCGAAGGTCATCAACGGCCTGACCGGCGACCAGCGCTTCTTCCTGTCCTATGCCCAGGCGTGGCAGTCCAAGGCGCGCGAGGGCGCCCAGCGCCAGCAGCTGCTGAGCGATCCGCACAGCCCGGCCAAGTACCGGGTCAACGGCATCGTCCGCAATGTCGACGCCTGGTACGCCGCGTTCAACGTGAAGCCGGGCGACAAGCTGTACCTGCCGCCGGAACAGCGCGTCCGCATCTGGTAACGCGCTCTACGGCGTGCGTTCGAAAGCCCCGGCGCGGAGCGATCCGCGCCGGGGTTTTTCATTTGTGGGAGCAGGAGACGATCGGGCCTCGCGGCGGGCGGAGACACGGGCGGTGCTTTTGTGGCCGGCGCGTTGGGCCCGCAACGCTGCCCCATGAACCCGTCATCCCGGCCGAAGTGCCGGGATCTACCGGGCAGCACATCCCGGAGCCGAGGGTGCCTCGCGACGTCGTGTCGGACGCGCTTCCAGGCGGCGTGGGCGCCCGCCTATCGTCCGGGATGGAGGAAGGGTGGAACCCGGCACTTCGGCCGGGGTGACAAATCCGCGAGAGCTGTGCGTGGGTGCGCAGATTGGTTCGCGCGGGGACGTGGAGACCGGGCGGGACTTCTCAGCGTCTCCGTGTCTCAGCGCGATTTCTAACCATGAAGCCGCCAAAGAAAAGGCGGCCCTGCCATGTGGCAGGGCCGCCGTTCATGTCCGGCGGCAGGAGAGTCCCGCCGCCCAGCTCTTTCGGTCGTTCAGCGCGTCTCGGCGCCGGGCTTCAGGCCCGCGGCCTGCGGCTCGGCCAGTTCGGCCTGACCGGCGAGTTCCTCGTCCTTCAACGTGTCGAGGTGCATCAGCCGCTTGACCAGGGGCGCAAGGACCAGGACGCCGACGGCGATACCGATCGTCCACCATCCGATGGTCGAGTAGACCTGCAGCGTGCCTTCCTTGGTCATTTCGCCGTCATGGCCGCCACCGGTCGCTTCGCCGATCTTGCCGGCGACGAAATTGCCGACTGCGGTCATGTAGAACCACGCGCCCATGATCAGGCTGGCGAGGTGCTTAGGCGCCAGCCGGTTCATTGCCGACAGGCCGACGGGAGACAGGCAGAGTTCGCCGGTGGTCTGCAGGAAGTAGATGAGGAACACGAAGATGACCGGGGTCATGACCTCGGGTCCGACCATTTGCGCCCCCCAGACGAAGACCAGGAACGACAGGCCGACCTGCGCCAGCGCGAGGCCGAATTTGGCGGGTGCGGAGGGTTCCAGCCCGCGTTTGCCCAGCCAGACCCACAGGCCGGCGAAGATCGGACCGAGCAGGACGATGTAGATCGGGTTGATCGACTGGAACAGCGATGCGGGTACCCCGGCGCGGTCGACGAAGCGATCGGTGTAGAGGTTGAGGCTGCCGCCCGCCTGCTCGAACAGGCCCCAGAAAACCGGGTTCAGCGCGATCAGGAACAGAACGACGAGCAGACGGTCGCGCGCATGCGGCTCGAGGCGGAAGGCGACGAACAGCACATAGAGCAGCATCGCCACGCCTGCCACGATCAGCAGCCACTGGATCACGTCCTGATACTGGATCAGAGCCCAGATCACGAACGCGGAAGCGAAGCCGAGTGCGTAGAGCAGATATTCGAACTTGATGCCCAGCACCGGGCGCGCGAGGCGGGCCGGATCGGGCGCCTCGCCCTTGCCCAGCAGCAGCGGTTTGCCCAGGATGAATACAACGAGCCCGAGCAGCATGCCGACGCCCGCTGCGCCGAACCCATAGGCCCAGCCATAGGTTTCACCGAGCCAGCCGGCCAGGATCGTGCCGATCGCGGCGCCGACGTTGATGCCCATGTAGAAGATCGTATAGGCGCCGTCGCGGCGCACGTCGGTGAGCGGGTAGAGCTGACCCACGATCACCGAGATATTGGCCTTCAAAAAGCCCGATCCGACGATGATCAGCGACAGCGCCATCCAGAAGACGTTGATTGCGGGGTCGGACTGGCCGCCGCCGCCCTCCACCGCCATCAGCACATGGCCCAGCGTCAGCAGGACCGCGCCGAACAGCACGGCCTTGCGCTGGCCCAGATAGCGGTCGGCGAGATAGCCGCCGAGCACGGGGGTGATGTACACCAGGCTCGTATAGGCACCGTAGATCAGGTTGGACTGTCCATCACCGAACAGCCAGTGCTTGGTCAGGTAGAAGATGAGCAGGGCGCGCATGCCGTAATAGGAGAAGCGTTCCCACATCTCGGCAAAGAACAGGACGTACAGGCCCTTGGGATGCCCGGCGAACTCGGGCTTGCTGCTGGCAGCGATGGCGGCCCCACCGCCAAGGAATGCCAGCAGGACGATGCCCGCCAGCATCGCGATGATGTCTTCTGTCCTCAAAGGACCTTCCTCTCAAATGCATGTCGGCCCGTTCGATGACGGATCCGTGAATGGCGACGGACCCTAACGCGGGAATCCGTCATGCCAAGCGCATTGTGGAATGGCGCCGGGCGACCTAGCTGGGGGGCATGAGCTTCAACGACCGCACCACCCCGCTCGACCTGCTGCGCACGCGCCGTTCGGGCAAGCCGCGCGACCTGGCCGGGCCGGGGCCGACGCTGGACCAGCTGCACGAGATGGTGGCGATCGCCGCGCGGACGCCCGACCATGGCAAGCTGTTTCCCTGGCGCTTCGTGATCGTGCCACCCGAAGCGCGCGAGGCGCTTGCCGACCGGCTGGGCGAGATCCTGATGGCGGAGAAGGAAGGCTGCGGTCCCCGCGACGTCGAGGCGGCGCGCCAGTTCGCGACCCAGGCCCCCGCGCTGGTCGTGGTGCTGTCCACGCCGGTGGTCGGGCACAAGGTGCCGCTATGGGAACAGGAATTGTCGGCCGGTGCTGCGTGCATGAACCTGCTCCACGCCGTCCATGCGATGGGCTTTGCGGGCGGCTGGCTGACCGGCTGGGCCGCCTATTCGGATGCGGTGCGCGACCTGTTCGGCGAGGCGCCTCAGAAGATCGCGGGATTCATGTTCATCGGCACGCCGTCGCGACCGCTCGAGGAACGGCCGCGACCGGCGCTGTCCGAAATCGGACGGGTGTGGTCGCCGCGGGGCTAGACCTCGATCCGAATCGGTGTATTATCGAGGCATGACAGCGCTCGATCATGACGACAGCCCGGTATATCTGAAGCTCCGCGCGACGATCGCCGCGGCGATTCTGCGCGGCGAATACCGCGCCGGGGATCAGCTGCCGTCGGTTCGCGCGCTTGCCGCCGAGCATGGCGCGAACCCGTTGACCGTGGCAAAGGCCTATCAGACGTTCCAGGACGAGGATTATGTCGAGGTGCGCCGCGGCGTGGGCATGTTCATCCTTCCCGGTGCGGTCGAGCGGTTGCGCGTTGCCGAGCGCGAGCGGTTCCTGACCGGCTATTGGCCGCGCGTGCGCGATCACATCGCGCTGCTGGGGCTGAGCGTCGAGGAACTGCTGGACCGCGAACTGGCCTGACGCGGTGAGCGACCCGGTGCAGCCCGCAGCGCCAGCCCCGGACAAGGTTCAGGGCGAGTCCTGGACCTCGACGATCCGCTTCGTCGTGCTGCTGGTGGTCGGGGTGTTCACCTTCCAGACCGTCGCCGCGAAGCCCTTCTACATTCCGTCCAGCTCGATGATGCCGACGCTGCGCACCGGCGACCGGCTGGTGGTGAGCAAATATCCCTATGGCTGGTCCTATGCCTCGCCCTCGATCCACGGCGCCACGCCGATCCCGGGCCGGCTGTTCGGCGGCATGCCGGAGCGCGGCGACATCGTCACCGTCGCCCGGCTGAGCGACGGCGCGGACCTGATCAAGCGGGTGATCGGTCTGCCCGGCGATACGGTCGAGGTGCGCCACAGCATCCTCTACCTGAACGGCAAGCCGGTGCCGCGCGGGCCGAAGCGCATGCTTGACCTGCCGGTCGACGCCAACCTGCCCTGCGAGGGGCGGCTGGAACCGTTCCGCACGGCGCGGGCGGACGGCACCGCGGTGTGCCGCGTGCCGACCTATCGCGAGACGCTGCCCGGCGGGGCGAGCTACGATACGATCGACCTGGGCGACGGCGACCTGCCCGGCGGCTTTTTCAGCGTCGCCGACATGTATGCGCCGGTGACGGTGCCCGCGGGCCATGTGTTCCTGATGGGCGACAATCGCGACGAGTCGGCCGACAGCCGCTTTCCGCTGTCGCGCGGCGGGCTGGGCGGGCCGGTGCCGGTCGAGAGCCTTGGCGGCCGCGCCGAGTTCATCACCCACAGCTATGACGGCGGCGGATCGGTGCTGAACCCGATCAGCTGGGTCTCGACGCTGCGCAGCGGCCGCTCCGGACTGAGCCTGCGGCCGGCGCACGACTGAGGTGACTGTCCGAGCGCAGGCGCGCTATGCGGCGAAGGCTTCTGCCGCGACCGCGTAGAGGGCTTCGGCGCTGGCCAGCGCCGCCGCCTTGAGACCCAGCGCCTCGGGCACGATCTGCTCGACATGGAAGCGGGCGGCGGCCTGCTTCATCGCCAGGAAGGCGGGGTCGCCATCGGACCGCGCGGCGATGCGGCCCGATTCCTCCATCAGCCAGCCACACACCGCGGTCGAGAGCATGGTCAGGAACGGGTAGCTCGCTGCCAGGCGGTCGTCGGTCGAGGCGGTGAGCAGATGCTGCGCGACTTCCTCGCACGCATCGATCAGCCGGATGAGGTTCGCGTCCTCTGCGGCGCCGCGCATGTCGGCGATCAGCGCGAGCAGCGTCGCGCCATTGTCCATGCTGAGCTTGCGCCCCACCAGGTCGGCGGCCTGGATGCCGTTGGTGCCCTCGTAGATCGCGAAGATGCGTGCGTCGCGGTAATGCTGCGCGGCGCCGGTTTCCTCGATATAGCCCATGCCGCCATGGACCTGGATGCCCAGGCTGGCGACCTCGCTGCCGATATCGGTCGCGTGCGCCTTGGCCAGCGGGGTCAGCAGCTCGACGCGCGCCTTGGCGGCGGCATCGCCGGCGTTGGCGCGGTCGAGCTGGCCGAAGGCGTAATAGAGCAGCGCGCGGGCGGCCTGGGTCTGCGCCTTCATCCGAATCAGCATGCGGCGCACATCGGGATGCTCGATGATCGCGACCGGATTGCGGCTGGGTGCGCCGGCGCGCGCCGACTGGACGCGCTCGCGGGCATAGGCGACGGCGCGCTGGGTGGCACGCTCGGCGACCTCGACGCCCTGAAGGCCGACATTGAGGCGGGCGTTGTTCATCATCGTGAACATCGCGACGATCCCACCCATCTCCTTGCCGATCAGTTCGCCGACGCAGTCGTCATGGTCGCCGAACGACAGGACGCAGGTGGGCGAGGCATGGATGCCCAGCTTGTGCTCGATCGAGACGGTGCGGACGTCATTGGCCTCGCCCGGGGTTCCGTCGGCATTCAGCCGGTATTTGGGCACGAGAAACAGCGAGATGCCCTTGGTCCCCGCCGGTGCGCCCGGCGTGCGCGCCAGCACGAGGTGGACGATGTTGTCGGCCATGTCGTGGTCGCCGAACGAGATGAAGATCTTGGTGCCCTTGATCGACCAGGTGCTGTCGCCGCGCGGCGTCGCGGTGCTGCGCAGCGCGCCGACGTCGGATCCGGCCTGCGGCTCGGTCAGGTTCATCGTGCCGGTCCACTCGCCGGTCGCGAGCCGGGGCAGATAGGCCTGTTGCTGCGCCTCGCTGCCATGATGCACCAGCGACTCGATCGCCCCGACCGTCAGCATCGGTGCCAGCGCGAAGCCGATATTGGCGGTGCCCAGAGTCTCGATCACCGCGGTCGCCAGGCTTACCGGCAGGCCCTGCCCGCCAAATGCGACCGGCGATCCGATCGTGCCCCAGCCGCCCTCGACATACGCCTTGTAGGCGGCGGCGAAACCCTCGGGCATCACCACGCCCTGCTCGGTCCATTTCGCGCCGACGGTGTCGCCGATCCGCTCGAGCGGCGCCCATTCGCCCTGCGCGAACTGGCCGGCGCCCTCCAGCACGGCTTCGACCAGATCGGGCGTCGCCTCGTCGGAAAGTTCGGCGATGCGGGCGATATGCTCGAGGACGAAGCGCTGCTCGGCGATGGCGGGCGTAAAGGTCATGCGTCCTCTCTCTTGTCGGCGTGTCGCCGGCCCTATAGCCCCGGATCGGTGAGCGCGACAAACCCTCGAATTTTACCTTACGGCACGGCTGCGATCGAGGAAGCCGCGCGGCTGATCGCCGAGGGCGGATGCGTCGCGGTTCCGACCGAGACGGTCTATGGCCTGGCCGCCGATGCGACCGAGTCGCGCGCGGTCGCGGGAATCTACCAGGCGAAGGGGCGCCCGTCGTTCAACCCGCTGATCGTCCATGTGACCGATATTGCCGCGGCCGAGCGGCTTGCGGAATTTTCCGAGATTTCACGAGACCTCGCGCTGCGCTTCTGGCCCGGGCCGCTGACGCTGGTCCTGCCGGTGCGCGCCGATGCCGGCCTGTCGGCGCTGGTTACAGCAGGGCTCGATACGGTGGCCATCCGCGTGCCGCGCCACCGGGCGATGCAGGCGCTGCTCGTGGCCGCGGGACGGCCGCTCGCCGCACCGTCGGCCAATGCCAGCGGGTCGATCAGCCCGACCCGGGCAGAACATGTGGCGAAAAGCCTGTCGGGCAGGATCCCGCTGGTGATCGACGACGGGCCGACGCCCGCGGGACTGGAATCGACGATCGTGCGCGAGCACGAGATCCTGCGGCCGGGTCCGCTGACTGCGGAGACGCTGTTTCCGGACGAAGACCGGCCGGTCCACCTGCCGGAGGCGAAGCGGCCGGGCGAGATCATCGCGCCGGGACAGTTAGAAAGCCATTACGCTCCGGCCAGTCCGGTGCGGCTGGATGCCGTCCAGGCGCGCGGGGGCGAATGGCTGATCGGCTTTGGCGAGATCGCCGGTGACGACACGCTGTCGGCGACCGGCGACCTGATCGAGGCGGCAGCGAGGCTGTTCGACGCGCTGCACCGCGCCGATGCCAGCGGCGCGCCGTCGATCGCGGTGGCGCCGATCCCCCGGCAGGGGATCGGCATCGCGATCAACGACCGTCTGCGCCGCGCCGCCAGCCCGCGCTGAGGCGGGCCCGGTTCAGGCCTGCGCCTCGGCGGCGCGCTTGCTGCGTGCGGCGAAGCTCTTGCGCAGCTTCTGCAGCTTGGGCGGGATGACCGCCAGGCAGTAGGGATTGCTCTGGCCTTCGCCTTCCCAATATTGCTGGTGATAATCCTCGGCCGGCCACCAGGTGCCGAGCGGCTCGATCGTCGTGACGATCGGTGCGGGCCAGTCGGGCTGGGCGCGCGCGATCGCCGCCTTCGCCTCGGCTTCCTGCTCGGCCGAATGCGGGAAGATCGCCGAGCGATACTGGGTGCCGACATCATTGCCCTGGCGGTTGAGCTGGGTCGGGTCATGCGTCGCCAGGAACATGTCGAGCAGCTCGCCATAGTTCAGCTGATCGGTGTCGAAGGTGACGCGGATCGCCTCGGCATGGCCGGTGCTGCCCGAACACACTTCCTTGTAGCTCGGGTTTTCCTTGCCGCCGCCGATATAGCCGCTCTCGACCGACTGGACGCCGATCACGTCTTCGAACACCGCCTCGGTGCACCAGAAACATCCGCCTGCCAGCGTCGCGGTCTCGATTGCCATGCGCTACTCCTTGCCAATGCCGCCTAGATAGGGTTGGGCGGCGCAGGAGCAACAGGGGAGCGGAAGATGCAGGGCGGTACGGTACTGGTCACGGGCGGTGCGGGCTATATCGGCAGCCACGCGGTACTCGCGCTGCTCGATGCGGGATGGAGTGTCGTGGTGTACGACAATCTGTCGACCGGCTTCACCTTCCTGGTCGATCCGCGCGCCACGCTGGTCCAGGGCGAGATCGAGGACGAGGCGCGGATGCGCGCGACGCTGCGCGACCACGGCGTGGTCGCGATCATGCATTTTGCAGGGTCGATCATCGTACCGGAATCGGTCAGCGATCCGCTCAAATATTATCGCAACAACACCGTCGCCAGCCGCTCGCTGATCGAGAGCGCGGTTGCGACCGGCGTGAAGCATTTCATCTTCTCGTCGACCGCCGCGACCTATGGCATGCCCGAGATCGTGCCGGTGGCGGAGGACATGCCGAAGCTGCCGATCAACCCGTATGGCACGTCGAAGCTGATGACCGAGATGATGCTGCGCGACGTCGCGGCGGCGCACGACTTCAACTATTGCGCGCTGCGCTACTTCAACGTCGCCGGCGCCGATCCGCAGGGCCGTTCGGGCCAGTCGACCGCGGGCGCGACGCACCTGATCAAGATCGCGGTCGAGGCGGCGATCGGCAAGCGCGACCACGTCACCGTCTTCGGCACCGATTACGACACGCCCGACGGCACCGGGGTTCGCGACTATATCCATGTCAGCGACCTTGCGGCTGCGCATGTCGACGCGCTGAGCCTGCTGATCGATCGCCCGGGCGACAGCCACACGTTGAACGCCGGCTATGGCCGCGGCTATTCGGTGCTGGAAGTGCTGGACGCGGTCGACCGGGTCACCAACCTGAACATCGAGCGCCGCCTGGCCGAACGCCGTCCGGGGGATTCGGGCACGCTCGTCGCCGACAACAGCCGAATCCTCGCGACGCTGCCGTGGCGGCCGCAGCGCGCCGACCTGGACGGGATCGTCAAGGATGCGCTGGCCTGGGAGCGCAAGCTGACCGACATCCGGCCATAAGGTCCGGCGGGCCGGGGGCGTTCGTGACGCGCCCCGGCCGCACCCTGGCGCCTAGAGCGACAGCCGCGCCGTCAGCCGGATGTCGCGGCCGGCCAGCGGGGCATAGTCCTTCAGCACGCTGGCATGGCGCCGCGCCTCCACGTCGAAGAGGTTGTTCGCCGACAGGGTGAAGCTGGTGTGCCGGGGCCCCCAGGGACTCCACGCAACCGACGCGTTGACGAAGGTGAAGCCGTCGGTCTGCGTCTCGAATGCCGCCAGCCGGTCCTGTTCGAAGCTGTGCTCGACTTCGATGCGGGCGTTCAACCGCTCGGACTGTGCTTCCAGGCCGCCCATGATGCGCAGCGGCGGGATGCGCGGCGCGGGGCCTTCGCCGACGATGGTCGCATGGACCATATCGGCCATCGCGTCGGCGTTGATCGAGAAGCCGCCGACCCGTGCGAGCCGCTTCGACGCCTCGATCTCGAACCCGTAATAGCGGGCATCGGCCTGATTATACTGGAAGACGGGCAGGTCGTCCTCGATCTCGCCATTAGGCGTGTCGTAGATGAAGCCGTCATACCAGCTGTGATAGGCGGCCGCGGCCAGGCTCCAGCCGTCGCCCGAACCCTTCAGCGTCGCTTCGACGCCCCAGGCCTTTTCGGTGCCGAAATCGGGATTGCCGATCTCGAACGCCTGGGTGCCGGCGTGCGGGCCGTTGGCGAACAGTTCCTCGGCGGACGGCGCACGCTCGCTGCGCGACACGTTCACACCGAAGCGGACGCGCGGCGCCAGTTCGTAGCTGGCGCCGAACGAGGCTGACAGCGTGTCGAAGCGGCGATCGGAATCGGGATTGCCGAGGTCCAAATCGGCAAAGGCACGCACCGCCGAATGCTCGTAGCGTAGCGCCGCCTCGGCCTTCAGCGCGCCGGCATCATAGGATTGCAGGGTGAACAGGCCGTAGCGGTTGCTCCGCGTCTTCGGCAGGAATTTCTCCTCGCCGTCGATGTGCATCGCCTTGGTCGCGAACTGCGCGCCGATCAGGCCGTCCCAGCCTCCGCGCGCGGCCTGGACCAGCTCGAGCCGGCCCTCATAGCCCTGGTTGAAGAAGGTCGTGCCGACCTCGCCGGTGTCCTCGATCTCGCTATGCCGATAATCGGCCGCGCCCAGGCGAAGGCGCAGGTTGCTGAAGACGCTGCCGCCGGTATTCACCTCGCCGCGGATATCCACGCGCGTCTGCTTGACCTGAAGCTGGACCGCCTCGGCCTCGACCGAAGGATCGAGCGAATAGCGGATCGGCACACCGTAGAGGCTGTCATAATGGCTGACGGCGAAGCCCAGATTGCCGCCTTCGTTGATCACCGCAGCGCCGCCGGCGACGTTCCAGGTCCGCGCCGCAGTGTTGGGCACGGTGCCGCGCAGATCGGCCAGTTCGGCGATCTCCGGATCGGCGCTGGCAGCCGCCTGCGCGCGCAGGGCGGGGGAGAGGACATAGCCGCCGGTCTTCATGTCGTCGGTCTTGGACCAGCTGCCATCGGCATGGACGACCAGCCCGCCGGTAACGGGCACGTCGATCACGCCCGATACGGCGCGCTCGTTCGCTGCCGATCCATAGGTGGCGATGCCGTCGGCATGGAGCGGCATCTCGACATGGCGGGGAATCCGGCTGTCGAGCACGTTGACGATGCCGCCGATCGACGAGGGCGCGAACAGCAGGGCGGCGGGGCCGCGCAGGATCTCGATCCGGTCGGCGGTCAGCGGATTGATGACCGCTGCGTGATCGGCCGAGGTGTTCGACACGTCGATGCTGCCGATGCCGTCGGTCAGCACGGGCGCACGGTCACCGGTGAAGCCGCGCAGGACCGGCTTGGATGCGTTGGGCCCGAACGACGTCGCCGACACGCCGGGCTGCGATGCCAGCGTCTCGCCGATCGTCGGGCGCAGGCTGCGGGTCAGTTCCTCATTGGCAAGCACCGCGGTGCCGCCCAGCAGATCATTGGCCGACCGCGCCCGGGTGCCGGTGACGACGATCTCCGAATCGGGCTGGTCGTGATCATGCGCATGGTCCTGGGGCTGCTGGTCCGCCGTCGCAGCGGTCGTGTCCGCCGCCGGGTCGGCCGGGACGACCCGTTCCTCGGCATGGGCGGGCAGGGCGATGATGGCGGCGGTGGCAAGCAACAGGCTACGGATCATCAAATACGCACTCTCATTCGGGAAGATGCGGGGGCGATAGACGCGATGATATAAGGTATCAACCTTCAATCTCGTCTTTTGCGAAAAGTCCATGATGACTGATGCATCCGTGCAAGCGACGTCGCGTTTGGCCGGCATGGACGTGACGATCGGTACGGCAGGCTGGAGCATTCCACGCCAGGACGCGGCGTCGTTCCCCGATGGCGGTTCCGTCCTGGAACGCTATGCGCGCATCTTTCGCGGCGTCGAGATGAACTCGTCCTTCTACCGGCCACATCGGCCAGCGACCTGGGCCCGCTGGGCGGCCAGCGTCCCCGACGGGTTTCGCTTCTCGGTCAAGATGCCGAAGGCGATCACGCACGATTCAAGGCTGATCGGTGCGGAGGCGCTCATCGAGGCGTTCGCCGGGCAGGTGGAGAATCTGGGGTCGAAACTCGCGGTGCTGCTGGTGCAGCTTCCGCCCAGCCTGACCTTCGATCCGGCCATTGCCGACAGGTTCTTCGCAAGCGTCGCCAAGGCGATCCCGGCGGCGATCGCCTGCGAGCCGCGTCATCCCAGCTGGTTCACCGACGAGCCGGAAATGCTGCTTCGTCATCACCGCGTGGGGCGCGTTGCCGCCGATCCCGCAATCGCGCCATCCGCCGCCGAGCCAGGTGGTTGGCCGGGCCTGGCCTATTGGCGCCTTCATGGCTCGCCCGCCATCTATCGCTCGCCCTATGATGCAGCGGCGCTGGCGCATTATGCGCAGCGGATCGAGGCTGTGGCGAGCGCCCCGGCTACATGCTGGTGCATCTTCGACAATACAGCGTCGTCCGCGGCGACCGAAAACGCGCTCGACCTCGCCGCGCGACTTGAGGCCGCCGGTTCCGGCCCGGTCAGCGGCGGTCGCTGACCAGGCGGATGTCCTTGCCCAGGATCGTCTTCACATAGATGCGCTGGACCGCGACATAGACGACGACGGTAATCGGCGCTGCCAGCAATACGCCCAGGAAGCCGAAGACGGTCCCCGCCGCGACCACCGCGAACAACAGCACCGCGGGCGGCACGTCGACCGCCTGTTTCTGGATCATCGGTTGCAGGAAATTGCCCTGCAGCTGCTGGATGATCAGGAACAGGCCGATCGTCCACAATGCCGTTGCCGGCGATACGGTGAAGGCGAGCAGCACGGCCGGAATCGCCGCAATGATCGGGCCGACCATCGGGATCACGTCGAGGAGGCCAGCGATGATGCCGAGGCCGCCGGCTGCCGGCACGCCCAGCAATGCGAGCCCGGCCCAGGTGAGAAACGCCACCAGTACCGAAGACACGGCCTGGCCCATCATCCAGCCTTGCAGGCCGTGCGCCATGTCGTCGAGCGAGCGGTCGACCACCGGCTCGACCCGGCGCGGCATCAGCAGCAGCAGGCCGCGGCGATAGACGGCGGGATCGCTGGCGATGAAGATCGCGCCGACGAAGACGAGCACGAAGTCGGCGACGCCGCTGCCCGCCGCCAGTACATAGCCGCCGGCCTGCGACATCAGTCGCGACACGCCGCTGCTGCCCTTGTCGAGCAGTTCGCGAACGCCTTCGCTGACGCCGAAGCGCGCGAGCAGGGCGTCGACCTGGGTGATCGCCGGCGGGATGCTCTTCACGATCGTATCGAATTCGCCCGCCATCTGGGTGCCGAACAGGGTGAAGGCACCGGCGAACACGCCGATCAAGGCCAGGATCGACAGCAACAGCGCCAGCCCGCGCGGCATGCGCGTCGCCGCGGTGACCCGCGTCGTCAAAGCGCTGAAGATCACCGCCAGGATCAGCGATGCGAAGACGAGCATGAAGAAGCGGGTGAGCTCGATGAACAGCCACGCCACCCCGACGATCGCGATGATGGTGACCGTCGCCGCGGCGATGCGCGCCGGTCGGAACGCGGCGGGGGGCGGGGCGATCGCATCGGCGGGCGGCACGCTCGCCGGGTCGCCTGTCGGTTCGATGATCGGCGTCGTCATGGATCTGCCCCCCCCCCCGCGTGTCCGCTCAGACCCGCTTGTAGATGAAATACCACACTTCATGGCCCTTGCGACGCGCCTTGGCTTCATAGCGCGTCTGGGGCCAGTCGTCGGGGCGAACGAGGAAGTCGGCCGGCCGTTCCGCCTGCCACACGAAATCGCGCCGCGCATTCATCACCATCATCGACCAGCGGCAATAGGTCGGGTCGTCGGTGCCCAGGCGGAACTCGGCGCCCGGCTTCAGCTTGCGCGCGATCATGTCCATCGGGCCGGGATTGACCATCCGCCGCTTGGCATGGCGCGCCTTGGGCCAGGGATCGGGATGGAGCAGGTACAGCCGGTCGAGGCTGGCGTCGGGCAGCCGCTCGAGCACTTCCAGCGCATCGCCCATATGCAGGCGGACATTGGCCAGGTCGTCGTCGCGAATATGGTTCAGCGCGCCGACCACGCCGTTGAGGAAAGGTTCGCAGCCGATGAAGCCGTGATCCGGCCGCATGCCGGCCTGGCCCGCCAGATGCTCGCCCGATCCGAAGCCGATCTCGAACTCGAGCGGCCGGTCGTCGCCGAACAGCGTGACGGCATCGAGCGGCCCGTGGTCGGGCACGCTGAAACGGGGAAGCGCGTCCTCGACCAGGGCGGCCTGCCCCTCGCGGAGCTTGTGGCCCTTGCTGCGGCCATAGAGGCGGCGCAGTGTGGTGGGATCGCCGGGCTTGTGTGCGGTCATGCGCGCGGCACTAGCGCGCTGGCCGGGGGAAGCAAGATCGGCGTGCCGCGAGAGGCGCTATGCACCCCTAAGAGAGCGCTCCGAAAACAAAACCCCCGCCGCGGCGGGCCGCGACGGGGGTTCGATGTTTCGGGCTTTCGCGCCGGTCAGGCGGCGATCGCTGCCTTCAGGTCCTCGACCAGGTCGGTCTTCTCCCAGGGGAAGAAGTCGCCCTCTGCCTTGCGGCCGAAATGGCCATAGGCGGCGGTGCGCTGGTAGATCGGCTTGTTGAGGCTCAGATGCGTGCGGATCGCGCGCGGGGTCAGGCCGCCCAGCTTGTCGATGCCCTGGATCGCGGCTTCGATCCGGTCGTCGCCGACGGTGCCGGTGCCGTGGGTGTCGACATAGAGCGACAGCGGCTTCGACACGCCGATCGCATAGGCGAGCTGGATCGTGACGCGCTTGGCCAGGCCGGCCGCGACGATGTTCTTCGCCAGATAGCGGGTGATGTACGCTGCCGAGCGATCGACCTTGGTCGGATCCTTGCCCGAGAAGGCGCCGCCGCCGTGCGGCGCCGCGCCGCCGTACGTGTCGACGATGATCTTGCGGCCGGTCAGGCCGGCGTCACCGTCGGGGCCGCCGATCTCGAACGAGCCGGTCGGGTTGATGTGATATTCGGTCGCGTCCGACAGCAGCTCGGCCGGGAGCACGTCGGCAACGACGCCCTTCACATAGGCCTTGAGCTCGGCTTCGTTGTCGCCCTGGTCATAGCCCTTGCCATGCTGGGTCGAGACAACGATCGCGGTCGCGGCGACCGGCTTGCCGTTCTCGAACTTCAGCGTGACCTGGCTCTTGGTGTCGGGTTCCAGGAACGGCGCGGCGCCCGAATGGCGGTCGGCTGCCATGCGCTCGAGGATCTTGTGGCTATAGTCGAGCGTCGCCGGCATCAGGTCCGGGGTCTCGTCGCAGGCGAAACCGAACATGATGCCCTGGTCGCCGGCGCCTTCGTCCTTGTTGCCCGATGCGTCCACGCCCTGCGCGATGTGCGCCGACTGCGGGTGCAGGTTGTTCTCGAAGCGCAGCGTCTCCCAGTGGAAGCCGTCCTGCTCGTAGCCGATGCGCTTGACGGTCGCGCGGACGGTCTGCTCGACCTCCTCCTGCACGCCCGGGGCCCAGTTGCCCGCCTCGTCCATGATGCCCTTGCCGCGGATCTCGCCGGCCAGGACGACGAGCTGGGTCGTGGTCAGCGTCTCGCAGGCGATGCGCGCCTCGGGGTCCTTGGTCAGGAACAGGTCGACGATCGCGTCGCTGATCTGGTCGGCGACCTTGTCCGGGTGACCTTCGGAAACCGACTCGGACGTGAAGAGATAGCTGGAACGCATGGAATATCCTCTTGGTGGGAGAGGAAAGCCCGGGCCGTTGCCATGCCCATATAAAGCTTTCCTTATATCAGCGTCCGGCCCTAGCGGCGCGCGCGGCGAATGGCAATCGCAATCATCAGGAGCAAGGCAGCGGCGATCGCCGCCATCCAGTTGCCCAGGCGGCTGAACGGGGTCGGCGGCAGCGGGCGCGGCATCGGCGCCTCGGCCGCGCCCTCCTGTCCCGGCGGGACGAAGTCGACCAGCCTGCCGTGCGCGTCGATGATCGCGGAAATGCCGGTCGGCGTGGCGCGCAGGATCGGCAGCCCCTCCTCCAGCGCGCGCATCCGCGCCTGCGCCAGATGCTGGGGCGGGCCCCAGCTGCCGAACCAGGCGTCGTTGGACGGATTGAACAGGAAGTCGGGGCGATCGGCGCGATCGACGACCTGGCCGGAGAAGATGATCTCGTAGCAAATCTGCATCCCCGCCTTGCCGAACCCCTCGATCGGGAGCGTGCGCGGGCCGGGGCCCGGGACATAGTCGACATCGCCCATCACCAGCCGCGCCAGCCCCAGCGGCGCAAGGATCGTGCGCATCGGCAGATACTCGCCATAGGGGACCAGATGCGCCTTGTCGTAGCGGGGGCCCAGCATGCCGTCGGGATCGACAGCCCAGATGGCGTTGCCGACCCCCGTCGCCTCGCCCTGCTGGTCGACGAACAGCGCGGTGCCGCCGATCAGCACCCGGTCGTCGGGGCCGAGGCCGCTGGCGATCTGGGCGCGGATCGCCCGCGGATCGACCCGGTACCAGTTGCGCGGATAGCCGTCCTCGACCCAGTCGTTGACCATCCCCTCGGGCCAGACGATCAGGCGGGGCAGGGCGCCCGCCCGCCCGCTTCCCCAGACCAGCCGGGAGAGCAAGCGCGCATTGTAATCGGGTTCGCCGACTGCGTCCTGACCGATATTGGGCTGGACGACGCGGACGAGGCGGGTGGCATCGGCGGCGGGGGCTGCGGGCACGAAGATGCGCGCCGCGATGCCGAGCATCCCGATCGTTATGGCGAGCGCACCCGCGCCGCGATAGTCGCGGGCGAAGGCGAGGTAGAGCACGCCTGCAGCCAGGACCATCACACCCGACAGGGCATAGGTGCCGATCAGCGCGCCGGCCTGGGCGATCGAATGGAGCGGCAGCCAGGCAACGCCCAGCGGGTTCCACGGATAGCCGCTGAAGATCACGCTGCGCAGCCATTCGGTCGCGATCCAGGCGGCGACCGCGGCAAGGACGAAGCCGGCATCGGGGCCCTGCCATCCGGCGCGCGAGGTGACCTGGCGGGAGAAGCGCCAGGCAAGACCCATCGCGATCGCCGGATACAGCGCCAGGAGCAGCGAGAGCGCGACGACCGCGAAATAGCCCAGCACCGGCGGCATCTTGTCCTGGAAGTCGAAGGCGTGCTGGATCCAGTTGTTGCCGACGGTGAAATGACCGAGCCCGAAGATCCACCCCCGCAGCAACACCGCCTTCAGCGTCGGCGCCTCGTGCGTCAGCCAGAGCAGCACGGCCAGCCCCAGGATCAGGACCGGCCAGAGGTCGAGCGGCGCGAAGCCGGTCGCGGACGCCATGCCGGCGACCAGGGCGATGAGGAGAGGACGGGAGGACATCGACGCCGCCTTACATGATCCTCCCCCTTCGGGTGAAGATCGGTTAGGGGCCTTCGCCATGTCTTCGCTTCGCCCGTTCCATCTCGCCTTCCCGGTCCACGACCTGTCGGCCGCGCGCCACTTCTATGGCGTCGTGATGGGCTGTCCCGAAGGGCGCTCGTCGGATCACTGGATCGACTTCGACCTGTTCGGCCATCAGATCGTGGCGCATCTCGATCCCGCAGCCCGGCCGGTCGCGGTCGAGAATTCGGTCGACGGCCATGATGTCCCGGTGCCCCATTTCGGCGTCGTGCTGACCATGCCGGACTGGCAGGCGCTTGCCGAGCGCGTCGGGGCGGCCGGCATCGTCTTCGGCATCGCCCCGCACATCCGTTTCAAGGGCCAGCCCGGCGAGCAGGCGACGATGTTCTTTCGCGATCCCAGCGGCAACGCGCTGGAGTTCAAGGCGTTTGCCGACGATGCGAAGCTGTTCGCCACGGAGTGAGTTGAATGTCCGAACCGATCAAGGTCGATATCCCGCACAAGCTTGGCCGCGAGACGGCGCGCACGCGCATGGCAGGCGGTATCGGCAAGCTGGCCGACATGATCCCCGGCGGCGGGACGGTGCAGCATCGCTGGGAAGGCGACACGCTCCATTTCACGCTGAACGCGATGGGCCAGACGATCGCGAGCAAGGTCGAGGTGTTCGATGCCCATGTCCATGCCGAGGTCGACCTGCCGCCGATGTTGATGATGTTCGCGGGCAAGGTGCGCGACAAGTTGCTGCAGGTGGCGCCCAAGCTGCTGAAGTAATCGCCATGGCTCCGTCGATCGCGGCGGGATGAGGAACGGGTGATCGCCTGGCGGGTTGTGCGCCTATGCCTCGCTGGGTCCACCGGATGTTCGCCAGTCGCCGCCTTGCCCTCGCGGCGGTGGGGATGACGTCGGTCGCGGCGCTGGGCAGCCTGGGCGGGCTGGTGCTGGGCAATTATACGGTCGCTGGTACCGCGATCCCGACCTACCGGTCGGTGGAGGCCGTCGCCAGCGCGCCGATGCCCGAGCCGGATCTCTCCGAGCGTGCGGCGACCGGGATTTTCGGTGACTCGCGCGCGACCTACCGACCGGCCAGCTATGTGCCCGGCGCCGACATGGATGGTGCCGGAGCGCTCGACCGATAGGCACCGCGTCTCCGCGCCCGGTTGCCAAAGTCGCGCGGGACGGCTCTTAGGCAGGTTCAATCCGAACATTCGAGGCCCGGACTTGCGCATACTCGTGATCGAAACCGCAACTGCCGCCTGTTCGGCCGCGCTGGTCGAGGATGGCGCGGTGATCGCGTCGGAACATGAAGTGGTCGGTCGCGGCCATGCCGAGCGGCTGGTGCCGATGATCGCCTCGCTGCCGGACAAGGGGCGTGCCGGCCGGATCCTGGTCGATTGCGGGCCCGGCAGCTTCACCGGGGTTCGGGTCGGGCTTGCCGCCGCGCACGGTCTCGCGATCGGTTGGGGGGCGCAGGTCTCCGGCTATTCCTCGCTCGCGCTGATCGCTGCCCAGGCATTTGCGGCGCGTCCCGAACTGGCGCTGCTCGCGGTCGTCCTGGAGGGCGGTCATGGCGAAGTCTTCGTCCAGCGTTTCGACGCCGCGCTTGCCGGGGAGGGCAGCTTCGCCTCGCTCGCGCCGGAGGCGGCGCTTGCCGTGCTCGACGGGCTGCCGGCATTCGGCAATGGCGTCCGCTTCCTCGAGCCGCTGAGCGCCGCGCCGGAACTGACCGAAATGCTTCCGCGCGCCGCCGACGCGCCGTTGCTTCCCCCGGCCTTCGCGGCACTGGCGCCGCGCCCCATCTATGGCCGCGCGCCGGACGCGAAGACGCTGGCCGAGCGGGGGCTGGCATGAGCTTGAGCTTCGTCGAACTGCGCGAAGGCGGCGTACAGGACGTCTCGGTGGTCGCCGAGGTGATGCAGGATGCGTTCGACCCCCGCTATGGCGAGGCCTGGACCGCCGCCCAGTGCCTGGGGATGATGGCCCTGCCGGGTGTCTGGCTGGTGATCGCCAGCCTCGACGACCAGGATGTCGGCTTTGCCCTGTCGCGCGCCGGAGGACCCGAAGCCGAACTGCTGCTGCTTGCAACCCGCCGTTCGGCGCGCGGCAGGGGGGTCGGATCGGCGCTTCTGCGGTCGGTCATCGCCGAGGCCAAGGCTCGCGGGATCGAGGATCTGCATCTGGAGGTGCGATCCGGTAATGACGCAGTCCGGCTCTACCAGCGCGAAGGCTTCGCCAAGGTCGGCGAACGGCACCTTTACTATCGCGGCAGAGACGGCAACTCATATGACGCCCATAGCTACTCCAGAAAATTGACCTGATTTCCGCAACCGGTTCACGCACGGACTTGCGTTTGGTCCAATTTGGTCCGATAGCGCGGCCCTGAGGTGGCACTTAAAACAACACACCGGGTCGAAGGAAATTAGTCGAAATGGAAAACCAGAACGATATGCAGGAAACGCTGGTAACGCTGACCGCCGATATTGTCGCGGCCCATGTCAGCAACAACAGTGTTGCGGTGTCGGATCTTCCCGTGCTCATCCAGAACGTTCACGGCGCGCTGGTCGGTCTCGGAACGGTCGTTCCTGAACCTGAGGTTAAGCAGGAGCCTGCGGTCTCGGTTCGTTCCTCGGTCAAGCCCGACTACATCGTCTGTCTCGAGGACGGCAAGAAGCTGAAGATGCTCAAGCGCCACCTGATGACCCATTATCAGATGACCCCGGAGCAGTACCGCGCCAAGTGGAACCTGCCGGCTGACTATCCGATGGTCGCTCCCAACTATGCCGAGCAGCGCCGCACCCTGGCGAAGAAGATCGGCCTGGGCACCAAGCGCCGCAAGCGCTGATCGCAGCGCGCGAGTGCAATGCATCGGGCGGCGGCCGGGCAAAGTGCCCGGCCGCCGCTTTTGCGTTCGGGCTTGCCCTTTCCCCCGCGCCATCAAGTCGCTACATCGGCGGCACGTTCCAAGCCGGAAGGACACATGGCTCGAAAGATCGATCTCGAAGCGCTCTGCCACGAAAAGGGCCTGCGCATCACCGAACAGCGCAAGGTGATCGCCCGCGTGCTTTCGGACGCCGACGACCATCCCGATGTCGAGAAAGTCTATGAACGTGCCTCCGCGATCGATCCCGGCATCTCGATCGCGACCGTCTATCGCACCGTCCGCCTGTTCGAGGAGGCAGGGATTCTCGACCGCCACGATTTCGGCGACGGGCGTGCGCGCTACGAGCCGGCGCCCGAGGCGCATCACGATCATCTGATCGATGTCGAGAGCGGAAAGGTGATCGAGTTCGTCGATCCCGAGCTGGAACAGCTGCAGAAGCAGATCGCCGAACGGCTGGGCTTCCGCCTGGTCGATCACCGGATGGAGCTTTACGGCGTCAGCCTCGAACGCAAGAACTGACGGCTCGTTGGGGGACGGGCCGCCTGACCGGAGCGATGCGAAGGCGACGGCCCGCGCCGATGCGGCGGCCGGCATTCCGACGCAGCTCACGCTGCGGGAGCAGGTGCGCCTGTGGCGGCGGGTCGCGATGCTGGTCGGCGCGGTGCTGCTGTTCGTCCCGCTTCATTATCTGTGGCGGCTGCTCCGCCTCTCCTCGCCCTGGCCGCGCATCTTCCTGGGCACATCGGCGCGGATCGTCGGCGCGAGGGTGGCCAGGAAGGGCGTGCCGCTGAAGCGCGACGTCTTCTACATCTCCAACCATCTCAGCTGGATCGACATCCTCGCATTGGGCGGCGCCAGCGGCACCGCCTTCGTCGCCAAGGTCGAGATCGGCGCCTCGCCAATCGTGGGCTGGCTCGCGGGGATGAATCGCACCGTCTATGTGAAGCGGGAAAACCGGCTGGGCGTCGCCGAACAGATCAACCAGTTGCGCGACGCGCTGGAGGAGAATTGGGCGGTTACGGTCTTTCCCGAGGGGACGACCACCGACGGCCAGTCGCTGCTGCCGTTCAAGACGCCGATGCTGCGCGTGCTCGAACCCCCGCCGCCGGGCGTGATGGTCCAGCCGGTGATGCTCGATTACGGCCCGGTCGCCGAGGAGATCGGCTGGATCGGGGTCGAGAGCGGGATCAACAATGCGAAGCGGATCCTGAGCCGCAAGGGCAGTTTCGAGCTGAAGGTCTCGTTTCTCGAACCCTTCCTTCCGCAGGACCATCCCGGCCGCAAGGCGATCGCCGCCGAGAGCCGGCGTCGGATCGAGGTCGCGCTGGTCGAGGCGCTGGGCAGGCCGCTGCGCCCCTTCGCCTATGCGATGGGCGCGGTGCCGTCAGGATCGCCGGCCGAGCCGGGCGCTTCGTAGAAGGCCGGGGTGACGAAGGCGCCCGCTGCGACTATAGCCGCGCGATCATGAACGCCCCCAAGACTCCCAAGACCTTCCACGTCAAGTCGTTCGGCTGCCAGATGAATGTCTATGACGGCGAGCGCATGGCCGAGCTGCTCGGCGCGCAGGGCATGGTCGCGGCCGGCGCCGAGGATGCCGAGCTGGTGGTGCTCAACACCTGCCACATCCGCGAGCGGGCGACCGAAAAGGTCTATTCCGAGATCGGGCGGCTGAAGCATCGCGACGCGGCACCCGCGCCGATGATCGCCGTTGCCGGCTGCGTCGCGCAGGCGGAGGGCGCCGAGATCGCGCGGCGGGCGAAGATCGACGTCGTCGTCGGGCCGCAGGCCTATCACAATCTGCCCGAGCTGGTGTCCCAGGCGGCGGCGGGCAGCCTCGCGCTCGATACCGACATGCCGGCGATCGCCAAGTTCGGCAGCCTGCCGGCGCGGCGCAAGGTCGGGGCATCCGCGTTCCTGACGGTGCAGGAAGGGTGTGACAAATTCTGCACCTATTGCGTCGTTCCCTATACCCGCGGGGCCGAGGTCAGCCGGCCGTTCCAGGCGATCGTCGACGAGGCGAAGGCGCTGGTCGATGCGGGCGCGTGCGAGATCACCCTGCTTGGCCAGAACGTCAATGCGTGGGATGACGAGGCGGGTCATGGCCTGCACGGCCTGATCCGCACGCTCGACCGGATCGATGGGCTGAAGCGGATCCGCTACACCACCAGCCACCCCAATGACATGAGCCAGGGGCTGATCGACGCGCATGGCGATGTCGAAAGCCTGATGCCCTATCTCCACCTGCCGGTTCAGGCGGGGAACGACCGCATCCTCAAGGCGATGAACCGCAGCCATAGCCGCGATTCCTATCTCCGCCTGCTCGACCGCGTCCGTGCGGTCCGCCCGGATATCGCGCTGTCCGGCGACTTCATCGTCGGCTTTCCCGGCGAGACCGATGCCGAGTTCGAGGATACGCTGAGCCTGATCGACGAGGTGCGCTACGCCGCCGCGTTCAGCTTCAAGTACAGCCCGCGCCCCGGCACGCCGGCGGCCGATATGGACGGCGCCGTGCCGGCCGCGGTGATGGACGAGCGACTCCAGCGGCTCCAGGCAGCGGTGCTGCGTCACCAGGCCGCGTTCAACCAAGCGACGGTTGGCAAGACGTGCCAGATCCTGATCGAGCGCAGCGGCCGGCAGCCCGGCCAGATGCTGGGCAAGTCGCCCTGGCTGCAATCGGTGCATCTGGTGACCGATGCCCGGATCGGCGACCTGATCGAGGTGCGGATCGAGGCGGGGCTCCCCAACTCGCTCGCCGGTATCGAGACGGTCGGCCTCGCTGCCTGACGGCGACATGACGGCCGGTCGCCGCGGCGGGCCGCCGGCATCGCTTGGCGACTCGAGGGTGTGACATCGATCGCACAGCCGCGGCCTTCTTTGGCGGCGCGCATTTCTCCCCTGTGCAGCCCCGGGCGGTTCTGCCAGTCTCGACACCGCACATGCGCGATGGAACCCACAGCCTTTGGTCCGGTTACGGCCTTTTGAGCCGGCAGTCCCGCCCATGTCACGAATGCCGCACATCAAGGTGCCGGCAGCACCGCCAGTCCAGCCAGCAAGGAGCCGCATGAGCCGCAAGCCTGTCCAAGCGCAATCCGGGGAACGCAGCCGGGTCGAGGTGACGTTCGACAAGCCCCAGCTCCTGCCGCGACTGTTCGGCGAATTCGACAGCAACATCCTGGCGCTCGAGGAACGGCTGGGCGTCTATATCCACGCCCGCGGCCAGCGCGTCGTGATCGAGGGGTCGGCGGAAGCGGTCGCCCATGCGCGCGAGGTCCTGCAGGAACTGCACAGCCGGGTGATCCGCGGCGAGGATATCGATACCGGCCTGATCGACGCGGTGATCGCCATGTCCAGCGAGCCGACGCTGACCGGCATCATCGGTGCCGACACCGGCCATTCGCCCCCGCCGATCATGATCCGCACGCGCAAGAAGACGATCGTGCCGCGCAGCCTGGCGCAGACGCACTATATGCGCGCGCTGGTGTCGAACGACATGATCTTCGCGCTCGGGCCGGCGGGCACGGGCAAGACCTATCTCGCGGTCGCCCAGGCGGTCGCGCAGCTGATCACCGGCAGCGTCCAGCGGCTGATCCTGTCGCGCCCCGCGGTCGAGGCGGGCGAGCGGCTGGGCTTCCTGCCCGGCGACATGAAGGAAAAGGTCGATCCCTATCTCCGCCCGATCTACGACGCGCTGTACGACTGCATGCCGCCCGAGCAGGTCGAGCGGCGCATCGCCAGCGGCGAGATCGAGATCGCGCCGATCGCCTTCATGCGCGGCCGCACCCTGGCCGACGCCTTCGTCATCCTGGACGAGGCGCAGAACACCACGCCGGCACAGATGAAGATGTTCCTCACCCGATTCGGCCAGAACAGCCGGATGGTGATCTGCGGCGACCCCAACCAGACCGACCTTCCGGGCGGCACCAACGCTTCGGGGCTGAACGATGCCGTCCGCCGGCTGGAGGGCGTCGAGGGAATCAATGTCAGTCGCTTCACCGCCGGGGACGTCGTGCGTCACCCGATCGTCGGGCGGATCGTCGAAGCCTATGAGGGTCCCGATGCTTGACGTCGCGGTGCAGGCCGAAGGCTGGCCCGATGCGGACTGGGAGGCGATCGCCACCCGCGCCGCATCGGCCGCGCTGGCCCAGTCGGCGTTCGGCGAATGGGCCACCTGGCCGGTCTCGATCGAGGTCGCCGTCCGGCTGACCTCCGACGACGAAGTGCACGTGCTGAACCGCAACTATCGCAAGAAGGACAAGCCGACCAACGTGCTGTCCTTCCCGATGATCCAGCCCGACCTGCTGGAAGCGGTGACGCAGAACAGCGACGATGGCGAGGTGCTGCTGGGCGATATCGTGCTGGCGCATGGCGTGTGCGCTGCCGAAGCCGAGGAACGCGGCATTTCGACCGTCGATCATGCCGCGCACCTGATTGTCCACGGCACCTTGCATTTGCTAGGTTATGATCACCAAGGGGATCACGAAGCCGAGGTCATGGAGGACATGGAACGCGTCGCGCTCCGCGAGCTCGGCCTTCACGATCCCTATCCCGTACGCGAGGACTGACACCACATCATGCCCGAGGGCCAAAGTAGCAGCGGTAACGACGATGTTTCCGAAGGGGGAGGCATATGGCGGGGCCTTCGCACCTTGTTGTTCGGCGAAGCGCAGGAAGAGACGCTGCGCGACAAGCTGGAAGACGCGATCGACGAGCATGAAGGCGGGACGAACAGGGCGCCCGCCGGCGACCTGGCCCCGATCGAGCGCCAGATGCTGCGCAACCTGCTCCATTTCGGCGAGCGCGACGCCGGCGATGTCGGCGTGCCGCGCGCAGACGTCATCGCGGTTGCCGAGGATACCAGCTTCGCCGACCTCGTGGCGCTGTTCGCCGAGGCGGGGCACAGCCGCCTGCCGGTCTATCGCGGGCGGCTCGATACCGTCATCGGCATGGTCCACATCAAGGACGTGTTCAACATCCTGGCGACCGGCGCGCCGCCGCCCGATTCGATCGCGGCGCTGATCCGCCAGCCGCTCTACGTGCCACAGTCGATGGGCGCGCTCGACCTGCTGGCGCAGATGCGCGGCAGCCGCACGCATCTGGCGATCGTGCTCGACGAATATTCGGGCACCGAGGGTCTGATCACGATCGAGGACCTGATCGAGGAGATCGTCGGCGAGATCGAGGACGAGCATGACGAGGCGCCGGTCCAGATGCTGGTGCCGCTGGACGGCGGCGGCTGGGAAGCCGATGCGCGCGTCGAGCTGGAGGATGTCGCGCAGACCGTCGATCCGCGCCTCGCCGAGGTGGACGAGGATATCGACACGCTGGGCGGCCTGGCCTTCGTGCTTGCCGGTCATGTGCCCGAACCGGGCGAGTGCCTGACGCACGACAGCGGCTGGACGCTCGAGATCGTCGATGCCGATGGCCGCCGGGTGACCCGGCTGAGGCTCCATCCGCCCGAGGAACTGGCGGTTCCCGAAGAGTAGTCGGGCGCCGCCGACGGGCTGCGCTTTTGTGTGGAACAAGCGCCGGGGGCGGCCTATTCCTCCGGTCATGCGCCGCTATGCCCGTCACATCATCCTCATCCTGATCGCGCTCGCCGCGCTGATCTTCGCCATCTTCTACTGGATGACCCGGCCCGATGTGGCGCGGCTCAGCGTCGAGGCGGTCAGCGGGGTGCGCCCGCAACTGAGCGCCGCGCGCCCGCAGACCATTCCGACGATGGAAGTGGCCGAAGCGGTGGGCTGGCCGAACGGCGCCAAGCCGGTCGCCGCCAAGGGGCTGAAGGTCGAGGTCTTTGCCAGCGGCTTCGATCATCCGCGCTGGCTCTACCGGCTGCCCAATGGCGACATCCTGGTCGCCGAGAGCAACTCGCCGCCGCGCGACGTCGGCGGCATCACCGGCATGGTGATGGGATCGCTGATGAAGAAGGCGGGGGCGGCAGTCCCCTCGGCCAACCGGATCACGCTGCTGCGCGATACCAATGGCGACGGCGTCGCCGATGCCAAGTCGGTGCTGCTGTCCGGCCTGAACTCGCCCCATGGCATGGTGCTGGTCGGCGACTGGCTCTATGTCGCCAATACCGACGCGCTGGTCCGCTTTCCCTACAAGACCGGCGATACGAAGATCACCGCGAAGGCGGAGAAGATCGTCGACCTGCCGGGTGGCGGCAATCACTGGGCGCGCAACGTCATCGCCGCACCCGACGGCCAGAGCCTGTTCGTCAGCATCGGATCTTCCTCGAACATCGCGGAGAATGGTCTGGAGGTCGAAGGGCCGGCCTATGTCGCCGCCAATGCGCGCGAGCGGATGATCGCCGCGACCCGGCCGAGCCGCGCGACGATCTATCAGGTGTTCCCCGACCGCAAGGCGGGCCAGATCTATGCCTGGGGCATCCGCAACGCCAACGGCATGGCGATCGAGCCGACCAGCGGTGCGCTCTGGGCGGTGGTCAACGAACGCGACATGCTGGGATCGGACATGCCGCCCGACTATCTGTCGCGCGTCGATGTCGGCGCCTTCTTCGGCTGGCCATGGAATTACTGGGGCGGTTATGTCGACAAGCGGGTCAGCCCCGGCCGGCCGGACCTGCGCGAATATACCAAGCGGCCCGATTATTCGGTCGGCCCGCATACCGCACCGCTGGGCCTGGCCTTTGCCGAGGATGCCCGGCTAGGCGGTCCGTTCGCGACCGGCGCCTTTGTCGGCCTGCATGGCTCGTGGAATCGCGAGCCGCTGGCCGGGTACAAGGTGGTGTTCGTGCCGTTCGGGCCGAACGGCTTTCCGCTGCCCAATGCCAAGCCGATCGATGTCCTGACCGGCTTTCTGGACAAGGACGACAAGGCGCAGGGCCGTCCGGTCGCGGTCATCACCGACGCGACCGGTGCGCTGCTGGTGTCGGACGATGTCGGCAACCGCGTGTGGCGGGTCAGCGCGGCACGCTGATCCTCGACGCCGCGATCGATGGAATCACAACGGCCCGCTTGCCTGACCCTGCCTCCCGGATGCTGTCCGTAGGAAGGTGGGCCAGGCAAGCGGGCCGTTGCGCGTCCGCCGGGGGGCGGAGCGAACCGGTTACCGCACGCGGTTGAACTGGTCGAATTCGGGACGCGGCAGGCGATCGTGAATCGTCGCCGGATCGGCATGGCCGAAGGTCGCGATGAAATTGGTCTTCACCGTCGGCTGGTCGGCGAAGAAATGGGCGTCGACCTTGTCATGGTCGAATCCCGACATCGGGCCGACATCGAAACCCAGCGCGCGGGCGGCGATGATGAAATAGGCGCCCTGCAGCGAGGAGTTGCGCATCGCATGGGTGCGGCGCACCTCCTCGGTCGGGAACCAGTTCTTCGCGTCGGGCGCATGCGGGAAGAGCCAGGGGAGCTGTTCGTTGAACGCCAGGTCCATGCCGATCACCACCGCGGCCGGCGCGGTGCGGATCTTGGCGGCGTTGGTGCCGCTGGAATAGTCGGCCAGCGCGTCCTTCTGCTCCTGCGACAGTAGCCAGACGAAGCGTGCCGCCTGCTGGTTGGCCGAAGTCGGCCCCATCTTCACCAGGTCATAGATGGCGCGGATATCCACCTCGCTGACCGGGTCGCCATTATAGCCGTTGGCAGAGCGCGCGGTGCGGAAGATGGTGTCGAGGCCGTCGGCGTCGAGAGGCTTGCCCATGGGTTCGATCCTGCTGTGCTGGGATTAGACGGCGCGGACTTCGGTGACTTCGGGAACATAATGTTTGAGCAGTTGCTCGATCCCGTTCTTCAGCGTCGCGGTCGATGACGGGCAGCCCGAACAGGCGCCCTGCATCTGGAGGAACACCTTGCCCTGCTTGAAGCCGCGATAGACGATGTCGCCACCGTCATTGGCGACCGCCGGACGGACGCGCGTGTCGATCAGCTCGCGAATCTGCGCGACGATGTCCGCATCCTCGGGATCGTCGTCCAGCCCCTCATCCTCGGCCGGCGGCACGGCGAAGCCTGCTGACGGGGCGTGGAACAGCGGCATGTTCGCCGAGAAATGGTCCAGCAGGATCGCCAGCACGTCGGGCTTCAGCCCGGGCCACTCGACGCCCGGCGCCGCGGTCACCGAGATGAAGTCGCGGCCGAAGAACACGCCCGTGACGTCGCCCAGGTTGAACAACGCCTCGGCAAGCGGCGAAGCCGCGGCTTCTTCCGGTGTCGCGAAATCCCGCGTGCCCGCTTCCATCACGGTGCGGCCCGGCAGGAATTTGAGCGTTGCCGGGTTCGGTGTCGGTTCGGTCTCGATCAGCATGAGCGCCATGTGGCGCTTGCGCGTGTCCGGATCAAGGCGCGATAGGGAAACCCAGGGTTACGCGGATCCCGAGTCCGGTCAGATCAGCCGCTCGGCCAGCCAGCGGGCGGGCTGCTTCAGCGGCCTGCGGAACTGAAGGTGCAGGACGGTCCGTCCCGCGCTCGCCTCGTTCCACAATTCATGTTCATAGCTGTCGTCGAAGACCAGCGTCTCGCCCTCCGACCAGCGCAGCACCCGATCGGCCAGCGCCATGCGCACATCGCCGTCGCGCGGCACCTGCAGCGCCAGGTGGCAGGTCACCAGACCCTTGGTCGCGCCGCGACGGCGCGGCACGTGAATGCCCGATGCAAGCGTCGAATAGCGTGCGCTGACCAGCCCCGGAATCTGCGACAGCGCCTGGGCGGTCTGCGGGCATCCGTCCAGTCCCGCAACCGCGCCATGTTCGAACAGGGCCAGCCGCTGCGGCCTGCCGCTGCCCGACAATTTCGCCGCGGCCTCGTCGCGGATCATGCGCCAGTTGGCGCGCAGCATCGCGGTCCACGCGAAATCGCGCATGTCGAGCACGGGGTCGTTGGGAATCAGCGACGATGCCGCGAGCAGCCGGTCGACCATGTGCCGAAAGGAGCGTCCGGGCGAGTCGGTCGCCAGCGCGATCGCTCCGCCCCGATCGCGCCACATTGTTCCATGGTCCTGAAAGCTGCCGACGCCCACGCGTGCCTTGCCCCTGTCCTGTGATTCTCCACCGGATTCCGTGGTGCCGCTCTCCCTGCGACATCCCGGAACCCGTTCTCGTCAGGATGCAAACTAGTCCCGCGATGGGTCCAAAACATGGCGCAACCCTTCGGGAATGCGGCCCTTTTTCGCGCAGTTGCGGGGCGGGGATTCGGTCCCTACACAAGGGCGCATGTTCCCGTACCTGCGCAGCGCGCGCTCCGCCCTTCTCGCCCTGTCGATCTTTGCCTTCGCGACGCCCGCGATCGCCCAGCAGGCGCCGGCGCCAACCAGCGGACAGCGCCCCGTCCAGACCGCGGACGACCCCTGGCTCTACAAGAACAGCGACCTCGTCCATGACGATGCGTGGAAGTTCGGCCGCCTGCCCAACGGGGTGCGCTATGCGGTGCGCAAGAACGGCGTGCCGCCGGGCCAGGTCGCGGTGCGCGTGCGCATCGATGCGGGCTCGCTGATGGAAACCGACAGCGAGCGCGGCTTCGCTCATCTGCTCGAGCATCTTTCCTTCCGCGGATCCGTCCACGTTCCCGATGGCGATTCGAAGCGGATCTGGCAGCGGCTGGGCGTGACCTTCGGGTCGGACAGCAACGCCAGCACCACCTTCACCCAGACCGTCTACAAGCTCGACCTGCCCAGCGCGACGCCGGCCGGCCTCGACGAGAGCATGAAGATCCTGGCCGGCATGATGTACGGCCCGAACATCACGCCCGAGACGCTGAACGCCGAGCGTCCGGTCGTGCTGGCCGAGGCGCGCGAGCAGCCGGGCGCGCAGACCCGATTCCAGGACGCGATGTTCGACCTGATGTTCGCCGGCCAGCCGCTGGCCAAGCGCAAGCCGATCGGGACGACCGAGACGCTGAACGCGGCGACGGCCCAGACGGTCAAGGCGTTCCACGACCGCTGGTACCGCCCCGAGCGCGCGGTCGTGATCGTCATCGGCGATCTCGACACGACGCTGCTCGAACAGTTGGTCGTCAAGCATTTCTCCGACTGGAAGGGCGCCGGCCCGGCGCCGCAGACCCCCGATTTCGGCAAGCCGAGCACGACCGGCGCGACGACCGCGACGATCGTCGAGCCGACCATCCCGCAGATGGCGATGCTGTCGGTGTCGCGTCCCTGGACAGTGTTCTCCGACACGGTGATCTTCAACCAGAAGCGGATGATCGACCTTGTCGCGATCCGCATCATGAACCGCCGCCTCGAATCACGCGCACGCGCCGGAGCGACCTTCCTGGCAGCGGGCGCCGGGCTCGACGACATCGCCCGGTCGGCGAACGTCACCAGCGTTCAGGTGATGCCGGTCGGCGAGAACTGGGAAGCCGCACTGAAGGACGTGCGCGAGATCATCGCCGACGCGATCGAGACCGCGCCGACCCAGGCCGAGATCGACCGCGAGCTGGCCGAGATCGAATCCTCGATGAAGAACCGGATCAGCACCGCCCCGGTCGAATCGGGCGTCTCGCTGGCCGACGACCTGATCCAGGCAGTCGACATCAACGAGACGGTGACCACGCCGCAGGCGAGCTACGACATCTTCAAGGGCGCGGTGGACCAGAAGATGTTCACCCCCGCGACCGTCCAGGAAGCGTCGAAGCGCGTCTTCCAGGGGACTGCCACCCGCGCGATCGTGAACCTGCACAAGCCCGACGCACAGGCATCGGTGAAACTGAACGCGGTGCTGAGCGCCAAGGTGAGCGGTACCGGCAAGCCGCGCGCCGACCTGGCGCATGTCAAGTTCGACGCGCTGCCCAAGCTGGGCGCGCCCGGCACCGTGACCAGCCGTCAGGTCGTGCTCGACGAACCCAAGATCGAGCGGGTTGCCTTCGCCAATGGCGTCACGCTGCTGGTGCGCGAGAATTCGTCCGAGACCGGCAAGGTCTATGTCAACGTCCGGTTCGGTCGCGGCCTGCGTGGGCTGCCGTCGAATCGTCCCACGCCGGCCTGGGCCGGCGGCGGCGCGCTGGTCGCCAGCGGCCTGGGCAGCTATGGTCAGGAAGAACTCGACGCGCTGACCGGCAATCGTCAGATCGGCTTTTCGTTCAATACCGATGACGACGCCTTCGTCCTCAACGCGCAGACGAACATGACCGATCTGTCGGACCAGCTGAAGCTGTTCGCGGTGAAGCTGGCGGCACCCGCCTGGGATCCGAACCCGGTCAACCGGGTCAAGACCGGCACGCTGTCGACCTATGCCGGCCTGTCCTCCTCGCCCGACGCGGTCCTGAGCCGCGATCTCGATGGCCTGCTCCATTCCGGCGATCCGCGCTGGGGCACGCCGTCGCGCGAGCAGATCTCGGCACTGACGCCGGAGAATTTCCGCCAGCTGTGGGAGCCGCTGCTCGCCACGGGTCCGATCGAGGTCTCGATCTTCGGCGACCTGAAGACCGAGGAGACGATCCAGGCGGTGGCGGCGACCTTCGGCGCGCTGAAGCCGCGTCCGGCAAGCGCCGCCGTGTCGGGCGGCGCCAGGTTCCCGGCGCATATCGCGAAACCGGTGGTGCGGACCCATACCGGCCAGCCCGACCAGGCCGCGGCGGTCATCGCCTGGCCGACCGGCGGCGGCAGTTCCGGCATCTCCGAGGGCCGCCGGATCGAGGTGCTCGCCGCGATCTTCCGCGACCGGCTGATCGACCAGCTGCGCAGCCAGGCTGGCGTCAGCTACTCGCCGATGGTCGCCAGCGACTGGCCGGTGGGCATGCCCGACGGCGGCAAGATCATGGCGCTCGGCATGATCCCGCCCGACAAGACCGACTTCTTCTTCAAGCTGTCGCGTGAGATCGCCGCCGATCTGGTCGCCAAGCCGGTGACCCAGGACGAGCTCGATCGTGCGGTGAACCCGCTGTGGCAGACGCTGCTGCGTCGTTCGAGCGGCAACATGTTCTGGATGATGCTGACCAATGGCGGCGCCGGCGATCCGGCCCGGATCGAAGCGGTGAAGACCATCGGCATCGATTATCGGCAGATCACGCCGGCCGACATCCAGGCACTGGCGGTGAAGTATCTGGTCCCGGCCAAGGACTGGTCGATGGTCGTTCTGCCCGAAAAGGCGAAGAAGGCACCCGCGCGCCGCCGGTGAGCGTGCGGCCTGTCCGGCAGGGAGGGCGATGATCGATCGACGCGCGGTGCTGCATGGCAGCGCCGCGGTCGCGGGATCGGCGCTGTTTCCCTTCCCGCACTCCCCGCGCGATACGCGAGTGCCTGGCCGGTATGCCGATCCCCGATCTGGGCCAAGGTAGAGCGGACAGAAACGGGCGTCGCGGCGCGATCACCGGAATGAACCGGGCCCGTCCCTGTCGGGACGAGCCCGCCGGCCTCAATACAATCCGTTCAGCCGCTCGCCATAGGCCTGTTTCAGCACGTGGCGGCGGATCTTCAGGCTGGGCGTGAGCTGCTCGTTCTCGATCGTGAACGGGGCATCGGCCAGGATGAACTTGCGGATGCGCTCGATCACGGACAGGTCCTTGTTCACCCGCTCGACAGCCGCGCCCAGCGCCGCGCGATAGTCGCCGTCCTGCGCCAGCCTGCGGAAATCGCACTGGTTGCCGGTTCGCGCGCACCATTCCTGGGTCCATTCGGGATCGGGCACCAGCACCGCGGTCATGTACGGCTTCTTGTCGCCATAGATCATCGCCTGGACGATCTCGGGCTGCAGCGTCAGCATGCCCTCGATCTTCTGCGGGGCGACATTGTCGCCCTTGTCGTTGACGATGATGTCCTTCTTGCGGTCGGTGATCTGGATCCGGCCCTTGTCGTCGATCAGTCCGATATCGCCGGTGTGGAGCCAGCCGTCTTTCAGGACGCGCGCGGTCTCCTCGTCATTGCGCCAATAGCCGTGCATGACCAGCTCGCCGCGGACCAGGATTTCGCCGTCGGGCGCGATCCTGACCTCGACGCCTTCCAGCGGCGGGCCGACCGTGTCCATCTTCAGCCCGACCTTGGGGCGGTTGCACGAGATGACCGGCGCCGCCTCGGTCTGGCCATAGCCTTGGAGGAAGGTGAGGCCCAGGCTCTGGAAGAAGATGCCGACCTCCGGGTTCAGCGGGGCGCCGCCCGACACCATCGCCTTGATCCGACCGCCGAACTTCTTCGCCAGCTTGGGCTTCAGCGTCGCCTTCAGGAACAGGTTCATCGGCATGTCGGTGATCGGGATGCCGCCCGCCGCCGCCTTTCCGCCGATCGTCACCGCGCGGTCCAGCAGATAGCTTGAGAAGCGACCCTGTTTCTCGACCTGCTTGGTGATGCGCGTGCGCAGCACCTCGAACAGGCGCGGCACCACGACCATGATCGTCGGGCGCACCTCCTCGATGTTCGAGGCCAGCTTCTCCAGCCCCTCGGAATAATAGATCTGTCCGCCCAGGCCGATCGGGAAGAACTGGCCGCCGCTGTGCTCATAGGCATGGCTGAGCGGCAGGAACGACAGGAACACCTCGTCCGCCCAGCCGAAATCCTCGCTGATCACGGTGCAGCAGCCCGCGACATTGTGCAGGATGGCGCCGTGATGCTGCATCACGCCGCGCGGCGCGCCGCCGGTGCCGCTGGTGTAGATGATGCAGGCAAGGTCCTCGCGGCGGAACGTGATGCCCGCGGCGAAGCTGTCGACGTCGGTCGGGTTCTGCGCGATCAGCGAACGGAAGTCGTGGAAGTCGATCGTGCCCGACTGGCCCACGCGGACATCGTCGATCCCGATCACCATCCGCGCGCTCGACGCGCGCAGCGCCGCGGGCAGCAGCACCTTGGCGAGCTTGGTGGTCGACACGATGATCGCGCACGCCCCCGAATTCTCGATGATGTGCTGGTGATCCCGCTCGGTATTGGTCGTGTAGGTCGGGACGGTGATGCATCCGGCGGCCATGATCGCCAGATCGCTGATGCAGAATTCGGGGCGGTTCTCCGACACCAGCATCACCCGGTCGCCGCGTTTCAGCCCCATCTTCGTCAGCGCGGTCGCCAGCGCCGCCACCTGCCGCGCCGCCTCCGCCCAGCTGGTGGGATGCCAGGTCCCGCCGCTCTTGTGCCACAGGAACGGGGCCTCGCCCTTTTCCTTCGCGCGCACGAAGAACATCTGGACCAGACTGTCGAAATGCTCGAGCTTTCGGCTCATCCCTTCCCCTTCTCTCCCCCCGGCAACGCATCAGCGGTGCGTCGCGTTGCCTGTTGTGTCGCCATTCTTAGAGGGCATGGGGGATGAGCGCCAGCAGGCGTGGACGCAGGCGGCCGGGGTGGCTATCCGCAGACGAACCGGCCAGCCACGCAAGTTCCAAGCGCGAGGAAGCACTTAGCCATGACATTCATTTCCCGGCTCGTCGCGGCCGCAGCTGCCCTGTCTCTCGGAGCCTGTACGACGATCCAGAGCGCCGGCCCCTCGCAGCCGGCTGCGGCGCCTGTCCGTGCCGGGGTCGCGCAGTCGCAGATCTTCGTCGCGGCCGCCAACCCGCTGGCGACCGAGGCCGGCATGGCCGTCCTGCGCCGCGGCGGCAGTGCGGCCGATGCCGCAGTGACGGTACAGGCGATGTTGTCGCTGGTCGAACCGCAGAGCTCGGGCGTCGGCGGCGGCGCCTTCCTGACCTGGTATGACGGCGCGTCGCGCCGGATCACGATCTATGACGGGCGCGAAGTGGCGCCGGCGGGTGCCAGCGAGGGCATGTTCCTGGCGGCCGACGGCAAGCCGATGCCGTTCGGAACCGCCGTCCTCAGCGGCCGCGCCACCGGCATTCCCGGGGCGGTCGGCATGCTGGCGCTCGTCCAGCGCGAGCATGGCGCGCTGGCGTGGCGCGACCTGTTCGGCGATGCCGAGCGGACCGCGCGCGACGGGTTCACCGTCACGCCGCGGCTGGCGCGGATGATCGGCGGGGGCTTCCCCCAGAATGCGGCGCCCGATGTCCGTGCCTATTTCACCAACGCGGATGGCAGCCGGAAGAGCGCCGGCGACCGGCTGGTGAACCCGGCCTATGCCGGGTTTCTCGGCCGACTGGCGGCGCAGGGTCCCGACGCACTCTACAAGGGGCCGACCGCGCAGCGAATTGTCGCGCGGACCCAGGCCGGGCCCGATGGCGGATCGATGACGCTCGCCGATCTCGCCGCCTATCGCCCGGTCAAGCGCGAGCCGCTGTGCGGCCGCTACCGCGTCTATCTCGTCTGCACGCCGCCGCCGCCGGCCAGCGGCGTCGGTCTGCTCCAGCTGCTCGCGATCCTCGAGCGGACCGATATCGCCGGTCGCGGGCCGCAGGATCCGCAGGCCTGGTTCCTTTTCGCGGAGGCGAGCCGGCTGATGTATGCCGATCGCGATCGCTATGTCGGCGATCCGGCATTCACTAAGGTGCCCGTCGAAGGGCTGCTCGATCCCGCCTATGTCGCGTCGCGGGCGAAGCTGATCGGCGACCGTGCCGGTGCGCCGCCCGTGGCGGGGACGCCAGTAGGCGCGCCGCAGCTCGCCGCCGACCGAACGATGGAGCCGATGGGCACCTCGCATTTCATCGTCGGCGATGCGCAGGGCAATGTCGTGTCGATGACCACGACGGTCGAATCGATCTTCGGATCGGGCCGGATGGTCGACGGCTTCTTCCTCAACAACCAGATGACCGACTTCTCGCTCCAGCCGCGCGACGCGCAGGGCCGGCTGGTCGCCAACGCGCCCGCGCCGGGCAAGCGCCCGCGCTCGTCGATGACGCCGCTGGTGATCGTCGATGGCGAGGGCCGGTTCGTTGGTGCCGCGGGTTCCGCCGGCGGCAACGCGATCCTGGCCTATGTCGGCAAGACGGTCGTCGGTGCGATCGACTGGAATCTGCCGATGCAGGACGCCATCGCGCTGCCGAACCTGATCGCGCGTGGCGGGACCTTCAATGGCGAGGTGACCAAATTCTCGCCCGAACTGCTCCAGTCGCTGCTCGACCGGGGGATCCGTGTCGTGCCGGGACAGGGCGAGGATTCGGGCCTGCAGGGCGTGATGATCCGCGACGGGCGGTTCGACGGCGGCTATGACCCGCGGCGCGAGGGGCGGGCGATCGCCGAACCTGCGCCGGCAAACTGAAGGGGCTCAGCCCAGCGCGCGCGCGATCTCGCGGACCAGTCCGGGGCCCTTGAACACGAGCGCGCTGTACACTTGTACAAGACCGGCGCCGGCGTCGATCCGGCGCTTCGCCTCGTCGCCGCTGTCGATGCCGCCGGCCGAGATCAGGGGCAGGGCGTCGCCCGCGATCGCGCGGGCCTCGATCAGCTTGGCTCGCGCCAGTTCGCGAAGCGGTGCGCCCGACAGGCCGCCGGCCTCGCCGGCATCGCGCGAGCGCAGTGGTGGGCGCGAGATCGTCGTGTTGCTGACGATCAGCGCGTCGATCCGGTTGTCGATCGCCGCCGCGATCGCGCCTTCGAGGCCGGCCCGGTCGAGATCCGGCGCAACCTTCAGGAACAGCGGCCGGCGCGTGCCGTCGGGCAGGATGCGGGCCGTGTCGCTGGCGGCGAGCAGTTCGTCCAGGGCGGGACGCGACTGGAGGTCGCGCAGGCCGGGCGTGTTGGGCGAGCTGACATTGATGGTGACATAATCGGCGAGCGGTGCGGCCTTGCCGACGCCCAGCGCATAATCGGCGACCCGGTCGTCCGAATCCTTGTTGGCGCCGACATTGATGCCCAGCACGCCGCGGCGCGGGCCGAGCTTCGCGATGCGCGCCAGCGCGGCGTCGATGCCGCCATTGTTGAAGCCCATGCGGTTGATCACCGCCTCGTCCGCGCTCAGGCGGAACAGCCGTGGCTTGGGATTGCCCGGCTGCGGCCTGGGGGTCAGCGAGCCGACTTCGACGAAGCCGAACCCGAGTCCGAACAGGCCGGGAATCGCTTCGGCATCCTTGTCCATGCCCGCGGCAAGTCCGACTCGATTCGGAAATTCGAGCCTCGCAAAGCGCACTGGGCGGGCTTCCTCCGTTTCGGACTTAAAATTAACACCCAGCTTCCCGGCGACGCGAAGCGCGGCGATGCTGGCGCGATGCGCACGTTCGGGATCGAGCGCGAACAGGATTTTGTGAGGGTGAACGGCCATTGTGGCCGATCCTTTCGCATCCGTGCCGGCCCGCGTCAAAGCCCGTTTCCCGCCGGTTCGTTCACCGACCAGTGGTTTAATGTCCAATTTATCCAAGCCAGTGCGGGCGAGTGCTGCGTACAGCCGCACTGCGACCCGAGGGTCCCGCTAACGGGGGATCCTTTCTTCTAAGGCCCGGCCAGGCAACTGGCCGGGCCTCTTTTCATGTCGGTTGCTTCCAGCTACCTGAATCTCGCGGATGGGCATGTCCGCAGACAGGGGACATCATGCGGGTCGCAGCGCGCCCGGCCGGACAGATCGCGTCATGAGCGCGGCGCGGCCGGAGGTCGAATTCCATCAGCCGACCGGGGCATTGATGCCCTTTGTCGAATCCTTCTACTTGTTCCGCTACGATGCCGTGAGCATCGATGGTGTCGAGCGGGTCGACATGGGGCAGATCCGCTTCATCCTTGCCGGCACCGGCACCATGACCTTCCCCGACGGCCATTCGGAGCCGTCTTTGCCGGTCATGATCAACGGCCCGGGCAGTGCCGCCTCCTCCTATCATGTCGATGGCCCGTTCCACTGCTTCGGCATCTCGCTTCGCGCGATCGGGTGGAAGGCGATCATTGGCCTGCCGGCGGACGAGATCGCCGACCGGGTGCTCGACGGGCGTGAAATCTTCGGTCCCGAGGTCGACGCCCTGCTCACGCGGATGCGCGGCATGACAACGCTGGAGGAGATGATCGCCGCGGTCTCGCCGCTGCTGCTGGCCCGGCGGCGAAAGGTCCCCAAGGCGCATCTGGAACTTGCCCGGGCGGTACGCGAATGGGCGGCCAGCGGCGATCCGGACATCGAGGCGCTCTACCGCGCCGTGCCCATGGGCCGGCGCCAGGCGACGCGGCTGTGCAACGAATATTTCGGCGGACCGCCGAAGCACCTGGCCCGCAAGTTCCGCGCGATCCGCGCGGCGATGCGGATCTACCAGAAGGGCGACCCCGGCGAGACCGCCGACCTGTTCTATGACGAGCCGCACATGATCAAGGAGATCAAGCACTTCACCGGGCATACCCCGACCTCGCTTCGCCAGCGGATCGATCCCGTCCTGGCCATCACGCTCGACAACGAAACCTTCCACTTCCTGCCCGACGTGATCCCGGAATCGGTTGACGAAGCGGGCTGACGCGCCCACATGCCCAATCGGAACGATATTGTCCGATTGGAGCCGATGCGCCTTTCCAGCCTAGCCGATTACGCGGTCGTGATGATGTCCGCCGCCGCGCGCCACTGCGGCGCGAGCGGCCGGCTGAACGCGACGCTCCTCGCCGACGAGACCGGATTGCCGCTGCCGACCGTGCAGAAGCTGGTCAGCCGCCTGTCGTCCGCCGGCTTGCTCGAAAGCGCGCGCGGGACCGGCGGCGGTTTCCGCCTGGCGCGGCCGCCCGCGGCGATCAGCCTTGCCGACATCGTCGAGGCGATCGAGGGTCCGATCGCGCTGACCGCCTGTGTAGATGCGGCCAAGCATGATTGCTGCATCGATGAAAGCTGCCGCGTGAAACCTCACTGGAATGTCGTGAACGGCGCGGTAAAGGGCGCGCTTGCCAGCGTCAGCCTGGCGGTTCTCGCCTCCGGTCGGTCCGAGCCCGCGCTGGCGGTCCCGGCGCCGGCGGCCCCCCTGATGATGAATACGGAGACGCTGTGATGGCGACGAAGAACGCCGAAGCGCTCGCTGCTGCGAACAAGAAATATGAATGGGGCTTCGCCTCGGACGTCGAGCAGGAGTTCGCGCCCAAGGGACTGAACGAGGACACCGTCCGCTATATCTCGGCCAAGAAGGGCGAGCCCGAATGGATGCTCGACTGGCGGCTGAAGGCGTTCCGCCTGTGGCAGACGATGACGCCGCCCGACTGGGCGAAGCTGAACGTCCCCCCGATCGACTATCAGGACGCCTATTACTACGCCGAGCCGAAGAAGAAGCAGACCATCGCGTCGCTCGACGAGCTCGACCCCGAGATCCGGCGCACCTACGAGAAGCTGGGCATCCCGATCGAGGAGCAGAAGGTCCTGGCGGGCGTCGAGGGCGCGCGCAGGATCGCGGTCGATGCGGTGTTCGACAGCGTCTCGGTCGCGACCACCTTCCGCAAGGAGCTGGAGGAAGCCGGCGTCATCTTCCGCTCGATCAGCGAGGCGATCCGCGACTATCCCGAGATGGTGAAGAAGTGGCTCGGCAAGGTCGTGCCGCAGCACGACAATTATTTCGCCACGCTCAACTGCGCGGTCTTCAGCGACGGCACCTTCGTCTATGTGCCCGAGGGCGTGCGCTGCCCGATGGAGCTGAGCACCTATTTCCGCATCAATGCCGAGAATACCGGCCAGTTCGAGCGCACGCTGATCGTCGCCGACAAGGGCGCTTACGTGTCCTATCTCGAGGGCTGCACCGCGCCGATGCGCGACGAGAACCAGCTGCATGCGGCGGTGGTCGAGCTGGTCGCGCTGGACGATGCCGAGATCAAATATTCGACCGTCCAGAACTGGTATCCCGGCGACGAGAACGGCAAGGGCGGCATCTATAATTTCGTGACCAAGCGCGCGCTGTGCCAGGGCAGGAACTCCAAGGTCAGCTGGACCCAGGTCGAGACGGGATCCGCGATCACCTGGAAATATCCCAGCTGCGTTCTGGCGGGCGAGAACAGCGTCGGCGAATTCTATTCCGTCGCGGTCACCAACAATCGCCAGCAGGCCGATACCGGCACCAAGATGATCCATCTGGGCAAGGGCAGCCGATCGACGATCGTGTCGAAGGGCATCTCGGCCGGGCGCAGCGACAATACCTATCGCGGCCTGGTCCGTGTCGGCCCGACCGCCGAGAATGTCCGCAACTTCACCCAGTGCGACAGCCTGTTGCTGGGCGACCAGTGCGGCGCGCACACCGTTCCCTATATCGAGGTGCGCAACCCGTCGGCTCAGATCGAGCATGAGGCGACGACGTCGAAGATCAGCGAGGACCAGCTGTTCTACGCGATGCAGCGCGGGCTAGACCAGGAAGCGGCGGTGGCATTGATCGTCAACGGTTTCGCCAAGGAAGTGCTGCAGCAGCTGCCGATGGAATTCGCGGTCGAGGCGCAGAAGCTGCTGGGGATCAGCCTGGAAGGCAGCGTCGGGTGATCGTCGCCGCGCTGCTCCTGTTCCTCGCGCAGGACGTGCCGCCCCCGGCGGCGGTCCGCGCGCCCGATCCGGAGACGGAGCAGGGCGAGGAGATCGTCGTGCGCGCGACCTATGGCCACACGACGATGCTGTTCGACAAGGGGCGCGACGGCAAGCTCTATAATTGCCGGATCATGGTCTCCAGCGGCAGCCAGCGGCGCGACACCAATGCCTGTCAGGCCACGCCGGTGTGTTTCGAGAAGACCCGCGACGAGGTGACCGATTGCGTCGAGCTGACCGCCGTCCAGCCGGCGCTGCTCGATCCGACGCCTCCGGCCAAGGACCCGGCATCGATCGTGTTCGACGTCACCCAGCCGCTGCAGCCCAAGACCCAGGTCGCGCCCGTTGCGATCGGGCCGAGCGAAATTGCGGGCGAGGATCGCGAGACCGAGCGGCAGCGCGTCAAGCTGGGCCCGGTGCCCAAGGCGCCGAGCGACGGGCCGGCGATTCGTTTTTCGAGCGGCGCGGAGGATCGTCCCAAGGACATTCCGCGCTGACGGCCGGATCCGGTCGCAGTCTTTCTTCATAAAGCGGCTCGCACGAGCCCCGAGGCACAAACAGGTTCATGCTGAAAATCGAAAATCTCCAAGCCGAAATCGACGGCAAGCCGATCCTCAAGGGACTGACGCTCAGCGTCGATGCCGGGCAGGTCCATGCGATCATGGGCCCCAACGGCGCGGGCAAGTCGACGCTCGGCTATGTGCTGGGCGGGCGTCCCGGCTATGAGGTGACCGAGGGCTCGGTCACCTTCAACGGTCAGGACCTGCTCGAACTGGCGCCGCACGAGCGCGCCGCGATCGGCATGTTTCTGGGCTTCCAGTATCCGGTCGAGATTCCCGGCATCTCGAACGTCCAGTTCCTGCGCGAGGCGCTCAATTCGCAGCGCCGCGCGCGTGACGAAGCGCCGCTGTCGGGCGGCGAGTTCCTGAAGCTCGCCCGTGCCCAGGCGGAGGCGCTGGGGATGAGCATGGACATGCTCAAGCGGCCGGTGAATGTCGGCTTTTCGGGCGGCGAGAAGAAGCGCAACGAGATGGTCCAGATGGGCATCATCGGCCCCAGATTCGCGGTGCTCGACGAAACCGATTCCGGCCTGGATATCGATGCGCTGAAGGCAGTGGGCGAGGGGATCAACCGGATCATGCGCGCGCCCGACAAGGCGGTGCTGCTGATCACCCATTATCAGCGGCTGCTCGACTATGTGAAGCCCGACGTCGTCCACGTCCTGGCCGATGGCCGGATCGTGAAGACCGGCGGGCCGGAACTGGCGCACGAGCTCGAAGCCGAAGGCTATGGAGCGATCGCCGCGTGACGCCCGTTCTGGAACTTCCCGATCCCCGCATGGAGGCATGGCGTTGGGCGGACATGGAGACGCTGCGCGCCGCCGCCGGCTCCGCGCCCGTCATATCCGGCATCGATCCCGGGTCGTTGTTCCTCGACATCGACGGGCCGCGCCTGTGCTTCGTCGATGGCGCGTTCGAGCCGGCGCACAGCATTCCCGGCAAGGTCCAGGTCACGCGCCTGGCACCGGAAACCGCGCACCCCCTGGGCGGACTTGCCGCGGGGGAGGGCTGGGCCCTCTCGCTCGATGCCGCGCAGGCGGTATCCACCGTCCAGATCGTCCATGTCGGCACGGGTGGCGAGAACCATGTTCCCGCACGCATCCTGCTGGGCGAGGACGCGGTCGCCTCGGTGGTCGAGACCTATGCCGGCGCGGGCTGGGCCAATCGCATGACCGGCATGGTGCTGGCACGCGGTGCGCGGCTGATGCGCGCGGTCCGGCTGCTGCAGGATGACGGCTTCGTCTCGATCCGCGACGAGGCGGAGATCGGCGAGGCGGCCAGCCTCGTGTCCGTGTTCCTCGGCGCCGGCGGCATGGGCAGCCGCATCGACGGCGCGCTGAATGTCATCGGCAAGGGTGGCTTTGCCGAGATGGGCGGCGCATTGCTCACCAGTGGCACCCAGCGTCAGGAGGCGGCCGTCGCGGTCCGCCACGACGCGCTCGACGGCACCAGCCGCCAGATCTGGCGCGCCGTTGCCGCCGACCAGTCGACCGTCAGCCTGGCGGCACGCGCCGAAGTCGCGCGCGGCGCCCAGAAGACCGATGGCGAACAGTCGCTGCGCGGCCTGCTGCTCAAGCGCACCGCGACGGTGAACCTGAAGCCCGAGCTCGAGATTTTCGCCGACGACGTGAAATGCGCGCACGGCGCCACGGTCGGCGAACTCGATGCTCGCGCGATGTTCTACCTCCAGAGTCGCGGCCTGCCCGAGCCGCGCGCCAAGGCGCTGCTGACCCATGCCTTCGTCGCCGATGCGATCGACCGCATCGGGCAGGACAGCGTGCGCGAGGCCTTCGCCGCGGATGCCGAGCGCTGGCTGGAGGCTGCGCTGTGAGCGTGACCGCCGAAACCCGCCCCCTCGACCTGCTCGCCGACTTCCCGGCGATCCCCGAGGGCTGGGCCTATCTCGACACCGCCGCGACCGCGCAGAAGCCGCGGCCGGTGATTGATGCGATCCATCGCGGCTATGCCGAGACCTATGCCACGGTTCATCGCGGCGTCTATCAGCGCTCGGCCGACATGACCTATGCGTTCGAGGCGGCGCGCGAGCGGGTCGCCCGTTTCATCGGCGGCAAGTCCGAGGAAATCGTGTTCGTGCGCGGCGCGACCGAGGGGATCAACCTCGTCGCGCAATGCTGGGCCGGCACCCATCTCAAGGCGGGCGACCGGATCCTGCTGTCGACGCTAGAGCATCATTCGAACATCGTGCCGTGGCAGATGGTCGCGGAGCGCGTCGGCGCGCAGATCGACGTGGTGCCGCTGACGGCGGATCACCGCATCGACCTGCACGCGATGGAGGTGATGCTGACCGACCGGCACAAGCTGGTCGCGCTGGCCCATGTCTCGAACGTGCTCGGATCGACGCTGGACGCCCGCCGCGCCGCCGAACTGGCGCATGCGGTCGGCGCGAAGCTGCTGCTCGACGGTTGCCAGGCGGTCCCGCGCATGGCGGTGGACGTCGCCGCGCTCGGCTGCGACTTCTACGTCTTCTCGGGCCACAAGCTTTACGGCCCGACCGGGATCGGCGTGCTGTGGGGGCGCTACGATCTGCTCGACGCGATGCCGCCCTATCAGGGCGGCGGATCGATGATCGACCGCGTGACCTTTGCCAGGACCACCTATGCCCCGCCGCCGGGCCGGTTCGAGGCGGGCACGCCGCACATCGTCGGCGTGCTCGGGCTTCACGCCGCGGTCGACTATGTCGACGGGATCAGCCTCGATCGCATCCATGCGCACGAGGCCGCCCTGGTTCGCGAGGCACGGACCGCGCTGGCCGCGATCAACAGCGTCCGGCTGTTCGGGCCGGACGACAGCGCGGGAATCGTCTCGTTCGCAGTGGAGGGGGTGCATCCGCACGATGTCGCCACCATCTTGGACGAGGGACAGGTGGCGATCCGCGCAGGCCATCACTGCGCACAGCCGCTGATGGACCATCTGGGCGTGCCGGCAACCGCGCGGGCCAGCTTCGCGGTCTATAACGGGCTCAGGGATATCGAGGCGCTGGTACAGGGCGTCGAACGCGTGACGAGGATTTTCGGGTGAACGAGCAATCGAAGTTCGAGGTCGAACAGGTCGACAGCGTCTCCGCGCCGCCCAAGGCGCGCGTCGGGGACGAGATCGCGCCGGCGGAGCCGGTGCGCGAGACGTTCGAGCGCAAGCGCGACTATCTCGACGGTTTCCTGGCGCAAAAGCCCCAGCCGCTGTCGGGCGGCGAGCCTGGCGGCGCGCTGTACGAGGCGATCATCGATGCGCTGAAGGAGATCTACGACCCGGAGATTCCGGTGAACATCTATGATCTCGGCCTGATCTACGGCGTCGAGGTGACCGGGGACGGCCATGCGTCGGTGACGATGACGCTCACCACGCCGCATTGCCCGGTCGCCGAATCGATGCCGGCCGAAGTCGAACTGCGCGTCGGGTCGGTGCCGGGCGTCGGCCATGCCGAGGTCAGCCTGGTCTGGGATCCGCCCTGGGATCCGCAGAAGATGAGTGACGAGGCCAAGCTCGAACTTGGCATGCTGTGATCAATTCCCTCCCGCTTGCGGGAGGGGAGGAGTGGAATGATGACCGAGACCAAGCTTCGCGCCCGCCCCGCCGCGCTGACCCTGACCGAGCGCGCCGAGCAGCGGATCGCCGACCTGATGGCCAAGGCGCCCGAGGGTACGGTCGGCGTCAAGCTGTCGACGCCGCGCCGCGGTTGTTCGGGCCTCGCCTATTCGGTCGACTACGTGACCGAGGCCAAGCCGTTCGACGAGCGGATCGAGACGCCGGGCGGCAGTTTCTTCGTCGACGGTGCGTCGGTGCTGTATCTCATCGGATCGACGATGGACTGGGTCGAGGATGATTTCACCGCCGGCTTCGTGTTCCAGAATCCCAATGCCAAGGGATCCTGCGGCTGCGGCGAGAGCTTTACCGTCTGAACGGCCGGGCGTATCCGGCCGCTCCGACCGATCGTTCAGGAGCGCCGCATGCCCTATCCCCAGCCTTATGTCGCCGATGCCCAGCGCTATGACGGGCGCATGCCCTATCGCCGCTGCGGCCGATCGGGCCTCGACCTGCCGGCGATCAGCCTGGGCCTGTGGCAGAATTTCGGCGGCGCCGACGTGTTCGAGACCGGCCGCGCGATGCTGCGCCGCGCCTTCGACCGCGGCGTCACCCATTTCGATCTCGCGAACAATTACGGCCCGCCCTACGGATCGGCCGAGGAGAATTTCGGCCGGGTGCTGGCGAGCGACTTCGCCACGCACCGCGACGAGCTGGTCATCTCGACCAAGGCCGGCTGGGACATGTGGCCCGGGCCGTATGGCGATGTCGGCGGGTCGCGCAAATATCTGATCGCCTCGTGCGATCAGAGCCTGAAGCGGATGGGGCTCGATTATGTCGACATCTTCTATTCGCACCGCGTCGATCCCAGGACGCCGCTGGAGGAGACGATGGGCGCGCTCGCCCATCTCCATCGCCAGGGCAAGGCGCTCTATGTCGGCATTTCGAGCTATTCGCCCGAACTGACCCGCCGCGCCGCCGCGATCCTGGCGGACCACAAGGTGCCGCTGCTGATCCACCAGCCGAGCTATTCGATGCTCAACCGCTGGATCGAGGACAGCCTGCTCGACACGCTCGACGACCTCGGCACCGGCTGCATCGCCTTTTCCGCGCTGGCGCAGGGCATGCTCAGCTCGAAATATCTGAACGGCGTCCCCGCCGATGCCCGCGCGGCAAAGGGCGGGTCGCTGGGCCAGCGGCTGCTGAGCGAGGACAATCTGTCGCGCATCCGCGAGCTGGACCGCATCGCCCAGGCGCGTGGCCAGACGCTGGCGCAGATGGCGATCGCCTGGGTGCTGCGCGACCCGCGCGTCACCTCGGCGCTGATCGGCGCACGCACCGTCGAACAGCTCGACGATTCGCTCGACGCAGTGAAGAATCTCGATTTCTCCGGCGAGGAACTGGCGGCGATCGATCGCTTCGCGACCGAGGGCGGGATCGATCTGTGGAAAGTGTCTTCCGAACTGGGCGAAGCGTCATGAGCGTCGCGTTTCGCCGGGAAAGCGACGAGGAACATCTCGAGCCGAAGTTCGAGCTGCCGCTCCCCGCAGGTCCGAATCTGGTGACCGAACGCGGCCGGTCATTGATCGCCGCGAAGGTCGCCGAACTCGAATCGGCGATCGCCGCCGAGCAGGACGACGAGGCCCGCAACGTATTGAAGCGCCAGTTGCGATACTGGCACACCCGTGCCGCCACGGCCGAGGTGGTCGCACCGCCCCAGGGCGATGTCGTCGGCATCGGATCGCGCGTCCGCATCCGCCTTGCCGGCAAGGAACGGGTGATCGACGTAGTCGGCCATGACGAGGCCGATCCCGCCGCCGACCGCATCGCCTTCCAAGCCCCGCTCGCCCGCGCGCTGATCGGCGCGGAAGTGGGCGAGAAGGTCGACTTCAACGGCAAGGCAGAGGCGATCGAGATCCTGGAGACGACGCCGATTCCGTGAGGCTGACCGGCGCCCCGGCGACTATGTGGCCAATCCTCGCGTTATTCCTCAACTCCGGTTGAACAGTCCCCGCAGCCAGGGCGACGGCCCCTTGGTCGCCTGGCGCCAGTCGTCGAGGCTGTCCGCTTCGGGCGTGTAGCCCATCGGGTTGAACAGCCTCACCTTGCCCGCCTTGAACGCCGCGGCCTTGCGCGTCACCAGGGTCAGCCCCTGCTCCAGCGCGGTCGCGGCGATCAGCGCGTCGCGCATGTCGGCATAGCTCAGCCGCGCCGCGCGGCGCATGACCGCGGCGTCGAGCGCCAGGATCCGCCCCTCGAACGCCCGCGCGACCGGCCCCTCGATCCAGTCGCGCAGCGCGGCCGCCCCTGCCTTGTCGCGATCGGCGGCCAGGCGCGTCGCGCCGGTCTCGAGTTCGAGCAGGCTCAGTGCGGACAGGAACAGGCTCTGCCGCGGCACGCCGCCGGCCCAGGCGATCAGCTTGGCATCGGCGCCGCTGGCTTTTGCCCCGCGCAATTCCAGCACGATCGGGGTGTCGAGCAGGTACATTAGCGCCGATCCCAGGCGCCGGGTGTCCGCAGGGCGGCGGGGTCGAGGTCGATCGAATCGGGCGCGGCGAGCAGATCGACGATCGACTCGTTCTTGCTGGTCAGCTGGCGGAACGTCTCGATGCTCATCAGGACATGGGTCGGCCGGCCGCGATCGGTGACGAACACCGGTTCCATCCGGGCGAGTCGCTTCGCCTGGCTGACGTCCTGATTGAATTCGCGGCTGCTCACGACCTTCATCGGTGCCAGTATCCCCAGGTTTGACCGCGCTGTCATGTAGGTACGTACCTAGCTTGTTGTGCCTGCGCAACACAATCGGACAGTCGGCCGGAAATCGACTGCGCCTGCGCATTTTCCGGATTGCGCCCACCCCCCGCTTTCCGCTCCTTGACGATGCCTGGATCCGAAATCGGCCGGGACAACGGCCTTGGGGGAGGTATTTTCGATGCTGAGCGACTTGTGGAACGATGCGGTTCGGGCGCTTGGGGACGTGCTGTCCCCGCACGGACCGGCGGTGCAAGCCGCGAAAAGCTATGCGCCCTCGGACTACAGCATCCATTTCTTCCTGCAGCTTGCGGTGATCATCCTGGTCTGCCGGGTGGTCGGCTGGCTCGGCAAGAAATTCCTCGGCCAGCCCCAGGTGGTGGGCGAGATGATCGCCGGCGTCGTGCTGGGGCCGTCGCTGTTCGGCCTGCTCTTCCCCGATCTGCAGCTTGCGATCTTTCCCAAGGAAACGCGCAACGTCCTCTATGTCGGTGCCCAGCTCGGCGTCGGCCTGTACATGTTCATGGTCGGCCTCACGCTGCGGCTCGACCATTTCCAGTCCAAGGCGAAGAGCGCCGCCAGCGTCTCGGCCGCGGGGATCATCGTCCCGTTCCTGCTTGCGGCGTTGATCACGCCGATGCTGCTGGGCGTGCCGGGCCTGTTCGCGCCGCGCATCTCGCAGGGGAATGCGACCCTCTTCCTTGGCGCCTGCATCGCGCTCACCGCTTTCCCGATGCTTGCCCGCATCATCAACGAGCGCGGCCTCGCCAATTCGTCGCTCGGTACGCTGTCGCTGACGGCGGGCGCATTCGATGACGCCACCTCCTGGTGCGTGCTTGCCATCGTGCTCGCGACTTTTGGCGGCGGGCCGGGCGTGGCCGTCATCGCGATCGGCGGGGCGGTGCTCTACACCGGCTTCATGCTGCTCTACGGTCGCCGTCTGCTGGCGCCGCTTGGCCGCATGGTCGAGGAAAAGGGCGAGATGAGCACCCAGATGCTCGCCGTCGTCATGATGCTGTTCTGCGCGTCCTGCTTCGTCATGGATGCGATCGGCATCCACGCGATCTTCGGCGGCTTCCTGCTGGGCGCCTGCATGCCGCGCGGCCTGTTCGTCGAGGAGCTGAAGCGCAAGGTCGAGCCGCTGGCGGTCGTCCTGCTGCTGCCGATGTTCTTCACCTATTCGGGGCTCAACACCCGGATGGACATGGTCAATTCGGTCGAGCTGCTGCTGATCGCGCTGGGCATCCTTGCCGTGTCGGTCGTGGCCAAATTCGGGGCCTGCTATGCCGCGGCGCGGCTGTCGGGCGAGGACAACCGGACCGCGCTGGGCATCGGTGCGCTGATGAACTCGCGCGGGCTGATGGAACTGATCATCATCAACATCGGCCTGCAAAAGGGGATCATCGGCCCGACGCTGTTCTCGATCCTGGTGCTGATGGCGATCGTCACCACCGTGATGGCGACCCCCGTGTTCGAACTGGTCTATGGCCGAAAGGCGCGCGAGAGCGGCGAGCTCGACGCGCTGCCCCAGGACGGCGAACGCCGACCGCTGGCCCGCGCCGCCTGACTTTCCTCCCTGGGCCGGTCCGCATCGTGTGGGCCGGCCCTTCTTTAGCGGATGATCCCATGAAGATGCTGGCGGTGCTGCCGGCGGTGCTGGCCTGCAGCACCGTCTGGGCTCAGGACGTCTCGATCAAACCCAATGCCGATCTTCGGCTGCGTTACGAGCATGTCGATCAGGACGGCCTGCCGCGCGAGGCCGATGCGCTGACCCTGCGGGCGCGGCTGGGCGTCACCGCTGCCCGTGGCCCCTGGTCTGCGCTGGTCGAGGGCGAGGCGGTCCTCGCGCTCAACGACCGCTATAATGACGGGCTCAACGGCCGCACCGCCTATCCGGTCGTGGCCGATCCCGGCAATCTCGAACTCAATCGCGCCCAGCTTCGCTATGCGGACAAGGGCGGGCAGGCCGTGACCCTGGGCCGCCAGCGGATCGAGCTGGCCGATCAGCGCTTCGTCGGTTCGGCGCCGTGGCGTCAGAGCGAGCAGACCTTCGACGCGGTGCGGGTCCAATATGGCAGGTCGCTCGGGGTGCAGATCGACCTCACCTATGCGGCAAGCCTGCGCACCGTGAACGGGCGTCAGGGTTTCGGCGCACGGCCGGCATCGGTCGACGGCGACAATGTCTTCGCGCTGCTCGGCTACGCGCTGAAGCCCGGCACGCTGACCGCCTTCGCCTATCTGGTCGATCAGGACTTGGCCGCGCTGCAGGGCTATCGCCTGTCGAGCCAGACCTATGGCGTGCGCTTCGCCGGCGCGACCCCGATCGGCAAGGGTGCCAGGCTCGGCTATACCGCCAGCTGGGCACGGCAGAGCGACTGGCATCGCAACCCGAACGACTATGCCGCGACCTATGCGCTGGGCGAGGCGACGCTGGCCGTCGGCGGGTTCAACGCAGCGGCCGGATATGAGGTGCTGGGTGCCGACACGGGCGCGGCGCTGACCAGCGTCCAGACGCCGCTCTCGTCGCTGTTCAAATGGAATGGCTGGGCCGGAAAGTTCGGCACGACCCCGCCGGACGGCCTGCGCGACGCCTATGCGACGTTCGGCCATGGCTGGAAGGGGGCGGGGCCGTTCGACCAGCTCAGCCTTTCCGCGACCCTCCACCGCTTCGACAGCGATCGCGCGGTCCGCCACTATGGCGACGAACTCGACCTGTTGCTCACCGCCCGGCGCGGAAAGGCAACCGTCTCGGCACGCCTCGCCCATTATCAGGCGGACAGGTGGGCGACCGACACCGACAAATTCTGGCTCCAGCTCGACTGGAGCTATTGAACCGCCCGCCCGCCTGTCATCAAGGCGTCGCGCACCCCCGGCAACTACGTCCCGTGCAACAGGCGCGTCGAACGCCATGTCGCCGTCTTGCGTCACCCGACGCGGGCGGACATTGCGGTCGGCCATTTCAGCGGGAGAGTGCGATGACGGTTCACAGCAATCTGGAACGCTTTGCCGGCAAGCCGGTGATCGATTTTCGCAAGTCCGGCGACATCGCCCGCTTCGCCGAAACCGCGCCGCGGCTGCGCTGCGAATATGACGACAAGACCACGCTGAGCGAGCTTCTGGACGCGATGCTTGCCGAACCCAATTCGGGTGCGACCCAGGCACTAGTATTCGGCCTGTGGGCCGAGAATGGCGAAACCTATGAAGTCGGTCCCACGCCGGCGATCGAGAAGCTGGTCTCCGCTCGCGCTCAGCTGCCCGATCTGTCCGCCCTGTTCTTCGGTGACATCATTTCCGAGGAAAACGAGATTTCCTGGATCGAGCAGGGCGATTATTCCGCGATCTGGGCGGCTTTCCCCCGGCTGGGCCACTTCGCCGTACGGGGCGGCAATTCGCTCAGCCTCGGCAGCATCCAGCATGACCAGCTCCATACGCTGATCGTCGAGGCCGGCGGCCTGCCCAAGACGGTAGTGGACCAGGCGCTGGCCGCCAGGGCGCCGATCCGGCATTTCGAACTCTGGCTGGGATCGGACGAATACGGCGCCGACACCTCGGTCGACGACTTCTCCGACCTGTTCGCCGGGACGCTGTTCCCGCAACTCGAGACGCTGGCGCTGCGCAACTCCGAATATAGCGATGCGCTTGCCGAGGCGATCGCCGCCGCGCCGGTGCTCGACCGGATCAGGAAGCTCGACCTGTCGATGGGTACGCTGACCGACACGGGCGCGCGGGCGCTGATCGCCTCGGGCAGGCTGGGCAAGCTGGAGACGCTCGACATCTCGCATCATTACGCCAGCCCCGAAGTGGTCGAGGAATTGCGCGCCGCGACGCCGAACTTGGTCGCCGACGAGCCACAGACCGCGGAGGAATGGGACGGAGAGCGGCACTATTATATCGCGGTCTCCGAATGACGGCACCGCCGGGCGGGGCGCCCGGCCGCATCGTCGTCCTCGGCGCGGGCGCGGGACCTCGCCACGACAGCTTCGTGGCGGCGTGCGTCGATCGCCTGGGCGGGGCGCCGGCCAGCCTCGCCTGGGACCGGTTCCTAGCCGACCCCGATCGGCTGGCCGCGATGCTGCGACCCGGCGGCTATCTGCGCATCGATACGCCCGACCAGCAGCCGGGCCCGATCGCGGCGCTGTACCGCGCGGGCCGGGATGCCGCCGCTGCCGCCGGGTTCGAAACGCTGTCCGATTCCCGGATCGACGGGCTTGCTGCCGGCGAGATCGGATCGCCCGCCCAGCTTGCCTTCGGGCTCGGTGCGGCGACGGCCCGGGCCGAGGCGACCGCGCGCGCGTGCGGTGGACAGGTCTCGACTTCGGCAGCGGATGTCGCCTGTGCCTTCGACAAGGCCGCAGCGCGCGATCGGCTGGCCGCCGCAGGCGTGCCGGTGCCGTTCGCGCTGGCGGCGCCCGAGAGTTTCGATGACCTCGTTGCCGCGATGGAGGCTGCCGGCCTCTCCCGCGTGTTCGTGAAGCTGCGCCACGGCTCGGCCGCGGCGGGGATGATCGCGCTTGCCCGACAGGGCGACCGCTGGATCGCGACGACCACCGCGGTCGACGGGGAGGGCGGACGCATTCTCGCCAGCCGCAACCTGCGACGGCTGACCGACCGGGGCGACCTTGCTCGCCTCGTCGATCGGCTCGCCCCGCTCGGCTTGCATGTCGAGCGCTGGCTGCCCAAGATCGGGATCGACGGCCGGGTCGCCGATGTCCGGCTGGTGATGCTCGACGACGGATCGATCCATCCCGTATTGCGCACCAGCCGCCATCCGATAACCAACCTCCATCTTGGCGGCGACCGCGCACCGGTCGATGCACTGGTGCGCCGGATCGGCGATGCCGCCTGGCAGTCGGTCCTTGCCTCCGCCCGGTCGGCGGCGTGCCGTTTCGCCGACAGCCATGTCCTCGGGCTCGACATTGCGGTGCTGGCCGACGGCCGACGCCACGCCGTGCTCGAAGCCAATATATTCGGCGATTTCGTCAAGGATTTCACGCCGGGCGCGCGCAGCCCGCATGCCGCGCAGCTGGACCGGATCGCCGCCAGGCTCGAACCGGACAGGGCGGCGACATGAGCGCGGCGATCGACGCGGCTGCCTGTCTCGGCAGCCACGACATTCTGTTGATGACCTTCGACACCTTGCGGCTCGACGTGGCGAGGGCGGCACTGGCGCACGGTGAAACGCCCAATCTCGCCGCGCTGTTGCCCGCCACTGGCTGGGAGCATCGCCACACGCCCGCCAGCTTCACCTATGCCGCGCACCAGGCATTTTTTGCCGGGTTCCTGCCGACCCCTGCCGTGCCGCGCGAGGATCAGCCCGCCGCGCATCGCCGTCTGTTCGCGGCACGCTTCCCGGGCAGCGAAACGACCGCCGACGGGACTTTGGTGTTCGACGCGCCCGACATCGTGACCGGGCTGGCGGGGCAGGGCTACCGGACGATCTGCATCGGCGGCACCGGCTTCTTCAACAAGCGTTCTCCGCTCGGCTCGGTGCTGCCCGGCCTGTTCGACGAAAGCTGGTGGGACGAAAGTCTTGGCGTCGCCTGTCGCGACTCCGCCGCCAATCAGGTCGCGCGTGCGGTCGAGCGGATCGAGGCGCAGCCCGCGGATCGCCGCCTGTTCGTTTTCGTCAACCTGGCCGCCTGCCATCCGCCGCATCATTTCTATCGGGAGCAGGGCGATGTCGACTCGCCGGACAGCCAGCGTGCGGCGCTTGCCGATGTCGACCGGCGTCTGCCGCCGCTGTTCGCGGCGCTGCGCCGCCGCGCGCCGCTGCTCACGATTCTGACCTCGGACCACGGCACCGCCTTTGGCGAGGACGGCTATCACGGGCATCGCATCGGCCATTCCAGCGTCTGGGACGTCCCCTATGCGCAAATCTTGCTGGAACAGGAGCGAGGCGCCTGATGGCCAGTACCGTCCGCACGCTCGCCGGTCCCGCCGATCTCGGGCCGCTCTATCAGGATTATGCCTATGGCTATCCGCACAAGAACGCCTATCGCGCCTTCGATCCGCCGATCGCGCTGAGCGAGCTGTGGGCGACCGAGCGGAAGGACCGGATCTTCCTCTATCTGCACATCCCGTTCTGCGAGATGCGCTGCGGCTTCTGCAACCTGTTCACTGTCGCGAATCCCGACGAGGACCGGGTCGACCGCTATCTCGCCGCGCTGACCCGCCAGATGGAGGCGGTGCGCGAGGCGATCGGTCCGGTGCGGCCGGTGCGCATGGCGATCGGGGGCGGCACCCCGACACTGCTCGGCGCCCCAGCGCTCGAACGGCTGTTCGACACGACCGCAAGGCTGATGAACGCCGACTCGCGGCTGTTGCCGACCGCGATCGAGACCTCGCCCAAGACCGCCAGGCGGGAGACGATCGCGCTGCTGTCGGACCGCGGCATCGACCGGATCAGCATCGGCGTACAATCGTTCATCGAGGACGAGACCAGGGCGATGGGGCGGCCGCAGGATCCCGCGCGCCTGGCTGCCGCGCTCGATACGATCCGCGACCATCGTTTCGGTCGGCTCAACATCGACCTGATCTATGGCGCCGCGAACCAGACGCCGGACAGCTGGCGCCATTCGCTGCGCCGCGCTCTGGCGTGGCAGCCCGAAGAGATCTTCCTCTATCCGCTCTATGTTCGCCCTCGCACTGGCCTCGACGGGCGCGGGCGGGTCGAGGACGAGCATCGCCGCGCGCTCTATCGCATCGGCCGCGACCTGCTGCTGGCCGAGGGCTATGTCCAGAACTCGATGCGCGCGTTCCACCGCCCGGTCGCGGCGGTCGATCCCGACGAGGAGTTCAGTTGCCAGGAGGACGGCGTGCTCGGCATCGGTACCGGCGCGCGCTCCTATACCGCAACTGCCCATTATGCGACGCGCTATGCCGTCACCCGGCGCGGCGTGCTCGACATCATCGACGATTATGCCGCCAGCCCGGCCGATGCCTTCCGCTTCGCCCATCACGGCATCACCCTGTCGCAGGACGAGGCGATGCGGCGCTACGTCCTGAAGTCGATCCTGAGGCGCGACGGACTGGATTGCGCCCGTTTCGCCCAGCTCTACCGCATGTCGCCGGTCGAGGCCTTTCCCGCGCTCGACCTGCTTAGGGAGATGGGGCTGCTGGTCGATCGGGACGGCAAGCTTTGTCCGACCGACGCCGGGCTGGAACATGCCGATGCGATTCCGCCGCTCTTCTATTCGGACGCGGTGCGCGCGCGAATGACGGGCGCGGCGGTCCGGTGAGCGACGGGCTCACCATCCTGTGGCGCGGGCCGCTGTCGGGCTGCAACTATGATTGCGGCTATTGCCCCTTTGCGAAGCGACGCGACAGCCGCGCGACCCTTGCCGCCGATCGCGCCGCGCTGGAGCGGTTCACCGACTGGGCGATCGCGCGCGACCGTCCGACCTCGATCCTGTTCACGCCTTGGGGCGAGGCGCTGATCCGCCGCCATTATCGCGACGCGATCACCCGCCTGTCGCACGCGCCGCACATCGACACCGTCGCGATCCAGACCAACCTCTCAGGGTCGATCGGCTGGATCGCTGGGTGCGACCCGCGCGCCACTGCCTTCTGGGCGACCTATCATCCGGGCGAAACCGATCGCGCGCGATTCGTGGACAAGATCCATGCGCTGGCGGCGATGGGGGTGCGCTACAGCGTCGGCGTCGTCGCGCTGCGCGAGCATTTCGAGGCGATCGAACGCCTTCGCGCCGACCTGCCGCCCGACGCCTATCTCTGGATCAACGCCGAGGAATCGCTCCAGGGCTGCTATTCCGACGCCGAGGTCGAGCGCCTCGCGGCGATCGACCCGCTGTTCGAACTCAACAACCGTGCCTGGCCCAGCCGCGGCCGCGCCTGCGCCGCGGGCGACAGCGCGATCTCCGTCAGCGGCGACGGCACCGCGCGGCGGTGCCACTTCATCCCGACGCCGATCGGCAATATCTACGATCCCGGCTTCGACGCGCTGCTCCGCCCGTCCCCCTGTCCGCAGGCAAGCTGCAACTGCCATATCGGCTACAGCCATCTGAAGGACCTCGACCTGCCCGCGTTGTTCGGCGACGGCATGGTCGAGCGCCGCGCGAGCCGGCCCCGTCGGGACGACGCCCGACGCACGATCGCGCGGTTCGCGGGTGGCGCTGCCTGAGGCCTATCGAGCCGCAGGCAGCGCGCCTATCCATCGTTCCAGAAACGCCGCAAACAGGTCCGGCCAGCGCGACGCGGGCAGCGCATCGGGCAGCCGCAGGGCGAAGCCGTGGCCGCCCTTGTCATAGCCGTGAAACTCGGCCGGGCGCCCCGCCGCCAGAAGCCGCTCGTACAGCGCGAGGCTGTTGGCGATCGGGACCACGCGATCGTCGGCGGCGTGCAAGAGGAAGCAGGGCGGCGTGGACTCGGTGACACGGGTCTCGACCGACGCGGCCAGCCGATCGACCTGCGATGCCGCCTCGCCCAGCAGTGCCTCGCGCGACCCCCTATGGGTGAACGGCGCGGCCATGCTGACCACCGGATAGATCAGCCCCGCCGCATCGGGCCGCGCCGACAGGCGGTCCTGCGCGTCGACGGGACGATAGACTGGCTCGTCGTGCCGCGTCGCCAGGCTGGCGGCGAGGTGACCGCCGGCGGAGAAGCCGAGCACCGCGACACGCCCGGGATCGATGCCGAACCTGCCGGCCGTGCCCCGCACCCGGCGGATCGCCCGCTGCGCATCGGCAAGCGGGACATGCGCGCGATCGCGCCAGCCTTCGCCCGGCAGCCGATAGGCGAGGATGAACACGGTCATGCCCCGATCGGTCAGCCAGCGCGCCTGCTCCTCGCCCTCGCGGTCCCAGGACAGGAAGCCATAGCCGCCGCCCGGCATGACGATCACCGCCGCGCCGTTCGGCCTGGCGGGGCGCCGTACCGACAGCCACGGGCGGTCGATGCCGCTGAGCCAGCGCACCGGCACCGCCGGATCCTGCGACTTCTGCTCGATCCGGACTTCGGGAAGCCGATCGGGCGCGCCCGGCGGTCGGTCGGGCCAGAGCATCAGCCGCTCGTCCGCCGGATCCTGCGTGCGAGTCACGGCGAGCGCGGCGGGCGTCGCCAGCGGCAACGTACCCAGCACGGCCAGCAGTCCGCGCCGCGAGATGCGCGTCACATCAACTGGCACAGGTCGAGCACGTCCATGTCGGAATAGTCGAGATTCTCCCCCGCCATCGTCCAGATAAAGGCATAGGCGCGGGTGCCGACGCCCATATGGATCGACCAGGGCGGGCTGATCACCGCTTCGCCGTCCTGAAGGACCACGCTGCGCGTCGCCTCGCCCTGGCCCATGAAATGAACGACCCGGTCCTGCGCCACATCGGGCAGGTCGAAATAGAAATAGATCTCGCTGCGCCGCTCATGGACGTGCGGCGGCATCGTGTTCCACACGCTGCCCGGCTCGAGGATCGTCAGCCCCATCGCCAGCTGCGCGCTGTCGCACGTGCCCGGCAGGATCATCTGGTGGATGCGCCGGGCATTCGCCTCCTCGGCCGTCCCGCGAACCAGGATCGCGGCATCGTCGAGCCCGATGCGGCGTGTCGGAAAGGCGCGATGCGCCGGGCTGGACGCCAGATAGAAGCGCGCGCCGCTGCCCGAGAAGACGACCTCATCCGCGCCCATGCCGACATAGAGGCAGTGTTTCGGTGCCAGCGCGAACGCGGTGCCGTCCACGGTCACCACCCCCTCGACCGCGCCGACGTTGAAGATCCCCATCTCCCTGCGCTCGAGCAGCGAGCGCCCCGCGGCAGAGGGCGGTTCCTGTTGCCGCGGCAGCGACACGGGTCCGGCGCCAACCCGTACCCCGCCGATGATCAACCGGTCGGCATGGGTATAGGCGAGCACGCACGCGCCCTCGCGGAACAGGTCGTGGATCAGGTAGCGATCCCGCAGGTCCGCGTTCGACGCCCCCGCCATCATGTCCGGATGGGTGCCGTAATAAGTGCGCGCGAACATCGCCGTCCTGCCCCCCGAAACCGTTCAGCGCGCCGGCGCGAGCCGGTCGACCTGCGTCGCCGCCAGCAGGAACGCGCCGACCGCATAGTCGTGCGTGTCCTCGTACCGCACGAGCATCGGCCGGTCGCCGATCGCCTGCACCCAGCCGAGCCGCCCGTCGGGATGGACGGTGCGGGTCAGCGCGGTCCAGCCCTTGCGGATCGCCGGCAGATAGGTCGCGCGGTCGAGCAGCCCCTCGTTCACGCCCCAGGCCAGGCCATAGACATAGAAGGCCGTCCCGCTCGATTCTGGCAGCGATTCCGCCGGATCGGCCAGCAGCGACGGCGCCCAGAATCCGTCGGGCTTCTGGATGCTCAGCAGCTTGCCCGCAATCTTGCGGTACAGCTCGACCAGCCGCGCGCGATCGGGATCGCCCTTGTCCAGCAGCGGGATCATCCGGGCCAGTCCGCCCAGCACCCAGCCATTGCCGCGCGACCAGAACAGCTTTCGCCCCTTGGCATCGTGCTCGTCGAAGAACGAGCTGTCGCGGAAGAACAGGTTTTCGCTCGGATCGAACAGATAATCGGTCGTCGCCCAGAATTCGCGCATCGCGAAATCGCGGTAGCGCCGGTCGCCGGTGACCTTGCTCATCTCCAGCCAGGCCGGCGGCGCCATGAAGAGGGCGTCGCACCAGCACCAGCGATCGACGCATTTCGGAGCTGCCCGCTCGAACTTCAGGTCGACGGTCGAGGGGTTGGAAAGCACCCGGTCGAAGGTCGCCCGCATCTTGGCGATCGCCGCGTCCCCGATGCCGTTGCGTGCCGCCCAGAAATAGGTCTGGCCGACCATATGGTCGTCGGCATGATAGAGCCGGTCGCCCAGCGCCCAGTCATTGGCCACGCCGCGCTGGATCAGCATCTGGCGATAGCGCGGCTCGCGGCTGAAATCGGCGAACTGCGCCAGCCCGATCAGGAACGCCCCCTGTTCCCAGCCCTTGGGATCGAGCGGGTAGCGGTTGCCGGTCTTCACCTTGGGATAGGCGCTGCCGCCCGCCAGCTCGGCAATGTGATAGTCCGCAACCTTCTCGCCGATCGCCAGGATCGCCCTGCGGTTCCACGGCGCGGGCGCGTTCAGCCGGATCTGGCCTGCGGCGGGCGCGGTCTGCGCGACGGCGGCCGGGGCCGGCGCCAATGCGGTCGTCGCCAGCGCGATCAGCAGGGTGGCGGTCAGGGGATGCTTCATCATTTCCTCTCGGTTGCGCGCTGCGCCGGATCGGGGTGGAAGGGGTTGGGCGGTGCGACGAAACGCGACGCCCAGCCGTTCGGCCGCTCTGCCAGGTCGAGCTCGAGCACGCCGCCCGCCGCCAGTTCGCGTTGGGTGATCCACGCCCGGTCGATCGCTCGCCCGTTCAGCCGCGCGCCGGTCACAAAACGACGCTCGGCCGACGCGCCGGACGCGCGCACCTCGAAACTGCGTCCGCCCTCCAGCGCGATCCGCGCGCGGGTGAAGACCGGCGATCCGATATAGTAGAAGGGCTGACCGGCATTGGGGAACAGCCCCATCGCGCTCCACACATACCAGGACGACATCGCCCCGGCATCGTCATTGCCGGGCAGGCCGTCATGGGTCGGACGATATTGCTTCGCCATGATCGCCCGCACGCGTTCGGCAGTGCGGTCGGGCCGCCCGGCATGGATATAGAGATAGGCGGCCAGGAAGTCGGGCTCATTGCCATGATCATAGCCGCCCGCATGGGCATCGGTCTCGAACAGCGTGTCGAGCCAGGCAACGAAGCCCGTGTCCCCGCCGGTCTTGCCGATCAGGCCGGCGACATCGTGCGGCACATAGGTCGAATATTGCCGGCTCGACCCTTCGTAGAAGGGCGCGTCCCACCAGGCGGTGGTGTTGTCGGGATAGAGATGGTTGCAGTCGAAATCGGGAATCCAGCTGCCATCGGCATGGCGCGGGCGGATACAGCCCAGCCGGTCGTCCCACAGGTTGCGCCAATTGCCGGCGCGCTTGCCGAACCGCGCCGCCTCGCCCTGCTTCCCCATCGCTACCGCCACCTGGGCGATGGCAAAGTCGTTATAGGCATATTCCAGCGTGCGCGACGCCGATCGCGTCTCGTTCTGCGACATATAGCCCAGCCGCAGATAATCCTTCAGCGCCCGGCCCTGATTGATCGGATCGTCCGAATCGACATCGCCATTCTTCACGATCGCCTGCCACGCCAGCTCGCGATCGAACCCGCCCAGTCCCTTCACCACCGCGTCGGCGATCAGCACGTCGCTGTTCGATCCGCCCTGGGTCATGCCGTTCGCACCGGCGATGCGCGCATCGGGCAGCCAGCCGGTTTCCTTGTAGGTATCCAGCAGCGATTCGATCATGTCGCGCTGGCGCTTCGGCTGGATCAGGGTGAGCAGCGGGTGCAGCGTGCGGAACGTGTCCCACAGCGTGTAATAATCCTCGTAATGCGGCCGCCCGTCGGGGCTACCGCCGACGCGCTCGCCGGTCACGTCGTGCGGCATGGTGTGGCTGCGATACAGCGCGCTGTAGAAATTGCGGCGCTCGTCCTCGCTCCCGCCCGCAACCTCGATCTGCGACAGCGCGTCGCGCCACTGTTTCGCCGCCGCCTGGCGACGGGTGTCGAAGTCCCAGCCGGGCAGTTCGGCGAGGTTGGCCCGCGCCTGCTCGACGCTGACGAAGGAGACCGCGATCTTCATGCGCACGACCGGGTCGGACCGCGTGTCGAAGCTGGCGAAGCCGCCCAGCCGGTTCGACGGATCGCTCCGCTGGTCGCCGCCGGTTGCCCCCGCGCCGGGGTGCAGGTCCAGCGTGCCGCGCGTCGCGTTCCATCCGCCGATCCGCACCGGATCGCGGTCGAAGGTCGCGGCGAAATACAGGGTGAGCGGCGCGACATTCCACCCGCCGGCGAACGACGCCGTCCCGCCCAGCGTGCGTTTGTCGAGCACCCGCACCTCGGCGCTGCTCGCCTTGGGACCCTTGCCCATCAGCTGGATTGCCGAGGTCGCATCGACGATCAGATTGGCCTCGGCCGTCGCCGGAAAGGTGAAACGGCCCATGCCCGCCATGCGGCTGGCGGTCAGTTCGCTGCGCACCGCGCCGATGCGCGTCGCATAATAGCCGGGGGTGCCGCGTTCGTCCGCGCGCTTGAAGACCAGGTTGCGCGGATCGACCGGCCCGGTCGTCGGGGTCACGCGGAAATTGCCATATTTGCTGTCGCCGCCGGTGCCGCTGACATGGGTAACGCTGAAGCCGGTCAATTCCGATCGGCCGTCATAGCCGTTGGTCGATCCGCGCACCGTATCGGGGCTGAAGGTGACGAAGCCGAACGGCACGCCTGCGCCGGGCACGGTATTGCCGTTATTGTCCGCGCCGACGAAGACGTTGACCGAAGCGACCGGATCGGTCGCGGGCGGTGCCTCCTGCGCTGCGCCCGATGACACCAGCGACACTGCGGCCACCACCGCGCCAAGGCGTGCAATCCGTTTCATTCGTTTTCCCCCGCGGGCGAAAAAAATGGCGGCCACTCGTGCGGGTGGCCGCCAGTTGGGGTCAATAGCGGTACGAGATGCCGAAGGTGAACGTCCGCCCGACATGGCTGTCGAACAGCGTGTCCTGCCGCACCGAGTCGACCAGGATCGTCTGGTGCTCGTCGGTCAGGTTCTGCGCCTCGAAGGTGAGCTTGAACTTGTCGGTCAGCGACCACGAAGCCGACATGTCGACATAGACCGTGCCCTCGACCGTATCGACGTCGCTCAGCGAGTTGATCGACGGCACCGCGCGGATGAAGTCCGACCGATAGGCGGCCGACCCGCGGATGCTGAACCGGTCGGTCTCGTAATAGAGCGTCGCGTTGACCTGGTCCTTCGACATGCCGGCCAGCGGGGCCTTCCGGGTCGCACCCGTGGTCGCGTTCAGGATATATTCGATGTCCGACGTGACGTGGGTGTAGTTCAGCAGGATGCCGGTGTTCGACAGGAAGCCGGGCAGGAAGCGCAGCTGATGCTGATAGTTCACCTCGATCCCGTGGAGCGGCCCGCCCTTGGTGTTCGCCAGGTTCGTGACGGTGAACAGGTCCTGCGGCGTCGCCTGCGATCCCTGCAGCAGCTCGGGTGGCAGGCCGGTGTCGGTATAGGGGATCAGGCGCTGGAGCGTCTGGATATAGGTGTCGATGTCCTTGTAGAAATAGCCGACCGACAGGATGCTGCCCGGTGCGAAATACCATTCGGCCGACAGGTCCAGCGTCTTGGCGCGGATCGGCTCGAGCAGCGCGTTGCCGACCGATACGGTGCGGATCGTCGGGTTGAACCCGCCGCTGGGCGACAACTGGCCCAGGTCGGGGCGTGCGATCACCTTGGCGGCTGCGACGCGCAGCAACAGGTTCGGCGTCACTTCGCCGGTCAGGTTAACCGACCACAGCCAGTCGTCATAGCTGCGATCGACCGTGACGGGGGAATAGTTGCGCCCGTTCACCGGCGTCGGCAGCGTGATATAGCCGAACGAGGTCTGGTCGGTGGTGACGTAGCGCAGCCCGACATTGCCGCGGATCGGCATGAACGTCGCCACTTCGAATTCGGCCTGGGCGAAGGCGCCCTTGACCGTCTCGTCGACCGAGAAATTGCCGCCCAGCGCGGTACCGTTCTCCGGCCCGCTGAAGGCGAAATTGCCGGTGTTGCTGTCCAGCCCGAACAGGTCGTTGAACTTGGCGTGATCCGCCTTGATCCAGGCATTGGGCATGCCGTCGCCCAGCCCCTTGCCGAAGCCGCCGACGCGCGTCGTCAGGTCGGCGAGCGTGACGCCGGCGGGAAGGCTCGGGGTGAAGCTCGATATCGCCGCTGCGCGCTGGAGCTCGCGGCTGGTGAAATTGTTGACGCGAACCTCGCCGCCGACGCGCAGGCGCAGCGCCGGGTCGAGCGTGATCAGCGCGTTCAGCGCATATTGCTCGTTCTGGAACTCGGTGAACACCTTGCGCGCCCCATAGGTGCCGCGCACCGTCCCGTCGGCCAGCATCGGCCCGAAGGCGAAATTGTTCGGATCGGTGATGTCGAACCCGAAATTGATGACCGGGATCCGGCCCCCGCCGCGGAAGTCATAGGAGAAGCCGTTGCTGTTCACCCGGTCCAGCCGCAGGTCGACCCGGTACGGCTCGTCCATGTTCGTCCGGCCGATGCCGGCATAGGCATCGACGCTCAGCCAGTCGCTGAACTCATGTTCGGCGGTTAGCGCGACCTGCTTGAAGGTCGAGGTGTAGAGGTCGCGCGTCGACCAGGAGGACACGTCCATCCCGTTGTACAGCGCATATTGGACGGTCTTGTCGGGCGAGACGACGGCATCGACGATCGAGACATGCGGCTTGCCGTTGTTGCCGACGCCGCGCCCGGTAGCGAGCGCGCCCATGAACTCGTCGTACCGCTCCATGTCGTAGCGGGCATAGAGTCCGTCGATCGAGATGTTGGTCCGCTCCGTCGGCTTCCACTGCAGCGATGCGGTGAGGCCCAGCCGCTCATAGTCCTGGTCGCTGCGCATGTAGCGCGGGAAACGGGGGTGGAACCCGCCGCCGCCGACCACCGCCTGATAGGCCGCGACCGATCCGGTGCGCGGTACGCCGGTGGCGCAATTTGCGGCATCGGTGCCCTTCATCGGATCGGTGGCGGGGTTCTGCGGCGTGACCCCGATCGGGCTGCAGAAGCCGCCATCGACCAGCGCGGGCATGATCCCGGCGGGCGAATAGCCCTCTTCACGGGTCTTGCGCTGGGTATAGGCGGCCGACACGAGCACGCCGAACGTGCCGTCGGCGAACTGCTTCGACAGCAGCCCGGCCAGGCGCGGTCCCGCATCCTGGTTGAGGTCGTTGTAGATGACCTTGGCGGAGGCGGCGAGGACGAAGTCCTGCTTGTAATCGAGCGGCCGCGGCGAGCGCAGGTCGACCGTGGCGCCCAGCGAGCCTTCCGACGTGTCGGCCGAATAGGTTTTCCGCACCGTCAGGTTCTGGAAGATTTCCGAGGCGAAGACGTTAAAGTCGAACCCGCGGCTGCGGCCGCTGGTGCCCTGGACGTCCGACCCGGAAATGCCGCTGTTCGCTTCCATGCCGTTGACGCGGGTGCGGGTGAAGATCGGACCCAAGCCGCGCACCGTGATCGCGCGGCCCTCGCCGCCGTCGCCGCGGGTCAGCGCGACGCCGGGCACGCGCTGCATCGATTCGGCCAGGTTCGCGTCGGGGAACTTGCCGATATCCTCGGCCAAGATGGTGTCGACGATGCCTGCCTGGTTGCGCTTGATATCGAGCGCACGGCTCAGGCTGCCGCGAAAGCCGGTGACGACGATTTCGGAGGCAGGGTCTTCCTGCGTCTCGGTCTGTTCGTCCGCGGGAGCCGACTGCGCCAGGGCGGCACCCGACTGCAACGCCAGCGCCAGCCCGAGAAGTGACGCGCCAAACCGCCACTCGGGCCGAGCCGCGGACACAGGATTCCTGTTCAACCTCATGCAAACCTCCCCTTTTCCCTGCGACCTGCCCGGGCTGATATGCCGAGTCGTCCGATCGTTGCCCGGCACCTAACCGACCGATCCGGAAAGTGCAATAAGTTGTAGTATAACTTTTTATCTATGGCGCATTCCCGCGGGGACAAATGTCGCGAATGGGACTATCAAGTTAATGATACAAAAGGAATAAAGCCCATTTTATCTGGGAGCATGACAGCGGCGATAAGTTATCGTATAAGCTGGCGGGCAAGGTTGAGGAGGGGATATGACGAGGGCCGCCAGGGGGCTTGGCTGCGCAGTGATCGCGGCGCTGTCTTGGGTGACGGTCGCGCACGCGCAGACGCCGGGTGCCGAAACCGCTCGGGTGGCCCGGCCGCCGATGAAGCCGGCGCCGGACCATGTGCCCCGCGCGACGGTGGTGGTCGCCGATTATCGCTATGACGATCTCCTCTGGGAGAATGACCGGACCGCGCATCGCATCTATGGCGCGGCGCTCGAGGCGGTCGAGCCGCCCTCGACGTCCGGCATCGATGCCTGGGGCAAGCGGTTTCGCTGGCCGTTCATGGACCGCCAGCTGCGCACCGGCGACCAGCATGCCGATCATGGCGAGGGGCTCGACTTCTACAACGTCAACGAATTCCGCGGTGCCGGCGGCTTGGGCGTCTGGCAGGACAACAAGCTGTGGGTGTCGCGCAACTATCGCGGGCACCGGATCCTGAAGAATGGACCGGACGAGGCGCGGTTCGAGGTCGATTATGCGCCCTGGCCGGTCGGGACCGCGCGCAGCGTCTGGGAAACGCGCCGCTTCTCGCTGCCGCTCGGCACCAATTTCACGCGCATGGTCTCGACGATCCACTCGGACAAGCCGGGTCCGCTGGTCGTCGGCATCGGCATCAGCCGCAAGGCGACATCGGACCGCCCCGGCCGCCTGACCGTGGATCGCGCGCGCGGCCGGCTGGTGTGGTGGGGGCCGGACGAGCCGGGCAAGGGATCGATGGGCGTGGCGCTGATGGTCGATCCGAAACGGATCGAGGCGATCCGCGACGATGCCAACAATCACCTTGTCCTGATCCGCGTCGAGGCGGATCAACCCTTTGTCTATTATATGGGCGCGGCATGGAGCGGCGGACCGGATTTTCGAACCGAGGCGGACTGGGTGCGACATGTGTCCGGTCAGACTCCCGAGTTCGATCCGGCCCGCTGATTGCCCCGTCGCCCCGAGTTTCAGAAGAAAGATCGCTGCCATGTCGGACTCGCTTACCGACCGTCTCTATGAAAGCCTCGAACGCCAGATCCGCTCCGGCGCCTGGGCTCCCGGCTCGCGCCTGCCGTCGCAGAAGGACGTGGCGGAAGCCGAATCGGTCAGCCGCACCGTGGTGCGCGAGGCCTTTGCCCGGCTCTCCGCCCAGGGACTGACGCTCTCGCGCCAGGGCTCGGGCGTCTATGTCGCCGAGAACGCGCCCTATCGGGCATTCCAGGTCACGCGTGAGGAGCTGGTCGAGCTTGCCGACGTCATCAAGCTGCTCGAGATCCGACTGGCCGTGGAGGCCGAGATGGCGGCGCTCGCCGCATCGCGCCGGACCACTGCAGACATCGTCGCGATCCGCGACGCGCTGGAGCGCATGGCGCAGACCGGCGGCGATGCCGAGGCGGCGGCGCGCGCCGATTCCGAATTCCATCTCGCCATCGCCCGGGCGACGCAGAACGACTATTATGTCCGGATCATCGATTTCCTGGGCGTCCGGCTCGTTCCTCCGCGCACCCTGTACCTGCGCGACGAATCCGAAGAGGGGCATCGCCGTTATGCCGAGATGATCCACCGCGAACATGACGCGATCCTCGATGCGATCGTCCGCATGGATCCGTCGACCGCCCGGCAATGCGCGCGCCAGCATATGCAGGAAAGCCTCAACCGGCACTCGCGGCTGAGTACGGTCGCGCGGTGAGGCGCGGCTAGAGCATTTTCAAGTTGACCGTATACGGTCAACGACTTGGAAAATGCGGCATCGAAAACGCTCTAGCAGGCTGTTGAAGAAGTCCATTTTCGGGCGATGAAGGGATATTCGTCGCCATAACGGTAGCAGATTTCGCCGTGGAGGGAGCCGTCCGACTGGAGTTCGGCTGAGCCATCTCCGGCTACCTCGGTCATTTCGTCGCTGCCGTCCCAGGAGAAGTCGATGCTGGTCGCCTCGGTGTTGCTCGCCTCCCAGATGTGTCCGGTGCAGCATCCGAAGGCGAACTCGCCCGAACCATTCCCCTCGAACAGGATATAGGCTGGCTCGACCATAGCGGGATAATCGGCCTCGAAGTCG